>NZ_FQZY01000022.1 GCF_900142165.1 Hespellia stercorisuis DSM 15480
ACCGAAATAATATCGCAAAACAGGTTTTAAAAATTCTCTGTTTTGTACAAAAATTAATTAGTTCCCCAAGGGGGTTCTGAACAGTTACAAAAAGTTATAAGTAAGTGAGTTTTGCAGGATTTATAAGAGAAACATTCTGTTCTGAAATATCTGTATCATTCGGTGGTCGATTCGACTAATTTACCCTATGAGTAAGCAGCCCTGCAACTGGAAGTAAATGAAATAGAAATGAGGAGGCCGTTGAAATAGCGTGCAAATACTGTGTTGAGCATGATGTGCTAAAGGAGTTCCTTTTGAAAAATTGGAATGAGGTGAGGATGTTGATTCTAACAGAATATGATGAAAAAAAACATATGGCGATGGAACGGCGTGATGGTGAGGCCAGAGGCAAAGCAAAAAAAGTAATTCAGTTAACAATTAAAAAAATGAAAAAAGGACAGGATAACAAAACCATTGCAGAAGCATTGGAAACGGATGAAGCGTATATCCGAAGTATTGTTGATATAATCGAAAAATATTCCCCCGATTATGATGAAGAGGCAATATACAAAGAGTATTTTCAAAAACACTAGGAGGAATATCGCCGATTCTCATGTCATGAAGCCAACTGTTGATGACATAATCACAAGCAATATTCCACAGATAGTGATTGCGTCCCTGACGTCTTTTGTGATGCATAAATCACTTTGTGTGACGTCAATTGGTAAATTCATATAATAGTCCTTTTCTGATACCGGTATTTGGTACCTGGAGTCTCACCAATAAATGGAAAAGACTATTATATTACGCAGAATAATTACTGCGTTGTTTTTCGTTGTATTGCTTTTTCTTATTAATGTGCCTTACTTTGGCACGGGGATAGTATTTGCTGCAATGCTGGCAGTATCCGGTATGGCATGCTTCTCTGCCTTTGCTGCATTCTCCAAATGCTATATAATATTTACATGGCGTTTCTTTTAAATGTGCCATCTTTTTACCTTCTTTCTCAAAAAATATAATTTTTACGCTGTATCTAATAAGTGTGTGTATTCAGACTCAAGGTGTTATGCATTACTTGATTTGAAATTGTAGAGTGGTTTAAGCACATTTGTAATGCTAACGGTGTCTTGAATTACATCTTGAATTTCATCAATACTTCTGTATGCAAATGGAGCTTCATCTAAAGTGCCTTGTCCTATGCAGGAAGAGTATATGCCCTTCATTTCTTTTTTGTAAGCAGATACTGTGTAATTAGCTTTTACATCTTCTCTTTTTAAAATACGGCCAGCACCATGAGGAGCTGATGCATTCCACTCGTCATTTCCAAGCCCTTTTCCAAGTAGAATACCATCACGCATATTGATTGGAATGATGACTCTTTCATCTTTTTTCGCGGAAATTGCTCCTTTACGTAAAATTGGAAGTCCATTGTAGGAAGTTGAAGATGATTCTACGTAGTTATGAATGCAGCTATAACTATCTAAAACTTTCCATTTCATTCCTTTACACAGTTCATCCAGAATGATTTCACGATTAAGCGTTGCAAAATTCTGAACAATCTCAAGGTCGTGTAGATATTGTTCCATAAGTGTTCCTTCCAGGTATGTCATCTCATATGGAATTTTAATACCGTGTTCTTTTAAGACTTGTTGTCCCATATCTAAATAGTATTCAGTCACTTCTTTGCCGAGGTGACGACTGCCAGAATGGATTACAATATAAGTATTTCCATCAGTGTCTTTGTCTACTTCGATAAAATGATTGCCAGATCCAAGCGTTCCGAGACTGTATAGTGCCTTGTCTTTACGGACACTTTTGAAACAATATAGCGAAGACAAGTCAAAGTTTTCTGCAAAACGATGTAGTTTTTTTCTTGCTGTAAATCCAGATGGAACACTTTCTCTAATAATTGAATCAAGTTTCTGAAATTCACATTTTTTCCCTTTGATTTGCGCTAATGTCATTCCGCATCCAATATCAATGCCTACTACATTTGGAAGTATTGCATTTCCTATGGTTTGTGTTAATCCGATTGTCCCAACTTTTCCAGGATGAACATCTGGCATAATACGGAATTTACATCCGTGATTCACTGGATTGTCGCACAGAGCCTGCAGTTGAGCGATGGCATACTGATCAATATTTGTATTTTCATTTTTGGTGGTAAATATAATAGCAGAGGTGTAGATTCCATTAATTGTTTTCATATCTATTCCTTTCTATGACGGTGCTATTGAATTTCTATTTTCCTTAAAAAAGAACATAAAAATAACACCTTAATCAGGTGCGGTTGTCATAATAGATTAGTATAGATATTCTTAAACAATTGTGGATTTTAGAATATTTAAACCCTGTCTATGTCCATTCGGACAACCAGACCTTCATGTTTAGTTGTGAAAATGTTGTTTTTTAAATATGTCATAATTGTCCTCCTTTCAAATCAGGTTGATAGTATCGATTGGGTTGTCAAGTTAAATACTTGATGAGACAAGTATAACACTTGATAGTGATGTTATCAATAGTGAAAATCGAGAAGCATCCCATGCATTAATTAATAGAAAATTCCATTTTTTCTATATGACATGGTTATTATACAAGATAAGAATGACAAATAATGTCATCGAGAATAAATCCCGAGAAAATTTATCCAATTGATGTTTAGTTACTTTCCACTCTATTTATGTCAGACATTCCTGCTCTTATTTGTTATATTAGATGAGTACTCAAAAAACGAAAGGAAAACTTCCGCATGAAAAATACACAAGACAGTAAGTCAAAAGAGTTTTTCATAGATCTATATGAGACATACGCAAAGCCAGTATACGCTATTGCGTATTCCATACTGAAGAACAAAGGGCAGGCAGAGGATGTCGTGCAGGATACATTTGTCAAGGTCATGCCGTATCTGGAACGATTACAGAATGCTTCGGAATGTCAGGTAAAAAGCTTTATCAGCATAACAAGCAGAAATGAAGCCATAAATAAGTATCGAAAGAATCAGCGGGAAAGCGGATTCTTTGCAAAAGGGGTGGATAGTGAAGTGAAAGCGGATAAAACGATTACATTTCCTGGCATACAGGGTGTAGAAGAACGAGAATTTCTCAAGCAGATCATGGAGCATCTGGATGTGAGCTCCAGAGAGATTGTTTTATATCGATGCTTTTATGAATTGAGTTATAGGGAAATTGCAGGTGTGCTTGAGATAACAGAGGCAGCTGCAATGAAACGGTTTGAACGGGCGAAACGGCAGATTCGGAATATGGAGGGAGCTGAATATTATGGATAAAGAGAATAAAACGGATAGGATCTTACGCGATTTGGGAGAAGAGATAGCAATCGGTCAATTAGAAGAAAATCAGGATGCTGAGTTTGAAGGCTTTCAGAAGATAGAAGAAAATCTGCTGTACATGCTGGAGCAGAAGCCAAAGCGAAAAATAAATAAAAAGAAAAGGGCTGCATTGATGATCATGATTGCAGCTGTGCTTGGAATTTCAGTGACTGCGTATGCGACGGTAAAACACTTTATTTTACATGAGGACCTTGTTGGAAATGGAGAATATAATCTGAATGTTTCTCAAGAAGAGGATGGCAATCAGGTGATGGAGAGACAGCCGGTACGCATCATTGCAAATTATATTCCAGCTGGGTTTATATCGAATAACGCAGACTATATGGAGAAATACAAAATCTATCCGGAAAATGGAGCAGAGTCTGCTGGTGGAATTACGATAGGGGCAGAACCAGCGACAGAAATGACAATTTCTATGGCAAATGTGACAAATTCAGAAGATACAATGATTGGAACGTATGAAGCTAAGATCCTCACCACATTTATGGAGGATGGGAGCACAGGATATAATATTGTACTGTTTGATCAGAAAGCCGGATATCTTTTTACCATATATGGCATGGACTCCGGATTATCACTGGATGAATTAAAGAAAATCGGCGAAAATCTTTCCTATGAGATCGTGGAAGATGCAGAACCAATTACGCTGAGTGAGGAAAAAGAGGGAGTGATGACAGAGGAACCAGCAGCCGTAATTACAGAGGATAATATCTTTGCAATTGGTGAGACAACGCAGGATGTTGTTGCGAAAGACCAGAATTGGATGGACATTTTAGCGGAGCAGGGTGAGAATCAGGCAGCCGCTGCACAGGTCACATACACGGTAGATTCCATTCAGGTGACAGACAATGCGCCGATTCTTGATCTGGAGAATGGAGTTGCCACGGATATGTATCAGGAGAATATTCAGGATGATGGAACCGTCATGATGAGAAAAGATACGACTGCACAATTGAACGAAGAGACTGGGAAAGTTGAAACCATAACAGAAGAGCATGCGAGAAAATTCGTGCTTGCAGCCGTAACACTTCACAATCCAACTGACACAAATATTGCAAATTACTTTTTCGCGCCATATGTTTATACGCTGACAAAGGAGCAAGATGGATATCAAAGACAAATGGGCGCATCCTTTAGCGAACCAGTGTATTTAGGCTTTACTGATTATAGTGGAAAAGCAGCATATCAATTGGATATAGCTGCTGGAGAGACAAGAACTGTTACTTTGGGATACGTGGTGGATGATTCAGAGGTCGAGAACGCTTACCTGATGTTCAACAGTTCCGGTATTTCAGATAACAGCGGAACCTGCTGGGACAATTATGTAAAAATAACAGAATAGGACCCCCCTCCCCATAACAGGAACGCCTCGCTGACCGCGGTATGACTCAGGATCATATCACGGTCAGCGAGGTGTTTTTTAGTATAGACTGCTTTATTGCCCGTAAGTATTTTTACTTAGAGCACGCAGGCTTCTGCACAAAAAAATTACATAGATTTTACGAAAACGTGTACTAAATTTTAAAAAAATAAAGTACAGTTGTTACTTTAGAAGAGATGTTTCAATTTAACATGCGGGAGGAACCAATATGCCATCTACATACGCCCATTACAGAATGGGGCAGGAAATCAGCCAAATGCTTACAGGAGATGAAAAAAGGATCGTCGAGAACTATCCAGATTTATTTAATATCGGTCTGCACGGACCGGACATTTTGTTTTATTATCAGCCATTAAAGAGCAACAAAATCAATCGCATCGGGTTTGGAATGCATGAACAGCCGGGATATCAGTTTTTCGAACATGCGGCGGATATCATCAGGAAGAAGGAGAGCAGTCCTGCGTATCAGGCATATGTGTATGGGTTTATCTGTCATTTCGCGCTGGATGTCACATGTCACGGTTACGTGGACGAGAAGATCAGACAGAGCGGCGTGTCCCATGGGGAAATCGAAGTGGAGTTTGATCGGGAGCTGATGGTGAGAGACGGGCTTGATCCGGTTCGGCACAGACTGACGGACCACATTGTGATCAACAGTGAAACTTCCGATGTGATCCAAGATTTTTATGAAGGAGTGACTGCGAAGGATGTGGGCAAAGCACTGCGGGGAATGATATCCAACAACAATCTGCTGCTGGCACCGTCGAAGCTGAAAAGAAAGCTGATCTACATGTTATTGAAGGTGAGCGGCAATTATGAAGAGATGCATGGCCTCATAGTCAATTATGAGAAGAACGAAAAATGCAGTGACAGCACACAGCGACTGCTGTTGCTGTATGATGGCGCAAAAAATCTGGCTGCCCGCCTGATCCGGGAATACCCAGAGTATCTTTTGGGGAAAATGGAGCTGGATCATGTGTATCAGTATACATTTGGAAGTAAATTAGTCAAAGAAAAAGGAAGAGAGGATTGCATTTATGAAGTTCAAACTGACAAGTCTTGAAAAAAGCTGGATTATGTATGATGTCGGAAATTCAGCTTTTATCCTACTGGTATCTACGATTATGCCGATATATTTTAACTATCTTGCGGAAAGTGCGGGGCTTTCATCTGTCGACTATCTGGCGTACTGGGGATATGCGGCCTCCATTGCAACCATTCTTGTAGCGGTGATCGGTCCGATTTTGGGTACACTTGCTGACACGAAAGGGTTTAAAAAACCAATCTTTACAGTGACCCTGTTTGTCGGTGCGGCGGGATGCATGGCGCTGGGGCTGGCAAAGCAGTGGCTTGTATTCCTTGTGATTTATATTATTGCAAAATGTGGATTTTCTTCCAGCCTTATTTTCTATGATTCCATGCTCGGTGATGTGACAAGCGAAGAGCGGCTGGACAATATTTCATCGCAGGGATTTGCGTGGGGATACATCGGGAGCTGTGTCCCGTTTATAGCCTGTCTCGGGCTCGTGCTTGGCTCCGGTAAGCTGGGAATTTCGATGGAAATGGCAATGGGAATCGCCTTTGCGATTGTCGCCGTGTGGTGGCTTGCCATGTCACTGCCGCTTCTGAAAAAATACAGGCAAAGATTTTATGTGGAGAAGAAACCACATGCAGTCAAGGAGAGTTTTCAGCGCTTGGGAAGATTGTTTTCGAATGTGCGGAAGGAAAAAAAGGTCTTTTTATTCTTACTTGCCTTTTTCTTTTATATAGATGGAGTATATACGATCATCGACATGGCAACGGCCTACGGAACCTCTCTTGGGCTGGACAGCAGCGGCCTTCTGCTGGCGCTTCTGGCAACCCAGATCGTGGCATTTCCGTTTGCAATCCTCTTCGGAAGATTGTCTGAGAAATTCGAGACAACGAAGCTGATTACGCTCTGTATTTTTGCGTATCTTGGAATTGCAGTCTTCGCGATTTTCCTCAGAACGCAATGGCAGTTCTGGGTGCTTGCCATTCTGGTCGGCATGTTTCAGGGCGGGATTCAGGCATTATCGAGATCCTACTTTACCAGAATTATACCGGCAGACCGCTCGGGCGAATACTTCGGTCTCCTTGACATTTGCGGAAAGGGGGCGTCCTTTGTAGGAACAACTGTCGTCAGCATTGTCTCACAGATTTCCGGTAGCGTGAACGTCGGTGTCGGAATGATCGGAGTACTATTTGTGGTTGGAATCCTGATTTTTCGGGCTGCGGCGGCACAGGAAGAAAATCCGGATGTGCCGGAGACTGTGCCGGAATCTTTTTAAACACATAAAGCGGACATTCGGAACCTGATGTGCGATCAGTCAGTAACCGCGGCACGCATCACAAAATCATGGGTGGTATGCGTGATCAGGGTATGCGTGAGCTTAGCCATATGCAGGGGGGACTCTTTGAGCGCACCGTTGAGCCAGGTCTTGATCAAGCCCACACATCCGCTGAGACAAAAGGCGGAGGCGTATGCGATGTCCAGTATGTTCTTGTCGGAGAGGGAGAGATCCCTCTCCATAAAATTTTCTGCGATAATCTTCTCGATGTTAGAAACAAATGTCATATCACCGTGGGGGCCGAGAAGCGCACAGCAGATGTCCTGATTTTCCTCAAGAATCATAAAAAACTGTTCCACAAAAGGAGGCGTTTCTTTCCCGAACGGCTTCAGCGGATTCGCCTGAATGGCCGCCATGATCTCGGCCTCCAGTTCCGCCTCGATGGAATCCAGCATCTGGTAGATATCGGAATAATGCAGATAAAATGTGGAGCGGTTGATATCCACCTCATCGACCAGCTCCTTTACCGTGATTTCGCGGACGCTCTTTTCCTGCATGAGCCGGGCAAGGCCGCTCCGCAGCTGCGCTCTTGTTTTTCGTACTCTTCGATCCATTGATTTCGCCATTTCAATCCCTCGTTTTCTGCTGCCTTGCAACCAGACAGCGTCCTTTTCTTGTATAATTGTTTAAAGATAATTTCTCTCATTTATGACTAATAATAGACATAAATAAAATGCGTGTTGTATATCAGACATAAGCACTATTATTAATGCTTGCAACCATTTTTTCTGTTTAGTATAATTCATTACATCAAGAAAATCAACATTATGTCTAGTAAAAGTGTTTTCTTGATAACTTTAGTACCTACAAAATACGACAAGGAAGTGACAGAATGTTAAAGGAAGAATGGAAGAGCTTATTTCACAATAAGATTCTGCTCTTGGTTGTCATTGTAATTGCAGCCATACCCGCAATTTATGCCGGACTGTTTCTGGCGTCTATGTGGGACCCGTATGGGAATGTGGACAATCTGCCGGTTGCAGTGGTCAACGAAGACAGGCATGTGAAGTACAATGACAGCACACTGCAGATAGGAGACGAGTTAATCGATAATCTCAAAGAGAATGATTCGCTTTCTTTCAACTTTGTAGATGCAGAGGCTGCTGCGCAGGGACTGAAAAACGGTACCTACTATATGGTCATTACAATTCCGGAGGATTTTTCAGCAGATGCAGCGACGCTGATGGATGAAAATCCGCAAAAAATGGAATTGGATTATGCAACAAATCCGGGGACAAATTACATCGCCTCGAAGCTGAGCGAGACGGCACTGTCAAAAATCAAATCAAGCATCACAGAGGAAGTTACAAGAACTTATACGCAGACCGTGTTTGATCAGATCGCAACAGTTGGTGATGGAATGCAGAAAGCGGCAGACGGCTCCGGTGAGATCAAGGATGGTTTGACGACCGCATCTGATGGAAACGCGACGATCTCTGTGAACCTGAAGAAACTGGCAGACAGCACACTGACGTTTAAGGATGGTGCGGATACGCTGACAACAGGTCTTGCAGACTACACAGATGGAGTAGCACAGGTAAATGATGGCGCAGGCCAGCTGGATGACGGCGTGTCGACGCTGACGTCCAAACTGCCGACACTGACCGGAGGAATCAATGACCTGAATACAGGCGTCAAGGATTATACGGATGGAGTTGCCGCATTAAAATCCAATTCAGCCGCATTGACCAATGGGAGCACGCAATTGGCGTCCGGTGCATCTGAACTGTCCAAAGGTGCAAAAGCGCTCCAGACAGGTGCAGATACTTATATTGCAGGCACAAATACACTGGCGGCCGGCGTAAACAAGTATGTAGCCGGAGCCGGACAACTCGCCGCCGGAGGAAAACAACTTGCCGGTCTGGAGAACCTGGGAACTGTTTACACAGGCATCAGCCAGTTAAAGACAGCCGTTGCGGACGGGGCACCGGCAACGGGCGGGAACCCGGCAGCGTTATCCCTTCAAAGCGGGGTAACCCAGTACGTAAGCGGGACGACTGCTCTGGCAAACGGAGTGACCGGCTATGTGGACGGTGTGAATCAGTTAGCCGCCGGAGGAAAACAACTCGCCGGTCTGGAGGGGCTTGGAACAGTTTCCGCGGGAATCAGCCAGTTAAAGACAGCCGTTGTAGACGGCACACCGGCCGCGGCCCCTTCCCTGAAGTCCGGAGCGGAGCAGCTTGAAGCCGGACTGAAAGGCCTGGATGAACAGGTTGGAAGTATGGCTTCGGATACAGACGCAGAAGGCAATCTGACGCTGACCGGAGGAATGAAAGCGGCAATTGGCGGGATGTCAGAAGCTGGCGGAAAAATGCAGGAAGCAGCGGACGGGATGAATGACGCCAGCGGCGTGATTGCCCAGGCCAGCGGCATCTGTACCACTGCGGCTGACACACTTAACAGTACAACTGCTTCTATTGGAGCGGTACCTGAAAATTACAGTGCACTTTTAGACGAGGTACTTGCGGACGGAGCCGAGAAAATTGACACAGCAAACGCACAGATTACAAATGGAAACCAGGGTGTACAGACTGCAATCGAACAGCTCCTGCAGATGCAGAGCGAGGGGACAGAAGTCAGTACCGCTGATCTGGATGCAGTGATCACGACATTAACTACGGCACAGACAGACCTCTCCGGTGTGGATGGCGTGGATGCGGATGCCTACAACAGTCGAAAACAGGAGATTGCAGATGATATGGCTGCCTCCATAGCAGGAAGTACGACTGCACTCGGGGGCACGGCAACAGGGCTGAATCAGATTGCTGCAGGGCTTACACAGGGAGCTGCAGATATGAGTCGGGGAGCTACGGCTATGGCAACAGGAGCACAGGAGATGCAGGGAGCAGCCGGCCAGCTGACAGCGGGAGTCGAAGTACTCAAGACCGGTGTGGATCAGCTATATGCGGGTGCACAGTCTGTGAATGGCGGGGTTGGCCAGGTTGCAGCAGGTCTAACAGCACTGCAGACCGGTACGGCATCCTTCCCGACAGCGGCAGCCGGAGTCAAATCACTCAATGATGGATTTGACGCGCTGACCGCAAACAATCAGCTGCTCACAGGTGGCGCATCCACTTTATTGAAGAGCGGTTCCACACTGAAATCAGGGACAGATCAGGTCGCAGCAGGCCTGACGACACTTCAGAACAGCACCTCGTCCTTCCCGGCTGCAGCCGCTGGAGTCAAAGCATTGAATGATGGATTTGACACTTTGACTGCAAACAACAAAGCACTTACAGACGGCACAAAGAGTCTTACCAATGCCGGTCCTGCGTTATCGGGCGGCATCCTTTCAGCCGTTGACGGTGCAAAAAAACTGGCGGATGGAGCAGGTACACTGGATAAAGGTGTGGGCGCTTATACCGCAGGGGTGTCAGAACTGGACAGCAACAGCAGCAAATTAAAGGATGGAACACAGCAACTGGCAGACGGGGCAGTTACCCTGGCAGACGGCGCAGCACAGTTAGGTGACGGAACAACGACGCTGTATGACGGAACAAAAAAACTGGTCGCAAACAATACGGCTTTGAACAGCGGCTCCTCCCAGCTGGCAGACGGGGCAGGTCAGATCCAGGACGGATCCTCACAGCTCTACAATGGCTCACTGGAGCTTGGCGGCGGCCTGAAAAAACTTTCCGCCGGTTCAGATACATTGACGGGCAGTCTGAAAGATGGCACAGAAGAGGTGAAAAACTCGAAGGCATCTGACAGTACCATTGATATGTTTGCGGCACCGGTAACGGATAAGGAGAGCAAAATAACTACTGTAGAAAATAACGGACACGCGATGGCACCATACATGATGTCAGTCGGACTCTGGGTTGGATGCCTTGCATTCTGTCTGATGTACCCTCTGACAAAATATCGTGGAAAATTAAAATCCGGATTATCATGGTGGGCAAGCAAAGCATCGATTCTTTACCCGCTGGCAATCCTGCAGGGAGTACTGCTGATCGTGCTGCTCCACATCTTCGACGGGTTTACGCCGGTGGAGATGGCGAAGACAATCGCATTTGCCAGCCTGGCATCCATGGCGTTCACCTCAGTGATGTACTTCTTTAACAGTTCGCTGGGAAAAGTCGGAAGCTTTTTGATGCTGGTATTTATGGTCGTTCAGCTTGCGGGCTCAGCCGGAACGTATCCGGTTCAGCTGTCACCTGCATTTGTATCTGCAATCCACAAGTGGGTTCCGTTTACCTACACGGTTGATGCGTTCAGAAGTACGATCTGCGGTGGTGAGAGTATTCTGACACCGGTCCTGGTCATGATCGGCATGATCGTTGTGTTTACAGGACTTACCATCTTGGAATTTGAATACAGAACAAAACGCATTCAGGAAGAAAAACCACTTCTGATGAACTTCCTGGAAGAAAAAGGGCTTGCATAGAACTCTGCAAAATACAAAATTGAATTGTGAAATTCAGGCAGTACCATCTTCGGCGCCACGCGCCGGGGGTGGTGTTTTTTTGCCCTGAAAAAATGGCACGATTGCAAAGTGCCAATTCTGTTTATCGATAAATTGTTTTTTTGTTTTTCATGCGATATCATAAATATATCAAAAGAAAGGAGGCTGTTATGAATTTTACACCAAGACAGGTACAGATTTTATTTCTGCTGATCAAAAGCTCCAGAACAATCTCAAAAGAAGAACTGTCAGAGAATCTCCAGATCAGCAAGCGGACCTTGTTCAGGGAATTAAAAGGGCTGGACAAAGAACTGGAAAAATACAGCCTGTATCTCGATACTCAATCAAAAAAAGGATTGATACTATCAGGCGAAAAAGAAAACAAAGAAGAATTTTTAAGCTGTCTTGAAAAACTGCAGTCTTTCGAACCACGGAACAGAAAAGAACGGCAGAAAAAGCTGCTGGGAATGCTGATACAGAATCAGGATGTACAGAAAACTTTTTATTATGCACAGCAGCTCGGGGTGAGCGAAGCCACAATCAATCACGATCTGGAAGATCTGCAGCCCTGGTTTGATAAGTCGGGAATCCACCTGGTAAAACGAACAGGGTACGGAGTTGCAATGGAGTATGAGGAGGCAGATTTTCGAAGGCTGATCATGACATATATCCAGGAATATCCGGAGGAGAAGATTCAGGATAGCACACTGGAGGAAACCCTGAAGGTCAGTCTGGCAGATCTATCCGAAAAATTGATGGAACAGTTCACGGTGGAATCGGTAAAAGGCCTGCTTGTTTTTCTGGAAATCGCAGTGGACAGAATAAAGAACGGGCACCATCTGAAGGAGTGCGCAGGAGGACAGTGTGAGGATGAGATTTTCCGGATTGCAGGGGAAATCGCAGAAAGACTGGAAACATCCTTTTCCATTACATGCTCACTGGCGGAAAGGCAGGCACTTCATATATTTCTGAAAAGTGCAAAAAGACAGCTAAGCAGCAGTGATGAGTATGTAGAAGTCAGGGGCGAAAACATTTCCCTGAGAGAAATCGTATATCATCTGACGGATGTTTTTGGGCCGGAATTAAGCTTTGAACTGAAGACAGATGAGGTTTTTATCGACGGACTAATGACGCACCTTCGTCCGGCAGTCACAAGAATGCTGCACGGGATACCTGTTCAGAATACACTGCTCAAAGAGGTACAGACCATTTATCCAGACGTCTATGAACGCTCCGGCGAGGCGGCAAAAATACTGGGTGAATGTCTGAACTGTGAAGTCTCGGAGGAGGAGACCGGATATCTGGCCATGCATTTTGGAGGCGCAATCGTTCGGCTGCGGGAGAAAAACAGAAAAAAGCGCCGGGTGGACATCGGTGTAATGTGCGCCAGCGGCATCGGGATATCCAACCTGATTGCATCCAGGCTGCTACAGTATTTTGGAAACCGGATTCACACGAAGATACTGACGATTCGGGAGCTGCCCAAGCTCAGCAAGAGGGAGATTGATTTCATAGTCAGCAGCTTTGATGTGAAATCAGATAAGGTTCCTGTCATACAGGTGGAACCGTTTATGAAAAAGCATGATTTTGAACTGATCGATCGTTATGTAGAGTCTCTGGCAGTGAGGGAAAAAGTAGCGGAATCGAAAGAAAGCCGAGGAACTGTGATTCATACCATATTACAGATTACAAAAGAAGTGGATTCCATTCTGGCAGATTTCAGGTTCTTCCGTGCAGATAAAGGGTGCTCCTTTGACGCGATTATCAGCCAGATAGGTGAAATCCTTGGAAGAACGGAAAGTGACCAGCTTGAGATTGCGAAGGATCTGCGGGAAAGAGAGGCCTTATCCACTCAGGTGATTCCGGAATACGAGATAGTATTTCTTCATTGTCGCACTGATGCGGTGGCTGACTCAAAAATGATCATTCTCCTACCGGAGGGCAACAGATTCGAAGATCCTTACTTTTTCGGGGCACAGGCCATGGTCGTCATGCTGATCAACAAGAAGGACGAGAGAGAAACACTGGCAATTTCTGCGATCAGCAATGCAGTGTTCAGCGAGGATGATTTTCTGGAGGATATAAAATCAGGAGAGGAAAAGCGGGTACAGCAGCAGATTGAAAAAGTGTTAGATAATTTTTTGCAGAAAAATGTAAATGAAATTTATGAGCAATAGGAGGAGAAGAGCATGAGCAATATATGTGGAATTAGTTTTAAAGATAGAATTTCAGATTGGAAAGAGGCAATCCGTGAGGTGGCACAGCCGTTGCTGGAAAAGGGCTGCATAGAAGAAAGCTATATCGATGCGATGATACAGAATGTGATAGACAATGGTACATACATCATTATTATGCCGGGATTTGCAATGCCTCATGCGCGGCCGGAATGCGGGGCACTGAAAAACGGAATGTCTGTACTGAAATTAAAAGAGCCGGTTTTGTTTCCGGGAGACGAGAGTGTACAGGTGATCATTTCCTTTGCAGGAGTCGATCCAGAGGAGCATCTGAATATGATTTCACGTTTGGCGGAGACCCTGATGGATGACGAGATGATAGAAAAATTATTTGCGGCAGAAACCGAGAGGGAGCTGTTGGAGGTAATTGAATGATGAAAAATAAGGGATGGCGAAAAGAGATTCTTACGGTAAACGGGTTTGAGGTTGCTGCGGAGTACAGAGAATCCACGACAGAAGAAATCTTTGTTCCGCTTTTGAGAAAAATAGATGGGATACAAAAAGCAAAAGGGAGAAGAATCCTTGTTTTTCTGGCAGCACCTCCGGCAGTAGGAAAATCCACCCTCGCAGAATATCTTCAGGTGCTCTCGAAGAGAAGAATGGACCTGCAGGAAGTTCAGGCATTAGGATTGGACGGATTTCATTATCACAGCGACTATATTGCAGCACACGAGGCAGTAGTCGACGGAGCGGTGGTGCCCATGAAGGCGGTAAAGGGATGTCCGGAGACATTTGATCTTGAAAAATTAAAAAAGAAACTGGACTGCATTTTCACCGAAAATATCCTGTGGCCGGTATACGATAGAAAGCTCCACGATGTGGTGGAGGATGTGGTGCGGGTAGAAAAAAATATCATTCTGCTGGAAGGAAACTGGCTTCTTCTTAAGGATGAAGGCTGGAGAGACCTGAAAGAGAAATGCGATTTCTCGATCATGATCACGGCTGGGGAGGAGCAGTTAAAGGAGCGTCTAATTCTGAGAAAGATGCGGGGCGGAGCCGGCAGAGAGGAGGCGGAGCAGTTCTACAAACAGAGTGACAGCAGGAACGTGACCCGTGTACTCCGCCATTCACAGAGCGCAGATTTTACAATTAAAATGAGAGAGGATAATGACTATGAAAAAGAAAATTAGAGCAAGCCTGCAAGCATTTGGCGGTTTTTTGACTGCCATGGTCATCCCAAATATGGGGGCATTCATCGCCTGGGGATTTATAACCGCCTTATTTATTGACACAGGCTGGATACCAAACAAAAACTTTGCGGAGCTGGTTGGACCAATCTCGAAATTCGTTCTGCCTTTGCTGCTTGGACACACCGGAGGCAAGCTGGTTCACGGCGACAGAGGCGGCGTGATCGGAGCACTTGCAACCGCCGGTATGATTGTGGGATCAGACATCCCCATGTTTCTGGGAGCTATGATCATGGGGCCGTTAAGCGCATGGATTCTCAAGAAATTCGACAAATTTATTGACGGGAAAATCCCTGCAGGATTCGAGATGGTGGTCAACAACTTTTCACTTGGTATTATCGGCTGTATTCTCACTTTGTTAAGTTATCAAATGGTCCGTCCAATTGTTGTGGGCGCGAATGATCTGATCTCTGCTGCGGTGCAGACGATTGTGAGAACCGGATACCTTCCGCTGCTTCCAATTCTGAACGAGCCGGCGAAGGTATTGTTCTTAAACAATGTCATTGACCAGGGAATCTATTATCCGCTGGGAATGCAGGAGGCACTGGAACACGGAAAATCCATGTTCTTCATGCTGGCATCAAATCCGGGACCGGGGCTCGGACTGCTTCTGGCATTCTCATTATTTGGCAGAAAAAGTGCAAAAGAGACGGCGCCCGGGGCGATTATCATCCACTTCCTCGGAGGAATACATGAAATCTATTTCCCATATGTACTGATGAAACCGATCACGATTCTGGGAATGATCGGAGGCGCAATGTCCGGGATCGTCACATTCCAGTTCTTCGATGCTGGTCTGGTGGCGGGACCGAGTCCGGGATCCATTTTTGCGTACCTGGCACTGACACCAAAAGGAAAGTTCCTGGGGGTGATTGCGGGCGTGGCAGTCGCTGCAATCGTGAGCTTTCTGATTAATTCTCTATTCCTGAAGATGGGGAAGGAAACAGAAGAAGAGGATGATGACTTCATGGAACAGCAGAAAGCATCCCAGGCAATGAAGCAGGAGGGAAAGGATCTTTTCAAAGCAGTTATGACAGACAAGACTGCCGGGGAGGGAACCGCAGGGAACGAGGAGCGCACACAGATTTCATTCATTGCTTTTGCATGTGATGCAGGTCTTGGCAGTAGTGCCATGGGAGCCAATGCGTTCCGTAAACGCCTGGAAAAAGAGGGGATTACAAAAGAAGTAAAGAATTTTGCTATCGAAAAAGTACCGCAGAATGCAGACATCATCGTAACTCATGAGAGCTTATTCGACCGCGCGGTGAAAGCAAATCCCGGAAAAAGAATCATTACGATCAAGAACTTTATGAGGGATTTTAATCTTGACATGTTACTGGATGAAATAAAAGCAATCGAAATAAAAGAGAAGTAAATCAGGGAGGAAAAAAATGAAGACAAGAGCAGCTGTATTAAAGGGAAAGAAAGATGTCGTTGTAAAGGAGTATGAATTGCCGGAAATTGGTGAGGAGGAACTTCTGGTAAAGGTAATCTCAAACAGTGTCTGCCTGTCGACCTACAAGGCGGCAATCCTGGGAGAGGACCACAAGCGTGTACCGGAAGATATCAAGGAGCACCCGGTAATCACGGGCCATGAGTTCGCCGGAATCATCGTGCAGGTGGGGGCGAAACTGAAGGAGCGGTTCCAGGAAGGCAATCAGTTTGTCCTCCAGCCGGCAATGAATCTGGATAACGGATATTCAGCGGGATACAGCTATGAATATTTCGGGGGAAATGCGACTTACTGCATCATTCCCAAAATTGCGATTGACAAAGGCTGTGTGCTGGATTATCACAGTGACTACTATGCCAATGCATCCCTTGCGGAACCGATGTCGTGCATCATCGGTGCGTTCCATGCGACATATCATACAGAAAACTTTATCTATGAGCATCAGATGGGATTAAAGGATGGCGGCAGTGTGGCACTTTTAGGATGTGCCGGACCAATGGGAATCGGAGCCATTGATTATGCGGTGAATGGACCATACAAATCAAAGAGAGTGGTTGTCGTGGATATTGACCAGGAGAGACTTGACCGTGCAGAGCTTCTGGTCACCCCGGAAAATGCAGCGAAAAAGGGGGTGGAGCTCTCCTATATTAACACCCGCGGCATGGAGAATGCAACAGAGACATTAAAGCAGATGAACGGTAATGAGGGATATGACGAAGTGTTTGTTTTTGCGGCAGTTCCGGCATTGATCGAGCAGGGAGGCGACCTTTTGGGAACAGACGGATGCCTGAACTTCTTCGCGGGACCTACCGATAAAAAATTGAAGGCTCCATTTAATTTTTACAATGTGCATTACGAGAGAACCCATATTGTCGGAACCTCCGGCGGCTCCACTGGTGATATGGAAGAATGCCTGAAGCTGTCTCAGGAGGGTTCCCTGAATCCATCCTATATGATCACGCATGTGGGTGGACTGAATGCAGCTCCGGAAACCATCGTAAATCAGCCGGATATTCCTGGGGGAAAGAAAATCATTTATCCGCATATCGATATGGAATTGACTGCCATAGAAGACTTTGGAAAACTTGGTGAGAACAACCCGCTGTTTAAGGGGCTGGCAGAGATCTGTGAGGCAAATCACAACATCTGGTGTGAGGAGGCCGAAAAATATCTTCTGGATTATTATGGCGCAAAGTAAAATCAAAAGAAAATAAAACGTCCGTTGGAAACTGCAGCATCCTCTGGTTTTATACGCATAAATCGCATAAAACCAGAGGATGCTGCATTGATTTTCCATCAAAAGTAAGTTATTATAAAGTGTATATAAGGAGGATTCGCGCGATGAATGAGATTATGATACAACTGGATAAGCTTGGCGCCGAGAGCGCGGATGCTCTGGCACGTTTTATGGATGACGAGGAGATGTATACGAAATATATCCGTGAATTTCCGGACGAGCCGACGATGACACGTCTGACAGCCGCGGTTGAAAATGCGGATTACGAAGAAGCGGAAAAAGCAGTACATGCCCTGAAGGGCATCGTGAACAATCTTGGGTTTCTTCCACTTGCGGATGCGGCAATCGATATGCTGGAGGAGCTGCGCGATGACAATATTGAGGATGCACTGGATGCCTATAAAGATGTAGTGGAAGAATACCAAAAATTTACAGACGTGATTCGAGAGTGGAGAAGTGCGTTGTAATCTGTAATATAGACTTTTCAGGCTGATTTTCCAATAAAAATCCCATATTATTATGATTTTTTTGATTCCATGTCATACATTTCCGGAAATGAATTGACAGAATAGATTTATCATACTAAACTAATTGTGTAGGAAATAATATCGCCCATATAATGAGATATAGCTTGGCAGAGAACGGGTACATTCTGCAGAAGGAAAAACTCCGTGGACGCAGGTTCAGGGAGCTTTTTATGTGAAAATATATGGAAGGTAAAGCAATACAGAAGATAAAGTGATACAAAAGATAAAGCAGGGGAAATGTTACTTATGAGGAACAGAAGAAAAACGGTTTTAAAAAGGCGGGCACTTGTCGCGCTTGGAATAGTCGCGTTATTGCTGATCATATGGATTGGTTATGGCCTGACACATAAGAAACCTGAAGTAAATACAGCGAAGGGCGTAAAGCAGTTGCAGGCGCTTGAAAAGCAGAAGGTCGCGGATGCACAGGATCGAATTGTGCAGGCACAGGGCCTGAATGAAGTCAGTGCGGCCGAACTGGAGGCGACAGACACCGATGAACTGAATGCACGGTACGAGAACACCATCGTGATGGGGGACTCCGTGGCAGAGGGACTGGAAGGCTATGGGGTTCTTGACGCATCCAGAGTGGTGGCTTCGCGTGGGAATAGCGTGGCAAATCTGGAAGAATACGAAGAAGCGGTCATTTCGCTTGCACCGGCCAATGTTGTGATGAGTTACGGCCTCAATGATCTTAAGAGTCTCAATGAAGGAGACGATTCCACCAGGTTCATCGAGGAGTACAGTGCGGGAATCGATCACCTCCAGGAACAACTGCGGGATGTAAAAATATTTATCTGTTCCATTACACCGGTCTCAGAAGCAGGAATCGCCGGGTGGGGCCCTTTCAGTAAAACGGGTGAGTTCAATGACGCGATCCAGCAGATGTGCAGGGAGAAGGAAGTGACTTATATTGACAATACTTCGCTGGTGAAAGACTATGCGGAGGATGGAATCCATCCGGGGCCATCGTTTTATGAACCATGGGCGGTGATGATTGCAGATCGGGCAGAACTATAGGATTTTTCCTATGGAGCGGAATCATAGAACCAGACGATAAAGGGGAACACAAAAAGATGAAATACGATAAAATAGCACTGGGCGTGAAGATCGCGATGGTGGTACTGCTGTTTGCATATATTTTTATGCTGACCAGTTCCAGTGCGGATAATAAGAAACCATTAGAGAAAGTGGCAGATCAGGTGATCTCCACAAAGATAAAAGAAGATACAGGCATCCGGGAAGAAGGGGCAAAGGAATTGAAACGCTACTACAGCCTGAATGCTGCGGATATCGACGGCTTTGTACTCTACGGTCCGGCGGGAACAATGGATGTCGGCGAAATTCTGATCATAAAAGCGAAAGATGAATCACAGATGGAGGATATCCGGACAAGTGTGCAGAACAGAATCGACGAGCAGTTGAAAAATTTCAACGGATACGGGACGAACCAGACAGAACTTCTGAATCATGCGGTCATCCGCACGAACGGAAGATTTCTGTTCTTTGCGGTGGGAGACCAGGCCGCATCGCTGGGACAGTCTTTTTCGAAAAGCGTGAGAAAGTGAGAGAGATAAATGGTATTTAGCAGTATTTTCTTTATATTTATGTTTTTGCCGGCGGCGCTGATCTGTTATTATCTGGTGCCTGCCAGGTTCATTGCAGTCAGGAATGTGGTCCTGCTGATTTTCAGCATCCTGTTCTATGCGTGGGGTGAGCCGGTCTATGTGATCTTGATGTTATTTTCTACGATGTGTAATTATTTTCTGGGATTGGATATTAATCACAACATCAAGGAGGACCGCAGGCGGGAAGCGGGAAGAACCCTGATATTTGCGATTGTCTTTAATTTGTTCATTCTCGGATATTTCAAGTACGCAGGGTTTCTGATATCTAATCTGAATGCCATTCTACCGGTTGACATTCCGTTTAAAGAACTGCCCCTGCCGATTGGAATCTCGTTTTATACATTTCAGACAATGTCTTATATCATCGATTTGTACCGCGGGAAGGTCGGCGTGCAGAAAAGCTATATGCGGTTTGCACTGTACGTGACCATGTTCCCACAGTTGATCGCAGGTCCGATTGTGCGCTATGACGACGTAGAAAAACAGCTGGCGGACAGGCAATATTCACTGACAAAGTTTGGAAACGGCGCGGCAAGGTTTATTGTGGGAATGGGAAAAAAAGTGTTTCTGGCCAACAATATCGGCGTTGTGTGGACCGATATTTCTGCCACGGCTCCGGAGCATCTGTCGGCGTTGGCTGCCTGGATTGGGATCATTGCCTATACATTTCAGATTTATTTTGATTTCAGCGGCTATTCCGACATGGCAATCGGTCTCGGGAAAATGTTTGGATTTGAGTTCCTCGAGAACTTCAACTATCCATATATCGCCAAAAGTATCACAGAATTTTGGAGGAGATGGCATATGTCTCTCAGCTCCTGGTTTAAAGAATATGTCTATATTCCGCTGGGAGGAAACCGTGAGGGAACCGCAAAGCAGATCCGGAATATTCTGGTAGTATGGCTTCTGACCGGTCTGTGGCACGGCGCGCAGTGGACGTTTATCGCATGGGGCGTTTATTACGGTCTGCTGCTGTTGCTTGAAAAATTTGTTCTGAGCCGCTGGCAGACGCGGTGGCCGGCATTTCTGCAGCACCTGTACTGCATGCTGTTTGTGTGTATCGGGTGGGTGTTTTTTGCCAGCAGTTCTATTGGCAATGCATTTGCATATCTCGGCGCCATGTTTGGTTTCGGCGGAGGGATTGCCGATGGCACGGCGGTCTATTATCTGACAACGAACTTTCTACTGTTTGTCATTTTGATCCTGGCAAGCCTTCCGATTGGCAGGAGGCTGAAACAGAAGTTTGTTGAGGTGAAGGGCAGGGTGGGTGTAACCCTGGCAATGGCTGGGTACGTGGTCATCCTTGTTCTGACGGTGGGGTACCTGGTGACCGAGTCATATAATCCGTTTTTATATTTTAGATTTTAGGGGAGACATCATGAGTGGAAGAAAACATCACAGGAAAATAAACGAAAAAAAATTGTATAGAGGGCTTGCGGTGACATTTCTGTGTCTTGTGTTTGCGGCCGCAATCCTGTGTGTTCTTGTGAAGGACCGCAAGTTCTCCGGGAAGGAGAACCGGAATCTGCAAATGATGCCGGCCATCACAAAGGACAGCATCTTGTCCGGAGACACCCAGAAGGATCTGGAAGCCTATGCCTCTGACCAGTTTCTGTTCAGGGACTGGTGGATCGGCTTTCAGTCCGGCGTACAGACGGTTCTGGGGCGCAACGAATCCCACGATGTTTTCCGTGGAAAGGGAGGCTATCTGATTCAGGCATTTGCGGATCCGGACGAGCAGCTGCTGACAGAGCAGACCGGTGCAATGAAGAATTTTGCAGCCGACCATCCGGACGTGAAAACTTACGCGATAATCGTCCCAACGGCGTCCTATACGCTGGCAGACCGACTTCCGGCCAATGCGCCTGCGGGAGATCAGAAATCCTATCTGGATGCGGTAGCGCAGAATCTGGAGGGGAGTGGGATTAACTTCATCGATGTCGCAGATGATCTGAGTGCACATAAAGACGAATATCTTTACTATAAGACGGATCATCATTGGACAAGTCTTGGTGCTTACTATGCGTATCAGGCAGCCATCGATGATATGGAACTTGGGGGCAGTCCGGAGGATTACAAGTCAACGCCCGTCTCCGTTAATTTTCAGGGAACACTGGTTCCGAGAAGCGGGTACGGCGGTCATACATACGATCAGATCAATGTCTATTTTAACGAAAAAATGGACGAGAATACGGTCGCTGAATATGTGGCAGAGCAGAAGAAGGTAGCTTCTCTCTACGACAGTGCTGCTCTGAAGACCCAAAACCAGTACGAAGTGTTCACCGGGGGAAACCATCCTCTGATCAAGGTGAATGCCGGTGTGGAGAGCGACCGGCGATTATTGATATTCAAGGACTCCTACGCGAACTGTTTCATTCCGTTTATGACGGAAACCTTTCGAAAGATCGTGGTAGTGGATCCGAGATATTATTATGAGGACATTGAAGAGCTTATGAAATCAGAAAAGATAACGGATGTGCTTTACCTGTATAATGCAGACACATTTTCAGCGGACACATCGCTGGTTCCGGTTTTGGAAAACCAGTAGGGGTTTCAGGGAGGTACTATGCGAATAATGAGTATATCTGCGCAAAAACCGAACAGCACGGGAAGCGGCGTCTATCTGACGGAACTGGTAAAGGGGTTTCACAAGCTTGGGATAGAACAGGCTGTTCTGGCCGGCGTCTATGCGTCTGACCATGTGATTCTCCCGGAGGGGATTTCCTTTTTTCCGGTCTTTTTTCAGACGGAGCAGCTGCCTTATCCGATTCCGGGAATGTCGGATGAGATGCCCTATCAGAGTACGGTCTACAGTCAGATGACGGATAACATGCTGGAACAGTACCGAAATGCTTTTACAAAAGATCTGAAGCGGGCAGTGGAAGAATTTCAGCCGGATGTCCTGCTGTGTCACCACTTATATTATCTCACAGCGCTGGTGCGGGAATTATTCCCGGACAGGCTGGTGTGGGGAATCTGCCACGGAACAGATCTGAGGCAGATGAAAAAACACGGGATGCGGGCAGAGATGATCCGGGAAAATATTCAGCTACTGGATCATATTTTTGTGCTTCACCAGACCCAGCAGCTGGAGGTGTCCGCAATCTACGGCGTGGAAGAATCACGCTGCACTGTGATCGGAAGCGGCTTTAATCAGGAGGTATTTCTGCCGTGCGAAAAGAGAGAGCCGCACGAGGATATCCGGCTGATCTTTGCAGGAAAAATTGCGGAAAAGAAGGGTGTCATGAGTCTGATCCGCGCACTCACTTATCTGGACGATCCGAAGGAGCGGGTAGTTCTGAATCTGGCAGGCGGTGCGGGAAACAAGGAAGAGTACGAAGAAATCCTTGCCCTGATAAAGGAATGCCCCTGCCGCGTGAATCTGCTTGGGAAGCTGTCTCAGGAGGAGCTGGCGGCGGAGTTACGAAAGAATGATATCTTTATTCTTCCGTCCTTTTATGAGGGGCTGCCTCTGGTGATCCTGGAATCCCTCGCCTGCGGACTGAAGGTGATCGCGACGAATCTTCCGGGGGTAAAGCCATGGCTGGATCTCAATGTGAAAGAGCATGGAATTATCTTTGTAGAGCCCCCGGCCATGAGAAATGCGGATGAGCCGGAGAAGGAGGATCTGCCCGGGTTTGAGCAGAGACTCGCCGGGGCGATTGCCTGTGCCGCAGATCAGAATGAACGGAAGGTGGACGTGTCGCACTTATCCTGGGATGGAATCTGCAGGAAAATCATCTCCGCAGTCTGATAAATTAACAAGAAAATACACCCCTGACATAATTTGCAGGTTATCGGCAGTCTCAGAACAAGTCATCTGATCTGCCGGATGTTGTACAAATTACGTCAAGGGTGTATTTTTTTGCGTTTTTATTCAGAGGAGTCGTTGAAAAATTCAGTCAGTTTATTCTTTTCGTCAAACAGACAGTTGTACTGGATGTTTTCGTAACTGCCAAGTACACTGGGCTTCGTCTCATCCCACTCATAGGTATTGCCGGCTGCATCCCAGTATTCTCTGGCGGTAACAACCGGGTAGGAATCTTTTAATTCCAACAGATATTCATCATAGGCAGTCAATGGAAGACCAGCATTTTTCAGAATATAGGATGACAGGTAGTTCGTGGAGATGTCGACATCCTGCTGTTTCTGACTGTCATAGTTCGTCCAGATGAAAAACGGAACCTGATAGCGTGACGCGACATCCGAGTAATAACTGCTGCCGTCGCCACTGTCCTCACTTCCGCCCTGGCTGCCCATCAGCGGCTTCAGTGCCTCGTCCGGCAGCTTTGGCTGGTGATCGCCGTAAAAGATGATCATCACAGGCTCCTTTTCTTTGGAAAAATAGGAGATGAGCTCACTGACAGCATTGTCTGTCTTTTTTACAAGTGTGAGGTAATTCTCCAGCTGAAAATCACCGTCAAAATTTGTTACCTCAACAGCATCTTCTCCTTTGTCAAAGCTGGTTGTATAACCGCCGTGATTCTGCATGGTGACATTGAACAGAAACAGTGGATTTCCGTCTTTCTTTTTCTCGAATATTTCCTCCAGATGTTTGAAATCCGAAGAGTCACTGACGTATTCACGGACCGTGTCATAGGATTCCATATCGTCCTCCTCCACAAATTCCGACTTGTCAAAGCCCAGATAATCGTAAGCGACAGGCCGGTTATATCCGGTTGCGGAATAGCTGTGGTAGGCATAGGTCTGGTACTGATATTCATTGTTCTTTAAGACCGAGGCCAGAGAGGGAACAGGACTGCTCACATACTGATTATAAGGAATACAGCCGGTAGGAAGGAAAGCCAGTGAGCTGCGGGTAAGTACTTCAAATTCTGTGTTTGCCGTGGGAGCACCACAGATGGAGAGATGCAGATATCCTTTGATGGTATTCTCACTCATGCTCCGGAAGAAGGGCATGTAATCCTGATTGGTCTGCAGGTCTCCGTTCACGCCGAGATCGGAGAAGGCCTCATCCATAATCATAATAATGTTAGGTGCCTTGCTGTCTGCAGCGGCATCAGAGTTCGCACTGTCTGTGGCGGAATCTGATGAGTCGGCAGTGTTGCTGTCCTCACCTTCCGTCTCCTCCTCAAGAAGAGCACTGCTGTTTTTCAAGATTTTTTCTGCGGCACTGGCGGAGTAATCCTCCAATGTCACCTTTCCAGAGTAATTGATGTTGCTGATCAGATAAGGAATATAGCCGGTTTTTGCCATCATGATCGTGTAATCCCAGAAGTTGCCCTGAATGTTTCCGTACAGGATTCCGGTCAAATTGGCAATGAACAGCAGCAGAATCACGGCACCCTCGGCCAGGAGGGTGCGGCAGACGCGCCGTTTGGTGACAGGCTGCTTTTTTTCGCGCAGTGGAAACAGGAGGACAGCGATAAAGGTCAGGAGAAACACCCCTGTGACAGAAAAAAAGTAGTGATCCGGTGCGAAAGTATAATTGTCGACCACCTTCATTGCTGTTCCCCATGCTGTGATATCACCCCATAGAATTTCTTTCCCGCGGAACATGACCACCACGTAATTGGCCACACCGACTATGTAAGAAAGGACCAGTGTAATCAGTGCACTGATCCGGACTCTTCTGAAAATCAAAAACAGAATCCCCAACAGAACCGTCCAGTAGAGCATATTTAAAAATCGCATATCCATGTAGGTAAGCATCTTGCTCTCACACAGTTCCTCCACATTATAAAAGCAGACAAAAGACACCAGCACGACAGTCAGAAGCTTAAGAAACCAGGGGTAAGTTTTGTTCCAGCTCAAAATTTCCGGAAACAGCCGCCTGAAATTCGTGGTAATGATGGTAAGAAAAAGAAGTGCGAGACAGAACTGAATAAACGCCCCTGCGCGATTCTGATAGATGGAGATGATCGCAAAGCGGAAACGATAATGACCGTGCATCAGGATTTCGTACGCGCCGAAGACCCCGATCGCAACTCTCAAAAGTGAGATGAAAACTCTCTTTTTCTGCCGGTATGTTTTCTCTTTGAAAAAGCCTGCGAAAACTCCGAACTGCCCCAGCCAGAGAAGAAGCGGATAGATGACGCAGAGCATATAAACACCGGTCCAGAATACGCAGATCAGAGAATAAGAAAAATAGGGCTGTCCGTAATCCATTTTACAGGACGCAATCAGCGTGGTGCACAGCAGTGCAGAAATCAGTGTCGAAATCAATAATACAAGGAGCAAATATGCCCAGTGCCTTTTTATAAATTGTCTGAATGAGACGGTTTGTTCTTCCATGATGTACCTCTTAATTATTTTTTAGTCATTGTCATTGCTTTTAGGAAAAAGCTATAAACCATTATAACAAATCCTTCCGATAATGGTGCATGAATTTCACAAATATTCCATTTTTTTCTCACATTTCACTCACTTAAAGTTCGCAGGTTGTTGCTAGACTTTAAAACGTGTATTACTTCAGTACATGGAGGCGCAACTGATTAACATGCTTAAATCACAGAAAATGCAGGAGGTAAGAATGAAGAGCGACATGACAGATCAGGAGACAAATGAGGGGATTACTGCGTTGGAAGAACTCCAGCAGACAGGCAGTCTGCCGGTTTCTGAAAATGACAGCATAGTAGTATATGAAGAAAAAGGAGAAAAAAAGAAATCTTTCTTTCGTAAATGGAAAAAACTTTCCAGGAAGAAACAAAAGAGAATTATCGGTGGTTCCGTTCTGCTGATTCTGATCCTTGCGGGAACCCTCACAGTGGTGGTGCTGGCGAAAAAGAAAAACAGTGCAGCTGCAACAATGACGGTTCAGGCGGCAACCGCGGAGAGCGGGAGTATCAGTTCCACGGTGGTGGGAACCGGCAGCCTTGCGTCCGCAGGTACGGTGGATGTGATTGTCCCAACCGGGATCAAGGTGGACACCGTATCCGTCGCGAGCGGTGACAGCGTGACCGCGGGGCAGACCATTGCGACGCTGAATCAGGCGTCAATTGCAAGCGAGATGATCAGCGTGCAGGAGAGTATCGATTCCATTGATGAACAGCTCAGTGATTCCACTCTCAGTGCACTTGAGATTGAGGAACTGAACGGCGAGCGTACGGATCTGGCGGAGGCACTGTCTACGTTGACTGCACTTCACGACAATCCGGTAATCACTGCGACGACAAACGGAATCATCGGTACGGTCAGCATTGCAAATGATACGGAGATTACAAAATCCTCCGGGACTTCCTCAGGGGCTTCCACTGGCAGTACTTCGTCTGGCAGTCAGACCAGCTCGGCAGATGTGGAAACCGTGAAAGTGAGTGCAAAGCAGGCGACGGCACAGCTTCTGAATCTGTCCACGACGACTGGGACAACTGCATCCGCCGACGCTGACACATCCAGAGAGGCTGAGGAAACGGCGGTTTACAGTACACCGACAGAAACGGAAGATGGGGATGACACGGAAGGGAGCGTTGAAACTGAGGGGGAGGATGACGCGGTGACAGCAGTGGATCTGCCGATATCCATCCAGAAGTTTGAAAAGCTGAAAATTACCGCGCCAAAAAAAGATGCGAAACCACAGACCAAAATAACAGAGACCGATGAATATACGGGAGAAATCACATGGGACTGTACAAACGAGAAGTTCAGTGCAGGAACCGTATATACGGCGACCATTCTGTTGACGGCGAAGGACGGATATGCGTTTGATAAGGCATATCTTCCGGTGATTGATAATTCTACTTACAACTGGGATTTTGTGTCCGGAGATTCCGGTGAGAATGGTAATATACTTCGGATTGTTGCTACTTTTGAACGGACCGAAAGTGAAAAAGCAGATTCTTCCGGGTCCGGCAATTCGGGGGACAGCGGGAGCGACTCAGATACACAGTCCGGTTCCGGAAGTGACGGGACCATGTCCAATACACAGTCCGGCTCCGGCAGTAATGGGACAGCATCCAACAGTCAGTCGGAGACTGCAAACGGCAATACAGCCTCTGGTTCCGATGAGAACACACAATCTGCCACTGGGTCAGGTTCCTCCGGAACCGTGAGCTCCGGAAGTTCGGATTCATCGACATCATCCAGTGCCGAGCTGTACAGCAGCTACGAGACGGCAGCGTGCACGATCCAGAGCCAGGACAATGTGGTCATTTCGGTGAATGTAGATGAACTGGATATCCTGTCCGTAAAAACCGGACAGACGGCAGCGATCACACTCGATGCGCTGGATGATCAGACATTTACAGGAACCATCACCAGCGTGGCCGAGACCGCATCCTCCAGCAGCTCCTCCAGCAGCGGAAGTGCAAAGTATGTGGTGAAAATCACGCTTCCCAAGGATGAGAATATGAAGATTGGCATGACTGCATCGGCGACAATTAATATCGCTGAGTCGGACAATGCGGTTCTGATTCCCATCTCCGCACTGCAGGAAAAAGGAAATGCAACGTTTGTGTATACGAAAAAAGACGATGACGGCAGTCTGTCAGGGGAAGTGGAGGTCGAGACCGGTCTTTCCAACAGCAGTCAGGTTGAGATTGTGAGTGGTCTGAGTGAAGGCGATACGGTGTATTACCTGAAGACCGAAAGTACAGACAGTTCCTCAGATATGGGAGGAATGATGGGCGGTGAGATGCCTGGCGGCGGTGACATGGGCGGCGATATGGGCGGAGGCCAGAGCGGCGAGAGGCCAGATGGCGGCGGTCAGGGCGGCGGTCAGGCACCGGGGCAATAGAAGGGGGAGCATATGATAAAATTTGACGACGTTTCAAAAATTTATACCATCGGAGATGCCGAAGTCCGTGCACTTGACCACGCCAGCATGCACATCCGGCAGGGGGAGTTCGTCAGCATCATCGGCCCCTCGGGAAGTGGGAAGTCTACGCTGATGAATATCATCGGGTGCCTGGACATGGCGGATGAAGGGCAGTATTATCTGGATGGCCAGCCCATCGAAGAATATACAGAGACAGAACTGGCACATATCCGAAACAAAAAAATCGGATTCATTTTTCAGAGCTTTAATCTGATTGGCAATATGACTGCAGAGGAGAATGTAGAGCTGCCACTGATCTATCAGCGTATTCCAAAGCATGAGCGCCGGATGCTTGTGAAGGAGGCACTGGAGCGGGTGCAGCTTGCGGGACGGATGCACCACAGGCCGAACGAAATGTCAGGCGGACAGCAGCAGCGGGTGGCAATCGCCCGGGCAATTGCATCCAAACCATCGCTGTTTCTCGCAGATGAGCCCACCGGTAATCTGGATTCCGCAACCGGAAAAGAAATTATGGAGTTGTTTCACGAACTCCACAGTCAGGGCAATACCATAGTCCTGATCACCCATGATGAACTGGTGGCAAAGCAGGCTGTCCGAAGCATCCGGATTTTTGACGGACATGTGGAGGAGGTGAGAAAATCATGATTCTGCAGTCTTTAAAAATGGCGTGGAAATCGATTACCTCGAACAAGATGCGCTCCTTTCTGACGATGCTCGGCATCATCATCGGCGTAGTCTCACTCGTGGTTTTGGTTTCTCTCGCCAATGGGGCGACTTCCTCCGTGACAGATTCCATCAACAGCCTGGGAACGAACCTGCTGACGGTATCCATATCCGATGACAAGGACAATCCGCTGAAGCTCTCAGAGCTGAACGACTTTATTGACAACGACGATTTGTCGGAGATCGCACCGGTCGCACAATCCAGTGTGACGGCATCCAGCACCTATTCCGAGGAGTCAGTCACTGTTTACGGGACGACCGGTGCCTATGCAGATATTCAGGGGCTGGAGCCCGGCACAGGCAGATTTCTGAAAAGCACGGATGTGGAGAATCACACCAATGTGATCGTCATCAATAACACCGTTGCAACCGAGGTGATGGGCCGTTCGAATGTAGTGGGAGAGAACATCAAATTAAATGGAACCAGCTTTGAAATCATCGGCGTGCTGGCCGCGGAGGATGACTCCGAGGATGCGGCCAGCGTCTATGAGGCTTACATTCCATATACTTCGCTGATTCGACTGACGGACAGCGTCTCCACAGAGATTACCACTTTCTGCGTCTCGGCAGCCAGTGAGGACTCGATGGACCAGGCGGAAAATACGTTGACCAGTCTGATGCTGACGAGATTCGGGGACGATGAAGACGCATTTACCATCATCAATCAGTCTTCCGTGATGGAAGCCATGGAGAGCGTCACGAACACTCTGGCGCTTCTTCTGGGAGGAATTGCAGCGATTTCACTGTTGGTCGGCGGCATTGGCATCATGAACATCATGCTTGTCTCTGTGACAGAGCGAACCAGAGAGATTGGAATCCGCAAGGCAATCGGTGCCGGGCGGGCGACCATTATGCTGCAGTTTCTGATCGAGGCACTTCTGGTCAGCCTTCTGGGATGTATGATCGGGATTGGATTCTCCTGGATGATCATTCAGATCGTCAACATCGTGGGTGACGTATCGTATGCGATGTCACTGTCGGTGGTGTGGCTCTCCATGGGATTTTCCATGTTGATCGGCGTTATGTTCGGCCTGTACCCGGCCAACAAAGCAGCGAAGAAAAAACCGATTGATGCCCTGCGGTATACAGGGTGATCAATCACGTTACAACCGAAGAAAATTCATAAAAAGCAGCGAAGCGGATTGTTCATATTTCTTTTTTGAACGTCCGTTTTCGTCCTTCTTTTATTGTTCATTTCTATTTCATTTTTCATATGCTCCTTGAGAAACATGTTGTTTCATGTTAAAATAAAAATATTGTGATTGCGTGGATAAACGGGCTGGAAAGGTGATGTATCGGTTTGAAAAAAGACGTTCGGAAGAAAGAAAAGAAAAAAGACAGGCTGAAAAAAGATAAAAAAATAAAAGATGCAAAGAATAAGAAGATAAAGAAGAAAAAGCCGGATTCTGGGAAGTCAGAGCAGACGGTCATACACAAAGTGGAGGTGCAGATCCGTGTCTGTGATGACCGGTCCATTGATGTGCTGAAAATTCAGCCGGCAGTGGAGACGGCGGCGGACGATCTGCATGAAACCATTGTCCAGGATGTCCAGCGTGCACTGGAGGAATACAGTGAGCGCATGTGTCAGGAATACAGTGAAACGGACAAAAAAGGCGAAGCAGATCGTCTTTCAAAAAATGGAGCGCGTATTGTGGGACTCCACGAATCCACGAACAAATATGCGAACAAATGGTTTACAGACGAATTTACGGAAAACAACTGCGCCACCTGTCGGTATGGGGACCGGGGCGAGGGCAGCCATCCCTGCAGAGCATGCCTGGCAGACCGTGCGGGAAATGACAGCAAATACAGCAAATGGGAGCCGCAGACAGAAAAAGGGAAGGGCGAGAAGCCCGCGCAGCGTCTGATATCTATCTTTTAAGAGAGGGAATGGTACCACATATGAAAATTTTGATTATCAACAGCGGAAGTTCTTCATTGAAATTTCAGGTGATCGAGACGGATACGGATGATGTTCTCGCCAAGGGACTTTGCGAACGGATCGGTATCGACGGGAAGTTCCGTTACAAGAATAAGGACGGAAAGTCTCTCAAAGAGCAGGTTGTCATGGAAGATCATGTACAGGCGGTTAATCATCTGCTGAAGATTCTGAAAGACTTGGAATATGGTGTGATCACCGATTACAGTGAGATTGATGTAATCGGACACCGTTTGGTGCACGGGGGCGAAAAATTCACGGGCTCGGTACTGATCACGGACGAGGTGGTGGATGCCATGCGCGAGTTCAATGATCTGGCTCCGCTTCACAACCCGGCGAATCTGGTCGGAATCGAGGCCTGCCAGAAACTGATGCCGGACACCCCTATGGCCGGTGTGTTTGACACCGCATTTAACCAGACGATGCCGATGAAGGCATTTTTATATGGCATTCCTTATGAATATTATGAAAAATACAAAGTCCGCCGTTACGGATTCCACGGTATCAGCCATCAGTACGTATCAAGACGGGCCGCTGAGTTCATGGATCAGGACTATGAGAGTGTGAAGACCATCGTTTGTCATCTTGGCAACGGGGCGAGCATCTGTGCGGTCAAATTCGGAAAAGTGGTCGACAATTCTATGGGATTTACCCCGCTGGAGGGGCTGGTCATGGGAACCCGTTCCGGAGATGTGGATGCCGGTGTGCTGGAATATCTCGCCAAGAAGGAAGACATGAGTCTCGCGGACCTGATGAATATGCTGAATAAAAAGTCGGGGGTTCTGGGGCTGAGTAAAAACTTTTCCAGCGATTTCAGGGAGCTTACTGCTGCCCAGTACAAAGGAAATTACAAAGCGATTTCCGCGCGGGAAATATTCGCATACAAGGTGGCAAAGTACATTGGCAGCTACGCCGCGGCTATGAACGGGGTGGACAATATTGTGTTCACGGCAGGCGTGGGAGAGAATGATATCGACATGCGGGAAGAAATCTGCAGTTATCTCACCTATCTCGGCGTAACCATCGATGAGGTGCGCAACCGGGAGCAGGGGAAAGAAGTGCGTTTATCCAGACGCGGGGCACCGGTCAATGTGCTGGTGATTCCGACAAACGAAGAGCTGGAGATCGCGCGGGAAGTGACAAAAGTAATGGAACAGCAAAAGGAGCTCAGATGAGAGAGAAAATAGTATTGATAGACGGTCATAGTATCCTGAACAGGGCATTTTACGGAATCCCGGATCTGACCAACGCCGAGGGGCTGCACACCAATGCAATCTATGGCTTTTTAAATATTTTATTTAAGATACTGGAGGAAGAAAAGCCGGAGTACCTGACCGTGACGTTTGATGTGCATGCGCCGACATTTCGCCACGAGATGTACAAGGAGTACAAGGGGACCAGAAAACCAATGGCAGAGGAACTGCGTCAGCAGGTTCCGGTAATCAAGGAAGTTCTGCAGGCGATGAATGTCGAGATAATAGAACAGGCCGGACTGGAGGCGGACGATCTGCTGGGAACCCTATCCAGACGGTGCGAGGAGAACGGGATGGATGTCGCAATCATCTCCGGGGATCGGGATACCCTGCAGCTTGCGACAGAGCATGTGAAAATCCGTATTCCGAAGACGAAGCAGGGAAAGACTGAGGTGGAGGATTATCTGGCGGCGGACGTAAAAGAGCGCTATCAGGTTACTCCGACCGAATTTATTGATGTCAAGGCGCTGATGGGGGATACGGCGGATAATATTCCAGGCGTGCCGGGAATTGGCGAGAAGACTGCCACGAAGATCATTGTGGACTACGGTTCCATCGAGAACGCTTACGCGCATGTGGATGAACTGAAGCCTCCGAGAGCGAGCAAGAATCTCAAGGAGTTCTGGGAGCAGGCGAAGCTCAGCAAGACCCTTGCCACCATCGAGGTCAACGCGGACATCGCGTTTGATCTGGAGGGAGCAAAGCACGGGAACCTCTATACCAAGGAGGCTTACGATTATTTTCAGGAGCTGCAGTTCAAGAATCTGCTCGCCCGGTTCGACGTGGAGGCGACCGTCAACGATGTGGAGCAGTATTTCTGTGAAATCGTGGACAGGAAGAAGGCGGAAGAGATCTTTGAACGCGCCGGAAGGGCAGACGTGGTCGGTATTGCATTTTCAGAGGATAACGAGAACCTGCTGCCGCTGTTTGCCCATACTTCCGGGTACGGAAGAGTTTCACTCGCCTTCGGTGAGCAGGAGGTCTATACCATTCCCTGCGGCGACGACCTGCCGATGGAGTATCTGTTTGAGCGGGTATCCGGGATCGCCAATGACGTGGAGACATTCTCCGTGTTCAACCTGAAGGAGGTACTCTCCCTGCTGGATGTGCGGAGTGAAGAGTATTGCTTTGACGGAATCATTGCCGCCTATCTTCTGAATCCACTGAAGAACGATTATCAGTTTGAGGATGTGGCGCGGGAACAGTTGAATCTGACGGTCGACAGTCAGGTGACCGGCAAGGAACTGTCCTGTTATGAGGCTTACACCGCATTTGCGGCGGTGAAGCCGCTGCGGGCACATCTGGAAGAGACCGGAATGAAAAAAATGTTCGATGAGATTGAGATGCCGCTGCTCTTTACGCTGTTTCACATGGAGCAGGCAGGAGTCCGGGTCGAGGCGGATGAGCTGCGCGTATACGGGGAAGAGCTGGGGGCACAGATCGTTGTGCTGGAAAAAGAAATTTACGAGATGGCAGGGGAGATGTTCAATATCAATTCCCCGAAGCAGCTCGGTGTGATCCTCTTCGAGAAGATGGGACTGCCCAACGGGAAAAAGACGAAGACCGGGTACTCCACGGCGGCCGGTGCTTTAGAGAAGCTCGCGCCGGAATATCCGATCGTGGACAAGATATTGGAGTACAGACAGCTGTCAAAATTAAAATCCACCTACGCGGACGGCCTTGCCAATTTTATCGGCCTGGACGGCCGTATCCATGGTAAGTTCCATCAGACGATTACCGCAACGGGACGGATCAGCAGCACGGAGCCGAATCTGCAGAACATTCCAATCCGTATGGAGCTGGGGCGTCTGATCCGAAAGGTATTTATTCCAGATGAGGATTATGTTTTTGTGGATGCCGACTACTCCCAGATTGAACTGCGTATCCTGGCCCACTGTTCCGGGGACGAACAGCTGATTCAGGCGTACCGGGAGGCACGGGATATCCATCGGATGACGGCCTCTCAGGTGTTTCACATTCCGTTTGACGAGGTGACAGATCTGGAGCGGCGCAACGCCAAGGCAGTCAATTTCGGAATCGTGTACGGAATCAGTTCCTTCGGACTGAGCCGGAATATCAGTATCACGAGAAAAGAGGCGGCACAGTATATTGAGAGTTATTTTGAGACCTATCCCGGCATCAAAAAGTTTCTGGATGACGCTGTGAAGCAGGCGAAAGAGGAAGGGTATGTCACCACCTTATTCGGCAGGAGAAGACCGGTTCCAGAGCTTGCGTCCAGCAATTTCATGCAGCGCTCCTTCGGGGAACGTGTGGCTATGAACGCCCCTATTCAGGGAACCGCGGCAGACATCATGAAGATTGCCATGATCAGGGTGGATCAGGCGCTGCGGGCGAACCACATGAAGTCCCGACTTCTGATCCAGGTGCATGATGAGCTTCTGGTGGAGACACACAAGGATGAACTCCAGGCAGTGGAGGCAATCCTGAAGCGCGAGATGGAGGGAGCCGCAGAGCTTGCGGTACCTCTGGACATCGACATGCACCATGGCAGCAACTGGTATGAGGCAAAATAATCTACAGCAGAGTCATATAAGGAAAGAACAGCAGGAGATAAACATGATTATAATAGGAATAACCGGAGGTGTAGGATCCGGAAAAAGTATGGTGCTGCGCTATCTGGAACGCGAGCACAGTGCTGCGATCTGCAAGGCAGACGAGGTGGCAAAGCTGCTGCAGCAATCCGGTCAGCCAGTGTTTGAAGCGATGGTGGAGCATTTTGGCCTGGGCATCGTCAACGAGAGCGGGGAACTGGACCGGGAGCAGCTGCGCGGGTTCGTGTTTGAGGATGAGCAGGAAATGCAGTTTCTGAACAGCCTGATCCACCCGAAGGTGAAGGAATATATTCTGCATGAGATAGAGCAGCAGAAAAACAGACACACGAAACTGTTCGTCGTGGAGGCGGCACTGCTAATCGAAGAAAATTATGATGCGGTTTGTGACGAGATGTGGTATATTCATACAGATGAGTCGATCCGGCGCAACCGTCTGAAGGTGTCACGCGGCTATACGGACAGCCAGATTGACGCGATTATCGGCAAGCAGCAGACGGAATCCGTTTTCCGTGCAAAATGCCAGACCACGATTGAAAACGGCGGAGATTTTGAGGAAACCAAGGCTCAGATTATAGAGCGCATTCAAATACTAGAAAGAAAAATGGAGAAATAAAATGAGATTATGTAGTATCGCCAGCGGAAGCAGCGGAAATTGTATCTATGTCGGAAGTGAACACACACATCTGCTTGTGGATACGGGCATCAGCAAAAAAAGAATTGATGCCGGTTTGAAAGAACTGGACGTCAAGGGAGAGGAATTGGATGGGATTCTGATTACCCATGAACATTCAGACCACATACAGGGACTGGGAGTGTTCAGCCGTAAATACGAGATTCCAATCTATGCGACGGAGGGAACCATTGCGGGAATCCGTCAGTATAAAAGCCTGGGCTGTATGCCGGACGGACTGCTTCATGAAGTGAAGGTCGACCAGCCCTTCTCGCTGGGCGATATCGAGGTGGAACCCTTCCGGATATCCCATGATGCGCGACAGCCCTCCGGCTATCGCCTCAACAGCAATGACCGTTCCGTGGCCGTCGCGACTGATCTGGGGATCTATGACGACTACACGGTGTCCAAGCTCCGCAACCTGGATGCGATTCTGCTGGAGGCCAATCATGACATACATATGCTGGAGGTCGGACCATATCCTTACCCGTTGAAACGCAGAGTTATGGGCGACACGGGACATTTGTCAAATGAATTGTCAGGCAGACTTCTTTGTGATATACTACATGATAATCTGAAACACATCGTGCTGGGGCATCTCAGCAAAGAGAACAATTATGCAAGACTGGCGTATGAGACAGTGAAACTGGAGGTGACACTGTCAGACGTTGATTATAAGGGAGAGGATCTGGATATCACGGTCGCGGGCCGCGATACAATATCGGATATTTTCGAACTATAATCAGAGCGTCTGAATTTTAAAAAGTATGCAGACGAAGCAAAACAGAAGGTTCGCAAAGTTTCAGAGAATAAACAGGTAGTTAGCCAGGAGATGAATTGGAGGAAAAACAATGAGAAAATGTGTCGTAACAGTAGTCGGTAAAGATACCGTGGGAATTATAGGGCGGGTATGTACTTATCTCGCAGAGAACAAAGTAAACATTCTGGATATCTCCCAGACGATCGTACAGGATTATTTCAATATGATGATGATCGTGGATGTGACAAAAATTGAAAAAGATTTCAGCGTGATGGGAAAAGAACTGGAGACTCTAGGTGAAGAGATCGGAGTAAAGATCAATATCCAGAGAGAAGAAATCTTTGAGAAAATGCACAGACTGTAGGATATGAAGGCGAGGAGAACATTATGATAAATATGTATGAGGTCTCAGAGACCAATAAGATGATTGAGCATGAGAACCTGGATGTCCGCACCATTACGCTGGGAATCAGTCTGCTTGACTGTATTGATTCCGATCTGGAAGTGTTGAACAACAATATATACAACAAAATCACAACCGTGGCAAAGGATCTGGTTTCGACCGGAAAGGATATTGAGGAAGAGTTTGGAATCCCAATCGTCAACAAGCGAATTTCTATTACTCCGATTTCCCTGATCGGTGCGGCGGCATGTAAATCTGCAGAAGATTTTGTGACCATTGCCAAAACGCTGGACCGTGCGGCAAGCACTGTCGGTGTGAATTTTATCGGTGGATACTCTGCACTGGTAAACAAGGGAATGACACAGAGCGATGAATATCTAATCCGCTCCATTCCACAGGCACTGGCCCAGACGGAAAGAATCTGCAGTTCTGTCAATGTCGGTTCCACCAAATGCGGAATCAACATGGATGCGGTACGTCTGTGCGGAGAAATCGTAAAGCAGACAGCGGAGGCGACAAAGGATAACGATTCTCTCGGCTGCGCGAAGCTGGTAATCTTCTGCAATGCCCCGGATGACAATCCGTTTATGGCGGGTGCATTTCTCGGTGTAACCGAGGCCGACGCGATCATCAATGTAGGCGTCAGCGGTCCTGGAGTAGTAAAAAAGGCTTTGGAAGAAGTGCGCGGGCAGGGCTTTGAACAGCTCTGCGAGATGATCAAAAAGACAGCGTTCAAGGTGACCCGTGTGGGACAGCTTGTGGCTGGAGAGGCTTCCAGGCGTCTGCACATCCCGTTCGGAATCATTGACCTGTCTCTGGCACCGACTCCGGCAATCGGAGATTCCGTGGCTGAGATTTTGGAAGAAATCGGTCTGGAGCGTGTAGGGGCGCCGGGAACAACCGCGGCACTTGCCATGCTTAACGATCAGGTGAAAAAGGGCGGTGTTATGGCATCCTCTTATGTCGGCGGACTGAGCGGCGCATTTATCCCGGTCAGCGAGGACCAGGGGATGATTGATGCGGTGAATGCCGGATCCCTTACCCTTGAAAAGCTGGAGGCAATGACCTGTGTATGTTCGGTCGGACTTGACATGATTGCGATTCCGGGTAAGACGAGCGCCAGCACCATCTCCGGTATCATTGCCGATGAGATGGCAATCGGTATGGTCAATCAGAAGACAACTGCAGTTCGTCTGATTCCGGTTATCGGAAAAGATGTGGGTGATACGGCAGAATTTGGCGGCCTGCTTGGATATGCTCCAATCATGCCGGTCAACGAATTTGGATGCGAAGACTTCATCAACAGAAAAGGAAGAATCCCAGCCCCGATCCACAGCTTTAAAAATTAATAAAAGATTGTTTTTACGTTCAACACAGGCAACTTGGGAGGAAATTTATGAAAAAAATTGCAATAGTAACAGACAGCAACAGTGGAATCACACAGGCAATGGGAAAAGAACTGGGTGTTTTCGTTTTGCCGATGCCTTTTTATATCGATGAGGAACTCTATTTTGAGGAGATTACTCTGACGCAGGAAGGATTTTACAAAAGGCTCGGAGAAGACTCGGATATTTCGACATCACAACCATCGCCGGGAGATGTGATGGGACTGTGGGATGAAATACTCAAGGATTATGACGAGCTGGTGTATATTCCAATGTCCAGCGGGCTGAGCAGTTCCTGTGGCACTGCGCAGGCTTTGGCTATGGACTATGATGGAAAAGTGGAAGTGGTAGACAATCAGAGAGTGTCTGTCACACAGCATCAGGCTGTTCTGGATGCAATCCATCTGCGCGATAATGGACGTAGTGCAAAGAAAATCAAAGATGTTCTGGAAAAAGATAAACTGGAAGCCAGCATTTATATTACGGTGGATACTTTAAAATATCTGAAAAAGGGTGGACGGATCACACCGGCTGCGGCGGCATTGGGTACGGCTCTGAATCTGAAGCCGGTACTTCAAATCCAGGGTGAAAAGCTGGATTCCTTCGCGAAGGTACGTGGTTGGAAAGCGGCAAAAAAGACGATGCTGAAGGCCATCGATAAAGATCTGAAGGATCGCTTCTCAGGAAAAAAAGTTCATCTCGGAATGGCCTATACCTGCTCTCAGGAGGAGGCACAGGAGTGGAAGGCTGAGATTATGGCGAAGTTCCCGGATTATGAAATTCTGGAGGGACCACTGTCACTGAGTGTTGCCTGTCACATTGGCCCGGGCGCCATGGCTATCACGGTGATGAAATACGAATAAATCCAACAAACCGGATAAAAGAAACAGGTAATCCGTGTCCTGAATCAGACACGAATTACCTGTTTTGTATATTCGTTTTCAAATGTTGTCTTATAGCGTTCTGTTACGACAGATTCATACAGGTCTGCGGCGAAAATATCTCTTTTTAGCATGTGCAGCCCGGTAGAAGCAATTTCGTCCGTATTGGTCAGCTTTGTAAGCAGCGGGAGAGTGCTCTTTTTATGAATGGCCGTTAGAATCTTCTGGCTATCTTTCCGAAAACCAAGCAGATGTGCATAATAATGCATGTTTTCTTTCTGATACATCTTATAATCCGATTCCTTGATGCCCAGCAGAATATGAAGCAGTGCGCGGTTGATGCGCGTGTAGGTCAGTTCTTTTGTCTTCAGCTGCTCACAGAATTGTGTGTAGCTGAGAAAATAATTCTGATTTTTCTTGATCCGGCGGGCCAGCTCCTCCGATACGTCCATATATTTGCACAGTCCTCTTGTGGATTTGCTGAGCAGGCGATATTTTAATAGAAGCGAAAAATCATCCTGATAGACAGGATAATGCAGATGATAGTTGTCTTTGAGTAATTCCAGGCAGGATTTTGGGACCTGATATTCCAGTTCACCGAGAATGCTGCCAAATTCCATGGCATCCAGCCCCAACGGATGCTCGATGTGCATGGCACTGCCCGAATAAGCCAGCAGATTGCGGATCGCGGTGGCCGAGCTGAAGGTCTTGTGCAGCGTGTCATCATGATAGTTGGATTCCCGGCGTTTGATCGTGTAGGGGACAATGGAGCTGTTAAACATCAGCAGGGCCTTCAGATACTCGATTCCGAGAATGTTGTTGGGATCTCCCAGAATGACGGAGCAGTCCTCACGTTTCATCAGTCGGGAAATCGCTTCCTGCCTGGCGGTTGGGAAGGAATGCCCGGCTCTCAGCCCTTCTTTTAAAACTGTTTTGTATTCTTTTGGTTCGCTGGCGAGAATTTCGGCAATTTTCTGCATATCCTCCAGATTATTGCATTCACTTCCGAAACAAATGGCATCAACCACTCCGAGACTGTCCAGAAGAGAAACGGCTCCCATTGCGAATCTCTCGGCGCTGCCGGTGGCATAGCAGACCGGCAATTCAAACACGGCGCTGGCACCGCAGCGCAATGCCATCTCGGCACGCAGATGCTTTGGCATGATGGCTGGCGCTCCGCGCTGCACAAAGTCACCGCTCATCACCACGATGACATGGGTTGCCCCTGTTATTTTTTTTGCCTGCTCAATATGATAGAGATGTCCGTTGTGAAAAGGGTTATATTCTGTAATCAATCCAACTGTTTTCATAAAAACTCCTTTCGATACTGCGAATACTATTTTTGAATTTCGTCAGGCAGTTTGTGTTTCTGCACCGTTCGTTACCATCATTATACACAAAAACGGAAGAAAAAGACATCCCCTAAATTGGACAGGATGCTTTCTGGAGCCGCCGCAGTGAATCGCGGAGTCTGCATGAAAGAAACCTGACAAACAAGAGGATGTCTTTTGTTTCTGCCTGAGGAGCTTTATTTATTTTCCAGAAGTTTATCAATGCTTACCAGTTTTACACTGGTTACGAAGATATCAGCCGCAATTGCAAGTTCTTCCGGCGTAGGGAAGGATGGTGCAATACGGATATTGCTGTCCGCAGGATCCTTTCCGTAAGGGAACGTCGCACCGGCACCGGTCATAACCAGGCCTGCTTCTTTCGCTTTTGCAACGATTGCCTTTGCACAGCCGTCCAGCGCGTCAAAGGAAATAAAATAACCACCCTTCGGAGCAATCCAGTTTCCGATTTCCAGCCCTGTGAGTTCGCTGTCAAGTACCTGGAGTACCGCTTCAAACTTCGGACGAAGGATCGCAGCGTGCTTGCGCATGTGCTCGCGCATTCCATCCATATCTTTGAAGAAACGTACGTGACGAAGCTGGTTTAACTTATCGTGTCCGATGGTCTGGTATTTCATGTGTTTTTTGAAATCAGCCAGGTTGGCACTGGAAGCAGCAACCGCAGCAACACCAGAACCAGGGAAACTCACCTTGGAGGTGGAGATAAATTTATACACCAGATCTGGGTTTCCTGCTTTTTCACATTCTTCCAGCAGTTCCAGAATCACATCCGGATCATCATCATAAAGATGATGGATGGAATAAGCATTATCCCAGAAAATCCGGAAATCAGGAGCAGCCGGCTTCAGATGTGCGAATCTTCTGACTGTCTCGTCTGAATAAGAGATTCCCTGTGGATTGGAATACTTCGGAACACACCAGATTCCTTTGATAGAATCATCCTCGCTGACTAATTTTTCTACGATATCCATGTCCGGTCCGGTTGGGAGCATTGGGACATTGACCATCTCTATTCCAAAATATTCAGTAATTCCGAAATGTCTGTCATAGCCAGGAACAGGACATAAAAACTTTACCTTGTCGAGCCTGCACCATGGTGTGTGGCCAAGAACACCGTGTGTCATACATCTTGAGACAGTGTCAAACATAACATTCAGACTGGAGTTTCCATAAATGATTACTTTATCCATGCTGACTTCCGACATATCGGCGAGCAGTCGTTTGGCATCCTTGATGCCGTCAAGGCTTCCATAGTTACGGCAGTCAACGCCTTCCTCGCTCTTTAAATCACACTGACTATTTAAAACATCCATCATACCGTTTGAAAGATTGAGCTGGGCAGCCGCCGGCTTTCCGCGGGACATGTCGAGGGACAGCCCCTTTGCTTTTACCTCATTGAACTTCACTTCCAATTCTGATCTCATGGATAACAATTCATCTTTACTTAACTGACTGTAGGGTTTCATAGATACATCCTCCTGAAAATAAAATAATGTGCAACTGTTCAAAGACTTATTTGAACAATTCTGCTGATTTCAACATACCGCTGTCATTTTAGCATAACAAATGACAGTATGGCAAGCATAACTTGCAAAAACATAGATTTTTTTCGGCATAAAGCGAAGAATATTGCAAGATTCTATCACTTTTAAGTCATGGATTTTGTGATATTGTTTTTTTAAATACACAAGGAATCCTCTTGTATACAATATTTATTTGCGCTATAATATAAATATTGAGAAAAATTTGAAAGGTGGATACGAATCATGGGATTTATTGATGAAATCAAGGCAAGAGCAAAGTCAAACAAGAAGACGATCGTTCTTCCGGAGACAGAAGACAAAAGAACATATGCAGCTGTGGAAGCAGTATTAAAGGAAGGAACAGCGAACATTATCCTGATCGGAAGTGAAGAGGAAGTGGCAAAATACGGGCAGGGATACGACATCACAGGTGCTGCCATCGTTGATCCGGCAACAAGCGATAAAACAGAGGCTTATATTGAAAAATTTGTGGAACTCCGCAAGGCAAAAGGTATGACAGAAGAAAAAGCAAGAGAAATCATGCTTGGAAATTATACATATTACGGTGTCATGATGGTGAAGATGGGAGATGCAGACGGTATGGTTTCCGGTGCATGTCACTCAACAGCGGACACACTGAGACCCAGCCTTCAGATTTTAAAGACAAAACCAGGAACAAAATTAGTATCTTCATTTTTCGTTATGGTAGTTCCGGATTGTACTATGGGAGAGAACGGAACTTTCGTATTCTCTGACTGTGGACTGGAACAGAACCCGGATTCCGAAAAGCTTGCTGCGATTGCAGGAACTGCAGCGGAATCGTTCAGGGAACTGGTCGGCAAGGAGCCAAGAGTTGCTCTGCTTTCACATTCCTCCAAAGGAAGTGCAAAACATGCAGATGTTGATAAGGTGGCGGAAGCTGCCAGAATCGCAAAAGAAACTTATCCTGGCCTTTTGGTTGACGGAGAGCTTCAGCTCGACGCTGCAATTGTACCGGAAGTCGGTGCATCCAAAGCACCGGACAGCAAAGTGGCTGGACAGGCTAACGTTCTGGTATTTCCGGATCTGGATGCAGGCAACATCGGCTACAAACTTGTGCAGAGACTTGCCAAAGCAGAAGCATACGGACCGATGACGCAGGGAATCGCAGCGCCGGTTAATGATTTATCCCGCGGATGCAGCGCCAAAGATATCGAAGGTGTTATTGCGATCACAGCGGTACAGGCTGCTGGAAAGTAACAGCAGGAGCAGACAGTTTTCTTGTTCTCCGAAGAAAACGAAGCGATAAGCAAAACAACAAACTAAGTAATAAGCATAGCAATTAAGAGCGCATTTACAAATTTAATATGAATTTTTTGAGGAGGTACTTTTCAGCGCAAACTTTAAAGTACCTTCTTAATAAAATAAAAAACAAAAAAGAAAAGAGAGGGTAAGAAGAAATGAAAATTCTAGTATTGAATTGCGGAAGCTCATCATTGAAATATCAGTTATTTGATATGACGAGCAACACAGTAATGGCGAAAGGCCTCTGTGAAAGAATCAGCATCGAAGGTTCAAAGCTGACACACGAACCGGCAGGAAAGGAGAAATATGTTGTAGAGAGTCCTATGCCAACTCATGAAGTGGCTGTGAAGCTCGTTATGGATGCGCTGGTAAGCCCGGAACATGGTGTGATTGCGGACGTGAATGAAGTAGCTGCAGTGGGACATCGTGTACTTCACGGTGGAAGCACATACAGCGATTCCATCATTGTCAATGATGATGTGAAGAGAGTAATCAGAGAGTATTTTGAACTTGGACCACTTCACAATCCTGCGAACCTGATGGGAATCGAAGCTTGTGAGGCTGCAATGCCAGGAACACCGAATGTAGCAGTATTTGATACAGCTTTCGGTCAGGGAATGGAAGAGGAGGCTTATCTCTATGCAATTCCTTATGAGTACTATGAGAAGTACAGCATCCGCCGTTATGGATTCCACGGAACGAGCCATAAGTTTGTATCTGGAAGAACCATCGAATTTGGCAAGCTTCCTGAGTCAGGCAGAAAAGTAATCGTATGTCACCTCGGAAACGGCGGAAGTATCTCCGCATCCATCAATGGCAAATGTGTAGACACCAGTATGGGACTTACTCCTTTGGAGGGTCTGATCATGGGAACCAGAAGTGGTGATGTGGATCCGGCTGTTGTTCAGTTTATCATGAACAAAGAGGGAAAGACTGTTGATGAAGTGCTGAACATCCTCAACAAAAAATCAGGTATTCTCGGAATGTCCGGAGTATCCAGTGATTTCCGTGATGTGGCCAATGCAGAAGCAGAGGGAAATGTACGTGCAAAAGCGGCAAATGCAGCATTCCGTCACAGACTTCTGAAATACATCGGTGGCTATGTTGCATTGATGAACGGTGTGGATGCCATCACATTCACAGGCGGACTCGGAGAGAACGATGGAAAGACAAGAAAGATGATCTGTGATCATTTACAGTATCTTGGAATCACAATCGACGATGAGAAAAACAAGATCCGTGGAGAGGAAGTTATGATTTCTGCTGCAGATTCCAAAGTAAAAGTTTTCGTCATTCCGACAAACGAAGAGCTTGCAATCGCTGAAGAGACACTTGCTCTTACCAAATAATTCACATCCTGCACGGTGAGTACCGTGAGCGCAAAAATGCATGTTTTCATGCATTTTTGTGCGTGTGGGAAGTCGCCGGACAAACAATTGAAAAAACAATCGATTTTCTTGACATTAGTATTGACAAATGCATTTTGCATGATATAATAGTTTAGGTATGGCAAGGGAAGTATAGGAGAGATTACTATGTTGATAAACCTGTCTGATGTTTTATCTGAACAGCATAAAACAATTGAAAAGGATGTGGCTGTAGATATGACCGTTTTCGAGGCGCCTTTTGGCCGCTATGAGATCGTATCAAAGAATCTGGTTCACATCGTGGTTGAACATGTAAAGGATTCCGAATTAATGATCAGAGGTCTGACGGATCTCGTAATTGCAGTTCCGTGTGATCGATGCCTGGAAGAGGTGGATAAAGCTTTTCACTTCGACTTCGCAAAGAATGTGGATCTGAATCCCGAACTTGTTGATACACAAAAAGAATTCGATGAAAAAAATTATATCGATGGATATAATCTTGACGTAGACAAATTACTCTATAATGAGATTTTGATAGGATGGCCGATGAAAGTTCTATGCAGCGAAAACTGTAAAGGAATTTGCAGCATATGTGGTCAGAACCTAAACAAGGGGACCTGTGATTGTGAAGATACCGGTCTTGACCCCAGAATGTCAGTTATCCAAGATGTATTTAAGAATTTTAAGGAGGTGTAACCTATGTCAATCTGTCCAAAGAATAAATCTTCTAAAGGTAGAAGAGATAAAAGAAGAGCAAACTGGAAAATGACTGCTCCGAACTTGGTAAAATGCAGCAAATGCGGCGAATTAATGATGCCACACAGAGTCTGCAAGTCTTGTGGATCTTACAACAAAAAAGAAATTATTGCTCAGGACTAATGTAAGCAGAAGAAGACGTAAAAACTTTGTGTTTTACGTCTTTTTTTATTGCATTTTACAGTGATGTTTAGTAGAATTATGTTTAGTTAGTGCTAGGAGGAAAGTGAATGACAGAGATAACAAAAGTTGCGCTGGACGCGATGGGTGGAGACAACGCTCCGTCGGAAATTGTGAAAGGTGCACTGGACGCGGTAGCACGCAGAGCAGACCTGAAAGTGTTTCTTGTGGGACAGAAGGATAAAATCAGCAGGGAACTCGAGGGCAAAAGCTACCGGGAAGATCAAATAGAAATTGTCGAGGCAAGTGAGATCATCGAGACGGGAGAACCGCCGGTAGTGGCTATCCGCCGAAAAAAGGATTCTTCCATCGTTGTTGCAATGAAGATGGTGAAGAGCGGGGAGGCGGACGCGTTTGTTTCTGCAGGAAGTTCCGGAGCCATTCTGGTCGGCGGACAAACCATAGTCGGCCGTATCCGCGGTGTGGAAAGACCACCCCTCGCTTCATTGATTCCGACAGAGAACGGTGTTTCTCTGCTTGTGGATTGTGGAGCCAACGTGGATGCCAGAGCATCCCATCTGATCCAGTTCGCGCAGATGGGTTCTATTTATATGGAGCATGTCGTGGGAATCAGGAATCCAAGAGTCGCAATCGTGAATATCGGCGTGGAGGAGGAGAAGGGCAATGCCCTTGTCAAAGAGACATTTCCGCAGCTGAAGGAATGCGAAGGACTTAATTTTACCGGAAGTATTGAGGCGAGAGAAATACCGCATGGCGGCGCAGATGTGGTTGTATGTGAAGCCTTTGTCGGCAATGTAATTCTGAAATTATATGAAGGTGTCGGAAGTACGCTGATCGGCAAGATCAAAGAAGGACTTATGTCGTCACTCAAGACTAAAATAGGAGCACTGCTGATAAAACCGGCCCTGAAGGCCACTTTAAAAACATTTGATGCGTCTGAGTACGGCGGCGCACCGCTGCTCGGCTGTAAAGGACTTGTCGTGAAGACACACGGCAGCTCTACGGCAAAAGAAATCAGCAATTCCCTGATTCAGTGCATAACATTTAAAGAGCAGAAGATTAATGAAAAAATTACAGCTTGTCTTGGAACAACAGTCGAAGAACAATAAAATTTCAAACAGTGATAAAGGAGAAAAATTATGGAATTTGAAAAGATGCAGGAAATTATTGCGGATGTCTTAAACGTATCAAAAGATAAGATCACTCCGGATACAACATTTGTGGACGACCTCGGAGCAGACTCACTGGATATTTTCCAGATCATCATGGGGATTGAAGAAGAGTTTGATATCGAGATTGATAATGATGAGGCTGAGAAGATTGTTACAGTACAGGACGCTGTGGAACGTATTAGAACAGCAACAAACTAAGAACATATTTAGAAAAAGCCCGTTAAGGGCTTTTTCGTTTACGTAGAAATCACATGAATTTGTGAAGACGGGTGGAATGAATGAGCAAATTAAATGAATTAGAAGAAAAAATCGGATATCGTTTTCATGATTTTTCCCTGATGAAACGGGCGATGATGCACAGCTCCTACACAAATGAAAAACACATGGAAAAGTTTAAGTGTAACGAGCGGCTTGAATTTCTCGGGGATGCGGTGCTGGAGCTTGTATCCAGCGAATTTCTGTTTTTGGAGAATCCGAGGGTGTCCGAGGGAGAACTGACAAAGACGAGAGCCAGCATGGTCTGCGAACCCGCATTGGCATTCTGCGCAAGGGAGATTCAGCTGGGAGACTATCTGCTGCTTGGAAAGGGCGAGGATGCAACCGGAGGAAGGCTGCGGGAATCGATCACGAGCGATGCGCTGGAGGCCCTGATCGGTGCAATCTATCTTGACGGTGGTTTTACTAATGCAAAAGAGTTTATCAACCAGTACATTTTAAAGGATCTGGAAGACAAAAAACTCTTTTATGATAGCAAGACTATCTTACAGGAAATTGTTCAGGCGGGAGAGGGCGGAGCCATCACATATCACCTTGCAAAAGAGGAAGGCCCTGATCACGACAAATCCTTTTATATCGAGCTTCATATCGGTGATAAAAGCTATGGAACCGGTGTGGGGAGAACAAAGAAGGCCGCGGAGCAGGAAGCGGCGTACAAGGCGATTCTGCAACTTAGAAAAGAAAGTTAAAATAGGTGTTTCATGTATTTAAAAAGCATTGAGGTTCAGGGATTTAAGTCCTTTGCCAACCGAATCAAATTTGAATTTCATAATGGAATCACCGGAATTGTGGGACCGAACGGGAGCGGAAAGAGCAATGTTGCCGATGCGGTCCGCTGGGTGCTTGGGGAGCAGCGCGTAAAACAGCTGCGCGGCGGATCAATGCAGGATGTCATTTTCTCCGGAACAGAGAACCGAAAGCCGCTCAGTTATGCTTCTGTGGCAATTACACTGGACAATTCTGATCACAAGCTCGCCATGGAATATGAGGAGATCACCGTCACCAGAAAGCTTTACCGTTCCGGTGAAAGTGAGTATCTGATCAATGGAGCTGCCTGCAGACTGAAGGACATCAATGAGATGTTCTATGATACGGGTATCGGTAAAGAGGGCTACTCGATTATCGGACAGGGCCAGATTGAGAAGATTTTGAGTGGAAAGCCGGAGGAGCGCCGTGAGCTCTTTGACGAGGCTGCCGGCATCGTCAAGTTCAAGCGCCGCAAGAATATGTCGGTCAAAAAACTGGAGGATGAGCGGAGCAATCTTGTTCGTGTGAATGATATTCTGTCGGAACTGGAGAAGCAGATTGGTCCGTTGGAACGGCAGTCTGTGGTAGCCCGTGAATTTCTCCGAAAAAAAGAAGAGCTGAAGACCTACGATATTAATATGTTTCTTCTGGAGGCTGCCAGAATCAAAGAGCAGACTGCGGATACGGAGGAGAAGCTGCAGATTGCCAATACAGAGCTGGAGGACACCACACGGAAATATGAGAATACCAAAACAGAGTATGAGAGCATTGAGGAGGAAGTCGAAGGCATCAATGTTTCTATTGAAAAAGCAAAACGACAGCTAAATGAAACAACGCTTCTCAAGCAACAGCTCGAAAGTCAGATTGAGCTGCTGAAAGAGCAGATCCATACGGTACAGATGAACGACGAGCATTATGACAACCGTTCCAATACGATTCACGCAGAGCTTGCATCCCGTGAGAAGGCTAAGGCGGATCTCGAAACAGAGCAGACTGCAATCCGGGCACAGCTTGCGCAGATGACACAGAAGGATCAGCAGGCACAGCAGGAGCTGATTGAACTGCAGACGAGAATTGCAGAGCTGTCGACATCTATGGAAAAGAATAAAACCGATATCATGGAGTTGTTGAACAACCGTGCTTCGACAAAGGCAAAGATTCAGCATTTTGACACCACGATGGAGCAGATGAAAATCCGCAAGGCCGAGATCAGCCAGAAGCTGGTCGAGATTGCGAGCGAGGCATCCAGACAAAAGGAAATTCTTGCAGAGCATGAGGCGGCACTGGGGACAGTTAATCAGGAAATTACGTCCTATACGGATGAAATATCCGAAAACGAACAGCGCATTGCGCATCTGCAGAAGGAGCTGAACGACCATCAGGAGAAGCTGCGAATCGGGCAGACTGCATACCACAGAGAGTCTTCCAGGCTGGAATCCCTGAAAAACATCACAGAGCGATATGATGGATACGGCAACAGCATCCGCCGTGTCATGAGCAACAAAGACAAAGAAAAAGGGCTTCTTGGCGTTGTGGCGGATATCGTAAAGGTGGACAAGGATTATGAGATTGCAATTGAGACGGCACTGGGGGGAAGTATCCAGAATATCGTAACAGATAATGAAGACACCGCCAAAAAGATGATTGCATATCTGAAACAGAATAAATTTGGACGCGCGACTTTTCTTCCTCTCACCAGTATGAAGGGGAATCAGGGGATCGGCCAGCCGGCTGCCCTGAAGGAACCGGGCGTCATCGGTGTGGCAAGCACACTGGTCAAAGTGGAGGATCGTTTTAAAAATCTGGCGAACCAGCTGCTTGGCCGCACACTGGTAGTAGAAAAGATTGACCACGGTATCGCACTTGCGAGAAAATATCGGCAGAGCCTTCGTATCGTGACGGTAGAAGGAGAATTGATCAATCCGGGCGGATCTATGACCGGCGGTGCATTCAAAAATTCCAGTAATCTTCTGAGCAGACGAAGAGAGATTGAAGAATTTGAAAAAACAGTCGTACAACTCAAGCGGGAGATGAGCGAATTGCAGGCTGTTGTGGAACAGACAAAAGACCGCCGTGCAGAATGCTACAGCAGAATGGATGCGATCCAGCAGGATCTGCAGAAAGCCTATGTAGTACAGAACACCGCCAAGATGAATCTCGCAGATATCCAGCGCAGACAGCTAGATTCCCAACGTGCTTACCAGACAATTCAGGTGGAGGATGACAATCTGAACGAGCAGCTGGCACAGATCCGTGACAATGAGGATTCTATCCAGATGGAACTGGAAACCTCAGAATCATTGGAGCAGGAGTTGTCGGAGCAGATCGAAACGTGGCAGAGGGAGCTGGAGGAGAGCCGGACCAGTGAGGCAGCCCGGATGAAGCACTCGGAGGAGGTTCATTTATCTTATGCCGGCTTAGAACAGCAGAACGAATTTATTTCCGAAAACCTTGAGCGTATCAGTGAAGAAATGATAAAATTCCGGACAGAGCTGGAAACGCTGGATGCCAACAAGGGGGATGCATCTCATGAAATTGAGGAAAAAGAGCAGAAAATTCTGGAACTGAGAGAGACCATCGAAAACTCCAAAGAATTATTTACAGAGATACAAAGTGAGATCACCAGCCAGACAGAGCGCCGGGATATGCTGAACCAAAAACACAAAGCATTTCTCGCAAAACGTGAGGAACTATCAAAGCATATGGCAGATCTTGACAAGGAATGTTTCCGTCTCACGAGCAGAAGTGAATCCTACGAGGAGGCCCGCGAGAAACTCATGAACTACATGTGGGATGAATATGAGATTACCTTCAATCATGCGCTGGAGCTTCGGGATGAAAATCTTACAGATCTTGTATTTATGAAAAAACGGATTCAGGAATTAAAAAACGATATCCGCAAGCTCGGAGATGTTAATGTCAATGCAATCGAAGATTACAAAAATGTCTCCGAGCGCTATGAGTTTTTGAAAAACCAGCATGATGATCTGGTGGAAGCAGAAGCTACACTAATCAAGATCATTGAGGAGCTGGATGAGGCGATGCGGAAACAGTTTACCGAACAGTTTGCGCGCATTGCAGAAGAATTTGATGTGGTATTTAAACAATTGTTCGGAGGTGGAAAAGGAACTCTGGAGCTGATGGAGGACGAAGATATTCTCGAGGCGGGAATCCGGATCATCGCACAGCCGCCGGGCAAGAAGCTGCAGAATATGATGCAGCTGTCGGGTGGGGAGAAGGCGCTGACAGCGATTTCTCTGATGTTTGCAATTCAGAATCTGAAGCCATCACCGTTCTGTCTTCTGGATGAGATCGAGGCAGCACTTGATGACAGCAATGTCACAAGATTTGCACAGTATCTGCATAAACTCACAAAACACACGCAGTTTATTGTGATCACACATAGGCGCGGCACCATGACGGCGGCTGACCGCTTATACGGAATCACGATGCAGGAGAAGGGCATATCGACGCTTGTATCGGTGGATCTGCTCGAGGATGAATTGGATCAGATGGAAAAAGCAGCGAATCAATAGGAGAATGTGCTATGTTTGAAAATGAAGAAATAGAATTATCAGTCGATGATGCGGAGGATTTTGATCTGTCACTGGATGACGCCGAGGAAATGGAGTTTGAAGACTTGTTATCTGAGGATTCGTTATCTGAGGACTTTGAGGAGGACGCGTCCGCATCCATGGATGAATCAGACAATGCCCTGCCGGATGATGACCAACAGGAGGAATCCACAAAAAAAGAGGGCTTCTTTAAACGCCTGATCTCGGGGCTGACCAAGACCAGAGACAATATTGTATCCGGCATGGACAGCATCTTTTCCGGGTTCAGCAAAATAGATGAAGAATTTTACGAGGAGCTGGAGGAGACGCTGATCATGGGGGACATCGGGGTGAATGCGACCATGCGGATTCTCGATGACTTGCGCGACAAGGTCAAAGCGCAGCATATCAAGGAGCCGATGGCATGCAAGCAGCTTCTGATCGACAGCATCAAAGAGCAGATGGATGTCGGTGAAACCGCATATGAGTTTGAGGACCGTACCTCGGTCGTGTTTGTGATTGGTGTCAACGGTGTCGGAAAGACGACTACGATTGGAAAGCTTGCAGGAAAGCTTCGCGCACAGAATAAAAAAGTGGTTTTGGCTGCAGCGGATACATTCCGTGCAGCGGCGGGAGAGCAGCTGAAGGAGTGGGCAAACCGTGCAGATGCTGATCTGATTGGCGGTCAGGAGGGCTCAGACCCGGCGGCCGTTGTATTCGATGCCGTGTCGGCGGCAAAGGCAAGAAAAGCAGATGTTCTACTCTGTGACACAGCTGGACGTCTGCATAACAAGAAAAATCTGATGGATGAATTGAAGAAGATCAATCGTGTCATTGATCGGGAATATCCAGAGGCCTACCGCGAGACACTGGTAGTTCTCGACGCGACAACCGGTCAGAACGCGCTGTCCCAGGCCCGGGAGTTTAATGACGTGACGGACATTACCGGCGTCGTGCTGACCAAGATGGACGGAACGGCGAAAGGCGGAATCGCAATTGCAATTCAGGCAGAGCTTGGAATCCCGGTCAAATACATCGGTGTCGGAGAAACCATAGATGATCTGCAGAAGTTTGACGCAGATGATTTTGTGAACGCATTATTTTATACAAACGAAGAGGAATAAAAAAAGGAGAATATGTTATGTTAACATTAGAGAAATTTGAAGAAGCAAGCGAAATCGTAAAACGAGTCACCAATCCAACCAAGCTGGTTTACAGTGAATTTTTAAGCGAACAGACCGGCGGAAAGATTTACCTGAAGCCTGAGAATATGCAGCACACAGGTGCATATAAGCTTCGCGGTGCATATTACAAAATCAGCACCATGTCCGAGGAAGACAGAAATAAAGGGCTGATCACGGCGTCAGCAGGAAATCATGCACAGGGAGTCGCCTATGCGGCAAAAGCATTCGGATGTAAAGCAACGATCGTAATGCCGACAATCACACCGCTGATCAAAGTGAACCGCACCAAGAGTTATGGCGCAGAAGTGGTTCTTTACGGAGACGTCTATGACGATGCCTGCGAATATGCTTACAAGCTTGCAGAGGAGCACGGATTTACGTTCATCCACCCGTTCGACGATCTGGAAGTGGCAACAGGGCAGGGAACCATTGCAATGGAAATTGTGCAGGAACTTCCGACGGTGGATTACATCCTCGTACCGATCGGTGGAGGCGGACTGATTACCGGTGTTTCAACCCTCGCCAAGATGCTCAATCCTAAGATTAAAATCATCGGTGTTGAGCCTACCGAAGCGGCCAGCATGACCGCAGCACTGAGGGCTGGAAAGGTGGTCTCCCTGGATTCGGCCAACACCATCGCAGACGGTACCGCAGTGAAGGCGGTCGGCGAGAATAACCTGCCTTACGTTCAGCAGAATGTAGACGATATCCTTCTGGTAGACGATGACGAGTTGATTGGGGCATTTCTTGACATGGTCGAGAATCACAAGATGATCGTTGAAAATTCCGGACTGCTGACAGTTGCGGCATTAAAGCAGTTGGACTGCAAAGGGAAAAAAGTTGTCAGCGTTCTGAGCGGCGGCAACATGGACGTCATCACCATGTCCTCCATCGTACAGCACGGTCTGATCCAGAGAGACCGGATCTTCTCTGTATCCGTGCTTCTCCCGGACAAGCCGGGCGAACTGGTTCAGGTTGCGCAGACAATCGCAGATGAAAAAGGAAATGTAATCAAATTGGAACACAATCAGTTCGTGAGCACAAACCGAAACGCCGCAGTGGAGCTGCGCATCACCGTAGAAGCGTTCGGATCAGAACATAAGCAGAAGATCTTTGATGCATTGGAGAAAAAAGGATTCCGCCCGAAACTGATCAGCGCCAAATTATATTAGAGGGAAGAAAATATATGGAACGAAAAAGACCGTGCCCGAATGAAATATACGTACACTTTAAGGGAAACAGATACAAGGTCATTGCCATTGCACACCACTCCGAGACAATGGAGGAGATGGTGGTCTACGAGGCACTCTACGGCGATCATGGAGTCTATGTGCGCCCGCTGGATATGTTCATGAGTCCGGTTGATCATGAAAAATACCCGGATGTGAAGGCCGCCTGCCGCTTCGAACTGGAAGAGGGCGAAGGAACAGTCTCTCCTCTGATTGTCCAGTTTCTTGACCTTGATTCCATAGAGCACAAAATGGAATTTATCCAGTCCCACCGCGCGCAGCTGGACTCCGGGTTTTTGGATGCCGCTGCCGAGAGCATTGACTTTATCATTCCGGATAAAGATATCGATGTCAAATATCAGCAGCTGATGCATGCTTTGATGACAAGAAATAAATATGAGACGGGAAGACTGCGTTAAGCAGTCTTCTTTTTTACATCAGCACGTTAAAATGGTACTTGACAGAAGATGTATAATTGTATACAATTATACGAAAATGATATCGAGGAGTGAGTGCTATGGATAATAGAAAAGTTTATTTAAATAACCATACCAATTTGTTAGAGCTCGAGGAGCATATGTATCCTCTTGTGGATGTGGACACCCCCAATGTCTTCCGGAATTTGTTCCGCTATGATGAGATTCCGAAAATCGCATTCAATGATCGAATTGTACCACATCACATGCCGGATGAAATCTGGATCACAGACACAACCTTCCGTGACGGACAACAGTCCAGAGCACCCTATACAACCGATCAGATCGTGACGTTGTTTGATTATTTTCATAAGCTGGGCGGACCGAATGGAAAGATTCGTCAGAGTGAGTTCTTTTTGTACAGTAAGAAGGATCGTGACGCTGTTTATAAATGTATGGAACGCGGGTATCAGTTCCCGGAGGTCACCAGCTGGATTCGTGCGAGCAAGAAGGACTTTGAACTGGTGAAAGACCTTGGCATGAAGGAGACCGGAATACTGGTCAGCTGCTCGGACTATCACATTTTCTATAAATTAAAGATGACGAGACGGGAGGCTATGAACCATTATCTCTCTGTCGTTCGCGAATGTCTTGAAACCGGTGTGGCACCGAGATGTCATCTGGAGGATATCACGCGTTCGGACATCTATGGCTTTGTGATTCCGTTCTGCGTGGAACTGATGAAGCTGAAGGATGAATATAACATTCCGGTAAAGATCCGGGTTTGCGATACCATGGGATACGGGGTGAACTATCCGGGTGCCGTAATTCCGAGATCTGTTCCGGGAATCATCTACGGATTGATGACACATGCCGGTGTTCCGAGCGAGTATCTGGAGTTCCACGGACACAACGATTTTTATAAGGCAGTCAGCAATTCTACCACCGCATGGCTCTATGGTGCAAGTGGTGTCAACTGTTCCCTGTTTGGCATCGGTGAGCGCACCGGCAATACGCCGCTGGAGGCGATGGTGTTTGAATATGCACAGCTGCGAGGAACACTGGATGGTATGGATACCACTGTGATCACAGAGCTTGCCGAATACTATGAAAAAGAAATCGGATACAGGGTTCCGTCCAGAACGCCGTTTGTCGGAAAGAACTTTAATGTGACAAGAGCCGGAATACATGCGGATGGCCTCTTGAAAAATGAAGAGATCTATAATATATTTGATACAGACAAGTTTCTGAACAAACCGGCACTTGTGGCCGTATCCAACACATCCGGTGTTGCGGGAATCGCACACTGGATCAACACCTACTATAAACTGTCTGCGGCGCATCAGGTGGATAAAAATTCAGAACTTGTAGCCATGGTGAAGTCATGGGTGGACAATGAATACGCAGAAGGGCGTGTCACTGTACTCACAGATGACGAATTGATTGCCGTGATCGATGATGCATGTAACAAGCTGAAAATCACACTATAATCTGGCAGTGTTCCAGAAAAGCGGGAGAGGATTCCGGAGTACTGTATAATTTGGAGGAAAGGGTATGGAGGAATATCAGGATTATTCCCTGAGTGGTCGTGTTTTTCAAAAAATCCGGGAGGACATTTTGAAAGGAAGATATCAGGAACACGATGAATTGAGAGAAAATACCATCGGCAAAGAACTTGGGGTAAGCAGGACGCCGGTGCGGGAGGCTCTCCGGCAGCTGGAACTGGAAGGTCTGGTGACCATCGTCCCCAATCGAGGTGCTTATGTAACCGGCATTACGAGAAAGGACGTAAAGGACATTTACGCAATCCGTTCTATGCTTGAGGGCTTATGTGCCAGATGGGCAACAGAACATATCACAGAAGAGCAGCTGACCGAATTGGAAGAAATTATCATGCTGGCTGAATTTTACACCAAAAAGGAAGACACGCAGAATATTGAACAGGTGATGGAGTTTGATGCCAAGTTCCACACGGTTCTCTACGAGGCCTCGGACAGCCGGATTCTGGCCCACGTGCTCAAAGACTTTCATAAATATGTGCAGCTTGCAAGAAAATCCTCCGTTATCTCGGAGGAGCGGGCAAGAAAATCAATTCGTGAGCATAAGCAGATTCTGCGGGCTATCAAAGAAAAGGACGCCGATATGGCGGAGCAGCTCGCAAACGAACACGTACACCGTGTGATGCAGAACCTAAGAAGACAAGGATACGAAAAAAATCAGGAGGACCAATCAAATGGCAAAAATTAAAATGACAACCCCAATTGTAGAGATGGACGGAGATGAGATGACCAGAATCCTCTGGAAGATGATCAAAGACCATCTGCTGGAGCCATTCATTGAATTAAACACTGAATATTATGATCTCGGGCTGGAGTACCGCAACGAGACGAACGATCAGGTGACCATCGATTCGGCAAATGCGACGAAAAAATACGGTGTGGCCGTCAAATGTGCGACCATCACGCCAAACGCTGCACGAATGACAGAATATGACCTGAAAGAGATGTGGAAGAGCCCGAACGGAACCATTCGTGCAATTCTGGACGGTACCGTATTCCGGGCTCCGATTGTTGTGGACGGGATTGAGCCATGTGTCCGCAACTGGAAAAAACCTATCACAATTGCAAGACATGCCTACGGCGATGTCTACAAAAACACAGAGATCAAAGTGCCGGGAGCAGGAAAAGTAGAACTGGTCTATACCGGCGAGGACGGAACAAAAATCAGCGAGCTCGTGCATGAGTTTGCCGGTCCGGGTGTGGCTCAGGGGATGCACAATATCGATAAATCCATTGAGAGCTTTGCGAGAAGCTGCTTTAACTATGCACTTGATATCAAGCAGGATCTGTGGTTCGCGACAAAAGACACCATTTCCAAAAAGTATGACCATACATTTAAGGACATCTTCCAGGAGATTTTTGATAAAGAGTACAAGGAGAAATTTGAGGCGGCCGGTATCGTCTATTTCTACACGCTGATTGACGATGCTGTAGCCCGTGTTATGAAGTCAGAAGGCGGATATATCTGGGCCTGCAAGAACTATGATGGCGATGTGATGAGCGATATGATTTCGTCTGCATTCGGGTCTCTTGCCATGATGACTTCTGTTCTGGTCTCTCCGGACGGATATTATGAGTATGAGGCGGCACACGGAACCGTACAGAGACATTATTACAAGCATCTCGCAGGAGAAGAGACTTCCACCAACTCTGTCGCAACAATCTTTGCATGGTCCGGAGCTCTGCGCAAGCGCGGTGAGATAGACGGTAACCAGGAACTGATGGAGTTCGCGGATAAGCTTGAGAAGGCAACGATTCAGACGATTGAAGAGGGAGATATGACAAAGGATCTTGCTTTGATCACAAAAAATCCAAACCCGAATGTGCTCAACAGTGAAGGGTTTATTAAAGCGATTGCAGGCAGACTTGCATAGAGTAGGTCTGTCACTATTTCCTGACAAAAAAGGGGCTGTAAAATAAGTCCCTAATTAGGAATCGCCAGTTCCGACGAATGTCGGTTCTGGCGATTCTTTGTTTTGATATCTATTATCCAGGCTGATTTTTATTCTGCAAGTGTCTCCCATGTTTCATAAAGTGATTCAAGCTCTGTATGGTTTGCTGTTTTCTCATGCGCCAATTCCTGACATTTTACGGAATTGGTGTAGATTTCTTCTCTGAGCATGAGATCGTCTATTTCATCGTTGCGGGTCTCCAGCAATGCGATCCGGACTTCTGTCTTTTTCAGGTCATTCTGACGCTTGCGCTCCTGGGCCTGTTGTTCTTTTTGTTCCTGCCAGGTGAGCTTGCTGCTGTCTTTATCTGACACTGCGGCTTCTGCGGCCTGGGCAGATTCCGGTGCCTGGGTATAGGCGGCTGTCAGCTCTTCCTTTTTCTCGAGATAGTAATCGTAATTTCCGATGTAATTTACGAAATTATGATTGACGAGTTCCAGGATTCTTGAGCTTGTCTGGTTGATAAAGTAACGGTCGTGGGAAACGTAGAGCAGCGTCCCTGTGTAATCGTTGAGCGCCTTCTCCAAAATCTCTTTTGAGGTGATATCCAGGTGGTTGGTTGGCTCATCAAGAATCAGAAAGTTTGCTTCTGACAGCATCAGCTTGGCGAGCGATACGCGGCCGCGCTCGCCGCCGCTCAGGTCATGGATCATCTTGTAGACATCGTCCCCGGCAAACTGAAAAGCGGCGAGCGTGTTGCGAATCTGTGTGTTAGTAAGCGTCGGATAATCATCCGAGATCTCATCAAAAATATTTTTATCGCTGTGCAGCACGTGATGCTCCTGATCATAGTAGCCGATATGTACGTTGGAGCCCAGGCGGAAGGAGCCGCTGTCTGCGGGAAGGACTTCGTTTAAGATCTTTAAAAGTGTCGTTTTTCCCGTGCCGTTATCGCCGATAATGGCAACATGCTCCCCCCGCTTTATCTCGAAATTGATATCCTTAAAAAGTGGCTCATGATCGAAGGATTTGGAAAGATGCTCGATGGTCAGGACATCATTGCCGCTCATCGTCGAGGGCTCCAGAGAAAAGTGAAGCTCAGACTTATTCTCGACTGGCTTTTCAATTCGTTCTATTTTCTCCAGCATGTGGGCACGGCTGTCGGCCCGCCGGATGGATTTTTCCCGATTGAAGGACCGAAGCTTTTCGATGACGGCCTCCTGATGCTTGATTTCCCGCTGCTGGTTCATATATTCCTTAAGCTTTGCATCACGAATCTGCTGCTTTTTCATCGCATAATCCTTGTAATTTCCGGAGAACATGCAGAGCTCTCCGTTGTCGATCTCGACAACCTTTGTGACGACACGATTAATAAAATATCGGTCATGTGACACGATCAGAACGGCACCGGAATAGTTCATGAGGTACGTTTCCAGCCATGCGATAGAGTTCAGATCCAGGTGGTTAGTCGGCTCATCAAGCAGAAGAATATCCGGTTTTGTCAGCAGAAGTTTTCCGAGAGAGACACGGGTCTTTTGCCCGCCGGAGAGAGTGTCTACCGATTTGTCGAACTCTGACTCGGGGAATCCCAGGCCTTTGAGCACACCGATCAGTTCACTCTGGTAGGCGTATCCGTTTTCGTTTTCAAAACGTGCCGTCATGCGGTGGTATGCCTGCAGACGAGCGTCCAGCTCAGCACCCTCCAGATTTTTTAACTCCAATTCTGTGGCGCGGATCTGCTTTTCTAATTCAATAATCTCGGATTTGGCAGTTTTCACCTCCTCAAAAATGGTATTTCCACTCTGCAGGGACTGGTGCTGCGCAAGATAACCGATGGTACGGCCCTTTGTGAGGATAATGTCTCCGCCATCCGTGGGTTCTTCCAGCATAATCATCTTCAAAATCGTGGATTTTCCGGCGCCGTTTACGCCCACAAGTGCCGCTTTTTCTCTGTCTTCTATATGAAAAGAACCATTGTTTACAATGACCTGTTCGCCAAATGATTTGGTCAGATTATGACATGCTAAAATCATAATTATTTCCTCCTAATAAATCGTATTTGCAGCTGTTTCAGGACAGTTTTATGTCGTGATATTAACAGGCTGCAACCTTTATTATATCGAAAATGCATATAAATACAACAAAAAATTGACTTTAATCCTGTAATTCTATATAATAGTGAATAGATTTGATTGGAGGGTAATTACCGTGGAACGTAAAGAAATATCACAAGCAGTAATAGGTCGCTTGCCTAGATATTACAGATATCTTGGGGAACTGATGGAGGGTGGAGTCGAAAGAATTTCATCGAACGATCTAAGTAAGAGAATGCGTGTAACCGCATCACAGATCCGGCAGGATCTGAACAATTTCGGCGGTTTTGGCCAGCAGGGATATGGATATAATGTAAAATATCTTTATACAGAGATTGGTAAGATTCTTGGACTTGACAAGAATCATAATATTATCATTATCGGCGTTGGTAATCTGGGGCAGGCATTGGCCAACTATGCCGCATTCGAGAGCCGTGGGTTTATCCTGAAGGGCTTGTTTGATGTGAATCCGCGCCTGGAAGGCGTTGCCGTCAGAGGCGTACCGATTCGGATGATGGACGAACTGAAGGATTTTGTCATCAACAACGATATTGAAATCGCAGCCCTGACAATTCCGAAGTCAAAAGCGATTGAAGTCGCAGCCATGCTGGTCGAGAATGGTGTCAAAGCAATCTGGAATTTTGCACATACCGATCTGTCTCTGCCGGAGGATGTGATTGTTGAGAATGTTCATTTGTCGGAAAGCTTAATGAAGTTGTCATACAATGTCACTCGGTACAGAGAAGAACATGAGGAAGAATAAGTATTCTGAAAAATAACGTGTAGCGAGGACGTGTGATGCGTTCTTTTACACGTTATTTTTATATTGAGGAAGGTGTTTTTTAATGAGATATCTGTTAGATGGATTACAGATGAAAAACCGTGATGCACGCACAATTCAGAATATCGGCATTCCGTCGATGGTCCTGATGGAACGGGCGGCACTGAGAACGCTGGAGATCATGGAACGACGCGCAGTTGATCTTACCCGTGTCCTGATTGTATGTGGATCAGGCAATAATGGAGGAGATGGATTCGTGATTGCACGTCTGCTCCTTGAAAAGGGATACGAACCTGTGGTGGTGTTCGTGGGCCGGGAGACTTCCATGACGGAACAGTCAGCCTGCCAGCTTGCCATTCTGCGCAGAATGGGAGTTTCTGTCAGTCAGACAATTTTGCCCGGCAGCTATACTGCAGTTGTGGATGCCGTGTTCGGCGTTGGTCTGAGCCGGAATATTGAGGGACGTTACGCGCAGCTTCTCGAACAGATGAATCAGCTTCAGAGCATCAAAATCGCGGTGGACATCCCGTCCGGAGTCCATGCCGATACCGGACAGATCATGGGCACCGCATTCCGTGCAGACATCACCGTGACGTACGCGTATGAAAAACTGGGAACGGTTCTCTTTCCGGGAACCAGTTATGCCGGACGCGTCTATACTGTTAATATAGGAATCCCTCAGAGTGGATTTCGGATTCCGGAAGAAAAAGAATCGGATTTGTGCTTCACATATGACAAATGCGATTTAAAAGCACTGCTTCCCGTCCGGACAGCAGATTCCCACAAAGGAACCTACGGCAGACTATTGATGATTGTTGGAAGCTTTGGTATGGCGGGAGCGGCATATCTGAGTGCCAGAGCAGCATACGAGACAGGAGTGGGACTCGTGCGGATCTATACCTCCCAGGATAACAGAGAGGTGCTCCAGCAGATGCTGCCGGAGGCGGTCATTACGACTTACGAGAAATTTGAGCCTGACACGTTAAAAGAATTGATGGAATGGGCCGAGGTGACCGTCATCGGATGTGGGCTCGGAAAGAGCACTGTATCCGAAGCACTGCTCCTCGAGGCAGTGAAGCTCGCAGAGACTCCGCTTGTCATTGATGCGGATGGTCTGAATATACTGAGCGAACACATGGAAGTACTTGAGCGGTCAGAAGAATCGGATTTGACAGACGTTCCCATCGTACTGACACCGCACATGAAGGAAATGTCACGGCTGACTGGCGGGAGTGTTGCACAGCTGCAGGCAGACCGCTTCACGGTTCTTACAGACTTTACAGAGCGGTATCCTGTCACCTGCGTCCTGAAGGATGCGCGGACGCTGGTGCAGAAAAAAGAACAGTGTGTTTACGTGAATACCTCCGGCAATTCCGCAATGTCTAAGGCCGGATCGGGGGATGTGCTCGCCGGTGTGATCGGAGGGCTCATGGCACAGCATCTGCCGGACTTTCAGGCGGCATGCACCGGCGTCTTTCTTCACGGCTGTGCAGGGGATGACGCACGGGAAAAGAGCGGGGCATACAGTGTCCTTGCAAGAGATCTGATCGACGGGATCAGAAATTGTTTAAAAGAAGCAGCAGAGGAGCGAAAAGAAAATGAAACAATATAGAAGAGTCTACGCACAGATTGATCTGGATGCAGTGGAATATAATATGGATGAGATGAAAAAAAATATTGCCCCGGAGGCAAAAATGATTGGCGTTGTCAAGACAGACGGCTACGGCCACGGAGCCACACCGATTGCTCTGCTTCTGGAGGAGAAAGAATATGTATGGGGTTTTGCAACCGCATGCCTTGATGAGGCAGTAGCACTTCGCAAAGCCGGAATCAAAAAACCACTTCTGGTACTGGGATGTGTTTTCCCGGATCAGTACGAGGAGATGCTTCAGTACGATATCCGCCCGACGGTTTACACGGAAGAAATGGCTGCGGATATGTCTGAGACAGCTGTGAAGATGGGGATGACGGCCCGTTTCCATATAAAGCTCGACACCGGCATGGGGCGACTCGGATTTCTGGTATGCGAGGAGAGTGCCGCTGTCATCACAAGCATCAGCCGGCTCCCCAATGTAGAAATCGAGGGGGTGTTCACGCATTTTTCGAAGGCGGACGAAACCGATAAAACATTTACCAAGAAGCAGCATGAGCAGTTCCAGTGGATGTCTGAGAAGCTGGCGAATGCCGGCCTGGCCATCCCATATCACCACTGTGACAACAGTGCGGGAATCATTGATTTCCCAGAGTTCAGTCACGAGCTGGTCCGCGCAGGCATCTCGATTTATGGCATGTATCCGTCCGAGGAAGTACATAAGGAGAAGGTGGATTTGAAGCCGGCCCTTTCGCTGGTGAGTCACGTCGCCCATGTGAAAGAACTGGATGCAGGTGCCGCCATCAGCTACGGCGGGACTTACATTACCGACAAAAAGATGAAGATTGCTACAGTTCCGGTCGGCTATGGTGACGGATACCCCCGTTCTCTGTCCAACAAAGGATATGTTCTGATTCACGGAAAAAAGGCCAAAATACTCGGCAGAATCTGTATGGATCAGTTTATGGTCGACGTGACGGACATTGAGCATGTCTCCTTCGGCTGCCGCGTGATCCTGATTGGAAAAGACGGACCGGAGACAATCTGCGTGGAAGAGCTGAGTGACCTGTCTGGAAAGTTCAATTACGAATTTGTCTGCGGGCTGAGCAAACGTATTCCGCGCATCTATCTGCGTCACGGCGAGATTGTAGACAGGATTGATTACCTTGCCTGAAGAGAATCCGTTCTGCCGCAAAACACGCACCGGATAGAATGGTTATCCTAAAAATGCATACTACCGAAAAAAATGGTAATAATGATACTATCAAAATTCGGAGTGTGAAAAAAGTGCTTGTAAAAAGAGGAGATATTTATTATGCTGATTTAAGTCCCGTGATCGGCTCGGAACAAGGTGGAGTCAGACCGGTACTGATTATTCAAAATGATGTTGGCAACCGACACAGCCCGACTGTGATCTGTGCCGCCATAACATCCAGAATGAACAAGGCAAAGCTGCCGACTCATATCGAGATCAGCGCAGCCAGATATCATGTGGTGAAAAATTCGGTGATACTTTTAGAGCAGATCCGTACCATTGATAAAAAACGGCTGAGAGAATTTGTCTGTCATGTGGATACGAATCTAATGAGGAAAGTTGATGAAGCGCTAAAAATCAGTTTAGAGTTTCATACATAAAAGGAGTAGGAAAGAAAATGGAAGAGGAAAGTTTACTGGAGAAGGTGAAGAGCTTTTTTCTGGAGGAAGAACCGGATGAGAAAAAGGCAGAGCACATTGTCTCTATGATCGATGAGGGTCGCAGGCAGGGAAGATATGCGACGAGTGAGGCAGAGATGATCCGCAACATTTTCGAATTTGGTGACAAGGACGCCAAGGACATCATGACCCACCGCAAGAATATTGTCGCCATCGATTCTTCGGATACGCTTGAGGATGTGTTCCGCTTTGTTGTAAATGAGAGTAATTCCCGGTTTCCGGTATATGATGGAGATATCGATAACATCACCGGAACGATACATTTAAAAGAACTCATGAAAAATTATCTGAAAGAAGAACTCAGGGACTGCCCCTTAAAAGACATCCCCGGAATGATCCGGTCTGTCAGTTTTGTTCCGGAGACGAAGAGTATCGATACCCTGTTTAAGGCGATGCAGTTCAAAAAGAAACACATGGTCATTGTGCTCGACGAATACGGCATGACCTCCGGGCTTGTCGCGATGGAGGACATCGTCGAGGAGATCGTCGGCAATATTCTGGATGAATATGATAAGGAAGAAGCCACCATCACAAAACAGGCGGACGGCTCCTACATAGTACCGGGGCTCACCCCTCTCGAGGATCTTGAACGGATGCTTGGCATCACCTTCGAGGAGGAAGACTTCGATACGCTGAACGGATTTCTTGTGGATGAGCTGGATCACATTCCGACGGAGGAAGAGGAGTGTCATGTGGATTATGGAAGATATCATTTTTCCGTTATAAGCGTCAATGATAACATAATTCAGACAGTTAAGATTGAAAAACAAAAAGAAGAGTGATAGAATATAATACGTCTGTTTTTTACTAAAGTCCGCAAAGCATGTATTTGCGGGGGAAAAGACAGAAGACCGATAAGAGAAAGAAGAGGGAAATATATGTCAGGACATTCAAAATTTGCAAATATCAAACATAAAAAAGAGAAAAATGATGCTGCAAAAGGAAAAATATTTACTAAAATCGGAAGAGAGCTGGCGGTTGCCGTAAAAGAGGGCGGCGGTCCGGATCCGAACAACAACAGTCGTCTCCGTGATGTGATCGCCAAGGCAAAGGCAAACAACATGCCCAACGATACGATCGACAGAAACATCAAGAAAGCGGCCGGAGAGGGAAGCGGTGATAACTATGAGCATATTACATATGAGGGCTACGGCCCGAACGGAACGGCAATCATCGTAAAGACTCTGACCGATAACAAAAACCGTACCGCATCCAACGTGAAGAATGCGTTTACCAAAGGAAGTGGAAATGTCGGAACACCGGGATGTGTCTCTTTCATGTTCGATGAAAAGGGACAGATCATCGTGTCCAAAGAAGATTGTGAGATGGACGCGGATGAGTTGATGATGCTCGCTCTGGATTCCGGTGCGGAGGATTTTTCAGAGGAAGAGGACAGTTTTGAGATCGTTACTGCACCGGAAGAGTTCAGTGAGGTTCGCCTGAAGCTTGAGGAGGCCGGACTTGTGATGGCTGATGCAGAGGTGACGATGATTCCACAGACCTGGGTTGATCTGGAGGATGAAAAGGATCTCCAGAATATTCAGAAGACACTGGACCTGCTGGATGAAGACGATGATGTGCAGGATGTATATCACAACGCCAATATCGAATAAGTGGAGGGTATGATGGAATCGAACAGGATAAAGGATGGAATGATCGAATTATACAAAGAATGTCAGGGATTTTCCCAAAAGTTCAAGAAAAAATTATATCAGGTTCAGATGGAAGATCTGTGTGCAGACCATCAGGATCTTTTCCTGCTGATAAAAGAAGGAATCGAAGAATCTGAGGAGTCCATGAAAGAAATCTGTACTTATCTTCCCCAGTATGTCCTGGACGAGATGACCAATATCAAGTCAAAGAACAGAAAAGAAGTGGCCATGATCGATTACAATCTGACCATGGTGTCTTACTTTGTGCCGGTGCTTGGGAAAATTGACAGTGCCAAGGCAAAAGCCTTCACAGAGGAACTTGTTGCGGTATGGAATGAGATGCTGCCTGGATCCTCAATCAAACGATCTACCTCCGAGGAGATTCAAAGCGGATTCAGAACCGGTTTATGCTATATTACCACAGCGGTATGCGAAAGTCTCGACAAACCGGATGACTGTTATGAGCTGACTATGCTTCGGGATTACCGCGATGAATATCTGTTATCCACGGAAGATGGAACAGCCGTCGTACACGAGTATTACGACATTGCGCCAACCATCGTGAAACGAATTGAAAAAGAAGCCCACGCAGAGGAGATCTACAACCACATCTGGACAACCTATCTGCAGCCTTGTGTCAGCCTGATAGAATCCGGGGAAAAAGAAGAGTGCAAGGATCTGTATACTGATATGGTCAAAAAACTGGAAGCAAAATATTTATATTCATAAGAGGAGGCATACATATCATGAGCGATTTTAAGATGGAAACCAAATGTGTACAGTCCGGCTGGACACCAAAAAACGGGGAATCCCGTGTTCTTCCAATCTACCAGAGCACTACATTTAAGTACGATACAAGTGATCAGATGGGACGTCTGTTTGATCTGGAGGACAGCGGATACTTTTATACAAGACTTCAGAACCCGACAAACGACGCTGTCGCAGCAAAGATCTGTGATCTGGAGGGCGGTGTAGCAGCGATGCTGACTTCATCCGGACAGGCTGCAAACTTCTATGCGATTATCAACATCGCGGAGGCAGGCGATCACATCATCTGCGTTTCGGCGATATACGGTGGTACTTACAATCTCTACGCTCACACCATCAAAAAGCTGGGGATCGAGGCAACCTTTGTCGATCCTGAGGTGAGCAGAGAAGATCTGGAGGCTGCATTTCAGGATAACACCAAGGCAGTTTTTGGGGAGTCGATCTCCAATCCATCGCTGGTTGTGCTCGATTTTGAAAAGTTTGCGGATGCAGCTCACAGCCATGGCGTACCGTTTATCGTTGATAATACGTTCCCGACACCGATCAACTGCCGTCCGTTTGAATGGGGCGTTGATATCGTGACCCATTCCACAACCAAATACATGGATGGACACGCCACCTGCGTAGGCGGAGCAATCGTGGACAGCGGTAATTTTGACTGGGATGCCCACGCCGACAAATATCCGGGACTGACCGCTCCGGACGAGACGTATCACGGCGTTGTCTACACCCAGAAGTTCGGAAAAGGTGCCTATATCACGAAGGCGACTGTTCAGCTCATGCGTGATCTTGGATCCATCCAGTCACCGCAGAATGCATTTTATCTCAATCTTGGTTTGGAGACACTGCATCTTCGTGTGCCGAGACACTGTGAGAATGCGAAGAAGGTTGCACAGTATCTGCAAAACCACGAGAAAGTTGCCTGGGTCAACACCCCGGAGTTAGAAGGAAACGAATACTACGAGAGAGCACAGAAATATATGCCGAACGGAACCTGCGGAGTAATCACCTTTGGCCTCAAAGGCGGCCGTGATGCTTCTGTGAGAATGATGGATAATCTGAAGATGGTTGCAATCGTGACACACGTTGCGGATGCGAGAAGCTGCGTCCTTCATCCTGCCAGCCACACACACAGACAGATGAACGATCAGGAATTGCTGGAAGCAGGTGTGAAACCGGATCTGATCCGTTTCAGTGTAGGCATTGAGAATGCAGAAGATATCATTGCAGATGTAGAGCAGGCGCTGGCCGCTGTTTAACAGTAACAGGCAGCATGTATATTTTTCGAAACATCTTCCATACTAAGAAAAAGTATGGGAGGTGTTTTTTTGGCTGAAAAAAAGAAAACCAATACGAACGAGGAAAATACAACGGAGGAAATCCGTGAGATGGGCGCACTTGAATTAAAAAAAGGGAAGGATCATATCCAGCTTCTCACGATCATCGGAGAGATCGAAGGACACGAGGCGGCATCAGCTAATTCCAAGACCACAAAGTATGAGCATCTCCTGCCGAAGCTGGCAGAGGTGGAGGACAACGATGAGATCGACGGACTGCTTGTCCTGCTGAATACACTCGGCGGCGATGTGGAGGCTGGACTTGCCATCGCGGAGATGATTGCATCACTCAGCAAACCAACGGTCTCTCTGGTGCTTGGCGGAAGTCATTCGATCGGAGGGCCGCTGGCGGTATCCGCAGATTATTCTTTCATTGTGCCGACGGGAACCATGACGGTGCACCCGGTCCGCTCGACGGGAATGTTCATCGGCGTGATGCAGAGCTACCGCAACATGGAGAAAACCCAGGATCGGATCACCGGATTTATTGCCGCGCATTCGCGCATTACCCAAGAGCATCTTGAGAAACTGATGCTGGATCCATCCCAACTGGTAAAGGATGTCGGAACAATGCTCGAGGGGAAGGAGGCTGTCGAGGCCGGGATGATCGATGAGGTGGGCGGAATCAGTCAGGCGATGCAAAAATTGCATGAATTAATATCTGAAAAGAGACAATAATTCTAAAAAACATTAAAAATAAGTAACTGTTCAGAACCCCCTTGGGGAACTAATTAATTTTTGTACAAAACAGAGAATTTTTAAAACCTGTTTTGCGATATTATTTCGGTAATTGGT
>NZ_FQZY01000033.1 GCF_900142165.1 Hespellia stercorisuis DSM 15480
CCAGAAGTCACAACCAAAAAGCGTGGTCGAAAGAAAAAGACCAAGGTACTAAATCTAATTGACAGACTTGTGAATTACAAGGCATCAGTCTGCTTATTTATAAAGAATCTCTGTGTTCCGTTTGATAATAACCTTGCGGAACGTGATTTGCGCATGATTAAGGTTAAAACCAAGGTCTCAGGATGTTTTCGCAGTGAGGAAGGCGCACAGGAATATCTTACAATCATGAGCTATATTGGGACTGCTCATAAGCATGGAATAAATGCTTTTACAGCAATCAGAGAAGCCCTTTTAGGGAATTCCGATATCATCTTTAACTAATGGAGTTCTGAACAGTTACAGATTTTCTTATGGATGCGGAGACTTTGGATGTAATATTATTTATACGGCAATGTCAGCATTCTTACTGTTTTATTACACGGACTACGCGGGAGTAAGTGCGGCAGCTGTGGGAACGATCATGCTGATTTCCAGAATTTTTGACGGCGTCAGTGATATAATCATGGGAATTATCGTGGACCGTACCAAGTCCAGATTTGGTAAAGCAAGGCCGTGGCTGCTGCGCATGTGTATTCCCTTTGCTGTTTCCGGTGTGCTGCTGTTCTCCGTGCCTGTCGGATGGTCTGCGGCTTCCAAACTGGTTTATGTGTTTATTACTTACAATCTGGTTTCAACGGTTATTTATACAGCAATCAATGTACCTTATTCTGCATTGAACGCACTGATGACCCAGAATCCATATGAAAGATCCGTACTTAGTATTTTCAGAAATCTTCTTGCAACTGCAGGAACTTTGATTATAAATACATTTACACTTCCGCTGGTAGAGTTCTTTGGAGATAATGCCAGTGCATGGACGAAAACATTCTGCATGCTGGGCGCATTATCTGTTGCAGCATTTTTGATTAATTTCTTTGGAACCAAAGAACGTGTAAAACCGGTATTGGAAGAGGAAACAGGTAAGGCAGCTGTAGTTCCGGTCAAAGAAGGGATCAAAGCATTATTTAAAAACAAATACTGGATTATGATTACCATAATGCTCGCCTTCTTCTTTATGATGTATTCCATCAATGGCGGTGCAACGGTGTATTTCGCAAAGGAAATCCTTGGAAATTCCAATCTGGTGGCAACCATCAACAGCACCATGAATATTGCGCAGATTGTGTGTATGTTTCTGATTGCAGCCTTTGTTAAGAAATTCGGGAAAAGAAATGTGTTTGCCGCAGGTCTTGTATTGAACATTATCGGTATGCTGGTTTTGGCCTATTCCGGCGGAGCGACGGTAGTTATTGTTATTTCCAGCATCATCCGTGGACTTGGCGGAGCATGTGGAGGAGCGACCATGTGGGCAATGGTATCGGATACTATTGATTATGGCGAATGGAAGACCGGGTATCGTACGGAAGGTCTGGTAAACAGTGCCTGCAGCTTTGGGTACAAAATCGGTAACGGACTGGGCTCAGCCATGCTGGGATGGATCCTTGCGGCTGGTGGATATGCAGGAGAGGCAGCGGTACAGACAGATTCGGCGCTCCTTTCCATCAATATCTGTTTTGTATGGATCCCGATTGCGGTTTATGTGGTGGGACTCATCATTATGAAATTCTGGAAACTGGATAAAGAATTTGATGGAATTATCAAAGATCTGAAAGACTGTGCAGGTGCACAAAAAGAATAGAAAAATATAGCAGGAGGATGAGAAAATGGTCAAAGTAAGCGTAAAAATAGGCGGAGTAAAGGATGTAGATGCATTTAATAAAATTTGTTCCAGATTTAGCTGTGATGTAGATCTGCAGGCAGGCAAGTATTATGTGGATGCAAAATCAATCATGGGAATCTTTAGCCTGGATCTGGAAAAACCGCTGACACTGGTTGTGAATACGGAAGATGAGGCAGATGTAAAAGAAAAATTCAAAGCGTATCTTGCAGAATAGAAGCAGAAAGAAGGAGGATAGCATATGCAGATAAAAGGTGTAAATCTGGGAAACTGGCTGGTATTGGAAAAATGGATGAGCCCGGCGCTCTTTGAAGGTACAACGGCGGAGGATGAATATTATCTCCCCACCCAGCTTTCAAAAGAAGTCTATGAGGCGCGGATCAAGGTACACCGCAGTGAATATATTACAGAACGGGATTTTGCAATCATCAAATCCCATCATATGAATGCGGTGCGTATCCCTGTTCCGTATTTTATCTTTGGTGACTGCCCGCCGTTTTTGGGCTGTATCGAGGAATTGGACAAGGCTTTTGGATGGGCAGAAAAGTATGGACTGCAGATTCTTATCGATCTGCACACGGTTCCGGGCAGCCAGAACGGATTTGATAATGGCGGCATCTCAGGTGTATGCACCTGGGCTCAGGACCCGAAAAAAGTAGAATTTACCTTGGAGCTACTGGAAAAACTGGCTCGGAGATATGGCACCAGAGCAGGACTTTTGGGCATTGAGATCGTCAATGAACCGCTGACCGCGGCGGCCTGGGATTCCTTTAATATTCAGGAACGCTACAAGCCTGTGGACGAAGCACTGGGAAAACAGAGCAGACCGGTAGAAATGGCATTCCTGAGAAATTTCTATGTAGATGCGTATAGAAAGATCCGTAAGTATATGCCAGTGGAAAAATCTGTGGTCATTCACGATGGTTTTGATTTTCTGGCATGGAAAGACTTTATGCAGGAAACAGAATTTGAGAATGTGATCCTTGACACCCACCAGTATCTTATGATGGCAGAGATGGCAGGATGCGCGCAGTCCGTAGAAGGTTACGTAAACTTCGTGAAAGAGAACTACGAAGAAGAAATAAAAGAAATGTCCCGGTATTTCCCTGTTATCTGCGGAGAGTGGTGTTTGTTCAATTCCTATGCGTGCGGACATGATACTAAAGGTGGACAGAGCGTTTTAAATGGTATGGAAGGTGTGGAGGCAGAGGCATTTACCATGGAAGAAAAGAAAGTGATTTATCAGGAATTGGCGAAAGCACAGCTGCAGGCGTGGAATGCGGGAAATGGTTACTTTTATTGGAATTATAAATTGCTGTTGGATACGGTTTCGGAATCCTCATGGATCGGCTGGGATGCCTGGGATTTTGACAAATGTGTTGCACAGGGCTGGTTTCCGGTAGAACATGCATAAGAAAGGGGCAGAACTATGATGAAAAATCCCATTTTTCCCGGTTTCAATCCGGATCCCTGTATTTGTCGTAAAGGGGATGATTACTATATTGTTGTATCCACCTTCGAATGGTTTCCGGGGCTTCCGGTATACCATTCGAAAGATATGAAGAACTGGGAATTATATACCCATGTACTGACGGATGACAGTCAGGTCGACTTGAAAAAACTTCCCTCGGCAAAGGGAATCTGGGCACCGTGCCTGACTTACTGCGAGGAAGAAGACCTGTTTTATGTGGTTTACGGTGTCATGAACTCTATGAATGCCAGATATTTCGATGTGGACAATTTTGTGATTACTGCAAAGGATATCCGCGGGCCATGGTCCGAGCCGGTATATCTGCATTCTGCGGGGTTTGATGCTTCTATCCTTCACGATGACAATGGAAAAAAATATATTGTGTCTATGGGATGGGAAACGCGGGAAGGCTATGAAAAGCCGGGAGCTATCTGCCTGGTGGAATATGATCCCAAAGCAAAGAAAGTGATGGGATATCCAAAGACAATCTGGAGAGGCGGCACGGACCGGGGCTGTATCGAGGCCCCCCATCTGACCAAACGAAATGGTTACTATTATATTATGTCGGCGGAAGGCGGGACAGGCTACAATCATTCGGTGACCATGGGGCGCGCGGAAAACCCATGGGGACCTTATGAGGGAGATCCCATGAATCCGATTCTTACATCGAATCCAGTCAGCGACAATGAACGGCACGACCCGGATCACCTCAAACCGAAATACTATAATCCAACGGTACTGCTGCAGAAGGCGGGCCATGGAAGTTACGTGGAGACGTCACTGGGTGAGGTGTATATGGTATATCATTGTTCCAGACCGTTTCTGCCGGAGCTTCGCTGTACCCTGGGGCGTGAGACTGCCATTTCCAAAATGGTATGGACGGAGGATGGCTGGCTGCGCAAGGCAGACGGCACGAATCTGGTAGACGATGTGTACGAACCCAGTAAACTGCCGGAATGTCCAATGGAGCAATCCCCTGCTTTTGATGACTTTGATGGGGAAGAATTGGGCAACTGGTATTATGCACCACGGCTCATGCCTACGTCCTTTGCGGATGTGACTGCCAGAAAAGGCTGGGTACGCCTTCGCGGCCAGGAGGCCCGGACGTCTTTGAATAAAGTAAGCATTTTGGCAAGAAAACTGACCAGTACCCGGGCGACAGTGACCACAAAGATGGATTTCACCCCGGAAGTATACCAGCACAGCGCGGGATTGATTTTGTATTACGATAATATGAATTATATTAATCTGCGGAAATATTACAGTGAGACCCTGGGCCAGAGCGCATTATCTCTGGTGCAGCTGGAAAACGGGGAAAAGACCGAATATGTGGACACCAGAACAGCGGTGAGGGATGTTCCAATCTATCTGCAGCTTCGCATTGAGGACAGAGAGACCAGATTTTCCTGGAGTTACGACGGAAAAGAATATCACCAGATCGGCAAGATATTCGACACATCGATCTTTTCCGATGAATACTGCAAATACGGGGAATTTACAGGAACCATGGCAGGCATCACCTGCGCCGACCGGGTGAAGCACGAGCATTATGCGGACTTTGATTTTTTCGATTATCAGGTGCAAGAACAATAGATTTATAATAGAACCAGCTCCAAAGTTATTCTCACTGAAAATCCTCCATACTTGCTATGCTCAATAATCGTATCGCCTTTATGCGATGCTACAATCTTATAATGGCATTCGCTCTTTTTACGCACTTGTTCTTCGGTCTTTACTTCCGATCAGCAAGTGCTTTTTGTTTTCAGAACCTTATCTCACTGTTATTTTCCACTTGCAAGATATAGCCACGAAAATCTGGCACTATTGGATGGCGCCAAAGATGGGGGTCTTTGACTTGAAAAAAGAGGTATTACACCACTATAATATAGACATAGAAACGAGGAACAAGGAAAGAAAAATAAATAATAAAAGCAACGAGAGAAAAAGAAACCAAACAAGTCAACAGCAAATCAAGAAGGAGGAAAAAATATGTTTTTTTCAAAAAAGAAAAAAGAAGAAAATCTGGAGCTGCTTTATCAGAAGAACGTGATCGTAAATGCGAAGGCGGCGAATAAGGAAGAAGCAATCCGCATGGCAGGAAAGATGCTGGTGGATACAGGATACGTAGATCCATCTTACGTAGAGGGAATGGTAGAGAGAGAAAAAACATTTTCTACATACATGGGAAATGGTCTGGCACTTCCACACGGAGTTGAGGCAGCAAAGAATGCGGTGAAATCATCAGGTATTGCAGTGATTGTATTCCCGGATGGAATCGACTGGGGCGGAGATACAGCACAGATCGTAGTCGGAATCGCAGGCGTGGGTGATGCACATTTGGATATCCTGGCACAGATCGCGGACATCATGATGGATCCGGAAAAAGAGAAAGAGCTTTACAGCAATGATGCTGAAAAGATATATAAACTGTTAACCGGGAAAAACTAAGGTGAGCAGCAAGTAATGCAGGTAACAAGTAAATTATAAAAAGATAAGGAGAGAGAAATTATGAAAGCAAAAGCAGTCAGAATGTATGGAACAAGAGATTTGAGATTAGAGGAATTTGAACTTCCACAGATCAAGGATGACGAGATTCTCGTGAAGGTTATGAGCGACAGCATCTGCATGTCCACATACAAACTGGTAGAGCAGGGTAAAAAGCATAAAAGAGCTCCACAAAATATTGATACAAACCCGGTAATCGTAGGCCATGAATTTGCAGGAATTATCGTGGAAGTCGGTGATAAATGGAAAGATCAGTTTAAACCGGGACAGAAATTCGCACAGCAGCCGGCATTGAATTACAAAGGCCGTCTTGACTCACCTGGATACTCATATGAATTTTGCGGTGGTGCAACTACTTACTGCATCATGCCTCACGAAGTTATGGAACTGGGATGCCTTATGCCTTATGAGGGGGATGCATTCTTCGAGGCTTCACTGGGTGAGCCAATGAGCTGCTGTATCGGTGGATTCCGTGGAAACTATCATACAAACAAGAGAAACCATGATCACGCAATCGGCACAAAAGAAGATGGTAACATCATCATTCTCGGAGGCTGTGGACCGATGGGGCTTGGAGCAGTAAGCTATGGTATTCAGTTTGAGAACAAACCAAAACGTATCGTTGTAACAGACATCAGTGATGACAGAATTGCAAGAGCAAAAGAAGTAATCACACCGGAATATGCAAAAGAGCAGGGCGTAGAATTATTATACGTGAATACAGCAAGCATGGCTGATCCTGTAAAAGAACTTATCGACCTTACAGAAGGCCACGGATATGATGATGTATTCGTATACATTCCAAACCGTCAGGTTGCAGAGCTTGGTGATAAATTACTTGCATTCGACGGATGCCTGAACTTCTTCGCAGGCCCGACAGACAATCAGTTCAGCGCAGAGATGAACCTTTACAACTGCCACTATACAAGCTCTCATATCATGGGAACAACAGGTGGAAACAACGATGACCTGATCGAGGCGAATACACTTGCAGCAGCAGGCAAAATTGAGCCGGCAGTTATGGTAACGCATGTAGGAGGAATTGACAGTATCGCAGAGGCAACACTGAATCTGCCAAAGATTCCTGGTGGAAAGAAACTGACTTATACACAGTTTGATATGCCACTGACCGCAATCGAAGACTTTGCAAAATTAGGCGAGACAGATCCTCTGTTTAAGAAACTTGACGAAGTATGCAGCGCAAACCGTGGTCTGTGGAGTGCAGAGGCAGAAAGAATCCTGTTCGAGCACTTTGGAGTAACAGACGAAATCTAATTTCAACGGGCAGAAAGTAATGCGCTATAAGATTATGAGTGGGGGATTTTATAGAGCGGGGATACCCGTGATAAATAAATGAGCGAAACAGCAGTTGATAAAAAGTAAGCAAATATCAAATGCCAATAATTTGCCAGAGGGGTGATCCTTCTGGCAAATTACGTATGGAAATAAAATAACAGGCAGCTTTGGGAATAATTAAAAAGGACTGGAAGTACAAAAGGAGAGACAAACATGTGTGGAATTGTAGGATATATAGGCAAAGAAAATGCAGTACCGATATTGCTGGAGGGATTAAAAAAGCTGGAATACCGCGGGTATGATTCTGCGGGAATCGCTGTGATGACAGACGGTGTGATTACGGTGCGGAAGAAAAAGGGAAGAATCCAGCAGCTGCAGGACCTGATCGATCAGGAGGCAGGGGCCGATAATGCCGGAGAGCACTGCGGAATCGGACATACCAGATGGGCAACCCACGGGGAGCCGTCCGATGTAAATGCGCATCCGCACACCAATCAATCCGGAACCATCGCTGTGGTGCATAACGGAATCATTGAAAATTACATGCAGCTGAGAGAGCGTATGGGGCGAAGAGGTTTCACCTGTGTGTCAGAGACCGATTCTGAAGTGATTGCACATATGCTGGAATATTATGGGACGGGGAATCCGATAGAGACCATCCGGAAGGTGACGGACCGCCTGGAGGGATCTTACGCGCTGGCGGTGTTGTTTAAGGAATATCCGAACCGGATATATTGTGTGAGAAAGGATAGTCCGATGGTGATCGGTCAGGCACCGGACGGATTTTATATTGCCTCGGATGCACCGGCGATTCTGACACATACGAGAGACGTATACTATCCGGAGCACGGGGAGATTGCGGAGATTTCTGAGAGCGGGATTCTCTTTTTTGACGAGGATGCGCAGATTGTAGAGAAAGAGACCATACATCTGGAGCTTAAGGAGGATGCGGCTGACAAAGGAAACTACGAGCATTTCATGATGAAGGAGATCCAGGAGCAGCCACAGGCAATCGGCATGCTGCTGGGGCATTATCTGCAGGAAGAGGGAAAAGAAGATATGCAGAAATTGCGGGAACTTTTGAGTACATGCAGCAGATTACATATTGTAGCCTGCGGATCGGCGTACCATGCAGGAATGACCGGAAAATATCTGATTGAAAATCTGGCTGGGGTCGCAGTGGAGGTGGAGCTTGCATCTGAATTTCGCTATCGCAGGCCGGTTCTCAATGAGGGAGAGGTCGTGCTGGTCATCAGTCAGTCCGGCGAGACAGCAGATACAGTAGCGGCTCTCCGTGAGGCAAAGGTGCGTGGATGCCGGACCATGGCTATCGTCAATGCACAGGGAAGCACCATCGCCAGAGAATCTGACCTGGTACTGTATACTTACGCAGGGCCAGAGATTTCGGTTGCGACAACAAAGGGCTACAGCACCCAGCTCGTTGTTCTGGATTTGATTGCAGTGGAGCTGGCGTCACTGAAGGAACGCATCACGGATGCGGAGAAGAATAAGCTGCACGGTGAACTGATGCAGATCCCTGCAAAAATCAGACAGATTCTGGAGCATAAGGAGAAACTGCAGAGAGCTGCCAATGAGTGTGCCGGGAAAAAGCAGGTATTTTTCATCGGAAGAAGTCTGGACTATACATTGGCGCTGGAAGCGGCTTTGAAATTAAAAGAAATATCCTACATTCACGCGGAGGCCTATGCTGCCGGGGAATTAAAACACGGGACGATCGCACTGATCGAGCAGGACTCACTGGTGGTGGCGATTGAGACCCAACAGGAGCTGTACGACAAGATCCACAGCAACATCGTGGAAGTGCAGAGCCGTGGAGCGAAGATATTCGCCGTGGGCTTTGAGGCAGCTAAAAAAGAGAAAGAAACACTGGAACTGGAATACCGCATTCCGGAAATTCAGCCGTTTTTTGCCCCGTCACTTGCGATTATTCCGTTCCAATTGTTTGCCTATTACATTTCCGTGGCAAAAGGAATTGATGTCGATAAGCCAAGGAATCTGGCGAAATCAGTGACAGTGGAATAACAATATGTGATGGTTTGCCAGACATCGCATATGTACGCGAAAAAGAACAAGTGGAGCTATTGGAAAACGATTGCCGCAGTGTTATACTTGCTGTCAGAAGAAAGATAAAAAAGACAGAAAAGAGAGCGGCGGTATGGAAAAATTGTTCAATATCATGGAACTTCTGGGGATTATTGCATTTACGATATCCGGAGCGATGGTAGGAATCGAAAAAAAGATGGATTTGTTTGGCGTGATGTTTTTGGGAATCACAACGGCTTTCGGAGGCGGGATCATCCGGGATATTATGCTCGGCAATCTGCCGCCGGCGATGTTCGAATCTCATCGCAATATTGAAATCGCCGCAGGAACGGCGCTGCTCGTGTTCATCATCGGTTATCTGACGCGGGAATATTATTCCAGACATCTGGACATGATAGAGACGATAAATAATGTGTTCGATGCCGTGGGACTTGGAATTTTCACCACCACAGGAATCCAGATCGCCATCAATACAGGATACGGATATAACAAGTTTCTGCTGGTATGTCTTGGGATGATCACCGGAGTGGGCGGCGGACTTCTGCGTGATATCATCGCGGCACGCACTCCGGTGATTTTTGCGAAGCATATCTATGCGGTTGCGTCCATCGTCGGAGGCATGAGCTATCTGTGGTTTTTAGACATTGATTTTCAACAGAGCAGTGCGATGACGCTCAGCATTCTGGTGACGTTTATCATCCGGATTCTGTCGACAGTGAAAAAATGGAACCTTCCACGGATTAACTGATAAATAATCTGACATCCTTGTGGGCATAGTACTAAGGAAGGACCCGCCGCAGGTGGGAGGAGCCTTGGGAACGGAGGATGAAAGATGGACAGAGAGCAGAAAGAAAAACACCAGCGCAGGAACAGTCAGCAATCGAAAAACCGCCAGGTCATTGATGCGTATGATTATCTGGCGAATGCGGCGTCTACAACCGACTGCACCGGATTGATTCCGGAAGGAGAGGGTGGAGAGGACGAACTGGAAAGATATCAGGAAATATACAAGTTCGGTGCACCGCCGATTGACCGGGTAGATAAGCGCGGAAAAATGAACTAGAATAGAAGAAAACGGATTGTGGAAACAAGAAATAAGAAGTGGATGTCATACTCTTTGAAAGAGAGGACATCTGCTTTTTTATTTACCGGTTAACAAGCTTCACTTGAAAAACAGCGAAGCGGATTGTGAGTATCCGATTTGTTTGCTGAAAAATAGATTGCGTGCAGGCAGGAGACATTTACACTTTCTTTATAATTACCTCTTATTCTAATACTATCAAAAAGAAAAGAGGATCGTTATGGAGAATATATTGACAACAAAAAATCTATGTAAGAACTACAAAAAGCAGAAGGCGAACGACGAGATATCCATCACAGTTCGAAAAAACAGCATTTACGGTCTGCTCGGACCAAACGGAGCCGGAAAATCCACGCTGCTGAAGATGATGACAGGAATGATCCATCCATCTTCCGGAGAAATCTATTTTAACGGAAAGATCTGGGAACGAAAGGATTTAGTGAATATCGGTGCATTGATTGAAGCTCCGCCTGTGTATGAGAATCTGACAGCACATGAAAACCTCAAGGTCAGGACACTTTTATATGGATTGCCGGATCGCCGCATTGATGAAGTTCTGGAGCTTGTGGAGCTTACTGGCACCGGAAAGAAAAGAGCGGGACAGTTTTCTATGGGAATGAAGCAGAGGCTGGGGATTGCAATGGCTCTTTTGAACCATCCCAAGCTGCTGATTTTGGATGAACCGACCAATGGTCTTGATCCCATCGGCATACAGGAGTTAAGAGAATTGATCTTAGCATTTCCGAAAAAGGGAATCACAGTGATTCTATCCAGCCATATCTTGTCGGAGGTGGAGCAGACTGCCGATGATATCGGTATTATTGCAAATGGAAAACTCTGGTATGAGGATGCGGCCCATAAAGAGGAAAATCTGGAAAGTCTTTTTATGGATGTGATCAGAAAGTCGGGTGCATACAATGATTAATGATATACGCGCAGAATTTCTAAAACAAAGGCATCGTTTCATTTTGAAATTACTCTGGTTGGGTCCCATTGTTACACTTGCGCTTGCAATACGTTTGATGTCGGGGCGTTTTCTCATAGCGGGAGCATATAACTGGTGGTATACAATGATTTTACCGGGATCACTTGCCATGATGCTGGCTTTTACTGTTTCAGCAGAGAAGAAGCACGGACGGCACGGCCTATTTGCGATTTGTGTGGATAAAGGGAGACTGTGGATCGCACAGATTCTTGTCAATACGATTCTGTTATTTCTGATGAATCTGATTTTTTATCTGTTTGTGACAGCAGCCTGCTTATTCTTCGGACTTTCAATATCATTTGGGGAGACTCTGTTGGCAAGCTTAGTATTGTTCTTGACATTTATGTGGCAGATACCGGTGTTCCTGTGGCTGAGTGAAAAGGCGGGATCAGTTGTTTCGATTCTTGTCAATCTGTTCTGCAATATTGGATTTGGACTATTCTTTGCTCCTACGAAATTATGGCTCGTTCCCTTTGCGATTCCGGCAAGGCTTATGTGTCCGATCATCAAAGTAATGCCAAACGGACTGCCCATAGAGGGGACCAATCATTTAAGTGATTCTTCGGTTATTTTTACAGGCATTATGATTACGGTGATATTGTATGTTGTATTTACAGTGCTCACGACCTTATGGTTTCGCCGCCGGGAGGTGAAATAAGTGGGGGTTTGTACAATGATGAAGTCAGAAATTTATAAAAGTTTTCATACTCCGGTATGGATCATCCATCTGGTGATTCCTGTTGTGGGAGCAGCTCTGTTTGTCTGGTATGATTCATTTTCGGCAATGAAAGAAATGGATAAAGTGTATCTCTATATACAGATTCTGTCGGTGGTTTTTCCGATGCTGATCGGGGTGGTTACGGCGATGGCGTCAGAAGTGGAGCAAAATGCAGCGTGCTGTCAGCTCCTTTTAACATGTGCGAGACCAAAATGGATGCCTCATATAAGTAAACTTTTGCTGCTCATGGTGTTTGGCATTTGTTCCTCACTGATTGCAGTGGTTGGATTTGGTCTGGGATTTCAAGGACTGGGATATGGGACTGTGCTAACAGAAACCTATGTAAAAATGGCGGTTCTTTTATTTATCAGCATGATTCCACTGTATTTCATTCACTATATGGTGAGTTTCCTTTTGGGGAAAGGCTACAGTATCGGACTTGGAATTGTAGGGAGTTTATTGGCAGCGTTACTTCTGACCGGACTGGGGGAGGGAATCTGGTGGGGGCTCCCGTGGGGAATCGCCGCTCGTTTTTCCTCATTTTTTCTCATGACAAGACTCGTAAAGGAACGATTTTTGCAATATAATGGAGTGATACAGAGCATCATTGTTCTGATTTCTTTTACTTTCATGATGGCGATACTGCTGATCGGAATGTTTCGCAAATGGGAGGGAAGAAAATCGGAAGATTAAGGAGAAAACACTATGGGACATATACTTGTGATTGATGACGATATTGCGATCTGCAGGATGATTGAGACTGCACTGACAAGGGACGGTCATCTCGTTAAAATAAAAAATTCTGCATATGAGGTTCAAAGTACGGATCTGAAAAATGTGGATCTGATTTTACTGGATATCATGATGCCACAGATGGACGGGATTACATTTTGCAAAGAGAACAGAGCCGTGATTGACTGTCCCATCCTGTTTTTGACAGCGAAAACCATGGAATCGGACGTGGTGGACGCATTTCTGGCGGGCGGTGACGATTATATGAAAAAGCCCTTCGGCATTGCAGAACTCCGGGCAAGAGTAAATGCGCATATTCGAAGAGAACACAGGGAAAAACATCAGAGTCTCATTCGAAACAACTGCATGTTTGACCTGTCAGAAAAGACGTTAACGGTAGAAGGGGAGCGGATTCCTTTAACCAAAAGTGAATATGAAATATGTGAATTGCTGGCACGAAATAAAGGGCAGGTTTTTTCACTGGAAAATATATTGGAAAAGGTTCTGGGGTTTGATTCGGAGAGCGATATTTCAGCCATTCGGGTTCACATCAAAAATATCAGAAGCAAGCTTGGAAAACGTAGTGATTGTCCGATTGAGACTGTCTGGGGAGTGGGATATAAATGGAAATAAAGAGGAAAAAAGAAAAAACAATCTCAATATTCAGGCTGTTTCTGGAGCATGTAGTCGGTCTTTCCGCTGCCATTATCCTGTTGATTGTTGTCGTGTTTATTGGTTTCTTTGCCTGTATGCAATCGGGAATGATCTTACCGGCAAATGATTCTGAGAACACGATCAATCAGGTGGAAGACACCTTGCATAAAAGCTTTGATGAAAATTTATTGCCACTGCATTCTGAATATATTCTTTTGGGAGATTCCGGGGAAATCATCAAAACGAATATGAAGGAAAGAGATATAGGAAAAACAAAGGAGCATCTGTCAAAGGGAAATCAACCCGATTACGTTTTCTATAAAATGATTACGATGGATAATGGGAATATACTGGTTATTAAATATGATCTGATGGTTCATTTTCGTAATCCGGTGCTTCATAGAATGATGCCTTATCCGGAGCTGGTCGTGGTGGCTGCTGTGCTGGTTTTGATTGTTCTGGCTTCAATCCTTACAGCGATGAGATTCAGCAGGAAACTAAAACGAAATCTCATACCGATCACCAGTGCGACTGAAAAAATCAAAAACCAGGATCTGGATTTCGACATCAGACCGACTCAGATTCTGGAAATTAATTCTTCTTTAGAAGCGATTGGAAAATTAAAAGATGCGCTGACAGCCTCGCTTCATGAGCAGTGGTACCATGAACAGCAGAGAAAATCACAGCTTTGTGCACTTGCCCATGATATCAAAACACCGCTTACGACGATCAAAGGAAATGCAGAGCTGTTACTCGAAGAAGAAAGCTCTCTCGAAAACAGAGAGTTGATATCCTATATTCAGACAAGTTCCAATGCCATCGAAAAATATGTGGAATTATTAATGAACGTTGTGAATCAGGAATCATTGCCGGTTCACAAAGAACAGATTGCGCTCAAAGATTTTGTGAAAGATATTTCAGCTGATCTATTACCGTTATGCAGAACAAAAAATATTCAGTTCAATCTGCATCAAGAGGTGACGTGTGATTCTGTTTTTGCAGATGGGAATCTCCTGAAACGTGCCATCCTCAATCTTGTGGACAACGCGGTCCGATATTCGGACAATGATGGTTCCATTGATATGATAATCAGAGAAAATGGAACACAGATCGTCTTTGAAGTAGCAGACTATGGAAAAGGCTTTTCTGCGGAAAGTCTGAAAAAAGCGACAGAAGAGTTTTTCACAGAGGACACTTCCCGGACGAGTCATCATTATGGGCTGGGACTGAATTTCGTCAAAAAAGTTGCCGAAATGCATAGCGGAACACTTGAATTTGGCAATCGGACAGACGTGAAAGGTGCGAAAGTATCCTTGTATATTATGAAATAGACTGGAAAATTGTAAATTAGAAAAATACTGAAAAATCTTCGATAGAAAGATACAGTGAACTTTTTGGGGTTAATAATGGTTATATAATATATAGGACGTTTTACGATGGGAGAAGTACTATGACGGATAGAGAACTGATGAGAAAAGTTCACGGCGGAGATCGAGAGGCATTGGGCGCAGTGATTGACCGATATTATGCCGATATTTATCGTTTTTGTTTATACATGATTCGTGAAGAGAACGATGCTTATGATCTCACGCAGGAAGTATTTTTAAAATTTATTAAATATAGTATTTCTTATCAGAACAATAATCTGAAAGGGTATTTGTTAACCATTGCAAGAAATGTCTGTTTAAGTTATTTTAGAAATAAAAAAGTTTTGCTTCAACTGTGCGAATTGAAAGGGGCAGAAGATATTTCAGGCGTACGAGATGAATCCCATGATGTCATGGTATCAATCTGGCTCAAAGAGATGCTTGGAAAACTCTCAGAAGAAATAAGAGAGGTAATAATTCTGCGTATATATGAGGAACTGAAGTTCAAGGAAATCGCAAAAATCATGGGGAGTAATATTTCAACAACGAAATCAAGATTTCGATTAGGCGTAAAGTATATGAAAAAAATGATGGAGGACAGCGGATATGGAAACTCGTGATATAAAAAAAATGTTTGAGACAGCAGATGAAGCGTTTCCAATCCAGGAGGAAAAGAAACAGCAGACTTATGAAAAAATGTTAACAGAATTTAGAAAACAGAGAAGCCCTGTTGAAAAAATGAATCATATAATTTTCAATCAACTCTTCTATATGGACCGGTCTGCCCTGTACGCATATGGCACGCTCCTTTGTCTGGAAATTGTGTTGATGACGGCACTTCATTATTGGGGGATTGATGCGAAAGGAATGATGACCTTCTGTATGGTGGCGGCGGGGATCGTAAGCATGGCGGCCATCATTCTGCTCGATAAGCTGTTCTTCGGGGAAATGGCCGAATTGGGAGCAAGCTGTTATTTTAGTACGAAGCAGAGTATAGTTGCTTTTCTGATTACTGCAGAAAGTATCAATCTGGTGATGTTGTTGCTTATCATGCTATATGTGGGGGCTTATTGGAAAATAGCTATATTGCAGATTGCAGTCTATATGCTGACACCGTCCCTTTTGTCTAACACGGTGGCATTTGCTGTTTTATCGACAAAAACAGGGAGAAGAAGTTCGTATTCTCTTTTTACCTGCGGAATGTTTTTATCGATTGGGTATATGGGGCTTGCGGCTGTCCCGAATATTTTCGGAGCTACATTCATCGGAATATGGGCCTTGGTGTGTGTGATCCTGGCTGTGTTGCTGGCAGTAGAAATCAGGTGTTTCTTTAGAAAAGTAGAAAAAGGAGAATTGCTATGCATGAACTAGTATTAACGGATGTACTTCAAAAATTTAAAGAAACGGAAGCTGTCAGGGAGTTCAGTTATACATTTTCCAATGGCGTCTATGGTCTGCTCGGAGAAAATGGGGCGGGAAAGACGACACTCCTGCGCTTGATCTGTGGAATCTTGCAGCCGACAGGCGGAACCATTATTTGCGATGGAATGCCGGTATATGAAATGGGAGCAGAATATCGCAGGTTACTCGGATATTTACCACAGGAGTTCGGATATTACGAAGATTTTACTGCACTGCGCTTTCTGAAATATATGGCGGCACTGAAAGGATTATCGAAGGAATATGCGGAGACAAGGATTAAAGAACTGTTGGATCTGGTGGATTTAGAATGTGTGAAGAACAAGAAGCTGAGAACTTATTCGGGCGGAATGATCCGGCGTGTGGGAATTGCACAGGCTCTTCTGAATGAACCGGAGATCCTGATATTGGATGAGCCCACGGCAGGTCTTGACCCGAAAGAAAGAGTACGATTTCGCAATATTATCAGCGCACTTGGCAAAGACAGAATTGTGCTTCTCTCGACACATATTGTCTCGGATGTTGAGTATATTGCAGACCATATTTTGATCATGAAAAAAGGAGAATTGATCCAAAAGGGCACGGAGAGACAGATTACAGAAAAGGCTCGTGGCCATGTATGGAAATGTCTGGTTCTGGAACAGGAGATGCAAAAACTCAATGACAAGTACATTGTGAGCAATCTGCGTAATAGCGGAGCTGATGTAGAACTCCGGATCATATCAGAAAAGCAGCCGACGGAGGATGCGAAACCGGTGGACGTAACACTGGAGGATGCTTATCTATATCATACGCAGATGTCTGGAGGTCGAAAAAATGAGATTATATAAAATGGAACTTTATAAATTGTGCCATAAGAAAATATTTCTGATCGGGCTTGCGGCAATTGCAGCACTCATGCTTCTGTTTTTCTGGTTCGTGGAGGTCGGAGATGAGCTGGCAGTAGTAGATGGAAAGACGTATTCCGGATATGAAGCGGTTCAGATGAACAGAAAGATAACTAAAGAATTTGCCGGAATCATCACAGATGAGAAAATAGATCAGATTGTGGGAAAATACGGGATCTCCTCAAAGCTTATTGAGAACATGCCGGGATGGAGAGATGGGAATTATCTGAGTGATTTTATCACCAGATACTTTACAAACGGCTCGATGGAGCAGGGGGTACTCCCGACAGAAAGATATTCGTTAGAGGAAAGTGAATTGGGAGATGTATGTGAGCGGCTGCAGGTGACGCCGGCGCTGGAGTACACAAAGGGATGGAAGATCTTTATAGAAATGCTGGGGCTTGGATTTATGATGGGCAGTGTGCTGGTAATATGTAGTGTATCAAGAGTTTTTGCCGGTGAGGAGACAACGAAGATGCTGCCGCTTATATTTACGACAGAGGAAGGCAGAAGAAAAGATGTTACTGCAAAGATTGCGGCATCCATCACAGTGACAATCATTATCTTTGCGGCAATCCTATTATTCAATACCCTGCTGTGCGGTGTGGTCTATGGTTTCGATGGATTTGATAATCTTTCGGGAATTGTCCTTTTGAGTTATTTCAGCATGGTGAATCAGCAGCCTTTTTTAAACTATATAACGATGGTGATTCTATTCGGTATGCAGGGGCTTCTCTCATTATGTGCTGTTACCCTGTGTATATCAGCACAGTGCAAGAGCTCCTTCTCGGCGGTTATAGCTGCTGCTATATGCTGGTGCGTGCCTCTGCTTGTGAGAATGATATTTCGAGGACTTCTCTCAATTGTTATTTTGGCCACGCCGATATTTTTAACTATGAATGGTATGATCGAAGACATATATCCATTTTGGAGGATTGCTGCTGTAATCAGTATCAGTATAGGCGGAGGATGTATGCTGGAAGGTTACAGGGCGTATAAAGTTAAGAGTGCGTAGGAAAATGATTTTACCCTTCATTTTACAAGTTTACACGCCATGTTCGGGGAGATTTTATCCTTGACAATAATGGTAGAATAAAGTACAATAATAATAACGATTACTGTTATTGATAAATTTCAGAAGAAAAGGAGGACGAGCACTATGAATACAGCAGGTATGTTAGAGGGAAAAGTGGCAGTTGTAACTGGAGGCACAAGAGGAATCGGGTTCGCGGTGGTGAAGAAATTTCTGGAAAGCGGGGCAAAGGTTGCACTTTGTGGTTCCCGGCAGGAGACTGTGGACAAGGCGCTGGCGAAGCTGACGGAGATGAATCCGGATTATCAGGTTATGGGGATATGCCCAAGCCTTACAGATTACAGTGCGGTTGAGGCGGCATTTGCCAAGGTAAAGGAGCAGTTTGGAAGAATTGACATTCTGGCGAATAACGCGGGAATCTCGGCGAGAGAATCCATTTACGATTATGATCCGGATGATTTTGCAAAGATTATGGATCTGAACGTAAAGGCAGTATTTAACTGCAGCAAGGCAGCAGCACCTATTATGAAAGAGCAGGGCGGAGGCGCAATCATCAATACCAGTTCCATGGTGAGTATCACAGGACAGCGGTCTGGATGCGGATATCCGGCATCGAAATTCGCAGTGAACGGGCTGACAAAGTCATTGGCGAGAGAACTTGGATGTGACCAGATTCGTGTGAATGCAGTGGCACCGGGGGTTACCCGCACGGACATGGTGGCAGCGCTGCCGCCGGATATGGTGGAGAGACTTGCGGCGACTATTCCTCTGGGCAGAGTCGGCGAGCCGGAGGAAGTGGCGAATGTATTCCTGTTTTTGGCAAGCGATCTGGCAAGCTATGTGACAGGAACGGTTGTGTCGGTAGATGGAGCGACAGTTTCTTAATTGTCTGCAAGCGCACTGTGCGTAAAGTGCGAGATGCGAAGCAGATGGCAAACATCCGCTTTGACTGCTGTAAAAAAATAAAAAAATGCATATTATCCGAAAAATGATGCACACTAATTGTTATGAAAAAACAAGGAGGTCATCATATGAGTCAACTATCGGAAAAAGAATTATCTGCACTGAATGATTTGTTAACGGAGGAAGAACTTTTGGTCAAGAAGTTCAAAATGCTCTCAGAGCATAGCGAGGATCAGGAGATCAAATCAAAATTTACGGAGATTTCCAACAAACACCAGGGTCACTATAATTCATTATATTCTAAATTAGGATAGGGAGGATCAATATGCAATCAATTTATTCAGACAAAGAGATACTGGCAGATGCACTGACTGCACAGAAGACATCGACAAGCAATTTTAATATGTTTGCCAATGAATGTGCACACAAGGATGTGAGAGAGGAGATGCTCCATATCCTTGAGGAGGAACATGCCATTCAGGAGGACGTGTTCAACATCATGCACGAAAAAGGATACTACCCGACACCAGGCGCAGATCAGATGAAGGTGGATTCTGCGAAGCAAAAGTTCTCGCAGGGTGTGAAGATGGTATAACGTAAAACGGATTTTGAAAAAAGTATCGAATATTCAATATCGAAATGCTATGATACAACTGTGCAGTATACAAAATACTGCAGGGATGTATTATAGCATTTTTTTGACAGCATTTGTGGGAGCAAAGATTGAAAGACAGAAAAATAATTATAAAAAAGCTTGACTGTAAAGTCGGTTTATACATTAACTTGTATGAAGGAGGGACGTATGACAGTTAAAGAAGTAGAAGAACAATTACATATTACGAGAGCCAATGTCCGGTTTTATGAAAAGGAAGGGCTGCTGTCTGCAAAGCGCAACCCGATCAATGGATATCGGGACTATTCGCATGAAAATATAGAGACGATCCGAAGAATTGTGTTCCTGAGAAATCTGGATGTTTCTATAGAAGACATTCGGAAACTGCAGGAAGGAAAAGCGAAGCTCTCAGATGTGCTGGAAAAGCAGATCACACGGTTGGAGAAGAAAAGAAGCTGGGCATCCGGCTCGATTGAAATCTGCGAACAAATGCTTCGGGCAGGGGAGACCTCACTGGAGGGGGTCTGGCCGGAGCGGTATGAGCAGGAGACCGGACAGACCTCAGAAAATCTGATTCGGGACAGTCTGAGTGCGCTGGCACAGGTGAAGGATGTGTGGATTCCCTGGCTGATCATTTTGATATCGGTACTCACGGCAGTCATTTCTTATCCGCTGCTCCCGCAAAATGTGGCAACAGACTGGGAGGAAATGATCATAGTAAGCAGTGCCGGGAAATGGATTGTGTTTCTGTTTCCGGCTATTGAGATTCTGGTTGTGCGGTTGGTAAAAGAGGGCGGGTTCAGGATGCTGCGGTATGAGAATTTTGGACCCTACACGGTCTATGTTCACGATACGGCTAAATATGTGACAGCATTTATGGTATTTATTCCATTTTCGTGGCAGATGTATATTATTCTGTTTCAGAGCGGAGTACGGTTCAGTGTGGATCGGGTGCTGGTAATTGAGATCGTGGTTTTTCTGCTTGGTTTTTGGGCTGTTGTTCTTTATCAGAAGAGAAAATATCGTCGCTCCTGAGAAAGCAGCAAAGCTGCGTAAGGATACGAGGAAGCAGCAAAGCGGATCGGAGTGCGGATCGGGAGTATCCGATTCACCGGAAAGGAAACAGACAGCATGTTTGGAAGACGAAGAAAAGAAAAAATCAGGGCGTGGCTCCGCCGCCGGTACGGGAGTGTCCCGTCACAGGAGCAGGAGATGAAGCCCGGGATCAGAGCGTATTGGCAGGAGTATGAAAGAGACCTGCCGCAGGATGAGGTGGTCGATGAAATCACGTGGAATGACCTGGAGATGGACCGGATATTCTGGCGTATGAATACGAATTGTTCTTTTGCGGGGGAGCAGGAGCTTTTTAAAACGCTGCATCATATTCCAAAGAATAAAGACAATCTGGATGCGTTAGAAGAACAAATCCAGTATTTTACAGAACATGATGACGAGCGGGAGCGGATCCAGATGGAGCTCTTTCAGCTGGGAAAAGAAGAGAACTGCTATGCAATTCCTGCATTTGTGAGTGGGATTGGAGAGCAGAAGGTTCGGTATGTGTGGCTGTTCCGACTGATGCAGCTGGTTCTGCTGGGAAGTGTCCTTCTGCTGTGTATCACTAGAGCGAATCAGGCCTGGATACTGCTGGGACTGGTGGCGATGGTGAATCTGGTGCTGTATGCGGTGGAAAAGGGCAGGTATGAAATATATCTGGACACCTTGGGCGGAATTATCCGGATTGTCCGGCTTTCAAAAAAGCTGGTGAAGGATAAAACAACCGTCATATCTGGAGGGAAATCCATTCGTGAACATGTGAGCAAGCTGGAAAAGCTTACGCATATGGTCGCCGCGCTGCAGAATAAAAAGCGGGCGTCGATGAGCGGGGATGTTATGGGACTTCTGCAGGACTATCTGTTTGGAATTACTCTATGGGATTTTATTCAGTTTGATAAAGTAATCCACATTCTCCAGAACCAGGAGGCGTGCTTTATGGAGCTGTATGCACATGTTGGCCGGATGGACATGGCGATTGCGATCGCATCCTTTCGCCAAAGTCTTGAAATGTACTGCCTGCCGGAATTTGTGAGCCCGCTGTGTCCGGTATCTTCCGACACTTCAAATATACTTTACGCGGAGGGACTGTATCATCCGTTGGTGGAGGGGGCTGTGGGGAATACGGTACGGTTTAGCGGCGACTGTCTGATTACCGGTTCCAATGCGTCGGGAAAGTCGACCTTCATCAAGGCCGTCGCAGTCAATGTCATCCTTGCGGAGAGTATTCACACGTGTACCGCCGGAGCATTTTCACTTCCGGATACGAGAATCCTGACATCCATGGCGGTGCGGGATGATATGATGAAAGGGGAAAGCTATTTTATAAAAGAAGTAAAATACCTGAAAAGGATCGTGGATGCGGCAGATGCGGACCGTTTCCTGATCTGTGTGGTGGATGAAATCCTGCGGGGAACTAACACGAAAGAACGGATTGCGGCGTCCTTCGCGGTGCTGGACTATCTTGCAGACCGGAACTGTCTGGCGATTGTGGCGTCCCATGATGTAGAGTTGGCGGATCTTCTGGGAGAGGCATATGAACGGTACTATTTTTGTGAAAAAATGACAGATGACGGGATTACGTTTGATTATAAGATACATGAGGGCGTAAATGATTCGCGGAATGCAATTCGCCTGCTGGAATACATGGGATTTCCGGGAGAAATTATCAGGCAGGCCAGGCGGTATGGAAGCAGATAGCCAAAGGGAATATCAGGTATCTGTTTTACGAAGTCCAAAAAGAAAAGTGAAAAACAATTGTTTTTATTGACATATCTAATGTTAACCAATATAATAATAGAGGTTGACAATCGGAAACGAGTCGACCATGGTAATGTCAAGTCTGCTATGAAAGCTTGACATGCAGCGTCAGTCCTCTGCCGAAGGCAAATTATAAATGGGCTGATGTTCAATCAAGGAGGATATGAGAATGAAAACAAAAAATATGGTATTAACAGGGATGTTCACAGCGGTGCTTGCAGTACTGTCAATTATTCAGATCCCGATGCCGTCAGGAGTCCCGATTACGCTGCAGACATTTGCGGTGGCTCTGTGCGGATATGTACTTGGCAGTAAAATGGGAGCGTTGTCCACGTTTCTGTATGTTCTGATCGGAACAGTCGGTGTTCCGGTGTTTGCCGGTATGTCGGCGGGAATCCGTGTATTGGTCGGACCGACAGGAGGATTTCTGTTTGGATTTATTCCGATGGCATTTCTGATTGGACTGAGTCTGAAAAACAACAGTAAGATCCTGCCTTTTGTGTGGGGGATTCTCGGGCTGGCCGTCTGCCATCTACTGGGGGCGATTCAGTTCGCCATTGTGACAAAGACCGGATTTGTGGCATCGCTGCTGCTGGTGTCTGTTCCATATCTGGTAAAAGATGTGTTATCTGTGGCAGGTGCCGTGTTTGTTGCGATTGCAATTCGCAGAGGATTGGCAAGAGCCAATCTGATGTATAATGAGCAGGCAGCATAGTCCGCTTCGGCTGCGGGGACATCATCTTCTGTGCACCGGCTTATTTGTGGGAGAAGGATACAGTGATACATTTTCGGTGAATATGAGCCGGATCGTCAGAATGCTGAAGGAAGAAAATGTCATGCTGGAGTTGGTATGCGGGACGGATGAAATCTGTGGAGCGTGTCCGAAGACCGCGTGTGAAGAAGCAGATTCGTCTGAAAACCGGGAAAAAACAGAAGTGTGCGATCTGCCTTCTGTGAAGAAAAAAGACCAGAAGCTGCTGGCAAATCTGGGACTGGACCGGAGTCCGCAGGATACTTACCGGAATATCATACGGATCGTGCGTGAGAGGCTGACGGAGTCTATGTTTCAGGAGTGCTGCGGGGATTGCAGCTGGAATAAAAAAGGGCTGTGCAGTTATGAGAAGTATATGAAAAATATTGAAGATTGAAAAAGCGGACGGAGACGTCCGCTTTGAGTGCGTGAAGCAGATTCCGAATGTCTGTTTCACTGAATTTAGAAAGGGAGGAAATACAATGAATTATGAAGGACAAATCTGCAGGGCACCGATGGAGCGTTCCTCTTATATGCTTCCGGTCATGGTGGGATGCTCCTACAATCAATGTAAATTCTGCAACTTATTTCGACATCTGAAGTACCGCGAACTGCCAATGGAGCAGATTGAGGCAGATCTGAAAAGAGTTTATGGTGCCGGAGGAAAGCCAAAGACGATCTTCCTTGGGGACGGAAATGCTTTCGATATGAAGACGGAGCGTCTGTATGAGATTCTGGATCTGATCGAACACTATTTTCCAGAGAGGGCGGCAGTTAACATGGATGCAACGGTGACCGGTATTCTCCGCAAATCGGATGAGGAATTAGAAACGCTATTTGAAAAAGGGGTCAGGCACCTGTATCTGGGAATTGAGAGCGGATTGGATGACGTGCTGGCTTTCATGAAAAAGGATCACAATCTGGAACAGGCCTATACGGCAATCGACAGACTGCACAAGGCTGGGCTGATTTTTGACGCGCACATTATGACCGGAGTGGCAGGTAAGGGAAGAAGCACGGAGAATGCGGAGGCATTGGCAGAATTTCTGAATCATACACAGCCGGCACATGTAGTGAACTTTTCAATGTTTCTCCACAAAGAGGTTCCGCTCTATAAAGATGTGGAAAATGGAAGTTACCAGCCGGCCGACGAACTGGAAAGTCTGCAGGAAGAGCGGCACCTTCTGGAACTGCTCGGCACAGAGCAGATGCCGGCAATCCGCTATGAAGGTTTCCATGATTACATCGAGGTGCGGACCAGAGGGATGCTGCCGGCCGACCGGGAGAAGATGCTGGCCGGACTCGACCGCGCCATTGCAGAGCAGGAAAAGGAAGAGCCGGTCTATTCGCTGGTGTATGGCGAATGTCCGAATCTGGAGAAATGCGATGAGTCCGGAAGTGTGTGGACGATATAAAATGAGATTACCGCAGCTTATAATGTGGCCGCGGTTCGCCAAAAAACAACCACCGGATCACATCGTCCACAACAATACAGAGTGCAGATAGAAAAAACCAGCCAAGACTGTACAACAGATTCACCGTCCCATGTACATAGGTAAAAGGAAGTCGGCTGTATGTCCAGACTTTCATTCCGTGGTCCAGCCAGTAGGTTCCCATGATTGCCTCGGCCAGCGTTGCGATGAGCATACCGACGATGCACTGCAGGATAAAGCTTGTTTCCCGGGAAAACAAGCTGTTGGTCATGCCAATCAGTACGGCTATAATTCCGCCCATGACGGCCATTCTCCAATTGGCGAGGTGTCCGCGCCACCATGTTTCGATTCCGAAATAAATTCCACCGAAAATTACAAATAAAATCATATATTTAAAAATGCCATTTCTTATTTTTTTCAGCATAATAAACTCCTTCGGATTACGAACAGCGAACAGAGTCCGCTTTTCATATTAGTACAGCGTCCTCGAAATAACTAGACCGAATTACTTGCCTATTTTCCCGATTGCACATATCAAAAAGCCTCAGCGTAGCCCGCTACGCCTGCGTTTTTTGATATGTACACTCGAAAAAATATTCTGCGTAATTCGTCTAGTTATTTGCGGTACGCTGTACTAGTATATCCACCTAAAAGAATATTCTTAGATGTTTTTGGATTTTCTTAGTTAGAAAGAGTAGTAATTAATGGAAATATAACACATATTCTAATTGTATGAGAAATTTGAGTGATTTGCAAGACACGGTATTCTTTGGCAGTTGAAAACAGCAGATGGAGAAAGAAAGGATAGTCCATAAAAAATATATAGTTAGATATCAAAACAAATAATTGGACAAAAAAGATAAAAAAAGTATAAAATATTATGATTTATATTGACATATAGTAGCAATAATACTAATATAACCGTTAGATGTCTAACTAATTTACGAAAGGAGAAGTGATATTATGAAATGTGATTCAGACCAACTCCCCTTTGAGATGTTACTGCGGCAGATCGGACATCTGTATATGCAGCATTCGATTCGTTCTATTCAAAATTCGGACTGCGAATTTCGCGGCGGGCAGGCGGGAATCTTATTTGCGCTGAAACGCCAGAAAACCATGTCTCAGAGAGAGTTAGCGGAAGCGTTGAGGATAAAACCTCCATCTGTTACCGCAGCAATCAAGAAACTGGAGAGCAGCGGACTTGTTATGCGGCAGCGGGATGAAAATGATCAGCGGGTGATGAAACTGCAGCTGACAACGGAAGGTGAACGTTATGTGGAAAGAATTGTTCAATCAATCCGTGAAACGGAGACTTTGGCTATGCAGAACATCAGCCAGGAGGAAAAACTGTTTCTGCGCAGGCTGCTGATACAGATCAGAGATAATCTGTCAAAAGGGTATACAGAAGACGAAAGGCAGGAAGATTTTCATAAAATGTACTAAGGAGGAACCTTGGTACCTACGCAACATAATTTTAGCAGGATGATAAGAAAGGAATAGCAAACATGTCAAAACTATTTAAGTATATGAAAGCATATTGGAAGACGATTGTTGTGATCGTTGCAATTCTGATTGTGCAGGCATACTGTGACTTGTCCCTCCCGGCGTACACGTCCGATATTGTAAATATCGGTATTCAGCAGGGTGGTGTAGGTGACAGGATACCAATGAAGATTGCACAGGAGGATATGGAAAAAATCAAACTTTTCATGTCGGATGAGAACGTACAGAAGGTGGAAAAAGCATATGAGGAAGATTTAGATACATATGATAAACCGGCGTATGTTCTAAAGAAAAGCATGCAGGATGATGAAGACCAGATGTCGAAACTGTCAGATATCATGGGAACGCCGATGATGCTGACGTCCGGATTTGAGTCAGAAAGCGATATGACAAATCAGATCAAGGACCAGATCATCGAGCAGATGAAGAGCAGCGCAGCAGCCCAGAGGGAAGCGGCCCAGGCGGCGATGGCGGCCCAGGGTGCAGGGACAGATGCGGAAACCCAGGCGGCGATGGCGGCCCAGGGTGCAGGGACAGACGCAGCAGCACAGGCGGCGATGGCGGCCCAGGGTGCAGGGACAGATGCGGAAGCCCAGGCGGCGATGGCAGAACAGGCACAGGCGATGGCGAACATCACAGAGGACACCAGTATGTTCGATATCATGAAGATGCTGCCGGAGGAACAGCGCCTACAGCTCGTGGATAAGATGTCTGAGCAGATGGATGACATGCCGGACACCATTATGGAGCAGGCAGCCATCAGCTATGTAAAGACAGCTTATGACCATCTGGGAATCAATATGGAGAAATTACAGACGAACTACATTCTGACAACGGGTGCGAAGATGCTTGCACTTGCATTTTTAGGAATGCTTGCCAGTGTGCTGGTGGGGCTGCTGGCATCGAGAGTCGGAGCTTCGGCTGGACGTGATCTGCGAGGTCAGGTGTTCAACAAGGTAGTCGGATTCTCCAACAGCGAGTTTGATAAATTTTCAACCGCATCACTGATCACGCGAAGCACCAACGACATCCAGCAGATTCAGCTGCTGACAGTCATGATTCTGCGTATGGTACTGTATGCGCCGATTCTTGCAATCGGAGGTGTGTACCGGGTATTCCAGACGAATGTATCCATGTCCTGGATTATCGGTCTTGCGGTAATCATCATCGTGGGTGTTGTGGCAGTGCTCTTTACCATCGTGATGCCGAAATTCAAGATACTGCAGAATCTGGTAGATAAACTGAACCTGGTGACCAGAGAGATTCTGACAGGACTTTCCGTTATCCGTGCATTCAGCACAGAGAAATACGAGGAAGAGCGTTTTGATAAGGCAAATGTGAATCTGACAAAAACGAATCTGTTTGTCAACCGTGCCATGACATTCATGATGCCGGTGATGATGCTGGTGATGAACGGCGTTTCGGTTCTGATTGTATGGACCGGAGCCCACGGTATCGACGAAGGACAGATGCAGGTCGGCGATATGATGGCATTTATCCAGTATACTATGCAGATCATCATGGGATTCTTGATGCTCTGTATGATCTCCATCATGCTCCCGAGAGCAGCAGTGTCTGCATCCCGCGTGGATGAGGTTCTGACCAGTGAGACAATCATTCATGATCCGGAGAATGCGAAGAAGCTGCCGGTCAGTGGAAAGGGTGTTGTCAAATTTGATCATGTGTCCTTCCGGTATCCGGGTGCGGAGGAGGATGTGCTCGAGGATATTAATTTCACTGCAAAACCGGGTGAGACAACGGCAATCATTGGAAGTACAGGAAGTGGAAAATCCACGCTGATCAACCTGATTCCCAGATTTTATGATGTGACCAGTGGAAAGGTTACCATGGATGGTGTGGATGTGAGAGATATTTCCCAGCACACACTCCGGGATAAGCTGGGCTACGTTCCGCAGAAGGGCGTGTTGTTCTCCGGAACCATCGCATCCAATATCCTCTACAGCGATCCAGATGAAAGCAAAGAGACCATGGAATGGGCGGCTGATATTGCTCAGGCCACAGAGTTCATCGATGAGAAGCGCAAGGGATACGACAGTGATATTTCTCAGGGCGGAGCCAATGTATCCGGTGGTCAGAAACAGCGACTTTCAATTGCAAGAGCGATTGCCAAGAGACCGGATGTCTATATTTTTGACGACAGTTTTTCCGCACTGGATTACAAGACAGATGTGACGCTGCGTAAAGCATTGAAGGAGGGCACATCGGACAGCACGGTCATCATTGTGGCACAGCGGATCAGTACCATACTCCATGCGGAGCAGATCATTGTGTTGGATGACGGAAAAGTTGCGGGAATCGGTTCCCACAGAGAACTGCTCAACAGCTGTGAAGTTTATCAGCAGATTGCGCTGTCACAGTTGTCGGCGGCAGAGTTAAAGAAAGACCTGGAAGATACAAGCATCTTAGGAAAGGAGGACAGATAATATGGCAGAGAACACAGGAAGACGACCAAGAGGTCCCATGGGCCGCGGAGCAATGGGAGCCGGTGAGAAGGCGAAGGATTTTAAAGGCACAATGAAGAAATTATTTGTCTACCTTGCAGAGTATAAAATTCAGATATTTTTTGTGGTATTATTTGCAATCGGAGGAACGATATTCAGTATTGTCGGACCGAAGATTCTGGGAAAAGCGACGACGGAGATTTTCAACGGACTGGTGAATAAGGTGTCCGGCGGATCCGGGATGGATTTCGAAAAAATCGGACGGATCCTGGCGTGGACATTGGGACTGTATCTGGTCAGCGCACTGTTTTCCTTTATTCAGGGTTACATCATGACGGGCGTCTCCCAGAGACTGACGTACCGTCTGCGAAAGGAACTGTCGGCGAAGATCAACCGGATGCCGATGAACTATTTTGACACCAAGACACACGGTGAAGTGCTGTCACGTTTTACAAATGATATTGACACACTGAGCCAGAGCCTGAACCAGAGTGCCACACAGTTGATTACCTCGGTGACGACGATCATCGGTGTGCTGGTTATGATGCTGAGCATCAGCCCGCTGATGACGGTGGTGGCGCTGCTGATCCTTCCAATTTCTCTTGGCCTGATCTCAGGGATCATGAAGAAGTCGCAGAAATATTTCCGTGGACAGCAGGAATATCTGGGAAATGTAAACGGACAGGTGGAGGAGGTCTATGGCGGACATAATATCGTAAAGGTCTTCAATAAAGAGCACGACGTGAAGGAAGAGTTTGACCGTACCAACGCGAAGTTGTATGAGTCCGCATGGAAATCCCAGTTTCTGTCAGGGATGATGATGCCGATCATGCAGTTTGTCGGTAATCTGGGATATGTGGGCGTGGCGATTCTCGGCGGATATCTTGCAATCAGGAAAACCATTGAAGTAGGAGATATCCAGTCCTTTATCCAGTACGTGCGAAGCTTTACTCAGCCGATCCAGCAGGTGGCACAGGTGGCCAACATGCTGCAGTCTACAGCCGCAGCCTCGGAGCGTGTGTTTGAGTTCCTGGGCGAGGAAGAGGAGGATCAGACGGTTGCAGATCCGGTATCAGTGGAAGGTCTGGAAGGAAATGTAGAATTTAAGGATGTACATTTCGGATACAACGAAGATAGAATTATCATCAATGACTTCTCGGCCAAGGTAAGTGAGGGACAGAAGATTGCCATCGTAGGACCTACGGGAGCCGGTAAGACGACCATGATCAAGCTGCTGATGCGGTTCTATGATGTGAACAGCGGAGCGATTCTGATCGATGGGCATGATGTCAGGGACTTCAATCGAAGTGAGCTTCGCCAGATGTTTGGTATGGTACTGCAGGATACCTGGCTGTTCCACGGAAGCATCAAGGATAACATCCGTTACGGCAAGCTGGACGCGACTGACGAGGAAGTGATTGAGGCAGCCAAGGCCGCTCATGTGCACCGATTTGTGAAGACACTGCCGAACGGCTATGATATGGAACTGAATGAGGAGGCCAGCAATGTGTCCCAGGGACAGAAGCAGCTTCTGACGATCGCCAGAGCAATCTTGGCCGATCCTAAGATTCTGATCCTGGATGAGGCCACCAGTTCCGTGGATACCAGAACTGAGGAGCGGATCCAGAAGGCTATGGATAACCTGATGAGGGGAAGAACCAGCTTTGTCATCGCCCACAGATTATCGACGATTCGTGATGCAGACCTGATTCTGGTCATGAACAACGGTGACATCGTGGAGCAGGGCAATCATGAGGAACTGCTGGCAGCAGGCGGATTTTACGCGGATCTGTACAACAGTCAGTTTGAGAGTGCGATTGCATAAAACCGTTTCCAAATATCAGCTTTTACAATAAAAGACAGGAGTGCTTTAGCACTGGATGAAACCGGCAGGGGAGACAGGAGGTCTTCCCCGCCGGTTTTTTGCCGGAGGAGAGTGCAAAAACGATGGAAATATGTTATGATAATCAATAAAGTAAAGCGGACATTCGCAATCCGCGCTGCTATTTGCTCATGAACATCCTGCAGTTACGCTGCCTTTCAGCAGGGGCTTTTAATCCCCTGCTGAAACAAGCATCCCCTTTACCCACCACTTAGTGCTCTACGCACTTGAAGTGGGGGAATGCTTACAGATGTTCAACCTGTAAATAAAGAGCAGAAATATCGCCAACAGAATAAGGAGGACGCTTATGCGAAAAGCAGAATTAACGAATAAAATGGTTCATTTCTATGGGAACAGCATTGGTGAAATCGGGCACTTCTTTAAAGTGCATGAGTTTGCGGCGCTGATCGGAAAACTGGAAGGACTCGATGAAAAGACACAGGAGACGCTGGAAATGGCTGCAATCGTGCATGATATTGCCTGCCCATTATGCAGAGAGAAATATGGCAACGCGAACGGGAATCACCAGGAGGCAGAAAGCGAGGCACTGTTGCGCCCATTTCTGGAGGAATTTGAACTGCCGGAGGATGTCAGAGAGAGAATTATTTTTCTGGTAACGCATCATCACACCGTTTCTAATATAGAGGGCATCGATTATCAGATATTGATAGAGGCTGACTTTCTGGTGAATGCCGCAGAAATGCAGATGGGAATTGAAAGCATCCGTAACTTCCGGAATAAAATTGTGAAGACGAATGCGGGGAAGGCGCTCTTTGACTCGATTTATCTGTCGTAGTGTTTCGGAAAATAAAATGCTCTTATCGGAAGGGGGGGATATCCTTTACAAGGTTAAAAATAAGACATAACACTCCATAGGTCAAAAATAAGTCATAAAACTTTGATTGACAAGAAACTGGAAGAATGCTATTGTAGGACTACAAATTCTAATCAGGGGACATTCGTCACCATAGAATTTCAGCAAATGAATACACATTTGCGAATCTTTAATTATTCAGGCTGAATCGGCCAGAGACTTCAAAACGATTGTTGCAATGAAATGAAAAAATCTTTATAATGAAAGGAGACGTGCATGAGCAAAAGCACAAAAGAAGTGATTCAATGGCATCCGGCGTTTTCCGCCTCGGTTCAGATTGAATTTGAGGATGAAAAAGAAAAACTTTCTTTCGAGTCGGAGCATCTGCTTGGGAAGAAGCCGATGCAGATTGATGAACTTGTTATCAAAGTCAAAGAGAAAGAAACTATCCATAAAAATATCGGGAGAATATTTCGAAGATATAACATTATTGAGTATAAGGATCCCGATGATTATCTAAGTGTCAATGATTTTTATAAGGTATATGGTTATACTTGTTTTTATCAGGCAGATACAGAAAAAGTAAGACAAATTGAACCGGACGAGCTTACGATTACGTTTATCTGCAATCATTTTCCAAGAGAAATGATAAAGCATCTTCAGGATTTTCGGAGACTGAGCGCTGTGAAGCAGGGAGCAGGAATATATTATCTGAAAGGTGATTCTTTTCCGATACAGCTCATCATTACAAAAGAACTGGACCCGAAGGAAAATCGATGGCTTCGAAGTCTGCGCAAGGATATTCATGATAAAGAAGAAATCGAAGAATTATTGCGCTGTTATGAGGGAAAGAAGAAATCGAAGCTATATCAGGTTGCAATGGATGTGATAACGAAAGCAAACTGGAAAGCAATGAAGGAGGCGAAAGCGGAAATGTGTGAAGCGTTAAAAGAACTGATGGCAGAAGAGTTTGAAGAGCTGTCCAGAGAAGTGACAGAACAGGTGACAGAGCAGGTAACAGATCAGGTGACGGTAAAGATGATTCAAAATGCTTTTGACAGCCTTGGTGATGCGAAGAAAGTAGCAGAGATATTAAAATTACCGATCGAGAGTGTTGAGAAGGCGATTGCGGAAATGAACACGAAACGGTATGAATTTGAACATCTGTAAGCATTCCCCCCACTTCAAGTCTGTAGAGTACTAAGTGGTGGGTAAGGGGGATGCTTGTTTCAGCAGGGGATTAAAAGCCCCTGCTGAAAGGCAGCGTAGCGGCAGGATGTTCATGAGCAAGTAGCAGAGCGGATTGCGAATGTCCGCTTTACGCATGTATTGAAGCTGTGCCGGAAAAGGTGGTGCGTATGTGCGTATGCCATTTGACATACGAAGAGAATTTGAAAAAGGGCGCGAAAAGGTTCAGGCATCCTTTGACGGTGAGCCATACACCGGCAGCATCGTGAACATGGGCATCAAAAATGAGGACGGTTTTATCTGCTACATTTTAGGCATTTGCAAGGATATCAGGGCGAAAATCGGAAAGAAGCCCGGTGAAATGGTGTCAGTGACGATCAGGGAGTTATGATAAATAGTAGGACTACCGCTTGACATTTCCGATCAGATTGCTATAATTACTAGGAGCCTAACTATTAGCCACCTAGTAACTAGCTGCCTAACAAAAGGCGGTCTGGAGAGCCAGGGCAAGATAATTAGAGAAAAAGTGATTGAATATCCATAAAAAACAGAACGGATAAAAATCCCCGTTCTGTTTTTTGTGCTGACAATGAGCTGAACAAGGAGGAACTGATTTGAACAATGAGAATATGCTTGGTTTTGTAATCAAAGATTTGTCGAACCAGGTGAGGCGGGCTGTCGACCGCAGCGTGTTCCAGAATTTGGACACCTGTGTGTCGGGAACCCAGGGACATCTGATTGGCTATCTATACAAACAGACCGTGTGCAATGGCCGTATGATCTGCCAGCGGGATATCGAGAAGGAATTTAATATCAAAAGCTCGTCCGTGACGGCACAGCTGCAGACTATGGAGAAGAATGGATTGATTGTCCGCGAAGCGGTGGAGGGGGACGCCAGATGTAAGCAGATTATTCTGACCGAGAAGGCAGTCAGGTGCCACAGCCAAATAGACCAGAAGATTGAGGCCTTCGAGAACCGAATGGCAGAAGGGCTGACGGAGGAAGAAAAGAATGCTTTTCTGGAAGTCGCAAAAAAGATTAAAAAAAACCTGGAGGAGGAAATAGACAGACATGCTTAAGACATTAATGGGTGAAGTAAAAGAATACAAAAGAGATTCCATCCTGTCGCCGATCTTTGTCATCATGGAAGTAATCATGGAGATTATTATCCCGATTTTGATGGCATCCATCATAGACAATGGGGTGGAAAAGAGCAATATCAGTCATGTGTGGACCATGGGCGCGCTGATGGTGGCAATTGCCATGATCTCCATGTTCTGCGGTGTCATGTCCGGAAAATATGCAGCCAGAGCAAGCTCTGGTTTTGCAAAAAATCTGAGAAAGGCCATGTATGAGAATATCCAGACCTTCTCATTTGCAAACATTGACAAGTACTCGACACCGGGACTGGTGACGCGTCTGACCACGGATGTGACCAATGTGCAGAACGCATACCAGATGATTATCCGCATGTGCGCGAGATCACCGTTCATGCTGATCTTTGCCATGACTATGACCTTTGTGGTGAACAGGAAACTTGCCATGATTTTTCTGGTGGCAACCATATTTCTGGCGATCGTGCTGGCACTCATTATTGCGCACACATTTCCGGTGTTTAGTATGGTATTCAAAAAATACGATGCTCTGAATGCCAGCGTGCAGGAAAATGTCAGCGCTATCCGTGTAGTGAAGGCCTATGTGCGCGAGGACTATGAGGTGAACAAATTTCATACGGCCAGCAACAATCTGTATAAGCTGTTCGTGCAGGCAGAAAAGCTCCTGACACTGAACATGCCGGTCATGCAGTTTACAGTCTACAGCTGCATTCTTCTGCTGTCCTGGCTGGGTGCCAAGATGATCGTGGCCGGGAGTCTGCAGACAGGAGAACTGGTCAGTCTGTTTGCCTACGTGATGAATGTGCTGGTCAGTCTGATGATGATGTCCATGGCATTTGTTATGATTGCCATGTCCAAGGCGTCTGCGGATCGTATCGCGGAGGTGATCAATGAGAAGGCGAGCCTCGTGAACGGAGAAAATCCGGTCTATGAAGTACCGGACGGGTCCATCTTGTTTGACCATGTGAACTTTGCTTATCAGAAAGACAGTGAGAACAAGGTGTTAAATGAGATCAACTGTGAGATTAAGGCTGGAGAGACCATTGGAATCATCGGTGGAACCGGAAGTGCCAAGACTTCCTTCGTGCAGCTGATTCCGAGACTGTACGATGTGACGGGCGGCTGCGTGAAAGTGGGTGGCATCGATGTGCGTGAATATGACATCGAGACCCTCCGTGACCAGGTGGCCATGGTGCTTCAGAATAATGTGCTGTTCTCTGGAACCATCAACGATAACATGCGGTGGGGAAAGAAGGATGCGACACAGGAGGAGATCATCCGCGCCTGTCGTCTGTCACAGGCAGACGAGTTCGTGCAGACTCTTCCGGATAAATATGAGACTTACATAGAACAGGGCGGAACCAACGTGTCGGGCGGACAAAAGCAGCGTCTCTGCATTGCCAGAGCACTGATAAAGAAGCCAAAGATCTTGATTCTCGATGATTCTACCAGCGCAGTGGATACCAGGACAGACAGTCTGATCCGTCAGGCATTTGCTACGGAGATACCGGACACCACGAAACTGATTATTGCCCAGCGGATCACATCGGTGCAGGATGCAGACCGCATTATTGTAATGAATGACGGTATGATTGATGCAATCGGTACCCATGAGGAACTTCTGACGGACAACATGATATACAGGGATGTGTATGAATCTCAGGTAAAGGGGGCGGCAGAGAATGAATAATCGTGAAAAGAATAATCGAGAGAAGAAAAATCCAGGCAAAACATTGAAGCGGCTGATGGCCTACATTATGAAGTACTATAAATTTCCATGCATCTGCGTGCTGATCCTGATTCTTATGAGTGCGCTGGCCAACGTGGTGGGGACCATGTTCATGAAGAGCCTGATTGACGTCTATATCACCCCATTTATCGGTGGAGAGAATGTAGATTTCGGGCCGCTTCTGAAGGCACTGATCACAATGGGGGCAGTGTACTATGTCGGTGCGCTCTCCACATGGGCATACAACCGAATCATGGTCAATGTGACCCAGGGCACGCTGAGAAATGTGCGAAATGAATTATTCGAGCACATGGAGACTCTGCCAATCAAGTTTTTTGACACCCATGCTCACGGCGATATCATGAGTGTTTACACCAATGATACCGACACTCTGCGTCAGATGATCAGTCAGAGCATGCCGCAGATGATCTCATCCGTGATTACTGTCGTCAGCGTATTTATTTCCATGCTCATTCTGAGTATTCCATTGACCATGATCACGCTGGTAGTTGTGGTACTCATGATTTTTACGACAAAGAGTGTAGGGGGCCGGAGCTCCACACACTTCATTGCGCAGCAGAGACAGCTCGGTGCGGTGAACGGATACATTGAGGAGATGATGCAGGGACAGAAGGTGGTAAAAGTATTCTGCCGGGAGGAAGAGTCCCTGAATGAATTTAACAGGAGAAACGACGCGCTGTTTGCCAGCGCAGACAATGCGAACAAATATGCAAATATTCTGATGCCGATCATGGCAAATCTTGGAAACTTAAGCTATGTGATCACGGCCATCGCCGGAGGGCTTCTGGCTATTTACGGTGTGGGCGGGTTTACGTTGGGAAGTCTGGCATCCTTTCTGCAGTTCAGCAAGAGCTTCAGTCAGCCCATTAGCCAGATGTCCATGCAGCTCAATGCAATCGTCATGGCACTGGCCGGAGCGGAGCGGATCTTCCGCCTTATGGATGAGGAATCCGAGGTGGACGACGGATACGTGGAGCTGGTCAATGCGGTGGCCGCGGACGACGGAACGATCACAGAATCCGAGAAACGGACCGGTGTCTGGGCGTGGAAACATTTTCATAAGGCTGACAACACGACGACTTACCAAAGACTGGAGGGAGATGTGGTGTTTGACCATGTGGACTTTGGTTACAACGATGAGAAGATTATTCTTCATGACATTCAGTTGTTTGCAAAGCCGGGAGAGAAGATTGCCTTTGTGGGGGCGACCGGAGCAGGAAAAACAACCATCACGAATCTGATCAACCGGTTCTATGATATCCAGGACGGCAAGATCCGCTACGATGGGATCAACATCAACAAGATCAAGAAGGCCGATCTGCGAAGATCACTCGGGATCGTGCTGCAGGATACCCATCTGTTTACAGGGACGGTCATGGAGAACATCCGGTTCGGTAAGCTGGACGCCACAGATGAAGAAGTCATGGCGGCATCAAAGCTTGCCAATGCTGATACCTTTGTCCGTCACCTGCCGGAAGGATACCAGACAGTGCTGACGGGGGACGGAGCCAACCTGTCACAGGGACAGCGTCAGCTTCTCGCCATCGCCAGAGCCGCAGTGGCGGATCCGCCGGTGCTGATACTGGATGAGGCAACCTCCAGCATTGATACCCGTACCGAGAAGGTGGTGCAGGATGGCATGGATAAGCTGATGGATAACCGGACAGTGTTTGTCATTGCCCACCGTCTGTCGACGATCAAGAACTCCAATGTTATCATGGTGCTGGATCACGGGAACATTATTGAGCGGGGTGACCATGACAGTCTGATCAAAGAACGTGGAATTTATTATCAGCTGTATACCGGAGCGCTGGAGCAGTCGTAAAGTATAAGAAGAACGTGCAGCTGTGCATTGCATATTTCGGATAAAATCTTTATAATGGAAGAAAAAGCTTAGGAGGAAAACGATGAGAAGAACGATTGAAAATGCGACACTACTCGTGGAAATAGCTGATGACGGAGCTGAACTGAGTCGTATCTATGATAAAGTGAATGACAGGGAAATTATCTGGAATGGAGATGCGGCGTACTGGGGACGACATGCGCCGGTGCTGTTCCCAAATGTGGGAAAGAACTTTGCGAATAAGTATATACATCAGGGAACAGAGTATGCGACAAAGCAGCATGGATTTGCGCGGGATACTGCATTTACCTGCGCGGCACAGACCGGATATTCGGTGACACATGAGATGAAATCAACAGAGGAGACCAGGAAGTATTTTCCGTTTGACTTTCTGTTGAGAATCACACATACATTAGAAGAAAACCGGCTGTCGGTATCCTGGAATATAGTCAACACAGGGAAAGAAGAGATGCATTTCACAATTGGAGGACACCCTGCATTCCAGTTTGAGAATATTGAAGATACAAAAGACTGGTATAAATTGAAATTTCCGGGTAAAGATGCGCTTGTGTATCGTCTGCTGGACACAGAAACGGGGACGGCGAGAGAGAAACTGTATGAGCTGAAGTTGGAGAAAGAAAGCTGTGCGCTGTCGGATGAGATGTTTGAGAAAGATGCATTGATCTTCGACGGAGGGCAGATCAGTGATGTGATACTGTGCAGAAAAGACGGCACGGCGCTGGTGGAGATGACCTGCCCGGGATTCCCGAATTTTGGAATCTGGTCTGTGCAGGGAGCACCGTTCGTGTGTCTGGAGCCATGGATGGGGCGGTGTGATGACTACGGATTCGCTGGAGAGATTTCCACCAAGCCTGGAATTATCTCATTGTTTGCGGGTGAAGTTTTTGAGAAAAGTTATACCATAAAGATCTGGTAGATCCACAAAAGGGACAGGTCAAAAGTGCAATTGGGGACGTAGCAAAACGATCGTTTTGCTACGTCCCCAATTGCACTTTTGACCTGTCCCTTTTGTGGATCCTGGAATTTGGAGTTCTATCCTGAGGAGTTTGGGCATATCATATAAAAAAATGCGGTTTTTTATGAGTGATATATGCAGAGAACGCATTCTTTCTGAGAATTTCCGGGACTTTATCGTGACGAAGACAAGGCCTCCAGTATTTCGTCAGCTTCCACCGGAACAGTTATGTGAACAGATGATGGACTGGGGGTACAGCAGTGCATATCTTGAAACGTCACTGGTGGAGCCGATGACGATCGAGCGGTTTTCTTACAATGCGATACCGAAGTGTTATGCACTTTTGGGAATTGAGGCCATGAACCAGGCGGGGATCACCAGCATACAGAATTATCCGACACTGCAGTTGAAAGGCGAAAAGGTACTGCTCGGATTTGTGGATACAGGAATTGATTACACCAATCCAGTATTTCGGAATCTGGACGGAACGACGAGAATTGCGGGAATCTGGGATCAGACGATCCAGTCGGGAACGACTCCGGATGGGATCGGATACGGGACGGAATATAGGGAGGATGCAATCAACGAGGCACTGCAGTCGGACGACCCGCTGTCAGTGGTGCCGTCAAGGGATGAGAATGGACATGGAACTTTTCTGACCAGCGTGGCGGCCGGTGGGGGAGATGCTGAGAATCAGTTTATCGGAGCCGCTCCGGAGGCGGATATAGCGGTAGTGAAGCTGAAAGAAGCAAAAACATATCTCAGACAATTTTATTATATTCAGGAAGGGGTTCCGTGCTTTCAGGAAAATGATGTCATGCTCGGGCTTCGCTATCTGAACCAACTGGCGAATGAATTGAATCTGCCGCTTGTCATGTGTGTCGCGCTGGGGAGCAACATGGGAGGTCATGATGGAACGTTGCCACTTCCCTCTGTCCTGGAGCAGTATGCACGGCAGGGAAACCGGGCGGTGGTGGTCGGGGGTGGAAATGAGGCGAATCAACGCCATCACTATGCAGGGATGGCACAGCAGACACTGGAGGATAAGGAGGTGGAGATCCGTGTGGGAGAAAATGTAGACGGATTTTCAATGGAGCTGTGGACCGACATTCCAAACATTTTTTCCGTAACGCTGATTTCTCCGAGTGGAGAGAGCACACGGAATATTCCGATCCGCGCAGGTGCGAGTACTGTGTTTCACTTTCTTCTTGAGAAGACGAACGTATACATTGATTATCGGCTGCTGGTGGAGCGCAGCAGCTCTGAACTCGTATTTTTCCGGTTCGATGAGCCGACGGCTGGAATCTGGCGTATCATTGTCACGCCGGTTCAAGTTGCGGAAGGCGCATTTCATGTATGGCTTCCGGTCACGGAATTTCTGTCCGGTGAAGTGTTTTTCCTCGAACCCAGTCCCAATGAGACACTGACAAATCCAGGAAACAGTCTGGCGCCCCTGACCGTCGCTTATTACAATGGAGTAAATCAGAGTATCGCCATCCGCTCAGGCAGAGGGTATACGAGAAAGAATCTGATCAAACCGGAGCTTGCCGCGCCGGGGGTCAATGTGCTGGGCGCAACACTGGATCAGCGCTTTGTCAGAAGGACTGGATCCAGCATCGCCACAGCCGTAAGTGCCGGTGCAATGGCTCTTTTAATGGAGTGGGTGGTGTATCAGAGAGGGGGATCGGGAATCGATTCTGTTCAGCTGAAGAGTCTGCTGATTCTGGGAGCTGACAGAAAAAGAAATCTGCCATATCCGAACAGAGAGTGGGGATATGGCACATTGAATCTTTATAACACATTTGAACAGTCGCGCAGATTCTGAGTATTCGGTTTCAGTCGAAAGAGGATTATTTCTGAACCGGATTCCAGTAGAGCTTCTTCTGCGTGTCTGTGACATTGAGGATAAAAAGATGCTTGAGCTGTATCACCTGATACAGTTCGTTCAGTACGTTGAACAGAAAAGCCTGAGAAGTAAATTCAGTGCGATTTCCGGGAAGGGGGCCTGAAAACATCTTCTGTTTTAGATCCTCATGAAGGTTCTCCCAGTCATCGCGCATGTGCTCTACGGGGATGGATCCAGAAAAATGTCTGATGAAATCCGCAACCTGTACAGAGGTAGCCGGCAATTCCTCAATACTGTTCAGATGATGATATATGTTGGTGAGGATGGTGCACTCACTCTCGCGCATTGTCATATATGAGATATAGTAGCGGGCGTAGGGACGCATCTTGTTATTGTAATACTTTATGGCACTGTCCTGACCTCGCTCCAACAGAAAATTCAATTCATCCAGCAGAGCCGGGACGGCGGTTAGATCCGAGTTCCCGTTCAGATAGTTGGAGTAGAGGACGAGGATGGAAGAAATCTTCAGTTCGATTTTATGAATCTCAACAGTATAACGCTTTTCATTGCCGGGGATGTAGGAATTGATGAAAATGGCAATGCACATACCGATTACAACCCGCAGTGTCTCATTCAGGATCAGGTGCATTGTGAAAGGCTCCTGCATGATGAAAAGGTGGGTTGCAATCACGATATTGACGGAGAGTGTGTCAGACCATCCAAGGAAGATGGAAATAATAACAATTCCGAAAACGACAAGCGCGAATGCTTCTATATCCATGGCAATAAAATCGTGTATGAGATATGCGATTCCGAGTGTGTATAGAAAAGAAATAATACGGCGGACCGCGGTGTGAAATGTCTCAAGCTTTGTACTCTGTACGGTGAGCAGAGTGACAATACCGGTTGATGCGGCAAAGTCGACCCCGATAAAATCTGCGAGCAGTATGGAAATAATAATTCCGACAGAAATGCGGACAGCCAGACCGAGATTGTCCTTCGTGAAATGCGTCTGAATCCACCGAATAAATGTAGTGTTCAAAATAGTACCTCCGTTTCTAGAAATATTATAAGGGAATTATGAAAAAAGAGCAACTCCTCCCTATTGTTCTTTGGGAAAATGTAGTATAATCAAAACAAACATAGTTGGCAGAAAGCTGATTAGAACCGAAGATAGAAACGAAAGGGGCAGCAGAATATGAAAGATTTTATGGAAGATTTAGGAAAAAAACTGGGTGAGACCGCGGAAAAAGTGACAACGAAGACAGGTGAGTATATCGAAGTGCAGAAAATCAAAAATCAGATTCGTGCGCTGGAGCGCAGCAACGACCGTGATTTTGCAGACATGGGCAAGATGGCCTATGACCGGTTTTGTGCAGGTGAGAAGGTAGGCGACGAGGCACAGGGCCTGTGCAGTGCAATCAAACAGCGTGAGGAGAAGATTGCGGAGCTGGAGGCCGATGCGGCCAATGCAAGAGGCGCTGTGGCATGTCCGACCTGTAAACGGAACGTAGAAAAAGGGATGCTCTATTGCCCGTACTGCGGTGTGAAGGTTCCAGTGGACGCGTGGAAGAGCGAGATGAAAGATAAGGCGAGAGAGGCGGCGGATAAAGCGGCTGACAAAGCGAAAGAGGCAGCGGATAAGGCGATGAGCAAGGCGGAGGATATTGCGGAGGAAATCAGAAACAAGGCCGGGAATATTTTCGAGGACGAAGACATTGTCGATGGCGAGGCAACGGAAACAACAGCGGCAGAAACACCGGGACAGAGCACAGCAGAGCCGGGCACAACAACAGAGGCCGGGACACAAACGGGAGCCGATGAAAAAGAATAAGCGATAAAGAACTGAGGAAATGATATGATGATTATAGTGTTGATGGGCATTACCTTTTTTCTGACGATTGCGGATATTGCGGTAAAGTTTTATATAGAGAGCAATGTGGCCCGCGGTGAGGAGCATTCCATGTTGGATGGCAGGGTGATTATCCGCAAGGTATATAACAAGGGGATGGCACTGAACAAATTTGATGATCATGCGGAGGAAGTGAAGATTGTTTCTGTATTTGCGACGGTGATCCTGACCATTTATCAGATGTTCTGGCTGATGCATAAAAAGCATTTCTTCCGAAAAGCAGGCCTCTCTCTCATGGCAGCAGGCGCGTGGAGTAACACATTTGACCGCTGGGTGAGAGGATATGTGGTGGATTATGTGGGATTTCGGACAAAATGGAAAAAGTTTACAGACATCACATTTAATATAGGGGATTTCTGTATCATTGGTGGATGCGTATTGTATATGCTGACCAAAATCTTTCAGCGCAAAAGAAAGTAGACTGTGATATACCACAAGGATGTATGAGAGATAAAGGAAAGATAGAGCAAAGATAAAGAAAGAGGGCATACAGAAAATCAAATTTCTGTATGCCCTCTTTGGGACAGGTATCCTGTGCAAATCTACAAACCTATTGATACATTGTGTTTCCTACCTGTGGAAAATATCCAGGAAGCTCTTCGGCAGTAGCGATTCCACGCTGCAGGGCATTCTCACGCAGTACGGCATAGAGACGTGTTCTGGTGGCGTCAATGTAAGGCTGAACATAGAAAAGTCCGACAATACCACAGGTGATACCAGACAAGATATACCATGGAATAAAGGAGAGGTCCAGCACAAAGGTATTCCATTTCTGCCCATTCATAGTCTGTCTGCTGATTTCAAATACTCTCTTTTGATCCAGGTGCGGATTCTCGGCGAGAATATATTCCATCATCCAGTAAGAGTAGCCCTTTACAATACCGGGAACAATGAGAAGCAGTGTCCACAGTGTAATGAAAAGATTTTTTAAAAACATGGTGAGAACGACATTTCCGTAACGATGCTCTTTGAAGCTGTAGCCGAGTCGGTTCAGCTGCCCCGGAGCAAACTGGTTCTCCAGATAAAATCTGCGCCCGCCGATATAAATCGGAGTGAACACGAAAATAGAAAGTATAATACCGATCAGCGCAACGACTGAAGCGACAGCCAGTATTGCAGTTGCGAAAATGGTTGATGAAGCATCGCCGGCCGTTGTGGCATCTGTCGTCGAAGAGATGGTTGTGTCATGGTCTTGGGCATACCTGCCGGCACTGCCGCCGGAACTGCTGACCATACATATGGACAAAATGAGAGATACCAGTACGCATAGCCAGTAATTGCGTTTGAAATCAACTTTCCCCTGTTCTTTTAGTTGTAATCTGTTCCACATAATTTTTATTCCTCCATAATGATATATTTTCAAGTTATTAAAAAAGTATAACATTTTTATAAAGACTTGTCACGCTTGAATAGAAACGCCCGAACATTTGTCTCTGACTGTGGAATAAAAAAAGGAACTGCCGTATGTGGCAACTCCTTTTTATGTGCATGGTCTTGAATGAAAAGAGAGCCAGCCCTATGGTCTCTGTCCGGAACCGCCCTGAAGTTCGAGCGTCTCGCCTGACATATACTTGAAGTCCGGCGTTGCAAGCTGTACGCATACGCGTCCAATATCATTTTCCGGATGACCGAAGCGTCCCATTGGGATGCCATGGATGTTCTTTTCATACGCTTCTGGCTGGTATTCTTTCCACTTCTCGAGCTGTGCGGTGTAAGCCAGTGGGCACACGACATTGATGTTGATGTTGTCCTTGCCCCATTCTGTAGCAGCAACACGCGTGAGTCCGCGGATTCCTTCTTTGGCAGCGGCATAAGAGCACTGACCGAAGTTGCCGAACAGTCCGGCACCGGAAGCAAAGTTGATTACGGAGCCCTGTGTCTCTTTGAGATATGGGTAGCACTCACGCATATAGAGAAATGCGGAATATAGACCAGAATAAATGGCAAGATCGAACTGCTCCATGGTGTGGTCTGCCAGAGTGACACCGGAAGCAGAAGCCTGTGCATTGTTGACCAGAACATCGATTTTTCCAAAGGTCTCGACCGCCTTTGCGATCACGGCTTTGGTGCTTGCCTCATTGTCGCCGCCTGCGCTGATGTCAGCCTGAACAGGAAGTACCCTCACTCCATAAAGACGCTCCAGTTCTTCTTTGGCATCTTCCAGCTTCTGGACATTTCTCCCGGTGAGAACAAGATTTGCGCCTTCTTTTGCGTAAGCGGTCGCGATGCCGTAGCCGATTGCACCGATGTCACCGGCTTTGGTCATTGCTTTTCCACCGCCGGTGATGATAGCGACTTTTCCTTCTAATAATTTTCCCATAATAATACCTCCTTCAAAAGATTAAATGTAGTAATAATATTGTAGCACACGGAAAGAAAAAGAACACTTTAATCTTTATTTTAACAAGCAGCAGGATGATTGTTGGCACTGTTTCACTATCATCCTCAGTCCATCGCTTAGTGCACGATACATTTGACGAGGGGGGGGACGCTTATCTGAAACTGCTGTGCGGAGATAAATTCCTGTTCGGGCCTGCTGCTCAGAAAAGCTGGCCTGGGGGCTTCGACAGTAAAAACTCAGAAACGGTCTTTCAAAATGAAGTATATGATGTTAGACTATTGGATAAGGATATCCGCAGATACTAATGAAAAGGTGCTGTCGATTGAGAATTTAGGAAAGTTATATTAGGAGCTTCCTGTATACTTTAAAGAGTAAAGGGAATTGACCAAAAAGAATACCTCAGGTAAATTTAGATTATTACTGACCGGGAAGTTGGTAAAAAATCTAAATCACGAGAGGTATCTAAGATGAATAGTAAAACAAGAAAGACAAAAAAGCAAGCAAGTGTAGTGAAATTCGAAATGAATGTTCTGTCAAAGGATGAAATCGCTAAGCGGATTAAATCTATTGAAGAAAATCTCAAAGCATCAACGTGGAGAGAATTGGAAATACAAGGTAAATTTGCTAAGAATGACAAACTCTCTTTCATCT
>NZ_FQZY01000117.1 GCF_900142165.1 Hespellia stercorisuis DSM 15480
ACTAAATCTAATTGACAGACTTGTGAATTACAAGGCATCAGTCTGCTTATTTATAAAGAATCTCTGTGTTCCGTTTGATAATAACCTTGCGGAACGTGATTTGCGCATGATTAAGGTTAAAACCAAGGTCTCAGGATGTTTTCGCAGTGAGGAAGGCGCACAGGAATATCTTACAATCATGAGCTATATTGGGACTGCTCATAAGCATGGAATAAATGCTTTTACAGCAATCAGAGAAGCCCTTTTAGGGAATTCCGATATCATCTTTAACTAATGGAGTTCTGAACAGTTACATGAAATCTTTTTTTTGCAAATACTCCTTTTGCAGTTCGCATGATTGAAACTCTTCAAAAGCTGTTTCTGCATATTCCCAGATTTTCTGAGACATATTCTTCATATCTTCAAGCTGGTTATCAATGGCTGTATACAGTTCTTTTTTCATTACTCAGCCTCCTTCGCTTTCTCCATATCCGAAGCTTCAATCTTTCTTCCGATTAAAATTGTGCCAAATACGCAGACAATCATAATGACATATGTTGGATCCCCCGGTACCCAGCCCAGGAGTCCCAGCATGTTCAGTATCATGATTCCACATGCCAGAACAATCGCCACAATTCCTGTTTTCGGTCTGCTTACTACATTTTGCGCAAACAGTGCTCCGAATAATGCCGGTACGATGTTGGTCAATGCGTTGATGACCGATTCCGGGATCAGGCTTAGTATTGAGGAGCCAAGAATGACGCCAAATGTCAGGATTAAAATGTTTACAATAACAGATACGCCAATTCCAATCGCTGTAATCACTGTACCTTTTTCTGTTCCCGGTTCTACTTCGGCCGCCGTCTGAGATGCCAGAGAGACAGGAAGTCGAAGATTACTGATGTTTCCGGATAAGAAAGACATATACGTGCCCGGAATACCGAGTGTTGGAAAATATGAAATCGGTTCTACAATCCAGAATACCGCTTCAGAACTTGCGACCAGAATAAATCCGCCGATCACTGCTGCCACCTGCGGTTTAAGCCCATAAACTGCTGTGCACACTAATCCAGGAAGAAAGGCAATCAGCACACCAATTAAGTTCGTCGCACGTCCCCATTTGATAATAGATGGAATATATTTGTTGTGATAAGCACTCATATCATTTTTATTATTCATTCTTCTCCTCCTTAATTAGGCAACAATGGAAATAAGCATTCCTGCAAACATCGAGATCGTAAAGCTCCAGTTTCGAATCCATTTTTTGTTTAGCTTCTTATTCCAAATATTTAATACCGCCATGATGATAAATCCACTAAGAGCCGCCGTCGTTTGTGAATTAAACCGGAATACTCTGTCCATACATAAGTAGGAAAATGTTCCGCACATTGCGCACCCTGCAATAATCGGCAGCATCTCTTTTCGACCGCCAGCCATGATATTTTCCAGCTTTCCCATCTTATCCGTAAACAGTGCCGTAATTAAGATTGATCCCAGTGCTCCGAGTGTCATGACCCAGACGCCTGTCGCAAATGCTGTCGCACTCATGTTCGCCCCCAATGCACCGCCTCCGGCCTGCGCACCGATCTCCGCCGCGAACATCTCATACGCCACAGACCCTATATATGAGAGACGGAACCAGGAAACAGGACCACCCATGGACACCAGCAGTGCAACCATTCCGACTAGAACGCCCAGTGACGGACCAATTGTAGCAACGATTGAAGTCTTTACCGCGCTGTTCACCTGTGTTTTTGTTATTCCGATTTCCTTGCTGACCTTGATGGATTTTATTAAAAACAGAACTGACTGAAAGACAACCCAAGCCACTCCGAGTCCGCATGCGACCCAAAGCCAAAAACCATTTGCAATTTTTAAATACTCCATTTATCTTCCTCCTTCTACCCTTTCATTCCCTGACAGTTTTCAAAAAGTCCATTGAAACTTGTGCAAAAAGTGCAGTACCTCTTTTCAGCACATCCTCATCGATATCAAAGCATTCGTGGTGGTGTGGGAACACACAGTTCTTTTCTGCATTTCTTGCACCGATAAATGCGAAAAAGCCTGGAACTTCTTCTGCAAAATATGCAAAATCATCGCTCATCGAAACCGCCTCTAAGTTGTGGATTCCTTCTTTACCGTACAACGTTTCGGCCGCTTTTCTGACGACCTCATTCAGCGTCTCGTCTTTATTGAAAACAGGCCCTGTTTTCCACATATAATCCAGCTTTGCCTCACACCCGTATGCCTTTGCTGACGCCTCTGCCATCTCTCGCATCTTACCGATAAGTTCTTTTCTGAACTCTGCTGAAAATGTTCTCACTGTTCCATGTAATGTTGCTTTTCCGGCAATAATATTATACTGGTAGCCGCCTTCCATCTGTCCGACCGTCACCACCAGCGGATTTCTTGGATCGTTAATTCGGGAAACCAGTGTCTGTAAATTCAGAACAATTGCGGAGGCTGCCACGATGGCATCATGCCCATCCTGAGGGATCCCGCCATGTGCCGCCTTTCCCCGCACCGTTATTTCAAATTCATCACAGCTTGGCTCTCTTGCCCCTGTATTAATGTCGAGCAGCGGCGCATCCAGCCAAGTTGCCACATGACATCCGTACACAGCCAGAACATCCGAGGTGATTCCCTGATCCACATAATATTTTGCACCTATTGCCGTTTCCTCTGCCGCCTGAAACAGCAGTTTGACATTTCCCTCAAGCTGTGCCTCAGACTCCTTCAGGATTTTTGCCGCGCCAAGAAGCATTGCCGCATGTGCGTCATGCCCACAGGCATGCATTCTTCCTTCATAAATACTTTTGTAGGTCACATCGCTCTTCTCCACGGTTGGAAGTGCGTCAATATCTGCTCGAAGTAAAATAGTTTTTGGCTCTACACCGGCTTTTCCTCCGTATATCATCGCCCAGCACCCCGTATGCCCTTCAAATCTATTCACCTCGATCTGCATCGCCTCTAACTCCCAAACGATATGCTCTGTTGTCTCTTCTTCCTTCCAGGCAAGCTCTGGATGGCTGTGAAACCAGCGCCGCTGCTCAATTACATATCGTTCATATTTTTCAGCTAGTTCCCTGACATTCATGCTAACTCCTTTCTTTTTTCTGAATCAGTAAACTGTCACAGCATGTTCCTCCATTCATCAACACCTGTGTTCGATGAAATTCAAATTCCGGGTTAATTCCGCAATAGTATTCCTCATCTCTAAGACAGGATAACAGACATCCCCATTCTTTCATTCCAATCCGCTCATACATTTCTACATACTCGCATTTCACTGTTTTAAACATTAACTGGTTTTCCTCCGGTTTGGAAAATTCCATTTCCAGAGAACCGTCCATGCTATGGTACTGCATGATTCCTTCGATCGAGTCAAAATCATTGCTGCCGTATCTTTCTGCCGCCTCATGCCCGGCCTGTCTTGCTGTTTTTTTAATAATGTCTATGACGATTTCTTTTGTTCTTTCTTTACCAACCTCCTTTTCAAAGGCTTCCAGGAAAGGCTTTAAAATAAGTGCTTCTACCTCCCTTCTCAATAAAATAGGCATTTCTTCAATTTTCATACTTGTTTCACTCATCACTTTTTTTCCTCTCTTTAGTCATCATTTTTATAATTTCATTGTTTGTTTCCAGCATTCCCTTACTTGCCAGATCTCCGACGTTTTTCAAGGTCTCCTCTATTCCATCGCCGACGATCCCATCACCTGCATAAAACTGCTGTCCTTTTTTATACATTTCATATCCCATCAATCCGGTGTAAACAGCAATTGCGATCTTGGCTGCGCAGGATGCCTTGGCGCCATCGCAGATAATGCCGGAAGATGCAGCCAGTGCATTGACAACGGTATGGATCACCGTGTCGTATCCTTCTCCGTTTAGATATGCAATTCCTGCGGCTGCGCTTGCGCCTGCCGAAACTGCACCACAATATGCCGATAACCTTCCAATTCCCACTTTTTCATACAGTGCGATCAAATTGGATAGCAGCAGTGCACGAATCACCTTTTTCCCATGAATATTCATTGCCTCTGCATAAGCCATCACGGGAACCGAGACCGTGATTCCCTGGTTGCCGCTGCCTGAGTTTACAACCACCGGAAGTTCGCATCCGTTCATCCTTGCATCTGACCCTGCGGCTGCAAGAGCACACGCCAGATTATGGATATCATTTCCATATGTTTCATTCAGCACTTTTCCAATATTGGCGCCATATTGCTGCCGCATGCCTTCCATTGCAATGGCCCAGTTCAGCTCCATCTGCAGTTTGATTGGCTCTTCCACGTCCTTCAAATCACAATGATTTACAAAATCCCAGATCCCCTCCATCGACAGTACGCTGAAATTGTCCTGCTTTTCTTCCCGCATATCCGAGACACAGTCCAAATATACTTTGCCGTTTTTTTCGATATACACAATGTTTAAATGTGAATTGACGATTCGGATAACCGACTTCAATTCCCCCCAGTGCTGTTCAATCAAAATATCGAAAACGAATCCATCATCAAGTGCTTCTACTTCTATCGGAATTGTTTCAACAAAATTCCTGACGTCTTCGATTTCCTGCGTATTCATCTTCGAAATCACCTGCAGCTCTAATTCTGGCTTTCCTCCTACAATCCCGGCAGCCACAGCGACAGGGATTCCACGCATTTGATTCGTATTGGGTACCACTACGCTCTTGGTGTTCTTAATTATGCTGCCGCTCGCTTTCACAACAACTCTCTCCGGCAGTCTTCCCAGCAGTTCTCTTCCCTTCGCGGCCGCATAAGCAAGCGCGATCGGTTCGGTGCACCCCATAGCCGGAATCAGCTCTTCTTTTAATATACACACATACTTGTCATATATTGTTTTCTCCATCCTCTCTCCTTTCCCATTATTTATGTTCTGTGTTTATACGTGTATAATATTCTATTCTATCCAAATTGTCAATTTCTTTTTACTTATATCAATTTTTTTGTCTATTTTGACCGTTTTTTTGCTATTTTTTTGTATATTATTCCATTTTTTATTTTTTCATGTTATTCTCGTATAATTCTTTTTCCTGTTTTTCGCCAAAAAAGAAGCTTGCTTGCAAGATTCTCCGCTTATACAAAAAATTCCTCCTGTCAGAGATCTTTTTGTCTCTGACAGGAGGAATTCCCCAATTTCGTTTTAAATTATTCTTTCTCGTCCTCAGTAAAGCGGACATTCATCCCTCACAGTTATCAATTATTCTCCGAGGAAATATTTGCCGTAGGCATCTGCCGCCTTGATCGCCGCACAGACAGTCTCCGGTGTCACCTCGAACGGCAGGTTGTGCAGGGTATCATTTTCTGCGCAGGCTGCTGTGGCAACTGCCATGATCTTCTCGTCCGTCACTTCTGTAATTCCGAGCTCTTTCAATGTGACCGGGAGTCCCAGCTCGATACACCAGTCGATGATATCTTCCAGTTCTTCTGCCGGTATATTTTCCAGGACAAGCTGTGTGATAGTACCGAAGGCAACCTTTTCACCGTGGTTCATGTGATGGCATTCTTCGAGAACCGTAAATCCGTTGTGGATTGCATGGGCTCCGGCCAGTCCGCCGCTCTCAAAACCAATTCCGCTGAGCAGGGTGTTGGCCTCGACGATTTTCTCGACCGCTGGTGTGCATGCACCGGCTTCGAGTGCCAGCTTTGCTTTTACACCTTCTTCCATCAGCGTGTCAAAGCAGAGTTTTGCCAGCGCGATAGCCGCAGATGTCACTTTACCACCCGCACAGGTGGCTGCTCCGCTTGCCTGACATGCTCTCGCCTCAAAGTAAGTTGCAAGCGCGTCGCCCATTCCGGCTATGGTCAGGCGTACCGGGGATTTTGCGATGATTTCGGTGTCCATCAGAACCATATTTGGATTTGCGCGGAGGAAGAGATACTCTTCAAACACTCCTGCGTCTGTATAAATTACGGAGAGTGCGCTGCATGGCGCGTCGGTGGACGCGATGGTCGGGCAGATCAGCACCGGGACTTCTTTGTAATATGCAACGGCCTTGGCTGTGTCAAGAATCTTTCCGCCGCCGATTCCGATGACGACATCGCAGCCTCTTTCGTTCATGATTTCAACCAGACGGTTGATTTCCGTCTTGCTGCATTCTTTATTAAAATATTCGTAAACTGGCTCTGTCTCTGTGTTCTGGAAACTGCCATCCACAGTAGCCCCGATTCGCTTATATCCGGATTCGGTAATGAGGACCAGTGCTTTTTTTCCATATGCCTGTGCGTAATCACCAAGTTTCTTCATTTCACCTGCGCCCTGCACGTATTTACTCGGGCTGATTAAGATATTTGCCATGTTTTGCCTCCTTTGATCTGTTGTGTTGCATTGTCATGTTAATTTATTAACGATACATTTTCATTGTAGTTTCTTTTACAGGCGATGTCAATAAACAGTATTGGATTTTACGGAAATGTTATCATTTATCATTCTTCCGGGAACTTGCGAAAATCGAAGCTCCATTCACTGCAATATTCTGTTGACAATCACCAACACTATTGTATTATAGAAATGAAAAGGAGATACTTGACCCGTGACAAATAAAAAAAATCAAACAACAAGAGCAATCGTAGTTTTTTTGGCTCAATCACAAATTTTGTGGGATAAAGGATTTCTGACATAAGTCTTCCTGCTGATATCAAACAGTTTAAGGAAGAAGTATTCATCATCACGATATCCGTAAGCCTGTCGTCTTAATGTTTTGATTTTGTTGTTTATACCCTCAATCTTACCAGCTGATATGTCATATGTTGCATGAGCTATGATACCCTCAAAGTGATTGTCCAATAACCTTCTGAACCACATAAGGTGCTCGTTTTTAGTTGATTTACAGGTATCCATGATAGAGATAATATCCTCAGACATGCGTGCTTCGTCATTACGAGAATACGCAAGAGTTAAACTCTCT
>NZ_FQZY01000011.1 GCF_900142165.1 Hespellia stercorisuis DSM 15480
ACCAATTACCGAAATAATATCGCAAAACAGGTTTTAAAAATTCTCTGTTTTGTACAAAAATTAATTAGTTCCCCAAGGGGGTTCTGAACAGTTACAATATTTCATCATTACAGCTGATACCCGTAAATGTGATTGCTTATCGAAGCCAGTATGGAAGTGTAAATCCGGCATCTATTGTAGGGGCTGGGATCGTAGCTACGGTGGTAAGCACATTGGTGGCGATGGCGTATTGCAAATTGATGGAGAATGCTGGATAGCGTAAGCTTCTGGCATTTTTACTATCGGTAGATACTTCACGCCTCTTCGCATAAATTTTCATGTTTTGCCTTTGGAAAGTGGTAAATAAGTGGTAAATTCTTTACGCTATCAGACTTACCATTTCAGCTTTTACACCGTTCAGTGACGCGTGGGCGTTCTGTTTGGCGTAAAGCTGGCACAGTGTCATTTCTTTGCCTACAGCGTCGATACCGTCTTCTAAGTCTTTGTGTATCTCCGCTTCTTCTTTATAGTAAACGAATTACAACATATCCTTGATACTGTTAGTGAAAAAGAATTGCAGAAAAAATGAAGAACTTGAAATTTTGTGGATAATTAAAAGAAGATTTTTTTTATAAAACAGAACGTATTTTATATCCATTATTCTTATGTGTACATTATGTTAGAATTGACAAAACGACACACGTGTTGTATAATTTGAAAAAAGCGACACATGTGTCGCTTTGAAGGAGGGAATATGGGAAAAAAGGGGCTTGATACAAAAGAGCATATTAAAAAAATAGCATATCAACTTTTTGTGGATAAGGGTTTTAAAGAAGTTACAATGAAAGATATTTGTGATAATGCAGGATTAAGTCGAGGAGGTCTATATCGTTACTATGAAAGTACCGAACAAATTTTCTCGGAAATCATTTCTTCATTTCTTACGGTACAAAACACGGAATTGCAAGAACAAATTGACAATAATATTTCGGCGATTGATATTTTAAATCAGTTGCTTGAAAAGTATCGTTTGGAAATGTTAGACGCGAGAAATTCTTTGAGCCTTGCTATCTGTGAATATTTTAGCAAAAAAAGGATTGAAGAAAATGATAATTTACTATCGCAACAATATCAAATGTCTTTTTCGTCATGGGATAGGTTAATACAGTATGGGATTTTGCGTGGCGATTTTAGACAGGTTGATAGTAGGACTATCTTTGATCTTATTCTTTTTTCTTATCAAGGTGTACGAATGTATAGTCTGTTGATGAATATATCGGAGGACATACCACAAAGAATTATTAAACAGATACAGAGTTTGTTGATACCTGTACAAAAATTGGAGGAATATAAATGAATAGCATAAATGAGATTATTTTAGTAAAGCCTACTAAAGATATGGAAATAGCTGCCCTTGAATACCGAAAAGAACATTTTGATTATGGAGAAAGAATAATTAACGGAAGTGAGTTGTTTGACCAAATAGAAGATTATGATGAATGGCTCGAAAAAGTGACCGCTAATTCAAAGGAAGAAACGGTTTCAAATGATTGGGTTTTAACAGATACATTTTTTGCTTTGAGACAATTTGACAATCGTATTGTCGGAATTGTAGATTTGAGATATGAATTAAATGATTTTTTGAAAGATTTTGGTCACTGTGGTTATAGCGTAAGACCATCAGAACGTCAAAAGGGATATGCAACCAGAATGTTATCAAAGATTTGTCAAATCGCTAGTCAACATGGATTAAAAGAATTACAATTATCTGTTGAAAAAAACAATCTTCCATCTGTTAAAACTATTTTGAAAAATGGTGGAGTTTATCAGCGAAGTTTCGTCGTAGATTCAGAAATAGCAGATGTCTATCATATAAATTTGTAGGAAACCCTTTTGAAAACGTAAACTGTACAAATTATTAATTTTTAAGAAGGTGTTATATGCAAAATGTAAAAGAGCAGAGAGAATGTATACTTTACTATTTTTTACGTCAATGCTAAAATGGTAATTGCTTACAACAGCAGGCGTTTCGACACCGGTTGTAAAAACAGACATTATTATAGAAGAAAAATAGAAGAAAAGAGGAGAACTCAAAATGAAATTGATGATTGCATCCGATATACACGGATCTGCATATTACTGCAGAAAAATGATAGAAGCTTTTGAAAATGAGAAGGCAGACAGACTGCTTCTTCTGGGAGACATCCTTTACCATGGCCCGCGCAATGACCTGCCGAAGGATTACAATCCGAAGGAGGTTCTTGCGATGCTGAACGGAATCAAAGAAAATATCATGTGTGTCAGAGGAAACTGTGATGCTGAGGTGGACCAGATGGTTCTGGAATTTCCAATCATGGCAGAATATAGTATTCTGGAGCTGGGTGGCAGCACGATTTACGCTACACACGGACATATTCATAATCCGGAGAACCCGCCTATGTTAAAACAGGGAGACATCCTACTGAACGGGCATACTCATGTGCCGGTGTGTGAGGACAAGGGCAGATTTATCTACATGAATCCGGGATCTGTTTCGATTCCGAAAGAAAACTCGGCACACTGCTATATGATATATGAAGGAAAATTCATCTGGAAAGACGTAGAAACCGGAGCGGTGCTTGAAATCGGCGGATCGATGTGATACTATTTTATTTTAGAATACATGAAGCAGATGCGATCAATGCGGAGTTTGACCGTGGCATCCGCTTAAGTACTAAGGTTTCTCCCTGCTTTGGAGGACACCTCCTTAGTGCATATTATGGAAAGCGAAAGTGAGGAAACAAGAGGATGGATAAGGGAAAATATTACATTACAACCGCGATTGCATACACATCCGGCAAGCCACATATCGGAAACAGCTATGAGATCGTGCTTGCAGATGCGATTGCAAGATATAAGAGGAGTCAGGGGTATGATGTCTTCTTTCAGACAGGGACAGATGAGCATGGACAGAAGATTGAACTGAAGGCAGAGGAGGCTGGAATAACCCCAAAAGAATTTGTGGATAATGTTGCAGGACAGATCAGGGAGATCTGGGATTTGATGGACACTTCTTACGACAAGTTTATCCGTACGACCGATGCTGATCATGAGGCTCAGGTTCAGAAGATTTTCAAGAAACTGTATGACCAGGGAGATATTTACAAGGGACATTACGAAGGCCTGTATTGCACACCGTGTGAGTCTTTCTTTACAGAATCCCAGCTTGTGGACGGCAAATGTCCGGACTGCGGCCGTGAGGTGCAGCCAGCACAGGAAGAAGCGTATTTTTTCAAGATGAGTAAGTATGCGGACCGCCTGATTGAGCACATTAATACACATCCGGAGTTTATACAGCCGGTTTCCAGAAAAAATGAAATGATGAATAACTTCTTACTACCGGGACTGCAGGATCTGTGTGTGTCGAGAACGTCATTCAAGTGGGGAATCCAGGTGGATTTTGATCCGAAGCATGTGGTTTATGTGTGGCTGGATGCACTGACAAACTACATTACCGGAATCGGATATGACTGTGATGGCAATCACACTGAGCAGTTCAAGAGGGACTGGCCGGCTGACTTACATCTGATCGGAAAAGATATCATTCGTTTCCATACCATTTACTGGCCAATCTTCCTGATGGCACTGGATCTTCCGCTGCCAAAGCAGATCTTCGGGCATCCGTGGCTTCTTCAGGGAGACGGTAAGATGAGTAAATCGAAAGGAAATGTACTGTACGCGGACGAGCTGGTTGATTTCTTCGGCGTGGACGCTGTGCGCTATTTTGTTCTTCACGAGATGCCGTTTGAGAATGACGGAGTCATCTCCTGGGAATTGATGGTGGAGCGTCTCAATTCAGATCTTGCAAATACACTGGGGAATCTGGTAAACCGTACAGTTTCCATGACGAATAAATATTTCGGCGGAACGGTGACTGATAAAGGTGCTGTGGCAGACCAGGCGGATATTGATGCGAATCTGGCAGCGGTGACGGCGAATACAGCGGTTGTTGTAGAGAAAAAGATGGATGAACTTCGCGTGGCAGATGCGATTACAGAGATCTTCAACCTCTTCAAACGCTGCAACAAATACATTGACGAGACGACACCGTGGGTGCTTGCAAAGGATGAGGCCACAAAGGACAGACTGGAGACGGTACTGTTCAATCTGATTAAGAGCATCTCCGAGGGTGCGAAGCTGTTGGCATCCTTTATGCCGACAACCAGTGAGAAGATTCTTGCACAGCTTGGAGATGGTCATGTGACAGATTCACCGGAGATTCTGTTTGCAAGACTGGATCTGGAGGAAGTTTTGAAAAAAGTCGAGGAGCTCCACCCGGCAGTTGAAGAGACGGCAGAAGCAGGGGAAAGCGAAGAAGTAATAGATATAGAAGATAAACCGGAGATCACGTTCGATGATTTCGGGACAATGCAGTTCCAGGTGGGTGAAATCATTGCCTGCGAGGAAGTTCCGAAGTCCAGAAAGCTGTTGTGTTCTCAGGTGAAAGTGGGAAGTAAGGTAAAACAGATCGTGTCCGGAATCAAGGCGCACTATACTGCGGAGGAGATGGTCGGCAAGAAGGTGATGGTTCTTGTGAATCTGAAACCGGCGAAGCTTGCGGGTGTGTTGTCTGAGGGAATGCTGCTGTGCGCGGAGGATGCCGAAGGGAATCTGGCACTGATGACACCGGAGAAAGAGATGCCGGCGGGCGCTGAAATCTGTTAGGGGGATTTGGCGATAGGCTCTGCGGCGCGTCCGCCCCATAAGGGATACGCGCCGTCTGCGGTATCGGAAGGTTGAAGGCTGTGGTGTGTCCGGGAAAAGTGGTTCTGGAAAGAATGGCATGGAGCAGATGAATTATGCGCATATCGGGAAGAACGGACGCGAAAACATTGAATTGTCAGAAAATTACAAGAATAACACACAATTAAGCGCTTTATTAAAAAATAATGCTAAAGTGTATTGACAAATAAAAAGCCCTATGATATTATGTAGTCAACCCAAAGAGATAGTGGAAAATTTAAAAAACAGTTTTAGATTTTTCACACAAAAAGGGTCTATAGCTTATTGAGTATATCACTTGATAAGTAAAATTATAGAAAGAGAGGTCTAAACCAGTGGATAGTATTTCATCTCAAATTCAATATGTTAGTGGTTCGGCAGATGTAAGTTCCTGTGAACAAGGCCTTTACCATATATTTTAAAATCCAGTAAAAAAATTATAAGAAATCGAAATCAGAGAGATTATAAGCTGGACAATAAGATTTAAACATTTGCGAACATATTGAAAAACAAAAGTAACCACAATAACCAAAGTTAAGTTTAAGAGGTGTGTAAAGAAACACGGATTAAACAATTGTTTTACAAAAGCATCAAAATTGTTATAGAAGAAGTAGTTTCTAATTGCTGGAATTCCAAGGAGAAGGGACTGCAGGAATTGAAAATTACAGGATGAATAACATAGTGTGATGTGAAAAAGTAAAGCGATATTGCAGATAATAATCGGTAGCTTTGAGTTATAATAATCCATTTGTGAAGATGTTCATTAGATTTGATCGGAGAACATATTGAAGAATGGAAATAAAGGTCTTTGCAGGAACTAAAATCGAAAAAACCTCTGATTAATAAAGGGAATAATAAAATTGAATATAAAAAAAATGCACTTTCAAAGAAAATTGGAAGTGCATTTTTTGACATTAAGGGGCGTATATGATACACTATTGAGGTAAATAATTACATATATTACCTGTTTTACAGATGATGAATAATAATAATTAATATGAGGTGAGTGCTGTGGATAAGTACGAATACAAGCTGAAAACAGAACAGATGCTCGAGCTGGCTGGCGATGGGGAGTTTGAGAAGGCTGCGGAGATAGCAGAGTCCATTGACTGGCGGCGGGTGAAAAATGCGTCTATGCTTCTTTCTGTCAGTGATATTTATGAGGCGATAGGAAATTATAAGAAGTGTTATGGCATTCTCAAGATTGCTTATGAACGGGCATCCGGAGGAAGAAAGGTTGTGTATCGTCTGGGAGACCTGTCTATTCGGCTTAAGAATATTGACAGAGCGATTGAGTATTACGATGAATTTATTGAAATTGCTCCAAAGGATCCGAACCAGTACATTTTGCGATACAAAATTCTGAGAGCACAGAACGCACCGGTAGAGGAACAGATAGAGTCACTGGAAGAATTTAAAAAAGCGGAATACATTGAAGAGTGGGCATATGAGCTGGCTAAGCTATATCAAGAGGCGGGAATGACAGCAGAATGCCTGGAGGAATGCGATGATTTGATTCTGTGGTTCAGTGAGGGGCGGTATGTGTATCAGGCCATGGAACTCAAGATGCAATACAAGCCGCTGACACCGTCCCAATTGGAAAAGTACAATCACCGTTATGATAATAAGGAAGCAACTACAGGACCTGTGGTTGCCAGGCCCGCAGCAAGATCAGGTTTTGCGCCGGTACCTAAAAAAACAGAGGCGGAGGAGCCAGAGCTGGAAGAACCGGGGAATCAGAGAGCGAATATAGGAGATATACAGGAACTGGTGGCGCCGGAATTGATGGAAATGGATCTGATGGAATCGCAGCAGGAGGAGCCGGAAGTTAGAGAGCCGAAAACGATGGAAGTAGACTCGATTGAATCAGCGTTAGCGGGACTGGGGGTAATAGAACCGATAGTGAAGGATGACTTCGAGGAGGAACCGAAGGAGCCAGAGGAGCCAGCGGTACCGAAAGAAGAAATCGAGGGAGATGAACTCGATGATGGACTCTGGGAGGAACCGGAGGAAGAGGAAGAGCCGGAGACCGTGAAAAAGAAATCTCCTATATTTGGGGCAACGATGGCGCTGAGCGAAGCAATTGAGAATTTAGTGCATGGGGTGACGAAATTCAGAGCGGAATTTCATGAGCATGAAGAAGAACGCGGGGAAGAAAAAGACGAGTCAGATGATGATTATATGGATGACCGTTACGAAGATGACGGTTATGAAGACGATGGTTATGTAGTGGGCGATCACACTGACGACGAATATGAAGACGATGATTACGAAGTGGATGGCGAAGTGAAAGATAATGCTTCAGAACGGAAGAGGTCTAAGAAAACTTCTTCGAAAGCTGCTGAAGAAGAAAAATCACAGACGAAGGCTGCTGAGGCCGAAAATATTCCGAACGGAAAAGCTCCGAAGAGGAAAGCTTCGAAGAACGCAAGTCGCAAATTAAAGATAGATGAGGAACCTGTTGAAGTAAAAAAGGCAGACCGGAGAACAATATTGGATGCTCCGACGATGAGGCTGCCGGATGTAGAGGATGCATTGGAAAAATTGAAAGCAGAAAAAGCAAAAAAAGATACATCGCAGTTTAGGATTCCGGCCACTGACGATATTGTAGAGGAAGTAGTTGAGAAGACACCGGAAGAAGAAATTGCAGGTCAGCTGAGTCTGGAAGACATTCTGTCAGATTGGGATGCACAGGCAGAGAAGGAAGAAGTCAAAACAGAGACAGAGAAACCTGCGGTTGATTCAGTACTGCCGGAAGACATTCAGAGAATGATTGATGAGATTGAAAGTCTCGGTCAGACAGTGCCGGAAGAAGAGACGGCTATGGATGAAGAAGCTGGGATTGCAATTGCGCAGGAGACGGCGGTTGTGTCCGATGAGGACGAAACCGGCTACGAAGATGCCACAGATGAGTATGGCGAAGCCGGCGAACCGGAAGATGGCAGTGTCGAGTATGACGATGCAGACGGCGTTGAAGAAGACAGCGACGAGTACGACGATGCAGACGATTTTGAAGATGACAGCGACGAGTATGAAGATGACTTTGATGACGCAGATGAGTATGACGATGCGGAAGATTTTGAAGATGACGCAGACGAGTACGACGAAGCTGATGAATATGATGATGACGCGGATGAGTACGACGAAGACGAATATGAAGACGACAGCGACGAGTACGACGAAGACGAATATGAAGACGACAGCGACGAGTACGACGAAGACGAGTATGAAGACGACAGCGACGAGTACGACGAAGACGAGTATGAAGACGACAGCGATGAGTACGACGAAGACGAGTATGAAGACGACAGCGATGAGTACGACGAAGACGAATATGAAGACGACAGCGATGAGTACGACGATGACGAGTATGAAGACGACAGCGATGAATACGATGACGACTTTGATGACGCTGACGAATACGATGATGCAGAGGATTTTGAAGATGAAGCCGATGATGATTTCGAAGATCAGGATGACTTTGACGATTTAGAGGAAGAGGATTTTGATGACTTTGACGAAGAGGATGACTTGGGAATAATGGATGACCTTGAGGCGAAGATTGAGAAACAGACTGCAAAGAGCAGGCCGGTACTGGATGACAGAGAAATCGACGATGACGATCTGCCGGACTTGCTATCTTCGACCACGCCGCTGAGCAGAAAAGAAACAGCGAAGCTGATTGCAACAGGAAAGACCGCGCCTCTTCCGCTGGATGAGATTTCTAACGCACTGTCAATGTCTGATACAGGATTTATCGTTCATGGCCGCTATGATCTTGAGTCACAGAGCGGAATCGGAACCCGCGCCGGTCTGACGGATGAGCAGAAGAAATTATTCTCCTACTTTGTACCGGTCAGAGGTATGAGCGAGCAGCTCGTGGACGTGCTGGAGCATGACAAACACTGCACCAATAGAAATGGAACTTCCTCGACCGGAAATCTTCTGATTATCGGACGTAAGGGATCTGGAAAGACAGTTCTGGCTGTCGATGTCGTGAAAGCAATTCAAAAACAGAGAAACATCAAGCAGGGCAAGGTCGCGATTGTGACTGGAGATTCTCTGAATAAAAAGAAAGTACCTGAGATTCTTGCAAAACTTTACGGCGGTGCACTCATTATTGAGAAGGCCGGAAAGATGAATGAAAAGACAGTTGCCAGATTGAACAAGGCGATGGAGAAAGATACAGGCGAACTGCTGATCGTTCTGGAAGAGCAGCGCAAGCCGTTAGACAGACTTCTGACTTCCAACAGAGAGTTTAGAAGAAAGTTTACATCCAGACTGGAAGTGCCGATTTTCATCAATGATGAGCTGGTTACATTTGGTCAGACCTATGCGCGTGAGAATGGATACAGAATTGACGAGATGGGTATTCTGGCGCTCTACAGCCGCATTGATGCGCTCCAGAGAGAGGATCATGCTGTGACAGTTGCCGAAGTAAAAGAGATTATGGACGAGGCACAGGAGCATTCGAAGAAGTCGTCAGCCAAGAAGCTTGTGAAACGAGTATTTGGAAGAAGCACAGACTCTTCGGACCGGATTATTCTGTCGGAGAAAGATTTCAATATTTAGAGTCCGGTTATGGCCAGACATTTTAAGGAAAAGTATGATAGGGTAAATAAAGAGTCGTGTCAGTGAAAGCTGGCACGACTCTTTGTATCTGCAGCTATGGGCACGCCTACTGTTTTGTATACATTCGTGCATATTGCACTAGAAATTACTTTCTTTTTATACCCAACTAAAGTATAATATGAAGTAGAAATTGTGCTTATTCCGCGAGGGCGAAACTGTTCACGGACATAGTAATTAAAAAGGTTGTGAGGTAGGGATATGGTAGAAAAGGAAACGAAAGCAACGATCAAAAAGACGGCTGCCAAAAGTGCAGTTGGTAAAAAAAACGGGACGAAGAAAGCGGCAGATAAATCCTGCAGAATAGGGGAACTGGATCACTATTTATTCGGGCAGGGAAACCATTATGAGATTTTTAAGAAGCTTGGAGCTCACATGACGAAGTTTCGAGGGAAAGATGGTGTTTATTTTGCGGTATGGGCACCACATGCGAAGCAGGTTTCTGTGATCGGTGATTTTAATGGGTGGGAGCTTGATGCGAATTTTATGGAGCGTCAGGAACCGCTTGGAATTTATACCTGCTTTATTCCGGGGGTAGAGGAAGGGGCTTATTATAAGTTCTGTATCCGCACCCAGACAGATAAGCTCCTGTTCAAGGCAGATCCATTTGCAAATTATGCAGAGCTGAGACCGGGAACTGCATCCAGAGTGGTGGATATTTCGAAATTGAGATGGTCGGATGAAGCATGGATGAGGGAACGGCAGACATGGAAACATGAAGAGAGCCCGATGTCAATCTACGAGGTACATATGGGATCGTGGAAACGCCATCCGGGACGTGAGGATGAGGGCTTCTATACATACCGTGAGTTCGCAAAATCCGCGGTGGAATATATGAAAGAAATGGGCTATACCCATATCGAGTTGATGGGACTCGCGGAGTATCCGTATGACGGTTCGTGGGGATATCAGGTTACCGGGTATTATGCGCCTACATCCCGCTATGGAACGCCGGAAGACTTCGCGTATATGATCAATTATTTCCATAAGAACAAAATCGGAGTGATTCTGGACTGGGTACCGGCACATTTCCCGAAGGATGCACACGGGCTGGCAGATTTTGACGGGACGCCGACTTACGAGTATGCGGATCCGAAAAAGGGCGAGCATCCAGACTGGGGAACAAAGATATTTGACTATGCAAAACCTGAGGTTAAGAACTTCCTGATTGCCAATGCTTTATTCTGGATCGAGCATTATCATGTAGACGGACTGCGTGTGGATGCGGTGGCATCCATGCTGTATCTGGATTATGGCAAGGAGGACGGACAGTGGATTGCCAACAAATATGGCAGCAATGAGAACCTTGAGGCAATCGAGTTTTTCAAGCATCTCAATTCAGTGGTTCTGGGGCGGAATCCGGGTGCACTGATGATCGCGGAGGAGTCTACCGCATGGCCGATGGTGACTGGTAAGCCGGAGGACGACGGCCTGGGCTTCAGCCTGAAGTGGAATATGGGCTGGATGCACGATTTTCTCGAGTACATGAAACTGGATCCGCTGTTCAGAAAGAATGCACATTACCAGATGACATTCTCAATGGAGTATGCGTACAGCGAGAAATATATTCTGGTGCTCTCCCACGACGAGGTGGTTCACCTGAAGTGCTCTATGATCAATAAGATGCCGGGAGTCGGGTTTGATAAATTTGCCAATCTGAAGGTTGGATATGCATATATGATCGGACATCCAGGTAAAAAACTGCTGTTCATGGGACAGGAGTTCGCACAGCTTCGGGAGTGGAGCGAGGAACGGGAACTGGACTGGTTCCTTCTGGCGGAGAAAGAACATCAGCAGCTGCAGACATTTGAGAGCGACCTGCTGAAGCTATATAGAAAGAATAAAGCACTGTATGAGCTGGACACGAAGGAGGAAGGCTTTGAGTGGATCAATAAGGATGACACATTCAGAAGCATCTTCAGCTTTGTGAGACATTCAAAGGACAATAAGAAGAACCTGCTCTTTGTATGCAATTTCACACCGGTTGCACGACCGGATTACCGCGTGGGCGTGCCGAGAAGAAAGCAGTATAAGCTGATTCTCAACAGTGACGACAGACGCTACGGCGGAGAGGGAGCAGAGAGGCCGGTGTTCTACAAGACCGAGAAGAGTGAGTGCGACGGAAAGAGATACTCTTTTGCATATGACCTTCCGGCATATGGAGTAGCTGTTTTCGAATTTTAGAATTTGTACGAAGGAAGAACTCGCCGAAGGCGGGAGGAACGAGAGTGTTTCGCATTGCGCGAAGCACTCTCGTTTCAGGTATTGGAGGAGCGCGCCACCGCGGCAGATACTGTGCGAACAGAATCATATACAGCGGTGATACAGAGGCATCTGCATAGGCACATATTGAGGCGGATACAGAGGCATATACAAAGGTATATATGGCAACTTTCATACAATGTTAAAAAAAGAAAAAAAGAGTGTTTTTTTGATTGAAAAGGTGTATTATGATAGCATATGTTTTTTTAGACATACAATTTTGGGCAGTGCAGTACCGCAAAATCCCAGACATTGTCCGGGTGGGCGCTGCGCAGGCCGCTTCTCTTTAGGGAGGCATTACAAATTATAGAAACGGGGGCATAATATGGACTCTATTGTAAACAAATTATCAGAGATAGAATCGGCCGCTTCGGCGATCGTGGCACATGCAGAAGAGCAGAAGGCCGTGATCGATGATGAGATGCAGAAGAAACGGGACGAATTCGATGCGAAGCTGGAGGCGGATACCCAGAAAAAGATACGGCTCATCCGCGGAGAGCTGGAGAGCCGAACGTCTTCACTGCTCGGAAACCAGACGGGCGAGGCGGGAGAAAGTATAGAAGCCTTAAAACAGGAATACGAGACAAAGCACGAAGAATATGCGAAGGAAATACTCGCCAGAATCACAGAGGTATAGGATATGGGGAATCTACTGAATTATAGTGGAATCGTAACAAAAGTCCATGCGATGCAGGCGAAGCTGCTGAAGCCGTCCGATTTTGATGAGATTGCATCTCTTCACAATGTGACAGAGATTGTTTCTTATCTGAAGGAAAAGCCGGCCTATGCGGATTTTCTGCGAGACATTGATGAGACCAAGCTTCACAGAGGAGACATCGAGAAGATCCTGATCCAGTCACTTTACCGGGACTACACGAAGCTTTACCGGTTTTCGGGGATGGCGCAGAGAAAGTATCTGAAGCTTTACCTCAAGAGATATGAGATCAATCTGATCAACTACTGTCTCAGAATTGTTATCAACCATTATGCGGAACCGTTTGATCTGAATTACAAGCGCCCGTTTTTTGACCAGTATTCCCAGATATCCATCGAGAAGCTGATCGCATCCAGAACAACGGATGAACTGATTGACAACCTGAAGGGCACAGAGTACTATGAGCCGCTTCACAAGCTGAGAGAGTCGAACAGCGTGACGCTGTTTGATTACGATCTCGCATTGGATTTGTATTACTTTACCACGTTATGGAGTGAACGCAAAAAAGCGTTAAAGAAAAAAGAACGTGAACTTTTTACCCGGGATTACGGAACCAAGATCGATCTGTTGAACATTCAGTGGATCTACCGGGCGAAGAAATATTTTCACATGCAGCCTGCGGATATTTATGCACTGCTGGTGCCGATCCATTATCATCTGAAAACGGAGATGATCAAGAACATGGTGGAGGCCGGCACACCGGAAGAACTTCTGGTGCTTCTGAACCAGACCCGGTATGCGAAGAATTATGACTTTGAGAAAAAGATTACGCTGGAGCAGATGTATTTTGAATGCATTTACCATCTGTTCACAATAGACAGACGCCGCAATCCGTATACGATCGCGACGCTGAACACATATTTATTCTTGAAAGAGACAGAAATAGACAAACTAACAACAGCCATGGAGTGTATTCGTTACAGCTTATCTCCGGGAGATACGTTAGCATATGTAGGAGGTGTAACGGAATGATTGTAAAGATGAAGTTTGTGAGCATCACCGGTCCGAGAAGTGACATCGACAGGGTCACGGATCTCTATCTGTCCAGATACGAGATTCAGCTGGAGCATGCCATGTCGGAGCTGAAGACTGTGGATAATCTGCGGCCCTTCGTGGAGGTGAATCCGTATAAGGATGCTCTGACGAAAGCGACACAGTATGTGGGACTGCTGAAGAATCAGAATGTGGAGCCGGATACGTCTATGGGACTGGATGATATGTTTGAGGTGGTTCGAAGCGCCAACCATGATTATCTGGAATTTGAGGCGAACAAGGATCAATTAAAGCGCAAACGTGAGGAGCTTCGGGAAAAGCAGAAGATGATCGCACCGTTTCGGCCGCTCAACTGTGATCTGCATGAGGTACTCCGGTATAAATACATCAAGTACCGGTTTGGCCGCATTTCTACGGAATATCATCACCGGATGGAGAAGTATCTGTTGGAGGATCTGGGAGCGGTTTTTGTGGAAGGCGAGCGGGATGAGAGCTTTGTCTACGGAGCTTACTTCGTAGCACAGGGGGAGGCCCACAAGGTGGACGCGGTCTTTAAATCCCTGCACTTTGAACGAATCGAGCTTCCGGATGTATACGAGGGCACACCGGACGCGGCTTATCATGAGCTGGAAAAAGAGATTGCCGGAATTGGAAAACAGATCGAGGACGTGGACGCGGCGGCGGGCGATATGCTTGCGGGACGCGCGGCGAAGCTGGTGGCAGCGAAGAAACGTCTGGAGGATCTGGCGAGCAATTTCGATGTCAGAAAACTGGCGGCCCGTGTGGAAGACAATCAGGAGGACTACTACATTCTCTGCGGATGGATGGCGGAGACTGATGTTGAAAAATTCCTGCATGAGATCAAGGACGATGATAAAATCTTCGTGGTCGTGGAGGATGATCATGACAACTACTTTGGCGAACCGCCTACCAAGCTGAACAATCCGAAGGTCTTCAAGCCCTTCGAGATGTTTATCCAGATGTACGGTTTGCCGGCTCACGACGAGATGGATCCAACCGTCTTCGTGGCACTCACATATACATTCATCTTCGGCGTCATGTTTGGGGATGTGGGACAGGGACTGTGCCTGCTGATCGGCGGGGCAATCATTTACAAGGTGAAGAAGGCACCGCTGGCGGGAATCATTTCGACTGCGGGAATATTCTCCACAATTTTCGGATTCATGTTCGGAAGCTTCTTCGGGTTTGAGGATGTGATCGAACCGATCTGGATTCGTCCGATCGAGCATATGACGAAGCTGCCGTTCATCGGAAAACTGAATACGGTATTCGTGGTGGCCGTGGCGTTTGGTATGGGAATCATTCTGCTTTCCATGGTTTTCCACATTATCAACGCACTGCGCGCACACGATAAGGGCGATGCATTGTTTGATGTAAATGGTGTGGCCGGCCTGGTATTCTACGGCTCTGCGGTTGCGACCATCGTGCTGTTCATGACAGGCAACAGCACACCGGCGGGAATTGTGCTGGCTGTGATGTTCGGACTGCCATTGCTTCTGATTCTTTTCAAGGAGCCTCTGACAAAGAAGCTGGAGAAGAAAGCGGCAAAATCGGAAGAGGGAATCGGCATGTTTCTTGTGCAGGGATTCTTCGAACTGTTCGAGACACTGCTCAGTTATTTTTCCAATACACTGTCTTTCGTCCGTATCGGAGCATTTGCAGTCAGCCATGCGGCAATGATGCAGGTCGTTCTGCAGCTCGCGGGAGCAGAAAGCGGATCACCGAATTGGATCGTGGTCGTGCTCGGCAACGCGTTTGTGTGTGGTATGGAAGGACTGATCGTGGGAATCCAGGTACTTCGTCTGGAATATTACGAGATGTTCAGCAGGTTCTATAAGGGAACCGGGCGGAAGTTCCAGCCATATAATGAGAAATAAAATATTAACAGTACAATAGAAAAACACATTTAAGGAGGATTAAGTCATGAACTTAACAGTAAAATTAATTTTGATCGCAGCATTAGTATTGAGCATTATCGTTCCATTTGGTTATTATCTGATCGGTGAGAAGAACCGTGGCCGTTATAAAAAAGCAATTGGTGTCAATGTATTCTTCTTCTTCGGAGCATTTGTAATCGGATCCATCATGCTGTTTGGCGGCGGAAGTGTACAGGCAGCGGATGCGGCAGGCGGTGCGACACTGGCAACCGGACTTGGATATATCGCAGCGGCACTGGTTACCGGTCTTTCATGTATCGGCGGAGGTATCGCCGTGGCAAGTGCCGCAAGTGCAGCACTTGGTGCAATCAGTGAGGATTCCAGCGTACTTGGTAAGTCCCTGATCTTCGTAGGTCTTGCCGAAGGTGTGTGTTTGTACGGACTGATCATTTCATTCATGATCTTAGGACAGTTATAGGATTCCCGCGGGACGGAGGTCTGACAAAACTATGAAAATGTTTTTAATCAGTGACAATGTGGACACATACACGGGGATGCGTCTCGCAGGCGTGGACGGGGTCGTTGTTCACGAGAGAGAAGAACTCCGCGGTGCCCTGGAAAAGGTGCTGGAGGACAAGACCATCGGCATCGTTCTGCTGACCGAGAAGTTTGGGCGCGAGTTCCCGGACATCCTTGACGAGATCAAGCTGCAGCGCAAGATGCCGTTGCTCGTGGAGATTCCGGACAGACACGGAACCGGCCGAAAGAAGGACTTCATCACATCTTATGTAAATGAGGCCATCGGTCTGAAATTGTAGAACAGGAAGCGGTGCCGCCGGGTTCCGGATTTTGCCGGGGCGGCACGGTACAGATACCAGGAAAAGTAACGAAAAAGAAGGTGACGACTTGACATTAGAAGAAAAAATCGAGCATTTACAAGCCTCTTCCATGGAGGAGGCGAGAGCGGAGAGCAACGCGATCATCGATGCCCACCGCGAGGCTCTTGAAAAATTATTCGAGGATCATAAAGAAGAGGCGCTGCGGCAGGCCGAGACCCGGATCAAGGCAGAGACGGTCAATGCGAAGCAGCAGCTGAACAAAGCGATGTCAAAATCGCAGATAGAGTTAAAGAGGCAGCAGGGGCAGATCCAGCAGGATCTGAAGGACCAGCTGTTTGATGAGGTTCGTGCAAAGACCGTGGAATTTATGAAGACGGAGGCGTATGATGACCTCCTCGTGGCATGGATCAAGGACGCGCTGAGTTTTGCGGGCGGCGAGGCAATCACGATCTACATCAACCCGTCCGATGAGAGGAAGCAGTCGGACCTGCGGGATGCAACCGGTGTGAGCATTATGATCAGCAGAGAGGATTTCATGGGTGGAATCCGTGCGGTTCTTCGGGGGCGCAACATCCTGATCGACCATTCCTTTAAGACGAGTATAGAAAATGAATATGCAAAGTTTATATTTATGGGAGGTGACGGACGTGCTTAATACAGGAAAAATATACGGCATCAATGGTCCGGTCATCTATCTGAAGGGCAACACGGGATTCCGCATGTCTGAGATGGTTCATGTGGGCGAGGAGAAGCTGGTCGGTGAGGTCATCTCGCTGGATAAGGATCTGACCACGATTCAGGTCTATGAGGAGACGTCCGGTCTGCGTCCGGGCGAGGAGGTCGTTGCTACAGGCAATGCGGTGTCGGTGACACTGGCTCCCGGAATCCTGAATAATATTTTTGACGGAATCGAGCGTCCGCTGGAGAAGATTTCTGAGACCGGCGGCGCATTTATCACCCGCGGTGTCAGCGTGGATTCGCTGGACCGCACGAAAAAGTGGAAGGCACATATGACCGTGGCTGTGGGAGATGAACTTCGGGGCGGTGAAATCATTGCCGAGGTACCGGAGACCCACGCCATTATGCACAAATGCATGGTTCCTCCGCATGTGCAGGGGACGGTCACAGCGGTGGCGCCGGACGGCGAGTATACCATTGACGATACAATCGTGACACTGGAGCTTGCGGACGGTACAGAGAAAAAGCTGTCCATGACTCAGCGCTGGCCGATTCGTGTCCCGAGACCGACCAACCACAGATTCCCGGCATCCGTACCGCTTGTGACTGGACAGCGTATCATCGATACCATGTTCCCGATCGCCAAGGGCGGAACGGCGGCAATCCCGGGTGGATTCGGTACCGGAAAGACTATGACACAGCATCAGATCGCCAAGTGGTCGGATGCGGATATTATCATCTACATTGGCTGCGGTGAGCGCGGCAATGAGATGACACAGGTTCTGGAAGAGTTCAGCGAGCTGATTGACCCGAAGACCGGCAATCCGCTGATGGACAGAACCACGCTGATCGCCAATACCTCCAACATGCCGGTTGCTGCCCGTGAGGCCAGCATCTACACCGGGCTGACGCTGGCGGAATACTACCGTGACATGGGATACGACGTTGCCATCATGGCAGACTCTACCTCCCGTTGGGCCGAGGCACTCAGGGAGCTGTCCGGACGTCTGGAGGAGATGCCGGCAGAGGAAGGTTTCCCGGCGTATCTGGCATCCAAGCTCTCCGCGTTCTATGAGCGGGCGGGCATGATGCACAACTTAAACGGAACGGACGGTTCGGTATCGATCATCGGTGCGGTTTCCCCACAGGGCGGAGATTTCTCAGAACCGGTCACACAGAATACAAAGCGTTTTGTCCGCTGTTTCTGGGGATTGGACAAATCCCTTGCCTACGCGAGACATTTCCCGGCCATTCACTGGTTGACCAGTTACAGCGAGTACCTGACGGATCTGGGGGTGTGGTATCAGGACAATGTGTCCCCGAAATTTGTGGATTATCGTAACCGTCTGATGGCACTTCTGAATCAGGAGAGCAGTCTGATGGAGATCGTAAAACTGATCGGAAGTGACGTGCTCCCGGATGATCAGAAGCTGATCATCGAGATCGCCCGCGTCATCCGCCTGGGATTTTTGCAGCAGAATGCATTTCATAAAGATGATACCTGTGTCTCCATGCAGAAGCAGTTCCTGATGATGGATACCATTCTGTATCTGTACAAACAGTCCAGAGCACTGGTTACCATGGGGCACCCAATGTCTGTCCTGAAGCGGGAGGACATCTTCGAGCGCGTGATCGCCATCAAGTACGATGTGCCGAACGACCGCCTGGAATTATTTAAGCAGTATAAACGAGACATCGATACATTCTATCAGACTGTATTGGAAAAGAACGCATAAGGAGGAGCTATTATGTCAATTGAATATTTAGGACTCAGTAATATCAATGGCCCTCTGATTGTGCTCGAGGGTGTGCAGGATGCTTTTTTTGACGAGATCGTGGAATTTGTCATCGACGGCACCGAGCGGAAGATAGGACGTATTATTGAGATATATGAGGACAAAGCAGTTATTCAGGTGTTTGAGGGAACGGAAAATATGTCCCTGAAGAACACCCACACAAAACTGACGGGACGTCCCATGGAGGTGGCGTTGTCACCGAACATGCTTGGACGGACTTTCAACGGAATCGGCCAGCCCATTGATGATCTGGGACCCATCGTGTCGAATCTGAAGCGGGATGTCAACGGACTTCCGCTGAATCCGGTGAAGCGGGAGTACCCGCGTAACTATATTCGTACTGGTATCTCTGCAATCGACGGGCTGACGACACTGATCCGTGGGCAGAAACTGCCGATCTTCTCAGGAAATGGTCTGCCACACGATCAGCTTGCGGCACAGATTGTAAAACAGGCATCTCTGGGAGATGATTCGGATGAAGAGTTTGCTATCGTGTTTGCGGCCATGGGCGTAAAGCATGATGTGGCAGATTTCTTCCGCCGTACTTTCGAGGAGAGCGGCGTGTCGGATCATGTTGCCATGTTCCTGAATCTGGCGAATGACCCGGTGGTGGAGCGTCTGATCACGCCGAAGGTGGCGCTGACCGTGGCGGAGTATCTGGCATTTGAGCAGAACAAGCACATTCTGGTTATCCTGACGGACATGACATCCTTTGCGGAGGCCATGCGTGAGGTTTCCTCCTCCAAGGGTGAAATCCCGAGTAGAAAGGGATTCCCGGGGTATCTGTACAGTGAGCTGGCGACGATCTACGAGCGTGCCGGAATCGTGCAGGGCGTAAACGGATCTGTGACACAGCTGCCGATCCTGACCATGCCGAACGACGATATCACACATCCGATTCCTGACCTTACAGGATACATCACTGAGGGACAGATCGTTCTGGACCGTGATCTTCACGGACAGTCCATCTACCCGCCAATCAGCATTCTTCCGTCGCTGTCACGTCTGATGAAGGATGGTATCGGAGAGGGCTACACCAGAGAGGACCATCAGGATCTGGCAAACCAATTGTTCTCAGCTTACGCAAAAGTAGGCGAGGCGAGGAACCTGGCGTCGGTTATCGGCGAGGACGAGCTGTCCCCAATCGACAAACAGTATCTGGCTTTCGGTAAGCTGTTTGAGGAGAAATACATCGGCCAGGGGCCGGAGGAGAACCGCACCATCGCGGAGACGTTGAACCTTGGATGGGAATTGCTGGGACTTTTGCCGAGAGAAGAGCTGGATCGAATCGATACGAAGATTCTGGATAAGTACTATAAACCGGCAGCACTTCCGGAGGATGTTACGACCAGTGCGAGTCCGGGCTCTGTTGCAAATGCGGATCTGGACGCGGCACTTCCGAAGAAGGACGAGGATGAAAAGTAGCGGACGGAGTTCGCTTTCAATATAGAAAGGAAGGGATGCTATGGATACCCGTTCATTTCCGACAAAAGGAAATTTAATGCTGGCAAAAAATTCCCTTGCTCTTGCGAACCAGGGCTATGACCTGATGGATAAAAAGAGAAATATCCTGATCCGGGAGCTGATGGAGCTGATCGATGAGGCGCGGGACATACAGGAGGAGATCGACAGTACCTTTACGTACGCCTACCAGTGCCTTCAGCGGGCCAATATCGAGATGGGAATCAGCACGGTCTCCCAGCTGGCGTACACGGTGCCGATTGAAAATTCCATCGTGATTCAGACCAGAAGTATCATGGGAACCGAGATCCCTCACGTGAAGTACACGGAGGATTCCGGTGCACCGACGTACTCTTTCAGCACAACAAGGGAGTCCATCGATGTGGCAAGGGCGGCATTTCGCAAGGTGAAGGATCTGACGGTAAAGCTTTCGATGGTCGAGAATGCGGCTTACCGGCTTGCCAGCAATATCAAGAAGACACAGAAGCGTGCGAATGCTCTGAAAAATATCACGATTCCGACGTACTCCAAGCTGGTCTATGATATTACCAACGCGCTGGAGGAGAAAGAGCGTGAGGAGTTTACGCGGCTAAAAGTAATTAAGAGACAGAAGCAGGCGAAGTCGTAGCACCGGGACGGATGCCGCGGGCACAGGGGAACTTTCGCTGTACGCGTGACTGTCCGCGAGCGGTCGCCGGATGGTTTGGAGATTTACTTTATGCTATATGAGAAGAGCGGGTAAGACTGAGGGGAATACTCAGATTGCCTGCTCAATTTGTTATATAAGGGATGAAGAGTCCTTATCGAAAAGCGGCGAAGTTACTGAACAATCATGAGAAAGCAGCGAAGCGGATTCCGGGGTTTCTCCCAGCAGCTGCCAGATTTCGGTGATTGCCCGCGCTTATCTGACATGGTATACTGAGTATGCAAGAATATGTCACCATTGCCCACAATAATGCAACATGTTATAATTTTGTGGAGAAGAAGTTTTATAAAGAATGGAGAAATGAATCGTGAATGATAATTCGTATCATAATCCGAATAATCTGGGAGATCAGATCAAGGATATTATCTCAGATGCTGTCGGAGGAGAAAATTATGATCAATTGAATAAGAAGATTGCAGATACGGTTAATTCTGCTTTGAATGAGGCCCGCGCAGGAATCACGAAAGGGTTGAGTGAGGCAGGGCGTGCGACGGGGCAGGCCATGGGCGGTGCGGCAGGGCAGGCTGCACGTGCGGCGGGGCAGGCCCTGGGAAGTGCTGCGGATTCTGTCGCACGGGCTGCGAAGGCTGCGGGACAGGCAGCGGATTCGGCAGCGCGAAAAAATGGAAATGTGGTGCAGCCGGGGAGTGGTGCGGCAATCGTTCCGGCCACAGCACCGGTGAACAAAAAGCAGCTTCGCAGGGTACGCTTTGGACTGATGCTTGGATTTGGTATCGCGGGGATTGTAATTTTCAGTGGCCTCACGCTGGCATTTTTGATCTGTTCTCTGGTGGGACTGCCGGGAATGTTTCCGGGAGCTGTAGTGTTCGGGCTGCTGGACATGGCCTGTATTACGGTGACTGCGTGCGGCGGACATGGGATGAAGTTCGGGAGCCGGCTGAAGCAGTATCTGCGGATTATGAAGGACCGGTGTTACTTTGAGATTGAGGAGCTTGCAAGGCGGACCAATCTGCCGCAGAAGCGAATCGTGAAGGATCTGGAGAAGATGATCCGCTGGGGCGTGTTCCCGGAGGGGCATCTGGATGAGAAGAAGACGCAGTTTATCGGAGACCACAAGACGTATCAGCAGTATCTGCTCGCTCAGGAGAGCCTGAAGGAGCGGGAAGATCGCGAGGCGAGGGAGGCCTACGAGCGGGAGCACGAGAGCGACCAGATGCGCGAGGTGCGTGAGGCAATCGAGACAGGACAGCAGTTCCTCACGGAGATCCGAACGGCCAACGATATGATTCCGGGGGAGGAAGTGTCGAAGAAGCTGGATATCACAGAGATGATCGTCGGAAAGATATTTGACCGGATTCGTGAGAAGCCGGAACTCCTTCCGGAGATCAGACGGTTTATGATTTATTACCTCCCGACGACGCAAAAACTGATCCACGCATACAAAGAATTTGACGGACAGCCGATACAGACGGAGAGCGTTCTGAAATCCAAGGCGGAGATCGAGAAGACTCTGGATACGATCAACGAAGCATTCTATAATCTGTATAACAGCCTGTATCAGGACGAGGCCATGGATGTGGCATCGGACATTTCTGTGCTTCATGCGATGTTTGCACAGGAAGGGCTGACCAGGGATGATTTTACAAAGTAAAAGACAAATTATAACAAGTAATCATAAGGAGAGACGAACATGGAGAATGATTTTTCAGCAGAAGCACCAGTATTGACACTGGATCCGGTATTTACAGAGATGAACGGATCAGCGGTTCCCGAGGTGGTGAAAGAGGATGATGTGAAGCCGGTACAGTCTGTGATGGACGACAGCATGCTCTCGCCGGAGGAAAAACAGCAGGTAGAAGCATTTGCCAGCCAGATCGATCTGAATAATTCCACGATGATTCTGCAGTACGGGGCGGGGACCCAGCAGAAGATGTCAGGGTTCTCCGAGAAGGCACTGGAGAATGTGCGCTCTCAGGATCTGGGACAGGTGGGGGATATGCTGACCAGCCTGGTGCAGGAGCTCAAGAGCATTGATACAGAGGAAGAGAAAGGAATCTTTAGTCTGTTCAAAAAAGGTTCAAACAAGATCGAGAACATGAAGCTGAAGTACAACAAAGCGGAGGTGAATGTGGGCAAGATTACAGAAGCACTGGAGAAACACCAGATTCAGCTTCTGAAGGATGTGTCAATTCTGGATCAGCTGTATGAGCTGAATAAAAACTATTTCAAAGAGCTGAGCATGTATATTCTGGCAGGGAAGAAAAAGCTGGAGACGGTAAGGGACAATGAACTGCAGACATTGCGTCAGCAGGCGACGGTGAGCGGCAGGGCGGAGGATGCCCAGGCGGCCAATGACCTGCAGGCGAGAATCGACCGCTTCGAGAAGAAGATCAGTGATCTGGAACTGACCCGTATGGTCGCGATCCAGACAGCACCACAGATTCGTCTGGTACAGAACAATGACACTATGATGTCGGAGAAAATCCAGTCCACGCTCGCCAATACGATTCCGCTCTGGAAGAGCCAGATGGTGCTTGCGCTGGGCATTGCGCACTCCAACGAGGCAGTCAAGGCGCAGCAGGCGGTGTCACAGATGACGAATGAACTGTTGAAGAGAAATGCGGAGAACCTGAAGATGGCCACGGTGGAGACTGCGAAGGAGTCACAGCGCGGTATCGTCGACATCGAGACACTGAAGGCGACGAATGAATCACTGATCTCTACGTTGGATGAAGTGATGAATATTCAGGTGGAAGGCCGCCAGAAACGTCAGGAAGCAGAAGCAGAGCTGGCGAAGATGGAAGCAGACGTAAAGGCGAAGCTGTTGGAAATTCGAGGCTAATGCACGGGTACGCCCAAATTTCACCTGACAGCGCATTTCCGACCTGGAATGAACCGGGGGAACGGGGCTGCGGGGATGAATGTATCAAAGCGGCGAAGCGGATCGTGAGAGTCCGATTGGCTGTATCAAGCGTAAAAAAGGGGTAGAAGGAGAGACATAGGTATGAGATTACGGAATATTCCGAGGGCAGAGTCTGTCATCGAGGCACATCCCGTTGCAATAAAAGACGAAATATCAAGAAAAGGAAAATGGGGCGAGGAGTTTGGAAATGAGCGGCCGATCCATATTGAGATCGGCATGGGGAAGGGGCGTTTTCTACTCAACATGGCGAAGCTGCATCCTCAGGTGAACTACATTGGGATTGAGCGTTATTCGAGTGTGCTGCTGCGGGCGTTGGAGCTGTACGATACAGAAGAATTTTGTGATCTGAAGAATGTGCGGATGATCTGCATGGATGCGGTGCAGATCGATGACGTGTTTGATAAAAATGAGGTGTCGAGGATCTATCTGAACTTTTCTGATCCATGGCCGAAGGCGAAGCATGCAAGAAGAAGACTGACCTCACGGGAGTTTTTGGCGCGCTATGAGCAGATTATTCCAAAAGGCGGACAGCTGGAGTTCAAAACAGATAATACAGAGCTGTTCAACTTCTCTCTGGAGGAGGTGCGTGAGTCGTCGTGGGAGCTGAGTGCATATACATACAATCTGCACAACCACGAAAAAATGAACGAGGGCAATGTGATGACCGAGTATGAGGAGAAATTCTCAAAACAGGGGAATCAGATCAATAAGATGATCGCGGTACGGAAGTGATTGTCACGGTAAACAGAATGCCGGCATATTATACAATAACAAGAAGCATGCGGATGCGTGCGCAGGTCATCAGCTATTGACCGGCAGTCTGTTATTGATAATATGCCGGCATTTTTGATGTCAGGGAGACAGGGATGAAGAAAAGAAGATTTAGGGATTGTGTGAAATGCAGACTGTACAATGTACCGTCACTGAATAAAAAACTGCTGTGCTGGAAAAGGGGCGTGGATGAGATCTGCGGGATTCTCAATAACTGCCGGGGACGGTGACCGGGCGGAATGAATACTTCAAGTGAGATTCTGCGCAATAAACGAGTCCGCAATCATAGCTTTTTCGGTAATATTAGATGAGGATACAGTGATATATTTCGGCGAGTGAGAAAAAAGTGAAAATAAAGTAAAAAAATGCTTGCATTTTCAGTAGGTCTATAATATAATAAATCTTGCGTTAATCAAGAAGTAAATACCGCATGCGCGATTAGCTCAGTTGGCAGAGCACCTGACTCTTAATCAGGGTGTCCAGGGTTCGAACCCCTGATCGCGCATTCAAAGCACTGTTTTCGATGACGAGAGAAGCACCGGGGACGGTGTTTTTTTGCGTTATGGGAAATTCCTTCGTATGCATTTTTTCATATCTTGATTGGGTGCAGTTGGTGCAATTGGGGACGTAGCAAAATTGCAATTTTGCTACGTCCCCAATTGCACTTTTAGTAAATCGGACGCTCGCTCCCGGTGCCAAGAGCGCACAGAAAGATGCTGTTTCTGTCCGGGAGAATGCTATTTTCAACAAGAACATGAAAAAAATAATAAAAAAAGATAAAATGAGATTATATATGATACTATGACTCTCTCTTCAAACAGAAAAAATATAGGAGTGCTTCATGGAAACGGGAGGGGGGAACACTTTCCAGGGATATTTCTGGTTGTTTTCAGGAATAGAGGGATTTTAATGGTAAAAGATAAGTGGGAGAAAATCTGGAAGGAAAAAGGGAAGAAAGCCCTGATTGTTGTGAGCTGTATCGGTACAGCTCTTCTTTTCACGCTCGCAATTGTGAATGCACAGAAAATTCAGGTAGCATTTAACCCGGATGCGTACTCAAATACAGACGAAGATGGAAATTCTCCGGTCGATTATGATTCCACTGTGTTTGGCTCTGACACGAATACGGATGACGGGCTGGAGTTGGATGATAAGTCAGAAGAGGACTATGAACTTAATGAGGGGACTGATAAAAGTATACTGGACCAGAATCAGAACAGCGGGCAGGGACTTCAGATTGGGGACGAGTCGGGCTCTGGAACGGAGGGAGAAGACTTGCCGGGCAGCACCGCTGGAGCAGTGGTCGGTGCAGGGAATGGTGACGGTAATGCGCTGAATGTAGGCGGAAATGGTTCTGGGAATAACAACGATGGCAGTCGGGGAAACAATGGCGGCACTGGAGATGGCGGAGGAGACCAGAATAATCCGGGTGGAGGAGATAAGCCGAATAATCCAGATAAGCCGAATACCCCGGATACGCCGGATAACCCGGATAACCCGGACAATCCGAATAAGCCGGACAACCCGGACAATCCAGATGACCCGGATACGCCGGACGATCCGGATACGGGAAAATATGGTACGGATTATAAGAACCCGGAGCATATCATCAGCGATCAGCCGGGCGCGGACGAAGACCAGAAAAAGGGAGTTACCGCGGTATCACTGACGGTAAAGCGTGGATCTCTGATGCAGCATTTCTTTGAGGGAGAGACTCCGCGTTCTTCCGAGATGGAGTCGTATATCACGGTCGATGCAGTTATGAGTGACGGATCGGTCCGCAGGAATCTGAAGTATATGCCAACGAAGGACACAGGTGGCGACTACACGGTGGACTGGGGCGGAAACCCGGGAAATGAAGCGGTGAACGGATCGACCAAATATCCGGAGGTGGGCAGAGAAAAAGGAAAGAACAAGGCTACGATCAGGTATCGGGGCGCATCGCTGGAGGTGGCGTACGACATTGTCCACTGGCAGGTCACGCTTCATGATTTTGACGAGTCATCACAGAAGGATGCAGAGGGCTACAAGGTTTTAAATGAGATCGTATCGCCGGAAGAAACGCCGGTAATTTACCTGTTCGATCCGATGCAGGATATGTACAACCTGATCGGGGAGCGTACACTGACCAACAATTCAGGCCAGACGAATTACAGCCACGTGAATGTGGGATATGACACCGATGATATATGGAGTCCGTTCAGAAACTGCTACAAGGAGTACTTTGGCGGCTGGACGGATACTCCAGAAGATGAGAATACAGAAAGTGTCGGATATTATTATAAAATGAAACGGCCGACGGCCGGTCAGATCAAAGACGGTGTGTATAATGTGGAGATGTCTCCGCTGTGGGCGGATTATTCTGAAAACAGTGATTACCAGATCGGACTGTATGGTGATGTGGGCTGGGAATGGTATACAAAGCTGCTGGGGTATTCCGGGAAAAATCCAACACTGGTCATTCCGCAGGGAGTGCAAAGACTGGAAACATTTGAGCTGTACTATTTTGCAAGTGATACAGGCGGAGAACTGCAGAATACGACGGTGAAAAAAATTGTTTTGCCGGAATCTCTGAGTCAATATTCCAACTTAATGGGGAGCGATTTTATTAATTTTTTCCCGAATCTGGAGGAGATTGAAGTCTCGGCCGGCAACCAGACCTATATGAGTGTTGACGGTGCACTGTATAACAAAACCGGCAAAGTCCTATTGTCGGTCCCAGCGAGAAAGAAAGCGATATCCAAATGGTCCAGGACGGTACAGCGAATCAGCACGGATGCATTTCAGCATGTAAACATGGACAAGGTGAGTGTTCCGGAGAGCATTGACAACTGTCTTGTCGGGAGCTTCTACAATGCCTCAATCGGAACGCTGACGTTCAACTGCAGGGACAAACTCCTGCTGAGCCAGTCATCCTTTGATTTTGACAGTACGGTCATGGATTCAGGAATCAAAAAAATCGTGGTCAAGGCAAAGGAGATCGGCTGGAATACGGTGGGCAGCAGTACATCGGCGGATTTGTTTCGTGATCTGAACAGTGCCGGGGTGGACATCAGCAAGATCGGACTTCGGATCGTGATGCCGGATTCCGCGGGAAATGCAGTCTATCTGTCTGCTCTGCGGACACTTCAGAACGGAGTCGACGCTTACAGTAACGATATGGATGATGCATATTCGATTCTGGCCACGGGGCAGCAGGCGCAGAAAACCTATAAGTATCAGGATGGATTCCTGTTGTCCGGGAATAAGAAAACACTGGTTGCCGTGTCGAATCAGATAAAAGGTGACAAGGAAATTCCGGGTGGAGTTGAAGTGATCTCGAAAAACGCTTTTGAAGGATGCAGCCAGATCGTGACGCTGGGAGTTCCGAAAGAGGTCAGAAAAATTGAGAAGAACGCATTTAACGGTACGGAGGGGCTGGCAGCCTTGTATATGCGCGGTGATACGCCGGCAAAGTTCCAGTCGAAGATATTCGGAGATTCTCTGAAAGAGGGATTCAAGATCTATGTTTCAGAGCAATCCTACAGTAAGTACATGGAGCAGACGACAGAGTCCCTTGACAACAGCTACGGAGAGGGGACGGCAAATACAGTATTTGCGGTACTGCCGGGTATAGACAAGGCGATCATCAATGACGGAAGCACGTATTTTATGAATGCGGATGGCACTTACAGCCTCTATAAAGTAAAAGAAACAATTGCCGGAGTCTTTACGCCCATGGAGGGGACCACAGTATTTCTGCAGGGCTGCTTTGCAAACTGCAGGCGTCTGAACGGAATTGTGGTGCCGGATACGGTGACCGCTCTGGAAGGAAAACTGTTTGCCGACTGTCCGGCGCTCGAGATGATCGTCTCAAACGGAACTGTCGCACCGGAGGCGGACATATCGGCCTTTGATGGCGTGGCGGTGGGGCAGATCCGGCTATACCTGCCGGCAGTGAATGGAATCGAGGATGAATACGCGGGAAAGAACTGGACTGGTTTTCAGTCCGCTGCGACACCGTTTGGCTCTTATACGGCGATGGATGGAAACGGAGATAACGATGCGGTCTACGGTGTGCAGGATTCAGATGAAATGCACGAAATGGTTACCTATCATGTGATCTATGCGGCGGTCAACAGCAGTGACATGTTTGAACTGAAGAACGATACGACCGAGATCTGTCAGGAGGCGTTCAAGGGAACTGCTGTGACAGCGGTATCCAACGCAGGCTCTGTAGAAAAAGTCGGTGCATCTGCATTTGAGGACTGCACGGAGCTGATCGGAATTGATCTGAACAGTTCGACCTGGGGAGCCCCAATCTCATTTGACACGGCGGCATTCAAAAACTGCAGCAGTTTGAGCAATCTCACCTATACGTCGGCTTCCTACTGGCCGACGATGATTCCAGGGAGCGTCACAAGCCTTCCGGATGAGTGCTTTGCCGGTTGTATTTCAATGCCGGGCGTCTGGTTCCCGACAGATCTGACGACAATCGGAAGAGAATGCTTTGCTGGCTGCACGGGGATCAAGACGGCAGAATTTCAGGAGAATGTCACAACGCTCGGCGAGGCGTGCTTTAGGGGCTGCAGTGCATTGCAGGAGGTGACTTCTGTAAATCCGGAGAACATGGGAAACTATTACTCCATGCCATACAAGCTGACGGAAGTGCCGGCGTACTGTTTTGAAGGATGCGTCTCCCTGGGAGAAACTTGGCTGCAGTCGGAGGTGACCAGTGTGGGTGATTACGCGTTCGCAAACTGCGAATCTGTGCCGTATATGGCATTCCCGGCTGGATTGACAAAGCTGGGCGAGGGAAGCTTCTTGAACTGCAGTTCCATGGCAGAAACCTATGCAGACAACCCGGAGGACGGGGAGACCTATGGTTCCCTTCCATATAATCTGGAAGAGGTGCCTGCCCACTGCTTCGAAGGGTGCAGCGCACTTGTCGGGGCGGAGATACAGGCGGCCACGGTTCGCGTAGGCGATTATGCATTTGCGGGCTGTGCATCGATACAATATGCAGTATTCCCGGCGAATCTTGCACAACTGGGAGTGGGAAGTTTTCAGAACTGCACAACTCTTGAAAATGTGGTCGTGCCGGGGGCACTGGAATTACTGGGGGATGCAGCATTCAGCGGAGACACGGCTCTGACGGCGGTTGAGTTCGGGCAGACTCCTAGCAATTTGGCCGATATGACAGATGTGCAGCTGATTCGTGAGACGTATTTTAAGGATTGTCCGCTGACAACGCTGAAGATGGGAGATAACGAGCTTATCGAAACCGACAGTGGAGAGGGCGCAAAGGCGGCAAAGGCTGCAGCAGATGAGGCGAAGGACGGCATGAAAAATGACACTGATGCGGAGCAGCCGACACAGGGGACAGAGCAGCCTGTGCAGAGTGCAGAGCAGCCGACACAGAATGCGGAGCGGCCGATACAGGGCACAACAGAGCAGCAGACAAATGTAGAGCAGCCGGCGCAAGGTGCAGATCAGGATGCGGTGGACGAGGAGACCAAAGCACCGGATAGGAAGACAGCGGATGACATGAACACAGATGGCGCCGGGATAGATGAAATGGAGAAGGATGAGGCGATGCCGGATAAAACTGTGACGGATGGAACAGAAACGGAGTAAAGCGGTACCGGATGAAAAGACGTGGGATGACCTTGTACAGGGGATCGTGTACTGCGTGGAAACCGGGTAGAAAAATCATAGAAACGAACGTATACAGGAGGAGTCCACGCATGACGCGTGGACTCCTCCTGTAGTAAAACTCAGAACGTTTCATTTGGACAGTGCAAAAACATATGATCATGGAGTCGAAGCGCGGTTATGAAGCGCGAGCCATTTCTCCAGTGCCTTTTTGATGAGAGTGTACTTTTTCTGCGGTACAGGAAGTCGGGTCTGGTCTGTCAGTTCTATCTGGAACCGCTTCAGACTGTATACGTATTGCGGATTGACAAGGTATCCGGAATGGATGCGGATAAAAAAACCGGGATACTTTTTACCGATCACAGATAGACTCTCGACGACAGACAGAGCGGAATCCTTCGTATGGATGATTGTGTGGAATCCATTGTCAGTGCTCTCCATCCAGAGTATCGTGTTCACCAGCAGATAGTAGGTGGAGCGGTCGATTCCTTTTATGAGAATCCGGTTTTCATCAAAAGAATACTGGATTTCCTGTGTGGATACAGGAGTATAGTGAACCGGATAAATAGTGTCCCTTGTGTCATACGGAAATGCGTTGGAAATGTGCAGTAAAAGAATCCGGGATACCCGCTGTATGGCGCCATCCTCGCCGGGAATACGCCGTTCGCACCAGGTGTAGTGCAGACGCTGATCATGGCGCAGGGATTTTCCGTCGGGATAATATGTAAACACCCGGTAGGTCAGAACAATCTCGCAATAAGACTTGCCACTGGTGATGGCCGTGGATGTGATATTGCTCATCGTAAAGCGCAGGTTGTGTTCCTCGTTGCTCCAGGCCTGACGCAGTTGGTCACTTCCCTGGATCCACTGACCTTCTGCGGGCCCGATCCAGAGAATATTCTCATCCAGACAGTCAAAGAAAGGCTGTAGATTATTGTTGTAATATTCTGTGATAATTGAAATTGATTGTTCTGTGAGCGAATTGATATTCATAAAAAACAGTCTCCTTTAGCAAAAAATAAAGTGGACTCACATCCTGATAGGTGGTAGGTGGGCCGCAGGTCAGTCCTGACAGAGTCGTATAATCTTCCAGAATAGAGCCTCCGGCAGATTTGAATTTATTGTAGCACACAGAATGATAAATTAACAGAGTGGAAAATCAGAAGAACAAATGGGACAGATTGGATTTTGAATAAGGAATTGGACGAAGCTGTTACTTCCACCGAATTATCAAGTGAATGCAACAGCTTCGAATTTTTTTCTTACTACATATTTAGGAATGAGAGTAAATGTTTTATCATTTACGAATGAGGGGGCGATAGCATCTCTGCTATCTAAGTACATTGTACAAATCATATTTGAAGAAAGTGTGAGCGTTTTCTTAAAGAATCTTAAATTTTCTAAAATTTCACAACGTTTCCGGACTGTTTTTATTTATACTAACTTCAACCATCAAGCTTTTTTCGCTGTTCTCGTTCGATTTGTTTTATGCTTTTTGGGGGTGTTGGTAAATCTTCAGGCATGGTGCCACCAAGACGTTCAATTGTATCGCGAACTTCTTTGCCGACATTATAATGTGTCTGATTAGCAGCTTCCTTTCCAACGATATGATCTTTCCGAAGTTTCTCATCTGTTTGGGTTGCTCGGAAGAGATTAGCGGCAAGTTCTGTACTGCCCATGTAATCTAATATGCCTTGACTTTTCTTTAATCCTTTGCGAGCGTGTATTTCTTTGCGACCAAGTCCACCATACAATCCCTGATATCCTTTATTTTGAAAAATAGCATAATCTCGAGGATCGGATATGCCAGCCATATTAGCGGCTTCGGCGAGAGACTTGTTATGCTCTTTCATTTCATTACGAACTGCAAGTCTCTTCTTATCTTCACTCAAATCATCGAAATTTTCAATTAGTTCTTGCTGTCTTGTCTTGATAGCGAAATAGGTCTGACCTTGAGCAATAATCTGTTTACGTGGATCTCCATTTTGTACAATTAGATAACAGGCATATCTAGAAAGTTCGTAATCTTCAAGCTCGCGGCCGGCACCAGAACCAATGTTCACCAATTTGTTGACCTCAACAAAATGGTCTGTGATTTCATTATCGCTTTCAGAACAAGAAATTTGAGCTTTTTCTATTACTTTTGTAAAATTGCGCCATTCTGTATATCCAAGAGCAGTCTGCAATTCTCTGGCATACCAACATTCCTGTCCGTATTCGTTAATATGCTTTATAGATTCAAAAACAGTTTCTGTATAGTTGTTTTTTTCTTCATCTGAAAGAATATTTGAAAGAACTCTGTTAGATAATGTTTGTAATTCTTCATCAAATTCCATAGTTTAAATACCTCCTCGTTTGTAACCTGCGATTATCTCAAAAGGATATTGTGACGGGCACTTTTTAATGAGTTTCCGAGTCATCTCCTTTATATCCATTATATCAATTTTTTTATATTTGTCTGGGGGATTTATTTCAATTTCATTCGCATCGCTTTCTTTATTGTTTAAATGTACCACAATTGATGGATTTGTAAAATATAGAAATTGCACAAACACATACAACAAATGTTGTACACGATGACCATCATGTCAGGAAAATATTTGAATATTTATTTTTGAATGTTTTCGGCATAAAAAGAAACGTTATAAAAGCTGTGGTTTAGAATAAATACGACATAAAAATCTGACAATAAAATAACAAAAATGAAAAAGATTGCCAATAAAATAACTTATGAAGAATCGATTGACAATTCGAAATCAGCTTTCTATAATTAGAGTATCGTCACAATGAAAAACAGCAGTGCATGGTCGGCTGTTTCGAAAAAATACTTATATAATGATCATGCGTTAAAAGAAGGGAGAAACTATGGCTAAAGACTATTTGAACAAAATCGCTGAGCGGGGACAGCTGATCGTCGTATCCGGACCGAACGGAGTTGGAAAGAGGACTGTAATCAGACGGTACCTTAAAGAGCATCCGAATGCGATCACTGCGACAACCGCGACAACGAGAGATCCGAGGGAAGGTGAGACCGAGGGCGTCGAGCACTTTTTCCTGTCGGAACTGGAATTTGACCGGTTGGTTCGAACCGGACAGATGCTGCACTATTCATTCTATCAGAATCGCCGCTACGGAACCCCGAAGGAGACCGTGGAGCAGGCAAGAAACAAGGGACACAATGTAATCGTGGATGTGGACGTGATGGGAGCAATGAAGATTCGTGCTCTATGTCCGGATGCAACCTTGATTTTCGTTATGCCTCCGTCATGGGAAGAGCTGGAAGCACGGCTTCGCAAGCGTGCTACGAATGACGAGGAGACCATCCAGAAGTTCCTGGAGATGTCCAAAGAGGATATTGTCTGTGCGGGACAGTATGATTACATAATCGTCAATGACACGGTGGAAAAGGCAGTGAGCAGATTCGCGCAGATCGTTCATGGCAATCGTTACAGCAAGATCAGCATGAAGAGCTTTCTGGAGAGTTATATCGAGGAAGAGATTGTACCGCTTACAGATTGCTGCTGATTTTCGTACCGATGTTTTAACGGTTTTATGTTGAGCACCCGATTTATCGTTCACAGCATCTAAAAAAAGACACCCGGAGTGTAATGGCATTTATACAAGATGTCATTACACTTCGGGTGTCTTTGCGTCAATAATAAGCCGGCCGCCAGAAAGCGATGCTCAAAGCAGCTATAAATTATAGAAGCTTTGTTGCGATAGCGAGGGAGGTGGTATCCCGGTTCTGGGTAGTTTCTTCCATATTTATGGCACAGTACTCGTTGTAAAGTATATCAATCAGAAACAGCTGTCCCAGCTTGGCGGCGATAGACCCGGTCTGGAGCGGCCCCTCCTTGGAACCGCACAGGAGGATGGCATCTGCATATACAGCGGCAGGAGAATTACGAAAATGTGTGATGAGGATGATCTTGGTGTGATGTTCCCGCGCAACTCTCAGCAGGTCAAGGCTGTCTTTTGTGGCTCCGGAATAAGAAAAGAGGATGATGACATCCTTTTCTCCCGAGAGACTGGCCGTCATGGCCTGCATATGGGAATCCGGAATCCAGACGAACTTCTGGGTGACCACCGCGAACCGGGCCCATGCTTCCATTGCCATGACCATGCTGCCGCCCTGGCCGATGCAGTAGACATGCTCGGCCTGATTGAGGTACTCTACGGCCTGGGTGATGGTCGGGCTGTCGATCAGCGACATGGTATCCTGCAGAGAGGCCATGTCGTAGTGGAACAGCTGCTGCATCCGGCTGATCACGGGATCATCCGTATCGTCCAGATTCGGGGAGTAGTCGCCCTCGTGTTGGAGTGAATTTTCCTTTGCCAGCGCCAGCTTAAATTCATTGTAGCCGTTGTAGTCAAGCTTCCGGCAGAACCGCGAGATCGTCGCCTCAGCAACGTTACAGATATCTGCCAGAGATACAATGCTCATATATTCCACATCGTTCTGATGCTGGAAAATATAATCAGCCAGCTTCTTTTCGGATTTGGTCAGATGGTCGTATTTTTTTACAATATGATTAAAAGCGGTTGGTGCCATAATATACTCCTTTTAAGATGAATCTTCTATTTTTAATGTGCTTTTGAATTTGAACGTCCTAAAGCAGTTCTCCCACGTTTAGGGCACAGAACACCAAGTGACAGGTAAAGGGGATGGAAAACAGGATCTCTCTGATATTATTATAATATCAAATAGTTGCAAAATACAAGAAAAATGAAAATGATTTTCACGTTTTGGGCGAAAAATAAAGCCTCAAGCCCAGTATTATCAAGGGGGTTATCCAAAATAACCAAAAAAGAAAGAGAATTTCATCGAAAATGTCAATTGAAAATAATTTTCATAACGAATATACTGTGCTTACAAGGAACAAAGAGAGCAACCATAAAAACAAAGAGAAACAAAGGAGGAAGAAAATGAAAAAGAAAATTGCAGTATTGTTGATCGCAGCATTGACGGCCACCCTGATGGCAGGATGCGGCGGCAAAAAAGGTGCCGATGATGGCGGCAGCACAAAAACCGCAGCAAGCGGAACCAGCGGTGTGCTGGAACTCGCGATCACGACAGGAGACGGTTCATCTACAGACGACAAAATACCGACACCGTGGTACAACCGGACGATGGCGACAAACCTGATGTTCAGAAGTCTGTTTATCGCAGATGACACTCTGACCTCAGTGAAGCCGGACCTGGCAGATTCTTATGAGATGAGCGAGGATGGAATGAAGTACACGATCACACTGAAGGATAATCTGAAGTGGAGTGACGGTGAGGCGCTGACAGCAGACGACGTGGTGTTCTCCATTGAAACCGCACAGAAGGCGGCAACAGTGAACTCTATCTATACAGCAGCATTCAAGAACATTTCCAGTCTCAGCACGGCAGACAACGTGATTACAATCGACATGACAACTCCGTACGCAGATATGCTGAACGTACTCGGCCAGTTCGCTATTTTGCCGAAGCACAGCCTTGAGAAGGTCGACCCGCTGTCCATCGACACAGATGCATTCTGGACCGCACCGGTCACATCAGGAATGTACGCACTGGATGAGCTCAAGGTAGGAAATTATTTCTCACTGAAGCAGAACGAAAATTATGAGGGAACGGCACCGGAGATCAAGAAGGTCATCGCATACTTCGTGTCTGACTATGTAACAGCAGCACAGTCCGGCAAGGCGGACTATGTATTTGGAAACGGCGCGGACTTTGTGGAGGCTATGGATGATCTTTCTAACTACGATGCGCACAAAATCGATGTACTGTTCTACAAATACTTTATCTTCAACATGAAGGGGATTGACGGAAACGAGAATGAGGCGATGCAGAATGAGACTGTAAGAAAAGCGATCATTGAGGCAATCGACCGTGCAACACTCGCTACACTGTACCCGAATGCAACAGTTCTGAACTCCGGCGTACCGAATGAAAACAAGGCATACAATGGTTTTGAGTACAAGTACGATGAGGAGCAGGCGAAAAAGGATATCGAGGCATCCGGATATGACATGAGCAGACCGGTACGGATCTGTTATTACAACAATGACCAGACATCAATTGACCTGATTAACACTGTGGTCTATATGCTGGAGAACATCGGTCTGAAGACAGAGTCCACACTTTCTAACGATGGAACAACCGACCTGTTCACAACACGTAATTACGATATCGGATTCAAAGGAAAATCATCATTCTCTGTCAACGAATGGTATACAGAGTATATGAGTACCGACGCACTGTTTGCCAACATCTTTGGCGGCGACACCGCATTTGACGAAGAGATCGCAAAACTGACACAGACCGGCGATCCGAAGGAGCAGGAAGAGATCTTGACAAATCTGCAGAATCTGGAGCAGGAGAAGATGTACAAGGTGCCGGCTTTCACAGTGGGAACCATGGTTTATACCAGCGACAAGGTGACACTTCCGGACGATGTGAAATTCTGTAATCCGCTGTACAACTGTGATGTAGACTTCGCGGCCTGGACAGTAAAGTAGAAAACAAAAGAGGTAATGATAAATCAGGATAGGCAGCGCGGCTGCCTATCTCTGTAGACTGGGGGTTTACAATGTTTAAATATATCGTGAAAAAGATACTCATGATGATACCCATGCTTCTGGTGATCAGCTTTCTGGTCTATTACGGACTGCAGCTGACGGGGGTGGATCCCATTAACTTTATGGTGAGCCCGGAAACTTTATCGGCTAATGCAGACAACGTAGAAGCACTGCGGGAGTCGCTGGGACTGAACGATCCGATGATCGTACAGTACTTCCGGTGGCTGGGCAATTGTCTGCGCGGTGATCTGGGTTACTCATTTGACGGAACCTCAATTGGATCGATCATTGCGACCAGACTGCCGTACACGATTGAGCTGGCAGGTTACTCGCTGTTCATTTCGGCAATTATTGGAATCGGAATCGGAATCATCTCGGCAATCCGTCAGAACGGAATCATCGATTACGTGGGTCGCGTTCTTGCGGTACTGGGGCAGGCGGTTCCACAGTTTCTCGTAGGTATCATCCTGATTCAGATCTTTGCGGTGAAGCTGGGATGGTTTCCGTCGGCAAACCGGGTAAGCCCGGATGCACAAAGCGTGGTTGCGGATGCATTTTTCCATCTGTTTCTTCCGGTTCTCACATTGACCATCGGAATGGTGGCGGTGCTCATGCGCTACGCAAGAAATACCATGCTGGACGTGCTCAACAGTGATTACATCAAGACGGCGCGCAGCAAGGGTATTCCGGAGTGGAAGGTTTACATAAAGCATGCCTTCCGCAATGCGATGAAGCCGGTGCTGGTCATTCTCGTGTTCCGTATCCCTATGCTGGTAGGCGGCTCGGTTGTTATTGAGAGTGTGTTCTCCTATCCGGGAATCGGGCTTACAATGACGAATGCAATTACATCGGGCGACTACCCGATCGTGCTGGTCACAACATTAATTATTGCGGCTGTCATGCTGATCTGTTCTTTTATGGTGGACGTGCTCAACGCTCTGCTGGATCCGCGTGTCCGTCTGGGAGAATAGGAGGGAGAAAAAATGAGTGAAACAACCGTTAGTTTAAAGGAACAAAGTAAAAAGTCCTCTTCCTCATTGTTTCGAAAAAATGTCAGGAAGTTTATGAACAATAAGCTGGCGATCATAGGATTGCTGGTGGTGGTCTTGATGACGGCAGCCTGTATCATTGGCGCGGTGGCGGGACTTGATTATGCATCACCAGATCTGCGGGCACTCAAGGAGCTCCCCGGAGGCGATCATATCTTCGGAACTGACACCATCGGACGGGATCTGTTCTCCCGCGTGCTGTACGGCGGCTGTTATTCGATCTTTATCGGTGTGTTCTGTGCGGTCATGAGTTCGGTGATCGGAGCGGTATTGGGTGCAGTGGCAGGCTACATGGGCGGAAAGACAGATGCATTCATTGTCCGCCTCTCGGAACTGTTTCAGGCATTTCCGCAGCTGGTGCTGGTTATGATGCTGGTGGCAATCAGCCAGAAGCGTGGGCTCGGCAACCTGCTGGTCATCTTTGTAATCACAGGCTGGATGACGACGTTTCGTATGGTGCGAAATGAGTTCCTGAGTCTGAAGGGCGAGACGTACATCAAGGTGTGTGAGGCGTTTGGTATGGGCAGTGGAAAGATCATGTTTGGACAGATTCTTCCGAATGTAGTCAGTCCCATCATCGTATCGACGACGACCAACGTAGCTTTCTTTATCTTACAGGAGGCGGCACTTTCCTTTATCGGACTCGGCGTGGCGGACAGTACGCCTACATGGGGGAATATCCTGAATGCGGCCAAGTCTATATCGGTGGTGACGAACCAGTGGTGGATCTGGCTGTTCCCGGGGCTGGCAATCACGCTGTTTGTCCTGGCAATTAATTTCCTGGGTGACGGTCTGCGTGATGTGCTGGACGCAAAACAGCAGTAGGAGGGGGAGATGACAATGACAATGGATACGAAAGAAATCATACTGGACGTAAAAAATCTGAACACCAGCTTTGTGTCGGACGGAAAAGAAGTCCGGATTGTAAAGGATGTCTCGTTTCAGGTGAAAAGAGCAAAGACTCTTGCAGTGGTAGGAGAATCCGGCTGTGGAAAGAGCGTGACCATGAACTCGGTCATGCGGTTTCTGGGAAAAAATTCCAGAATCAAGGCAGACAATATTCAGTTTAATGAGTGGAAGGATGGGGCGGTTGTGGAGCACCATCTGGAGAAAATAGAGAACAACAATGATATCAAACTGCGAAAACTCCGGGGGCCGGGGATGTCCATGGTATTTCAGGATCCCATGTCCAGCCTGAATCCGGTGTACAAGGTGGGAGACCAGGTGGCAGAGGGGCTGCGGGAGCATACCGGCATGAGTAAGGCTGAGGCCAGAACGAAGGTTCTGGAGCTTTTCAAACAGCTGGGGATCCCGGATCCGGAGAGCCGGATCGACAACTATCCGCATCAGTTCTCCGGCGGAATGAAGCAGAGGGTGGTGATCGCCATCGCCATGATCTGTAACCCGGATCTGATCATCTGTGATGAGCCGACGACGGCGCTGGATGTGACGATTCAGGCGCAGATCATGGATCTTTTGAAGAAACTGCAGCTGGTATTTGGAAAATCGATCATACTGATCACCCATAATATGGGGCTGGTGGCAGAGATGGCTGATGAGGTATGCGTTATGTATATGGGGCGTGTCGTGGAGTTCGGAAGCAGAAAGGCTATCTTCGATGAGACCATGCACCCGTACACGAAGGCACTGCTGCGGAGTGTGCCGGTGCTGGGACTGGCGGATGGCCAGAAGTTGGAGACCATCCCGGGAATCACACCGAACCCGGCAGATCTGAAGGGCGGCTGCGAGTTTGCCGACCGTTGTACACATTGTATGGAGGCCTGCAGAAAGCAGGAGATTCCATCCTTTGAGGTGTCGGAGGGACATATGGTGCGCTGCCTGTTGTTTGAGAAGAAAGGGAGGGCTGTATAGCATGAAGACAAATGAGAAAGAAGTCCTTTTCAAAGTAGAAAATCTCAAAACCTGGTTTCCGATTAAAAAAGGAATCATGAAGAAGACCGTGGGAAATGTAAAGGCTGTAGATGACATCAGTCTGGAGGTATACCGCGGAGAGACCATCGGGATTGTAGGAGAGTCGGGCTGCGGCAAGTCGACTCTCGGAAAATCCCTGATGCTTCTCGAGAAGCCTACCGATGGTAAGATCATGTTCCACTATCAGGGCGGTTTCAAAGATATCACGAAGTTCAGCAAGCAGGAGATGTTTGAGTTCCGCAAGACCGTGCAGATGGTATTTCAGGACCCCTACTCGGCACTGAATCCGCAGAAAAAGATTTATACATCCTTTGAGGAACCGCTTAAAATCCACGGGTATGACACCCGGGAGAAGCGGGAGGAGGTCATGCAGCGGGTGCTGAAGATGGTTAACATCCAGCCGGACTACTTGATGCGATATCCACATGAGTTTTCCGGTGGGCAGAGACAGAGGCTGTGTATTGCGCGGGCGCTGGAGGTGACACCGGAGGTACTCATCTGTGATGAGCCCGTGTCAGCGCTGGACGTTTCCATTCAGGCACAGGTGCTGAATCTGATGAAGGATATCCAGAAGGAGCTGAATCTCACATACCTGTTTATCGCCCACGACCTGTCGGTGGTACAATACATGTCAGACCGTATCATTGTTATGTACCTTGGTAAGGTAGTGGAGGTTGCAGATTCGCGAGCACTGTACGACGAACCGCTCCATCCGTATACCAGAGCACTTCTGTCAGCAATTCCGGTGGCAGACATCCATGTGGAGAAAAAACGCCAGATTCTGGAGGGTGAGGTGCCGAGTCCGATCAATAAACCGTCTGGATGCGCATTTCATAACCGGTGTCCGATGTGCATGGAACAATGCAAAAAACAGGATCCTCCAATGTATGTTGACAAAGAGAACGGACATATGGTTGCATGTCATCTTTATGAAGGAAAAATGATGACAGGAGCCGAGTAGAGAAAATAAGAGGTGTAAAGATGAATACTATAAAATATCAGGGAATCATTCCGGCATTCTACGCATGTTATGATGAAGCGGGAAATGTAGACAGTGAGAGAACAAAAAAACTGGCGGGACATCTGCTGCGCAAGGGCGTTCGGGGGCTGTATGTCAACGGCTCATCCGGAGAATGTATCTATCAGAGCGTGGAGGAGCGGAAACAGACGCTGGAGGCGGTGATGTCGGAGGTCGGAGGAGCGATGACAGTAATCGCACATGTCGCCTGCAACAATACCGCGGACAGCATGGAGCTTGCGGCTCATGCGGAGAGTCTGAACGTGGATGCCATTGCATCCATACCGCCCATTTACTTCAAGCTGCCGGAGTCAGAGATCGCAAAATACTGGAACGACATCAGCAGTGCGGCACCGAACACGGATTTCATTATCTATAACATCCCACAGCTTGCGGGAGTCAGCCTGACGATGCCGCTCTTTGAGGAGATGAAGAAGAATCCGCGGGTCGTGGGTGTGAAAAACTCGTCCATGCCGGTGCAGGACATTCAGATGTTCAAGGATGCGGGCGGATCGGAATTTGTGGTCTTCAACGGACCGGACGAGCAGCTGACCGGTGGACTTGCAATCGGTGCGGATGGCGGAATCGGCGGAACATATGCCGTGATGCCGGAGGCTTACTTAAAAATCTACAGCCTGGTGAAGAGCGGGAATGTAGCGGAAGCGGCCAGACTGCAGAACCAGGTGAACCGGATCATCTATGCCATGTGTGCGTGCGAGGGAAATCTGTACGCGGTAATGAAAGAAATCCTGCGACAGCGGGAGGGGTGCGACATCGGATCGGTGCGTGCGCCGCTTCTGGGAATTACAGAGGCTGACAGGGAGCAGATTGCTCACTGCATCCGGATGATTGATGAGGTTGTAGCGTAGAGAACTGCAGGCGAATGTTTTACGATAAAAAGTGCAGTGAAAATACACGGATTTATGCAAAGTGTATTCTCACTGCACTTTTTTTTGTGAGTTATCGCGTAAAATGATCAGGTTTGCTTTACGAAAAGACCGTTAAATAATATACTGTAATTTATATGATGATACCACGAAGTGCGGAATAATCCGTAGGTATCAAGGGTCAAAATACCTTTTGCCCCTTACATCATATGATGCGTTTAGCAGGAAAGGATTCTATACGAAAATGGATGAAATAAAAGAATACTACAATAAATTTAATGAGGAAAAACGCCTGAATTCCCGCCACGGTCAGGTGGAATACCGTATTTCCATGAAATATATTCACCAGTATCTGCCTCAGGACCGGCCTGAGAATGAAGTCCGGATTCTGGACATCGGTGCCGGGACAGGGCGATATTCGGTCGCGCTGGCGGACGAGGGGTATGATGTCACGGCGGTGGAGCTGGTGAAGTACAATCTGGGGATTCTGAAGTCAAAAGGAAGTACCGTGAAGGCGATGCAGGGGACGGCCCTGAATCTGTCGAAGCTGGCAGATGAGCAGTTCGATGTGACGCTGCTGTTTGGGCCCATGTACCACCTGTTTACATTTGCAGATAAGAAAAAGGCGCTGGAGGAGGCGAAACGGGTGACGAAGACGGGGGGCGTGATTCTGGTGGCGTATGTCATGAATGAGTACGGTGTGATCACCTACGCCTTCAAAGAGCGACATATCGGAGAGTGTGTGGAAGAAGAGCGTCTGACGGAGGACTTCCACACCGTGTCGGAGGAGAAAAATATTTATGACTATGTGCGGATTGAGGATATGGGGGCACTGAACGAGGCTGTGGGACTGCAGCGGATCAAGGTGCTGTCGCCGGACGGACCGGCAAACTACATGCGCCCGTTTTTAAATCAGCTGACAGACGAGGAGTTCGAGTGGTTTGTCAAATATCAGACGGCGGTCTGTGAACGCCCGGATCTGCTCGGGGCGGGGGCGCATACGGTAGATATTCTGAGAAAAGAGTAGGGGTGACGAATCCCTAAGACAGCTTACTTTACAAAATCCTGAAAAATCAGATCCAGGTCATAATCCGGCGCATATTTCTGCGCTGCCTCAACGATCGACTGGATATAAGCCGGATCTTCTTCCAGCGCATCTGCAATTGTTTCTGCAGTTTGTCTTTTGCGAAGCTTTTTGCAGGTCTGCTCAATGAGCTTTCTTACTTCTCCCTCGGTTCGGCCATCTTCAATCATTTCCTGTATTGCTACACACATGTTAACACCCTCCTGTTCTTTTTCTATATATTTTTCGATTTCATTTAAATGAGTGGCTTCTTGTATTGCCTCACAGGTTTCTACGGGAACATTCGAAAACAATTTTTCGTTTTTGTAAATAAAATCGCGCAGAGCCTGTTTGTCCTTCTGGTATTTGATGAATCCAAAGACACATTTCAGATCATCACTATAACTGTCCAGATCTTCATCATTGATACGGGCAACCTCTAAAAGATGCATCTTATAATTCCCGATCCAATCCTTGAAGGGTCTTAATTCATCCGGAATATCCAGAATCCCGTGAAGATCGGTTGCGCCATCCCATGCTTTATTTCCGTAATAGACGACCAGGGTTATTACAGGAATCAGCCGGTCTGATTTAGAAAAGCCGCTGATATATTCATCACTATTGCCAACGAGATCCTTAGCTTTATGGTGCCTGGCGGAAATGGCTCTGCGCTGCTTTTCATACGAACGTGAATCATAATCCATGATCCTCAGTGGCATTGCATAATGGATCGTCGTCTGATTCTCAATGCCGATCAGAATAAAAACGGCCTGATTATTCTGATAAGATTTGATGATATCCCGGACTTTTGAAATGCTTTCCCGTTTGCGGCTTGCAGTGTCAAGTTCGACAAGCCTGTCGGGGATGATGACAGGCTGTCCGCGAAAAATTCCGTGATTAATCACATCCGCAAAATGTTCCGGGTCCCCGAGAAAGATGTTGACTGCGGTGTCTGCTCTGGACATGTGTTCCTCCTTTTTCTGTGGTTGTAAGAAATAAGAGAAACTGTGGTTACTTCTATTATAAGAAAAATGTTTCGAAATGCAACCTTTTTACGCAATCTGTTTTCACTTATGATTCTTACGGTAGGTCTGTGGGTAAAATGAAATGATACATTCGGTCGAGCTGACCTGAACTTTGAAATTCTGAGAAGACGAATATCTTCTGATTAGAAATTCTGCATTTACCATAACATTTTTGCCGGTAGAATGCAATAAGAAAAAACTTGCTTCTGGGAGAGATCTGTACTAAAATTATTACGATTTCAGAAGGAGGGAGCGAGTATGGAAGAAAAAAATATCGGCTATCTGTCCCACAACATTGCGGTTAATCTCAAACGGATCCGCAAGGCGAAAGAGATGAGTCTGGATGTGGTATCAGAGCAGACCGGGGTCAGCAAGAGCATGTTGGCGCAGATCGAAAAAGAGAATGCCAATCCGTCAATCGGAGTGCTCGGCAAGATAGCCAGCGGACTCCGTATTGAGTTCAGTAAACTGCTGGAACCACCGAAGATGGACACATGTATGGTGCGGGCGGAGGATACACTTCCCACGAAAGAAGTGAAGAACCAGTATACGGTGTGGACTTGTTTTCCGTTTGAGGATAACCGGGTGGCGGAGATCACGCGGATTGACATCGAACCGCAGGCGGCATATGTGAGCGGGAGCCACGGGGAGCGGACGATGGAGTATATCTCTGTTCTGGAGGGAGAAGTGACCATCGAGGTGAGCGGGATAGACTATGCGGTGACGAAGGCGGATGTGTTTCGGTTTGAATCAGATCAGGAGCATATCTATAAGAATAAGACCGATCAGAAGATTAGTTTTCTTGTTTTTCTGGTGGATGGAAGATGATTATTTCGCGATAATTCAGAGCAATGGAAGTTGGGATATCTTGAAGTTGAGATATCGGAAAAAGCACCAATAACGAAAAAATTTTGCACGAAATGTTCAATATAATGGACAAAAAGGGGCTGCAGGAGTGGAGGTATGGAAAACAAAAGCATAAAATAAAGCGGAGGTAAGAAAGTTCAAGGGAAGAAAGAAAACTACGCTGACATAAAAAATAAATGTGATCATTCAAGGAAAATAGCTGCTTTTACAATGAAACATCTATAGGGAAAAGAGATGGAATATAAAAGAACATAAAAAATATAAAGAAAAGGATTGACAGTAAAAAAGTGGAGTGCTATGATAAATGTGTTCAAAATAAAAGACAAGTAAAAGAGCGAAGATGCTTGCGGAAAACCCGCCTGCGCTTTCGCTTTTTTTTATTGGCTGAAAGATGAAGCTTAATGGCAGGGCAGCAGAAAGAAAGCAGCGAAACGATTCAGAAGAGGATTGCAGACAGTCACGAAAGCGACAGGAGGAATTGAAATGAGATTAAAAGACACAGGCTTAACGGCACAGGATATCAAGGACAAAGTGAACAAGTACATGATTGAAACTTACGAAAGATTTGATTTTATCGCGGAGACGGCGAAGGACATGTACATTTACGATGAGAACGAAACACCATATCTCGATTTCTACGCAGGTATCGCGGTAAACTCGGCGGGAAACTGTAACGAGAAGGTTGTCGAGGCGGTGAAAGATCAGGTCGGCGATATCATGCACACATTCAACTATCCATACACGATTCCCCAGGCACTTCTGGCTGAGAAGGTCTGTAACGCAGTCGGGATGGACAAGATCTTCTATCAGAACTCCGGTACAGAGGCGAATGAGGCCATGATCAAGATGGCGAGGAAGTACGGTGTCGAAAAGTATGGCCCGCACAAATACAACATTGTGACAGCGGCCAGGTCATTTCACGGAAGAACCTTCGGTGCGATGAGTGCGACCGGCCAGCCGGACAATGCATGCCAGGTCGGGTTCGGTGACATGACACCAGGATTTTCCTACGCGGAGTTCAATGACCTGCAGAGCTTTAAGGATGCCTGCACGGAGAACACCATCGCAATCATGGTGGAGCCGGTACAGGGCGAGGGCGGTGTGAATCCGGCAACCTTGGAATTTATGCAGGGACTTCGAGACTACTGCGATGAGAAAGGAATGCTCCTGCTGCTGGATGAGGTGCAGACTGGCTGGTGCAGGACCGGAGCGGTGATGTCATTTATGAATTATGGAATCAAGCCGGACATCGTGTCTATGGCGAAAGCCCTCGGTGGTGGAATGCCAATCGGTGCGATCTGTGCCACGGCCGAGACTGCGAAAGCATTTACCATGGGATCACATGGAACCACATTCGGCGGACATCCGGTCAGCTGCGCGGCGGCGCTTGCGGAGGTGACGGAACTGCTGGATCGCGATCTCGCAGGAAATGCGAAGGTGATGGGAGCTTATTTTTCAGAGAAGCTAAAGACTCTTCCCCATGTGAAAGAAGTGCGGGGACAGGGACTGCTGGTAGGTGTGGAATTTGACGATACCATCAGTGGTGTGGATGTGAAGCATGGTTGTTTTGACAGAAAACTTCTGATCACAGCGATCGGAGCACACATTATCCGCATGATTCCACCGTTGATCGTGACAGAGGCGGACTGTGACAAAGCGTTTGAGATCATTAAGGCGTCGGTGGAGGCGCTGGCGTAGTACAGAAAATGCGGCGAGGGGGATTTGGAATACCTCCGGTAAGCCGCCGCGGAGTGTGCGACTTACTACATATAAAAAGGAGAGGTGCAGATGAAACATTTTGTAATAACGATCGGCTGCGAATATGGGAGCGGCGGACCGGATATCGGTAAGATGATCGCCGAGTCTCTTGGCGTGGAATACTACGACAGAGACCTGGTGGATAAGGTGGTAGATCAGCTTGGAGTAGACAGGGAACTGGTCGAGAAGGCGGACTCGGGAGATGATAATGTAAAGTACATGTTCGAGACGAAGCTTGGACCGAGATATGCGAATCTGACAAACCGTGTCATCTACACGCAGTTTGAAGTAATCCGGAAATTTGCGGCAAAATCTTCCTGCGTCATTATAGGGCGATGCAGTGATTACATTCTGAAAGACAGGCCGGACTGTCTGAATATCTTTATCTATGCACCGGAGGATGTGCGCGTGCAGCATGTGATGGAGAGCAGGAACATCTCCAGACAGGAAGCAGAGGATCTTGTGAAATATAATGACGAGATGCTGCATTCCAGATACAAATATATGACCGGGACTTACCGCGGTGATCGGAAAAACCGTCACATGATGATCGACAGCAGTGTGCTGGGGCTGAGCCAGACGGCAAAATATATTTTGCAGCTGATCGATTTGAAATTCGGCAGTCTGTAAGCGGAGGACGGAAGTTCATCAGTGAAAAAGAGGCGGCATACTCTTTCGGCATTATATCTATATTGTGTTTGACAAAGGCGTCAAATGGAAACAGCAGGTTTCCGTTTGGCGTCTTTTTGCAGGAAAGAGCAGATGATCGAGAGCAGATTACATGAGGAATTGTGACAGTTGTAAATCAGATTATTACGATTGAGAGGAAAGTTATATGGAAAAAAAGAAATCAGAATTTGACAAAGTGTTCAGCGCGTGGGACATCCTTGTGATTGCCTTCGGTGCTATGATTGGATGGGGCTGGGTGGTGTCATCCGGTGACTGGATTGCACGGGGCGGCGTGCTGGGAGCGGCACTTGGCTTTGCAATCGGCGGTGTGATGATATTCTTCGTGGGCCTGACCTATGCGGAGCTTACCGCGGCTATGCCACAGTGTGGCGGCGAGCATGTGTTCAGCTACAAAGCCATGGGACCGATCGGATCTTACATCTGCACCTGGGCGATCATCCTTGGATATGTCAGCGTTGTGTGTTTTGAGGCGTGTGCGCTGCCGACGATTGTGACATACATTTACCCGGGGTTTTTAAAAGGCTATCTCTACACGGTGGCGGGCTTTGACGTATACGCATCCTGGCTTGCGGTGGCAATTGTCGTGGCGGGATTTATTACATACATCAATGTACGCGGCGCGAAGACTGCGGCAACGCTGCAGACGGTGCTGACAGTGATTATAGGAGGCGTTGGAATCCTTCTCATTGTGGCTTCGGCGGTAACCGGAGATATAGGAAATCTTCAGGGGCAGCTTTTTGTGGGAAATACGGCAGGCGGTATCCTGAAAACAACTATGAGTGTTGCGCTGGTAACTCCGTTTTTCTTTATTGGATTTGATGTGATCCCGCAGGCAGCGGAGGAGATTAACGTTCCGCTGAAGAAGATCGGAAAAATCATGATTCTCTCGATCGTTCTGGCGGTTTCTTTCTATGCGCTGATCATCATCGGTGTGGGGTATATCATGAGTGCATCGGATATTGTGGCATCCCAGAGTGGCTCCGGGCTGGTGACGGCAGATGCGATGGGAAAGGCATTTAACAGTAGCATCATGGCAAAGGTGCTGATCGTTGGTGGTATGTGCGGTATTGTCACAAGCTGGAATTCGTTCCTGATCGGAGGCAGCCGCGCCATGTACTCTATGGCGGAGTCTTATATGATTCCGCGTGTCTTCGTGAAACTGCATGACAAATATAAAACGCCGACAAATGCACTGTATCTGATCGGCGGACTGTCTATGATCGCACCATTTTTTGGGCGTAAGATGTTGGTGTGGATCGTGGATGCCGGAAACTTTGGATGCTGTCTCGCATACTGCATGGTTGCAATCTCGTTTGTGATCCTGCGGACGAAAGCACCGGAGATGGCGAGGCCATACCGGGTAAAGAATTATAAGCTGGTCGGAGCTGTCGCAATCCTGATGTCTGGTCTTATGGTAGCAATGTATGCAATTCCCAATTCCGGCTGCACACTTGTATGGCAGGAATGGGTGATGGCGGGAGGATGGTCTGTACTGGGTGTTATCTTCTGTATTGTATGTAAGTTAAAATACAAAGAAAAATTTGGATCTCACATTGATGTTGCACTGGACGAAGATGAAGTTTATGTGCGCGATGATGTGGATGAGGCTTTGGAGGCGGCGCTTGCGACGGCCGGTACAGCGGAAGAAGCAGCTGATCTTACGTCAAAAGAGGCAGCCCGACCTTCCATGGACTTTTCTTATTTCCTTCCGGTCAACATTGTGTTTGGCTGGGGCAAGGCGAGACAGGCCGGTGAACTGACGAAGCCTTATGGCCGGAAAGCGCTGATCGTAACTGGAAAGAGCAGTGCGAAGAAATCCGGACTTTATGACAAAGTAAAACAAAGTCTGGATGCGGCAGGAATTGCTTCGGAGTTGTATGATCAGGTGGCGCAGAACCCACTGACGACTACCGCGGAGGACGGAGCGGCATTTGCAAGAGCTTCCGGATGCGACTGCGTGGTGGCAATTGGCGGCGGAAGTATCATGGATTGTGCAAAAGCCATCGCATTTCTGGCGGTAAATGAGGGGGATGTCAACGATTACATTTTTAACAGGAAGACCAGTGACCGTGCACTTCCGCTGGTGCTGATTCCGACGACCTGCGGAACCGGATCCGAGGGAAATGGATTCGCGGTACTCACGAACCCGGAGACCGGAGACAAGAAATCGCTGCGGTGCAATGCAATCGTAGCCAAGGTGTCCATCGTGGATCCGGAGTGCATGACGACTATGCCGAAAAAGGTGCTTGCGTCGGTTGGGTTCGATGCACTCTGCCACAGCATGGAGGCCTATACGTCGAAAATCGCCCAACCGTTTACGGATGCGCTCTGCGAATATGCGATGGGACTGATTGCGGATAATCTGGTAGATGTGTACCGTGGTTCAGAGGATAAATCGGCGTGGGAGAAGATCACACTTGCCAGCACCATCGGCGGAATGGTCATCAACACGGCAGGGGTTACGCTGGCCCATGGCATGGAGCATCCGGCAAGCGGTCTGAAGGATATCGTCCATGGAAAGGGGCTGGCAGCACTGACGCCGGTTGTCATCGAAGCATCTTACAAGGGCGATCATTTCAAATATGCGAAGATCGCAAGAATCTTTGGTGGCGTGACGGCTGAAGACTGTGCGGCGAAAATCCGCACGCTGATCTTCAATCTGGATCTGACCTGCAGGTTGTCGGAACTTGGGCTGACGGAGAGCGATATTCCGTGGATGGCGGAGAACTGCATGAAAGTGTCAGCCGCAGGCGTGGCGAATAACCCGGTGGTGTTTACGCAGGATGAGATTGGAGAAATTTATCGCAGGGCGATGTAGACAAAAGCAGGAAGTCGGGTGGATGCTGTGTTTTTTCAAAGTGGCAAACGGTTAAAAGCAAAATAAAAAGAAAGAATTAAAAAATAATTAGAAAAACAGATTTTCAAGGAGGAACAGGATATGTTAAGAGAGGAATTACCTAAAATTGTAACAGAGACAGTACCGGGACCAAAGGCGGCGGCCATGATCGAGCGAAGGAAAAATATTGTACCGGATGCCATCGGGTGCGGATATCCGGTCGTGATAGAAAATGGTGCAGGTGCTATGATTGAAGACGTGGACGGCAATGTATTTCTCGACTGGATTGGCGGCGTCGGGGTGCTTAACGTGGGACATGCACATCCGAGGCTTGTGGAGGCTGTAAAAGCGCAGTCCGAAAAGTATTTTCACGGGATGTTCAACATTGTGACTCATGAGGGCTACCTGACATTGGCGGAGAAGCTGGCGGCAGTGGCACCGATCAAGGAAGATGTGAAAAAAGTCATGTTCGCAAACTCCGGTGCGGAGGCGGATGAAAATGCGGTCAAGATTGCAAAAGGTGCGACAAAGAGGCCGAATATCATTGTATTTTCCGGTGCGTTTCACGGGAGAACAATGCTGACGATGACCATGACAGCCAAGAAGGCATACGCGGTCGGCATGGGACCTTTCCCGGATGGAGTGTATCGTGCACAGTTTCCGTATCTGTACCGCAAGCCGGAACACATGACAGAGGGAGAATATCTGGAGCAGTGCGTAAAGAGCGTGCGTGACGTTTTCGAGAACTGCTCACCGGCGGATTACGTGGCAGCAATTGTGATGGAGCCGCTGCAGGGTGAGGGCGGATTCATCCCGGCTCCGATTGAGTTTGTGAAAGCGGTCCGCCAGATCTGCGATGAGAATGGGATTCTGCTGATCGCAGATGAGGTACAGACCGGTTTTGGCCGTACTGGAAAACTGTTTGCTTCTGAGTACTGGAAAGAAGAGGGGTGTGCACCGGATATCATTGCGACAGCAAAATCCATTGCGGGCGGTGTTCCGCTCTCGGCGGTCATTGCATCCAGAGAAGTAATGGACGCGGTTCCGGGAGGAGTTATCGGTGGTACATACGGCGGAAATGCACTTGCATGTGCAGCCGGAATCGAGGTGCTCAAGGTCATGGAGGAAGAGCATCTTCTGGAGCGCAGCAACGAGATCGGAGAAAAGGCGAAGGCGGCGTTTGAGGCAATGAAAGAAAAGTACGAGGTCGTCGGAGACGTCCGCGGACTGGGGGCGATGATCGGAGTGGAATTTGTCACGGACAAAGCGACAAAGAACCCGAATCCGACATTCGTGAAAGCGTTCGTTCAGGAATGCGCACAGCATGGCCTGATGGTGGAGAGCGCAGGGATCTATGGGAATGTGATCCGCTTCCTTGCACCGCTGGTGATGACAGATGCACAGCTTGAGGCCGGACTGAAAATATATGATGATGCAATCGCGGCATGCATGAAATAGGGCAGCAGCTTAGCGGATGAGATATGAGATAGAAAGGATCGGAGCATGTTTTGGCATGGCTCCGGTCTCTTTATATGGCTTGTTTTGGCTTACTTGAAAAAATTCTGAAAAATCAAATCCAGGTCATAATCCGGCGCATATTTCTGCGCCACCTTAACGATCGACTGGATATAAGCGGGATCTTCTTCCAGTGCATCTGCAATTGTTTCTGAGGTTTGTCTTTTGCGAAGCTTTTTGCAGGTCTGTTCAATGAGCTTTCTTACTTCGCCCTCGGACCGACCCTCGTTTCTGCCCTCGGCCCGGCCATCTTCAATCATTTCCTGTATTGCTACACACATGTTAACACCCTCCTGTTCTTTTTCAATATACTTTTCGATTTCACTTAAATGAGTGACTTCCTGTATTGCCTGACAGGTTTCTACGGGAACATTCGAAAATAATTTTTCGTTCTTGTAAATAAAATCACGCAGAGCCTGTTTGTCCTTCTGGTATTTGATGAATCCAAAGACACATTTCAGATCATCACTATTGCCAACGAGATCCTTAGCTTTGCGGTGTCTGTTCTGGACATATGTTCCTCCTTTTTCTGTGTTGTAAGAAATAAGAGAAACTGTGGTTACTTCTATTATAAGAAAAATGTTTCGAAATGCAACCTTTTTACGCAATCTGTTTTCACTTATGATTCTTACGGTAGGTCTGTGGGTAAAATGAAATGATACATTCGGTCGAGCTGACCTGAACTTTGAAATTCTGAGAAGACGAATGTCCTCTGAATAGAAAATCTGTATTTACCATAACATTTTTGCAGGTAGAATGCAATAAGAAAAAACTTGCTTCATTTTTGCAGATTGTAATGAAAAAATACAGATGTAAACTTCGGGTGAAAAGATGAGTAGAAAGCGGTCTTTTTATGGATTTTGTGTTATGATGAAACTGTAGCGGCGAAGCTGCTGGACATTCACGAACAAGCGGCGAAGCGGATTGCGAGTGTCCGATTTACGGACATTACTGCAATGCAGCATAAAAGATAGTGGAAAACAATAACAATCGAGGAGGAGTGCATATGAAAACAGCATATATAAATGGCATATTGCTGGACGGATCCAAGAATATGGTGCCACAGACTGACAAAGTGATTTTGACCGATGGTGACAAAATAGAGAGTATCGATGCAAAAGGAAGAAAGCTGGACGGATATGAGCTTGTGGATCTGGAAGGCCGGTATATTATGCCGGGGCTGATCAACCTTCATGTACATCTCCCGGCAAGTGGGAAGCCGAAGAAAAAACAGTCAGATTCAGCGAAGCTCGTAAAGCTTCTGACTAGCACAGAATTTCTGAGGAAGATGTCCATGAACATGTGCGCGGGGTATGCGAAGACCCAGCTTATGAGTGGGGTGACGACAATCCGCACGGTGGGCGGGGTGTTGAATTTTGATACACGTATCCGTGATGGGATTCTGAAGGGGGAGCTGGAGGGGCCGCGGATTGTGGCGTCTGATATGGCGGTGTCTGTAGAGGGCGGTCATATGGCGGGATCGCTGGCATATGTTGCCCGGAGCGCAGAGCAGGCCAGAAACTACGTGCGAATTGTTGCAAGGTCGAAACCGGATCTTATCAAGATCATGATTACAGGCGGAGTCCTGGATGCCACGGTGAAGGGAGAGCCGGGGGAACTGAAGATGCCTCCGGAGTTTGTGAAGGCGGCATGCGAGGAGGCACACGGGCTCGGCTTGAAGGTCGCGGCCCATGTGGAGAGCACGGAGGGACTGGAGGTCGCTCTGGAAAATGGAGTGGACTCCATTGAACATGGTGCGGCACCGAATGACCGGATCATAGAGCTGTTCCGTGAGCGCGGTGCGTGCCTTGTCACAACATTGTCGCCAGCGCTGCCTTACGCCCTGTTCGATCCTGCAAAAAGCCATGCGACGGAGATTCAGCAGTACAATGGCAGACTGGTCTTTGAGGGGATCATCCACTGTGCAAAGGCGTGTCTGGCGGAAGACATTCCGGTAGGGCTCGGTACGGATACCGGATGCCCATATGTCACCCAGTATGACATGTGGCGGGAACTGAATTATTTCCACAAATACTGCGGCGTGTCCAACGCATTTGCCTTGTACACGGGGACGAAGCGGAATGCAGAACTGATCGGACTGGGAGGTGTAACCGGATCGATCGAACCGGGAAAATGCGCGGACTTCGTGGTGACGGAGAAGAATCCGCTGGAGAGTCTGGAGGCACTCCGCAATATCAGCATGGTGGTGACCAGAGGAAAACGGATTGAGGAGCCGCGGGTGAAGAAAATGAAAAATGTAGAGCGGGAACTGGATCGGTTTTTGTAGAATTGCGACGGGGCAAAGCGGCTGTGCTCTGATGCGGATGTGTATATATTCGATGAACTGACGAGAAGCGATACAAGTGAAAAAAGGCACAGGACTTCACGAAACAACGTGAATCCTGTGCCTTGATTATTAACTGATTTAAGATAAACGGTCGACCTCGGCCATATGCATGACCAGATCAATCACTTTGTTCGAGTACCCCCACTCGTTGTCATACCAGGCAATCAGCTTCACGAAATCACCGTCCAGCATGATACCGGCTTTTACGTCAAAAATGCAGGTATTGAAGTTTCCACGCAGGTCGGAGGACACCAGTTCGTCGGTGTTGTATTCGATGATGCCCTTCATACTGGTCTCGCTGGCCTCTTTTATGACACGGCAGATCTCCTCATAGGTGGTCTTGGTCTCCAGCTTCGCGGTGAGATCCACCACGGAGATATCGTTGGTCGGAACGCGGAAGCTCATTCCGGTCATCTTCCCGTTCAGCTCCGGGATTACAAGGCCGACAGCCTTTGTGGCCCCGGTGGTGGAGGGGATGATGTTATTGAATACGGAACGGCCGGTCCGCCAGTCACGCCCGCCGTTGCTGTCCACGGGCTTCTGCTTGGACGTGGAGGCATGGATCGTCGACATGAGTGCCTCGCGGATGCCGAAATGATCATGGACGACCTTGGAGAGCGGAGCGAGACAGTTGGTCGTACAGGATGCGTTGGACACGATGTCCATATCTGAAGTGTATGTATCTTCGTTCACACCCATCACAAATGTGGGAAATCCATCCCCTTTTCCCGGAGCGGATAAGATGACCTTTTTTGCCCCGTGGATAAAATGCTTCTGACAGTCCTCTGCGGTCCGGAATACACCGGTGGATTCGATGATGTACTCTGCTCCGCAGGAGGCCCAGTCGATGGCTGCCGGATCACTCTCGCTGAAAACCTTTATCTCCTTGCCGTTGACGGAAATGCCGTTCTCCGTCCGCTTGATGGTCCCCTCAAAACGGCTGAACACAGAATCGTAGGTCAGCATGTAGACCATCTGATCTAAATCAGCATTTCTCACATTAATTCCACACACGTCCATATCGACGTGCCTCTTTTCCAGGCTTCTCAGAATGACACGCGCAATGCGGCCAAATCCGTTGATACCAATTTTAACACCCATTTCAAAATCCTCCCATTTGTATAATTCGATTTCTTATAGAACCGGATTCCGAATGTCCGTTTTGCCATCCGTCCGGCTGTCCGTAAGCATCGCCCGCGCCGCGATGTACTTCTGGATGAGACTGCTTCAAAATCCTTAAGCGGTCTCGGTTTCCTATTTGCAGAATCTCGGGTACATTCGAGCCCTGCCTCACGAAAGCTATTATACAACGGAGAAAATTGTTTGTCTATAGAAAAATATTTAATTAATTTTCTGACAATTACGTGAAAAATATAACGTGTATGTTAGATTGATGTCAGGAGAAGGAGAAAGTAGGTGTGGGTGTTCTTGTTCACCGGATGCTTATAGCGGTAAGAGGGGCATTTTACCCTAAAATGTGGTCAGCGCTGCCTCCTGCATATAGATATACACAATGATAAATATACATTTATAGAAAATATGAACTTGATTCTGAATTGGTATATGTTAAACTCATAAATGGGCATAATAGAATTATAGGAGGAGACAAATGAAAAAGAGAATTATCAGTATGCTGTTATGCGTGGTTATGACAGCGACAATGGTAGCCGGCTGCGGCAGCAAAAAAACAGACAGCGGATCGTCGGCAGACACAGCGACATCCGGGGAAAAGATTACATTTATGGTCCCTGACTGGGGCGTTCCGACAGATGATCAGCTAAAAGAATTTACGGATGAAACCGGAATTGATGTGGAGATTGCAGAGGTTGGCTGGGACGATATCCGCGAAAAGCTGGCGACGGGAGCATCCGCAGGAAAAGCGGTGGCAGATGTGGTAGAGGTCGATTGGTCGTGGGTCGGAGAATTTGAGGCGGCTGACTGGCTGGAGCCACTGGAGGTATCGGACGAGGACAAGACAGATATCCCTACGATTGAGACATTTACGATTAATGACAAAGTACTGGCTATGCCGTACACGAACGATTATCGCTTATCTTTCTACAATACAAAGCAGTTCGAGAAGGCGGGAATTACAGAAGAGCCGCAGACGTGGAATGATGTTCTTGAGGACTGCCGGAAACTGAAATCGACAGGTACCGTGGAGTATCCGTTCGCGTTGTCACTGAATGCGGAAGAGAAGACATCGACCTGCCTGATGTGGCTGGCGTATACAATGAATGGTGTTGTGTGGAACGATGACGGAACTTTGAACAAAGACTCTGCAATGGAAGCACTGGAATACATGGATACTCTGGTGAAGGAAGAGCTGGTTGCACCGGAGGACAAGACTTCTTCGGGTATGGACGCTTACAAACGAATCTGTGGCGGAACGGCAAGCTTCCTGACGGGACCGACATCGTTCGTATCCAGAAGTACCAATCCAGAGGAGTGCAGCGTGATTGGAGAAATTACACCGATTCTGGTTCCGGGCAAGGATGCCAAGGCGACCGAGACAATGGCACTGCCGGAAGCAATCGGAGTGACCAAAGCATCTAAAAACAAAGAGGCTGCAAAGAAATTTGTAGAGTGGTACACCTCTGCGGATATGCAGGAAAGACTAAATGAGACAAACAGTGCAATTCCTACTCGAAATTCGGTGTTGGAAAAATTGATTCAGGATGGTAAAATAGAAAATGCAGGAGCCATGTTAGAGGAGGCAAAACTGATTTCTTCTCCGTTCCCGAACGGAGTTCCGTCCTACTATGCCGAGATGAGCAGCGCGATGTACAACGCAATCAACAAGATGGCGTTGGGAACGTATACTCCGGAACAGGCATATGAGGAGATGGCATCTGCAACCGAGAAACTTGCGAAAGAATAAGGCAGGCATTCGAACGCGGATGTGATGTCCGCGCAGCAGACTGCAGAAAGTACAAACACAATGAAAAAGAAAATTTTACCATATCTTTTACTGACACCCATGATACTAATCATGGGTGTATTAGTATATTATCCTATTCTGGCTACGTTTTCGTACAGCCTGAAAAAATGGAAACTGACGGCTCCGGCGGATATTCATTTCATCGGACTGAAAAATTATATAGACATTCTGCAATCGGAATCGTTCTGGTACAGCATGGAGAACACCCTCTTCATTCTGGTGATGGTGGTCGTTTTCACGACCATATGCGGGTGTATGGTGGCTATGTTCTTGAACATAGACGTCAGGGGCTCGGGCATTCTGATGGCACTGTCCATTCTGCCCTGGGCGCTGCCGCCTTATGTAAACGGCGTCCTGTGGAAATTCGTATTCTTCTCGGGGTATGGTTTCCTCAACAAGCTGCTGCTCGGAATGGGGCTGATCAGCCATCCTATCGAGTTTTTGAGCGCGAGGTGGACCTTACTCCTGGTGGTCTCTATCGTGGTCATATGGCGGAGCACCCCGTTTATGGCGTTGGTGTGTCTGGCAGGACGGCGGTCGATCCCCAGTCAGATCTATGAGGCGGCCAGAGGAGACGGAGCGACAAGAACAGCGACTTTCCGGTATATTACCGCGCCGCTGATGCTCCCCTTTGTGGGAGTCGGTCTGACCTCCACCTCGGTCACGGCGATCAATGTGTTCGATGAGATTGTGTCACTCTCGGGCTACAGCGATTTAGGAAAAAATATTCTGATGGAAAGCTACCTGACCACCTTTGAGTTTCTGAACTTTGGAAAAGGTGCGGCAATGACTTACCTGGTGATGTTCTGCGCACTGATTCTTGGAGTGCTCTATCTTCGGAGCCTGAACAAGGAGGTGGAATACTAATGAAATATATGAAGAAAATTGTGTATGTATGTGAACTGCTTCTGTTTCTTGTTGTTACGATCGGACCGTTTGTGTGGGCGTTTGTGCTGTCGGTCACGCCGGATAATGCGGTGTTCGCGCCGACGGTAAAGCTTTTGCCGGAGCATGTGACATGGGCACACTACGGAGAATTATTCTCGCCGGACAGCCGGAGAGGCACCGCATTCTTTTCGGCGATGCTAAATTCCCTGAGAGCGGTCGGCATCACCTTGTGCATCGGAGTCCCGATTGCGGCAATTGCGGCGTATGCGCTGGGGAGAATGGAGTTCAAGGGGAGAAACCTCATAAAAAATCTGCTGCTCATCACCATGGTGATTCCGGTGATGGCAACGATCATTCCACTGTACAGAATGTTCGCAGCAGGGGAAATGCTGGATAACATATTCTGGCTGAGTATCGTGTATGTAAGTTCTTATCTTCCGATGGCGGTCTGGCTGATATCCAACTATTTCGCGACGATTCCCAGAGAACTAGATGAGGCGGCCCGGATCGACGGATGCGGGGAGGCGAAAACGTTTTTTTATGTCATGCTGCCGTTGTCTTATCCGATTCTGATATCTGTTGTGCTGATCATGTTTTTGAATACCTGGAGCCAGTTTCAGATTCCGCTGATACTTGCATCGTCCATGGAAACAAAGCCGATGGCGATTATCGTCTCAGAATTTATGACGAAAGATTCGGTCCAGTATGGCCTGATTGCAGCGGCAGGAATGCTGGCACTGATTCCGCCGGCTGCTGCGACACTGTTTTTCCGCAAATATCTGGTCGCGGGAATGATGAAAGGATCTGTGAAGGGATAGAAGAGATATAGTGAGTATGAAAAACCGCGCAGTATTTTGCCAATGGCATTTTGCTGCGCGGTTTTTGTTGTGAAAATTACAAAAGGCAGGTTGTCTGCCGTGCTCTGTTGTGCGGTTGCTGTTTCGCTTTATCCTGCTTAAAAATATCACATCATTTTCTCGGTGATGACTTGTGAGGTGATTTTCTTGCGGTGCAGCGCATCTGCGCCGAGACGCTTGAACACTTCGGCGTAAAGAATGTCGATTAGAAAAAGCTGCGAGGTTTTCGCGGCGATGGATCCGCCTTCCATAGGTCCTTCGTTTGCACCGCATGGAAGGATGATGTCGCAGTACTGTGCGGCAGGCGTCTTCAGAAACATGGTGACAAACACGACAGAAGCCTTCCCGGTATGGCAGATGCGGGCAATCTCAATGCAGTCTTTTGTGATGCCGGAGTTGCAGAAGATGATGGCCAGATCGCCCTCGCCCAGCAGCGCGGCCTGGGTCAGCTGAATGTGACTGTCTGAATTATAAATGATATTTGGTAAAATCTTTAAAAACTTATTCTTTGCCTCGTTGGCACTGGTCCCGGAACCGCCGAACCCGAAGAGGTTTACACTCTTGGAGCTTAAAATCAGACCAGCGGCCTTTGAGATGGCTTTAAAGTTGAATGCAAGAAAAGCGTGATCCAGTGCGGCAGTGTAGGTGCGCAGAACGCTTTCGGCAATTCCTTTGCAGTCATCGGAATCCAGAATGTCAATCTCGTCCTTGGGGAATGAGGGGGTGTTGGCGGTACTGAGCGCAAGTGAAAGCTTGAAATCCTGGTATCCGTTCAGCGACAGGGTCCTGCAAAAACGGAAGACGCTTGTCTCACCGATGCCGCACAGCTTTGCCAGATCGCTGATCGTAGAAGCGAGAGCCTGCTGTGGTGAGGACAGTACGTAGTCTGCCACCTTTTTCTCAGCCTTCGTCATCTTAGAGTATCGTTTGGTTATTTCTGTCATCAGGTTTGTAGTTGCCATAAATCTCCTCCTCATATTATCTGACTTTATTTTAACATGAAAAAAAACTCTGTCAATCTTAAAAAATATAGATTCCAATAAAAAAGAAAAAATTTTTATTTTATTTCGGAACGCTGATTTGGCACTGAATAATTGCGAAATAGTACAAAAAATCAGAGAAAAGGCAAGGATATGACGAAATTAAGGTTGACATATGCAGCGGTAGAATGGTAATATAATTTCAGAAAAGGAAAATATATCCGACTACGATTGTTGGAAAATAAAAAAAGAACTGAAAATAAAAAAATATTCTTTCAATCAAATGAGCGGATACAAAAGAAAAAGGAGGAAGTTTTATGAAAAAGAAACTGGTAAGTATTCTTTTGTGCGTAACAATGGTTGCAGCGATGGCAGCAGGATGCGGAAGTAAGAAGGAAAGTGGTGGCAGCACAGCTTCGGGAGACAAGCCTTATTCCGGAGAAACATTGACCGTATTGTACATGTCGGGGGTGTATGCGGATGCAGCGAACAGCATCGTGGATCAGTTTGAGGAAGAGACTGGAGCTAAGGTGGAGGTCGTAGATTTCCCATATACTACATTGCATGAAAAAGCATTGCTTGACCTGACAAGTGGAACAGGATCTTATGATGTGATTGATGTGGCAAGTCAATGGGATGGTGAGTTTGCACCGTACATGACAGATCTGAAGGATTATATAGAAAAAGATAAGTATGACATGACAGAATATATTGACAAGGTTCTTGAGAACTGCGGAACATGGCAGGGCGTGACGACCGGTATTCCGAATGCGAGCACACCACAGTTATTTGCATATCGGACAGATCTTCTGCCAGACGGAATCCCGGACACATGGGAAGAGTACCGCGAAATGGCAAAAGAGCAGACGAATGCGGCAGAAGGAAAATATGGAATTTCTGTTTCTGCAACGACCGGACAGCTTGGCGGCGTATTTGACTATGTACTATGGTCAATGGGCGGCTCATGGGCAGACGAAGACTGGAATGTGACAATCGACTCTCAGGAGACAAGAGATGCGCTGGAGCATTTGAAGGAAATTCAGGATTACGCAGATCCATCGATTTTATCATGGGGAACAGAAGAGTCTATCCAGGCATTCCTGGACGGCAATGCTGCAGTATGCGAAACATGGCCTACACTCGGACTGGTACAGGCGGCAGATGATGAATCACAGTCAAAGGTGGCTGGAAAATGGGGACTGGATACCATCCCTCATGATAAAACAGGAACTACTCTGCTGAGTGCGTGGGATGTTTCTATTCCGTCAAGTTCAAAGAATCAGGATCTTGCATGGGAATGGTTAAAAATGTATACAAGTGCTGAAAACCAGAACAAATTCTACGAAGACAGTGGTATTTTATCTCCAAGAAAAGCATTCTGGGAGCAGGATGGAATCAAAGGTACCTATATGGACACTGTAAGAGAAGCACTCGATACCGCAAACCTGTGGTGGAGAATCCCGGCGTCTACAGAGGTTGACACGATGCTGAACACGGTTGTCAGTCAATACATGTCAGGTCAGAGCGACCTGGAGAAGGCAGTGAGTGACATGCAGAAAGGCATCGAGGATGCACTGAAAGCAGCTCCGCCGGAAGAGGGAACAAAAAACTATAACCTGTAAATATAAAACCGAGGGTATCTTGGACATCCCAAGATGCCCTCCTTTAAAGAAAGTGAGGTGGGCAATGTGGCCAAGGTGAAAAATGTACAGCCCAAAATCAGGAAGAGCAGAGGAGACGTATTTGCCTCGTGGATGTTTTTAGTCCCTACAATGATATTTCTTGGAATCACAGCACTTCTGCCGCTCCTGTATTCATTGTATCTCAGCTTTTTTGATCTGAAGCTGAATCTGCCGAATGCTGTGCCGCAATTTGTAGGACTGGGAAATTATATCAAGATGTTTACGGATGCATCATTGGGAATCAGCACCTGGAATACGTTCCTGTTCGCAGTGGTATCGGTAGCATTGGAAGTTGTAGTTGGATTAGTGCTCGCGATGGCGCTCTGTTCGGATAAAATGTGGGCGAGGATCGCGACATCGATTTTTCTGATTCCAATGATCATGGCACCCGTTGCAGTAGGTACACTTTGGAGAATGATGCTGGACTCAACAACGGGAATTATCAACTATTTTCTCAGCTTTGTGGGCGTGCCGAGCATTACCTGGCTGAGCAGCACACATACGGCAATGCTTGCGGTAATTCTGGTCAATGTGTGGCAGCTGGTACCGTGGGTGACCATTATCTGCGCAGCGGGTCTGAAAGCACTGCCGGCGGATTGTCTTGAGGCGGCCTGCGTGGACGGAGCGACGAACGGACAGATTTTCAGGAAGATCGTACTGCCGATGATGAGTCCGATTCTCACGGTTGTCATCATGCTTCGTTTCGTGGATGCGTTTAAAGTGTTTGATACCGTTTATGTTATGACGAATGGAGGACCGGGAACGGCAACGGAAATGCTGCCGAATTACATTTACAAACAGGGGTTACGGTTCTTTAACGCGGGATATTCGGCATCATTGGCAATTGTGTTTGTTGTGGTGATGACAGTCATAACTTTCGGATTTTTGAAATTAAGAGATAGATTGGAGGCGGAGGTGTAATGAAAAGAAAGAAAAAGAACAGGGTACCTTCGGTGGATAACATCATAGGAAATTTTGCCGGGCGCCCGGTGCGAGTTGTCTTACTGGCTGTGAGTCTGATCGCGATTGCGTTTCCGCTGTACTGGCTTTTTACCAGCTCGGTCAAGACCCCGGGAGAATGTCTGTCTAATCCACCGGTATTGTTTCCGAGTGTTTTCTCGTCCGAGAGTTTTAATGAAATTTTTAATAAAGATGGACTGGCCCTGAATTTCGTCAATACATTTGTCGTTGCGGCCTGCTCGACTGTGATTTCTGTATTTTTTGGAAGCATGGCGGCCTATGCGGTAGCTCGGGGTTCGATCGGGAAGAAGGCAAAAAAGTACTTTGGACTCTGGTTCATGATCCAGAAGATGTACCCTGCGATTGCAACGGCAATTCCGGTATATCTGGTAATGCGGACACTTCATCTGATCGATACAAGAACTGCGTTGATTATCATGAATACCAGCTTCAATCTTCCGCTGGTAATCTGGCTGATGATGGGATTCTTTGAACAGCTGCCGCATGAGCTGGAAGAATCTGCGATGCTGGACGGATGCGGGTTTACAAAACGTTTTCTCCTTATTATTCTGCCAATAACGAAGCCGGGAATTATTGCTTCTGGAATTCTCGCATTTGTGGGAGCCTGGAATGAATTTTTGTTTGCGGTCATCCTGAGCATTAACAAATCAAAAACACTGCCGGTAGTCATCGCCGGATTCATAACCGACAGAGGACTGGACTGGGGACCGATGGCGGCGACGGCAGTTCTGACGCTTCTTCCGGTGCTGATCATCGTGTGGGCTGCACAGAAGGACTTCGTACAGGGACTTGCGATGGGCGCGGTAAAAGGCTAAGAATACAGAATGGAGCAAAAAAAGATGGGAAAAAGAATCGTATGTTTCGGAGATTCCAATACATGGGGATATGATGCGGTTACAAATGGAAGGTTTCCGGATGATGTAAGATGGACTGGGATTCTGAAAAAACTGCTGGGTGAGAATTACACAATTATTGAGGAAGGGCTGTGCGGAAGGACTACCGTGCTTGAGGATCCTTTGAACGAGGGAATGAACGGATTGAAGTATCTGAATCCCTGTCTGATGTCTCACTCAGAAATTGATTATCTTGTAATCATGCTTGGAACGAATGATTGTAAGCAGCGGTATGCCCTGACCGCAAAAAACATTGCGGATGGATTGAAAAGATTGATTATAAAGGCGAAGGAAACACCGGCGTGGGCAAAAAAACCGCAGATACTCGTGGTAGCGCCTGCACCGATAGAACCGGAATGTGAGCAGTCCCCGGTCGCCGGTGAGATGGGAATCTGCAGCGAAAAATCAAGAGCACTGGCAAAAGAGATGAAGCTCTGCGCAAAAGAGCTGGGCTGCGATTTCTTTGACGCAGAACAGATTGGAACAATGAATCAAATCGACCACATGCATTTGGACAAAGAAAGTCATGCAAGGCTGGCTGAGGCACTTGCATCAATGATTAGAGAGAGGGTATGACATGAACAAAAAGATAGAAGAAATCAGGGGAAAGTTAGTTGTGTCCTGTCAGGCACTGCCGGAGGAACCACTTCATTCATCCTTCATCATGGGGAGAATGGCGAAGGCAGCTGCAATCGGGGGCGCAAAAGGAATCCGTGCCAATACGACCGAGGATATCCGGGAGATAAAAAGAACGGTGGATCTGCCGGTCATCGGAATCATAAAGAAGGTGTACGAGGACAGCGAAGTATATATTACACCGACAATGAAAGAGGTGGAGGAACTGATGGAGGTTCAGCCTGAGATCATTGCGATTGATGCGACGGGAAGAGAACGCCCGGGTGGACTGAAACTGGAGGATCTTTACCGTCAGATCCGGGAAAAATATCCGGAACAGCTGTTGATGGCGGATTGTGCTACCGTCGAGGAGGCATACCATGCGGATGAGCTCGGATTCGATTTTATCGGAACTACGCTGGTCGGCTATACAAAAGACAGTATGAACCTTCAGATTGAAGATGACGATTTTGCGATTATAAAACAAATAGTGGAGCATGTGAAGCACGATGTCATTGCGGAGGGGAATATCGATTCTCCGGAAAAAGTGAAGCGGGTGATAGAGCTTGGCGCGTACAGTGTTGTTGTGGGTTCGTCCATCACGCGTCCGCAGCTGATCACAAAAAAATTTGCAGCAGCTTTGGAATAGATGGAAAATGTGCCGGTCTGGCGGCGAAGGTATTCCGATCGATGGAAAAATATTTCATCGATCGGAATACAGTGCGTGTGAGACCAGGCACGTGAATATGCTTGCGAGTGCATTTCGGGGACCCGGGACGAGCAGGCCGGATACCAAAAGTGAGACGATAAAACGAATAATTTCCAGGAAGCAGGAGGCGAAGCGATGATTTATGGAAATACCGGTCAGTTAATGACGTATGAATTTCTTGACAGCCAGATTCAGGAGTGCTTTGAATATGCAAAGACCCATGATATTACAACGTTTGAGAAGGGATGCCATGCGATCGATGGAGAGCGTCTTTTTGTCAATGTAGTGGAGTATACGACAACCACGGCGGAGGAACGTTTCTGGGAGGCACATAAAAATTATCTGGACGTTCATGTGATGCTCCGCGGCGCAGAGCAGATCGACGTAAACTTTATTGAAAATATGGAACTGAAGGAGTTTGTGGAGAAGGATGATTTTCTGCCTATGGAGGGAGAAAAGAGTGGCTCTGTGATTCTGAAATCAGGGGACTTTCTGATCTGCTATCCGCCGGATGCACACCGTACTGCCGTGGCGGTACAGGCGCCGGAGGCGGTGAAAAAGGCAATTTTTAAAGTGCGGATAGATCGGAAGTAGATTTAGTTTAAAAAGGGAAAGCAAAGCTTTGCCTTTTTGAACTGTACACCTTATAATAAGAATAGAAAACCGAATGGTTAGAGGAAAAGGTATGAAAAAATACGTGAGTATTGATATCGGCGGGACGGCAATCAAGTACGGAATCATTGGGGAATCCGGCGAGATTCTGGTGAAGCAGGAGATGGCGACGGAGGCGCAGAAAGGAGGTCCGTCCATTCTGCAGAAGGCGCTGGATATCGTGGAAGGTTTTCAGAGAGAATATGAGTTAGAAGGAGTCTGCATCTCGACAGCGGGGATGGTGGATGTGGAAGAGGGTATGATTTTTTATGCGGGACCGCTGATGCCGGATTATACCGGGACGAAGTTTAAGAAGACGATTGAAGAAAAGACCGGTCTTCCATGTGAAGTGGAAAATGATGTGAACTGCGCAGGTCTTGCGGAGAGCGTATCCGGTGCGGCAAAGGGCAGCAGAGTGACCTTGTGCCTGACCATCGGAACAGGAATTGGCGGCTGTATACTAATTGATGGGGAAGTGTTCCATGGTTACAGTGGAAGTGCCTGCGAAGTGGGACATATGCTCATGGATGGTGACGAGTTCCAGGCTTTCGGAGCGACAAGCGTTCTGTGCACAAAGGTCGCGGAGATGAAGCGTCAGCCGGTACAGGACTGGGATGGAAGAAGGATATTTGCAGAGGCGCAGAACGGTGATGCAGCCTGCATACAGGCAATCGATGAGATGGCGGATACACTGGGAAAGGGAATCGCGAATACCTGCTACGTGGTCAATCCGCAGACGGTGGTACTCGGCGGCGGCATCATGGCGCAGGAGGCATATCTGAAACCCAGAATCCAGAGCGCCATCGAGAAATATCTGATGACAGATGTGGCGAAGCACACGGAACTGAAGATGGCAGAGCATAAGAACGATGCCGGAATGCTGGGAGCGTTTTATCATTTCCGGGGGAGACGGCAGATTCAAAACGCCAGATAGAAAAGAAACGTTACACGATGACACATTAAAAGCGTTAAAGGAGAAAGATGATGAGAATTTATAAGGCAAAGGATTACAAAGACATGAGCAGAAAAGCAGCAAATATCATTTCCGCGCAGGTGACGATGAAACCGGACTGCACGCTGGGTCTTGCAACCGGATCGACTCCAATCGGAACCTACGACCAGCTGGTAGAGTGGTATGAAAAGGGCGATATTGATTTTTCGGAAGTGACGACGGTGAATCTGGATGAATACAAGGGGCTGCCGAGAGAGAACGACCAGAGTTATTATTATTTCATGCATGAACATTTCTTTGACCGCGTGAATATCGATGTGAGCCACACGAATCTTCCGGATGGAACCAATCCGGATGAGGATGCGGAGTGTGCGCGTTATGAGGAACTGATTCATTCGCTTGGCGGTGTGGATCTGCAGCTTCTCGGGCTGGGGCACAACGGACATATCGGTTTTAATGAGCCGGGAGAGTTCTTCGAGAAAGAGACGCACTGCGTACAGCTTCAGGAGAGTACGATCGAGGCAAACAAACGGTTCTTCGCATCGGCGGATGAGGTGCCGAAAAAGGCATATACGATGGGAATCAAGACCATCATGCAGGCGAAGAAGATCCTTCTGCTCGTGAGTGGTGCCGACAAGGCGGAGATCGTAAAAACCGCATTTTTCGGACCGGTTACACCGGCAGTTCCTGCGTCTATTCTGCAGATGCACAGTGATGTGACGCTGGTAGTGGATGAGGCAGCTTACTCAAAGATTGCAGAGTAAGCAGAAAAGAGGCAGTATGATTATCAGAAATGTGCGGGTATTCCGGGAGAATCAGACGTTTGTTCCGGGAACCATTGTGATAAAGGACGGTTTGTTTCAGGCGATTACGCTGGAGGGGATGACAGGGCGTGCCGGAAGGGCTGTGGATCTGACAGATGAAACGGTGCTGGACGGTGAGGGCTGCTATGCAATCCCGGGAATGATCGATCTGCATTTTCATGGCTGCAAGGGCTATGATTTTTGTGATGGAACGCGGCAGGCGATAGAAGAGATCGCACGATACGAGGCCTCTATCGGGGTGACGGCCATCGCTCCGGCGACTATGACACTTCCGGTGGAAAAACTGGAGTCCATTCTGGCCTGCGGTGCGGCATTTGCAGCGGAGCAGAGAGGTGCTGGCAGTACAGATAGCATCAGGCGCGGAGCAGATCTGATCGGTGTAAATATGGAAGGCCCCTTCATCAGTGCGGTAAAAAAAGGGGCACAGGATGCCCGACACATCATTCCATGTGATGTGGATGTTTACCGGAGATTTCAACGGGCGGCGGATGGACTGGTAAAATTCATCGGGATCGCGCCGGAGGAGGGGGATGCAGTCTCCTTTATCCAGGCGGTGAAGGATGAGGTGTCCGTGGCACTGGCGCATACCAATGCGGATTATGACACGGCCAAAGCAGCTTTTGATGCGGGGGCGGATCATGCGGTCCATCTCTACAATGCGATGCCGCCGTTTACCCACCGCGCACCGGGGGTGGTTGGTGCGGTGGCGGACAGCAGGCATGTGATGTCAGAGTTGATCTGCGATGGCGTGCACATCCATCCGTCGGTGGTGCGGACTACATTTCACATGATGGGTGCGGAGCGGATGATCCTCATCAGCGACAGCATGCGGGCGACCGGAATGCCGGACGGGCAGTATACGCTGGGTGGTCTGGATGTCAACGTGACCGGGAACCGTGCGACACTGGTGTCCGATGGATCGCTGGCTGGCTCAGCGACGACACTTCCGGACTGTGTGCGTGTGGCGGTGAGGGAGATGCAGCTGCCACTGGAAACGGCGGTGGCGTGTGCCACGGCGAATCCGGCGAAGAGCCTTGGCGTGTACGATCAGTATGGCTCGATCAGCGCTGGAAAGAGAGCGGATGTCGTGCTGTGGGATTCGGAACTGAAGTTGAAAGCGGTTGTGAAGGACGGAGTGCTCTTGAAATAAGGGAGGCTTTGGAAAACAGAGAATGCCATGAGAAGCAGAGAAGGTTCTGGTTTCTGCTGAAGATATAGCCTCCGGCGGATTGCAGAGCGGCTCAGATGCATTATGTCAGCAGAGAGGACAGCCGCCCGCAGCAATTATGCTGGAGCATAATCGAATATGGAACGGACAGAAAAGATAATAAAACAGCTGCCTGCGGTATGGTCGTATGAACCTGACTGCAGGCAGCTGCTTTTTATGTGGAAGGAAATTCCTAGGGATTTCACGGCCGCCCTGCTGTTTACTGACAGAGGGCGGTAAGCGGTCATGAACAGAAACCAGTAATCACCGGGGAACAAAAAATCGGCGATCAGGCATTAATAGCAGTGAGAAAAGCGTCTCCGTACCGATCGTATTTTACTTCTCCGACGCCGGATACAAGGAGCATCTCCTCCCGGGTGGCTGGCTTCAGTGCGCACATCTGGTGCAGCGTTTTGTCGGAAAAAATCAGATAAGGCGCCACCTTGTTTTCTTTTGCCAGATTCATGCGCAGCTCACGCAGCTTCTCGAAAAGTTCGGGATCCACGTTGGCCGGAATGGTTCTGGCTTTTTTCTTTTTGGATGCTCTCTCTTTTTTCTCCGGGATGTATTCCTCGGCCAGCTTCATGGTCAGCGTTTCGTCTCCGTTCAGGATGGAATCAGAGAGTGCCGTCAGGCGGAGGACCGCATATTTGGAATTAGTCAGTTCCAGAAATCCGGTCAGGACCAGATGGTTGACGATCTGGCGGAGCCTCGGGATTGTGACCTCCGGGAGGCTGTTGTAGTAAGGATTTTCATCCATGTGGTACTGCTGGATCTTGGCAGACTTGCTGCCGTGTACGGTGTCCAGGATGACGGTGATTCCGTAGCGTTCGTGGCAGTCTCTCACGCAGCCCATGATTGCGGATGCCATGGGGGTGATGTCGATGGTGTCAAATTTGGTCTGGCAGTTGGAACAGTTGCCGCAGTAGTTGTCCGGATATTCACCGAAATAGTTCAGGATGTAAGTGCGCAGACATTCATTTGTAAAACAGTAGAACGTCATTTTCCGCAGACGCTCCCGGTCACGCTCCTGCACCAGTTCCAGTTCGGCGTCGGAGAGCTCGTCGTTGTCCCTGTTATTTTCGATAAAAAGCTGGTTGGTAATCACATCCTGCCCGCCATAGAGCAGGATACACCGCGCCGGTTCTCCGTCCCGTCCCGCACGGCCGGCTTCCTGATAATAGCTCTCGATATTCTTCGGCATGTTGTAGTGAATGACGAAGCGGACATTGGATTTATCGATTCCCATACCGAAAGCGTTGGTTGCAACCATGATGGGTTTCACGTCGTAGATGAAATCCTCCTGATTCTGCTGCCGCTCCCGGTCGGTCAGCCCGGCGTGGTAGCGGGTGGCAGGATACCCCTCCTGCTCCAGCCGGAGGCAGACCTCCTCCACATTTTTTCGTGTCAGACAGTAGATGATGCCGCTCTGTCCGGCACAGTCCTCCAGATGATGAAGAAGTGCGGTAAACCTGTCCCGGGGCTGTTCCACCCCGAAGTAGAGGTTTGGCCGGTCAAATCCGGTTGATACAACGGTCGGCTGTACAAGCTCCAGTATGGCGATGATATCCTCGCGCACCGTGGTGGTGGCGGTCGCAGTGAAGGCACTCACGACCGGGCGTTTGGGCAGCAGATTGACAAATTCCACAATTTTTAAGTAGCTCGGTCTGAAGTCCTGTCCCCACTGGGAGACGCAGTGAGCCTCATCTACACTGACCATCGCGATGTCAGCCTCCATGGCAAAATTCATGAACTCCTGTGTTACCAGCCGCTCCGGAGCAACGTAGATGATCTTGTACTGCCCGCTTCGGGCACATTGCAGTGCCTTGCAGTACTGGGCATAAGAGAGCGAACTGTTCAGGTAAGCGGCGTGGACCCCGGCCTGATTGAGGGCAGTCACCTGATCCTTCATCAGTGAGATCAGCGGTGAGATGACCAGTGTGATACCATCCATCATAAGAGCGGGAATCTGGTAACAAAGAGATTTGCCGGCTCCGGTCGGCATGATGCCGACGGTGTCCTTCCCGTCTAAGATGCTGTCGATTAAAGTTTCCTGGCCGTCGCGGAATGCGTCGTAGCCAAAATATTGTTTGAGTAATTTATATTTCAATTGATAGGAATCCTTTCTTGCGTGAATGAATTAATTTGTGTGAACGTTCACTTTATTTGTCTGTAAATGTATGTATTAGAAATAAATTCAACCGGTCCCTTGGGAACAAGGCCTTTTCTCGTTATAGTTTAGCACATTATGGGAAAACGGCGAAGTAAATTTGAAAATCTGCGAATAAAGGATAGAAGATTCTGGAATCAGAGACTATAATGAGTGTAACAGGACTGGGTCGAAAAAAGCAGACCCCCTAAAAATCGGACCCACAAAATCGGATAGAACGTGACGGCTGAATAAATAATGGGGCAGGAGAAGGGAGACAATGAGTATGATGGAGTGGATCAACACAGTATCAATCAGTTTTGTGGGCGCAGCGGTCATAAAACTGCTAATGGCATCGGTCTGTGGGGCACTGGTCGGAATCGAGCGTGAGATCAAGGGCAGACCGGCCGGGATGAAGACATTTTCCCTGGTCTGTGTGGGCGCAACGCTGGCGATGATCACCAACGAATACATTTATACATACATGTCAAATTCCACGGGGGATATGTCGCGGATGGCGGCGCAGGTAATCAGTGGAATCGGATTTCTTGGTGCCGGAACAATCATTGTAACTGGAAATTCCCGGATCAAGGGTCTTACAACCGCCGCCGCACTGTGGGTGACGGCTTCTATCGGAATTGCTATTGGAACCGGGTTTTATGCCGGAGCAATCATCGGAGTAATCGTGGTTGTCCTGTCCGCGCGGATTTATCAGTATGTGGATGACCGCATTCTGAACCGTGTGAACCTCATGGAACTGTTTGTGGAGGGGACGGACGAAAAAGTACTTCTGACTGTGCTGAATTATTTTGAAGATGAAAATGTAAAGGTGACCAGTCTTCAGCGGACGAAAGATCACAAATGGGTAAAAGATGACACGGCGGCAATCATCGAAATTATAATTCCAAAAGGGAAAACTCATGATGACGTGCTGGAGGAACTCAAAAAACTTCCGGATATGCGCACCGTGTTTGAACATCTGTAAGCATTCCCCGCTTCAAGTGCGTAGAGCACTAAGTGGTGGGTAAGGGGGATGCTTGTTTCAGCAGGGGATTAAAAGCCCCTGCTGAAAGGCAGCGTAGCTGCAGGATGTTCATGAGCAAGTAGCAGAGTGGATTGCGAATGTCCGCTTTACCGGTCATAGATTTTATCTGGCATTCTGCGCCATCACACCGACCAGAGCATGAGGAACGTATGCATTTTCCAGATAATCAATCTCATCGTCAGTCAGTTTCAGGTCTACAGCGTTGACGGCACCGTCAATGTGGTGGAACTTTGTGGCGCCGGCAACTGGTGCTGTAACCTTGGTCAGAAGCCATGCGAGGGAGACCTCAGTCATGGAAACGCCGCGTTTTTCAGCAATCTCTGCTACCCTCTGGATGATGATGCGATCCTGCTCTTCCGTCTTCTGGTATTTCAGCTTTGCGAAGGCATCCTCCGCCAGCCGTTTGGACTGTTCACCGGGATGCTTTGCGAGGCGACCGCCGGCGAGTGCACTGTATGGAGTCATGGCAATGTTTTCTTCCCGACAGTATGGTGCCATTTCCCGTTCTTCCTCGCGGAAGATCAGATTGTAGTGTCCCTGGATCGAAGAAAATCTGGCAAATCCGTTCTGTTCGGCAAGCGCATTTGCCTTGGCAAGCTGCCATGCGAAGCAGTTGGAAATTCCAATTGCACGTGCTTTTCCAGATTTTATAACCTGATTCAATCCGTCCATAATTTCAAAAAGCGGCGTATGATAATCCCACATATGGTAAATGTATAAATCCACATAATCCATGCCGAGATTGCTGAGACTTGCATCGATCATATGCGCGATATGCTGCTGACCGCTGACTTTGTTTTCAATCTCCTCGGCTGTGCGTGGGAGAAACTTGGTGGCGAGAACAATCTCGTCGCGTTTGGCAAAATCGCGCAGTGCCCGTCCGACAAACTGCTCGGAGGTACCGTTCTGGTAACCGATGGCCGTGTCATAAAAATTGATGCCCAGCGCCAGGCCGTGCCGGATGATTTCCCGGGAGTGTTCCTCATCGAGTGTCCAGGAGTGCTGCCCACTGTCCGCGCTGCCAAATCCCATACATCCCATGCAGATGCGCGAAACATTCAGATCACTGTTTCCAAGTTTAATGTATTCCATTTAAATACCGCCTTTCTTGAACCTGTTCTACTTGTTCGTTTTACTCATTCTGGTTTTTATCTCATTGCTGTTAAGCACAGTTTATCCAGTATAAAAGAAAAAAACAATTTATGAATAGCGTGTCGGTGTCAATAAATTGACTTTTGGGGCAAAATGTCAATGGAAATCTGAATCGCATGGCTTGTTACTGGTATGGGTTTCCTTTGATCTTCCCGTTTTCGAACAGCTTTTCCATGCCGACACTCCGAAGTCCGGTGATCAGATCAGCCATTTCCTCGCAGGATGCGGGCATGTCTGACAATATCCAGGAGAGTACCATACTGCTGGAGGCGTTGGCGTGATACTCCGTTGCAAAACGGAGTGTCTCCGGCATGGGTTCGTTTCCGTAGCGTTCCTGGTGCCATTTTAAATCAAAATCATGGCAGTGCTGAAAGATAAAATCTTTGAGACAGTTCTGCCCATCCATGAGACATGCCTGTTTCAGAAACCCCTGATATTTCTGCATCTGATAAAAGGAGTCCAGCAGGGAGTCGTGAAAATTCAGATCTGCATCGGAGCCGGAAAAACCGGGGATGATTTTGCGAAGATAAATGTACTGGATCAGATCATTTTTGTCCAGAAAGTGGTTGTAAAAGGTCTGCCGGCTGACTCCAGTGTGTTCCAGGAGCTGTTTGACGGTGACGCTTTCCAACGGAACGGTCTCTGACAGAGCGATAAGACCGTTCGCCAGAATTTCTTTGATATCAATTGCCATAATAAATATTCCCTCCTGTTCTGCTTCTCATTATAACAGTAAGAAAAGATTGTGACAAAAGAATTTACAAAAACTACCCACAGGTATAGTTTTGTTTCTTGCATGGATATGCTAAAATAAAAATAATGTAGTTTTTATCCAAGGGAAAAGAAAGCGAGGTACGATTATGGGATTATTGAAAGCCGGCGGTGGTGCTATAGGTGGAGTTTTAGCTGATCAATGGAAAGAATATTTTTACTGTGAAGCGATGGAGGCAGACGTGCTTGTATCAAAAGGGGAAAAGAGAATCTCCGGCAAGAGAAGCAGTAATACAAAGGCGGAGGATAACATTATCTCCAATGGGTCTGTGATTGCGGTGAATGAAGGACAGTGCATGATCATTGTGGAGCAGGGCAAGGTGGTCGAGGTGTGTGCGGAACCGGGTGAATTTACTTATGATACATCCACAGAACCGAGTATATTTGCAGGAAGTCTGGGCCAGAACATCAAAGCGGCTTTTTCTACAATGGGCAAACGTGTCGGCTTCGGAGGCGACACTGCAAAGGATCAGCGGATCTATTTCTTTAATACAAAGGAAATCGTCGGCAACAAATACGGAACACCGAATCCGGTACCGTTCAGAGTTGTGGACCGCAACATCGGACTCGACATTGACATCTCAATTCGATGCAACGGGGAGTATTCCTATAAGATTATGAATCCGATTCTTTTTTATACAAATGTCTGCGGTAATGTTGAGGAAGAGTATTACAGAGACGAGATTGACAGTATGCTGAAGACGGAGCTTCTGACGGCACTCCAGCCGGCATTTGCCAAGATTTCGGATATGGGAATCCGTTACAGTGCACTGCCGGGACACACGATGGAGCTGGCGGATGCACTGAATGAGGTGCTCTCGAAGAAATGGACCGAGCTCAGAGGTCTTGCGGTGGCATCCTTCGGGGTAAATTCGGTTACGGCATCCAAGGAAGATGAAGATATGATTAAGCAGCTGCAGAAGAGTGCAGTTATGCGTGATCCTACCATGGCGGCGGCAACACTTGTCGGTGCACAGAGCGATGCCATGAGAACGGCGGCAGGCAATGAAAATGGTGCGATGATGGGATTTATGGGTATGGGCATGGCACAGCAGGCCGGCGGTATGAATGCGCAGAACCTGTTTGCGATGGGCCAGCAGATGAATGGTCAGCAGATGCCAAACCAGCAGATGAACGGTCAGCAGATGCCAAACCAGCAGATGAACGGTCAGCAGATGCCAAACCAGCAGATGAATGTTCAGCAGGCAGCTGCCGCACCAGCAGCGGATGGCTGGACTTGCAGCTGTGGAGTGGTAAACAAGGGAAAATTCTGTATGGAGTGCGGGCAGCCGAAACCGGCAGGTGCTCCGCTGTACAAATGTGATAAATGCGGATGGGAACCGGCAGATCCGATGAATCCACCGAAGTTCTGCCCGGAATGTGGAGATCCATTTGACACCAACGATATCAAGCGGTAATCATGTTTTAGGGAGAGGAGATTTCTATGGATAGTGCGGTAAGTTATAAGTGTCCCTGCTGCGGAGGCACGCTGGTGTGGAACAGTAAAAAACAGCAGATGGCCTGCGAATATTGTGACAACACATTTACGGAGGAACAGTTAAAAGAAATTCTGGATCTGGAGAGCAGCGAGACGACTGAATCTGAGATGAACTGGAACGTAACGGATGAGACGGCCGTTGAAAATCAGATGGAGCACATGAAGGTTCACATCTGTCAGTCGTGTGGCGGAGAGATCGTCGGGGATGAAAATTCGGTGGCGACAGAATGTGTTTACTGTGGAAGTCCGTCGATTATGACGGAGAATGTTTCCGGAGTGAATCGTCCCAATTATATCATTCCGTTCAAACTGGACAAGAAAAAGGCGAAAGAAGCGCTGAAAGGATTTTATCAGGGGAAACGTCTGCTGCCGAATGCATTTTCAAGCCAGAATCATATCGAAAAGATCACGGGAGTTTATGTTCCATTCTGGTTGTTCGACTGTGATGCACAGGCAAGTGTTACATATGATGCCACAAAGGTGAAGCTGTGGAGTGATTCAAATTATGATTATACCAGAACCGATTACTATAAGGCAGTCCGAGAGGGCAAGATCGGTTTTGAGAAGATTCCGGTGGATGGCTCGAGCAAGATGGACGACAATTATATGGACGCCCTGGAGCCATATGACTATAAACAGATGACGGAATTTTCACCGAATTATCTCGCGGGATATTTTGCAGATAAGTATGATGTGGATGCAAAAGAGAGTATTCCGCGTGCGAACAAGCGCGTGAAGAACAGTGCGGAGAAAAAGTTTAAGGAAACGGTAAAGGGATATGATTCCGTGGTGGCGAAAAACAGTCGTGTAAATGTCCAAAACGGAGATGCAAATTATACGATGTTCCCGGTGTGGATGCTGAACACAAAGTACGAGGGGAAAACCTATACATTTGCAATGAACGGACAGAGTGGAAAGATGGTAGGAGAACTCCCAACAGACAAAGGCAAGTTCTGGAAGTATCTGATCGGAATTTCCGCGGCGGTATTTGCGGTGGCACAAATAGCAGTGTTTATTATTTAGGAGGTGTGGCGTATGAAAAGAAAAATCAGGGTTTTGGTGCTGATTCTGGCAATGGCACTGGGAATGATGATGGTGTGGAATGTCAGCGCTGCATCGGAGGAATATTACCAGGTGTTTGATGATGCGGATTTATTGTCTGACAGCGAGGAAGAATCATTGAATGCCGGAATCAATAACATTATCAGCAGTTATGATTTTGATGTTGTGATTGTGACGACCAACAGTCTGGACGGAAAGAGCGTGTCGGAGTATGCGGACGATTACTATGATGAGAATGGATTTGGTGTCGGGGATGAGGGGACCGGATTACTGTTTCTCATCAGCATGGAAGACAGAGATTACTATGTTTCCACTCACGGGGAGGCGATCGATGCATTTACGGATTATGGAATTGAGCGGATGAAGGAGGAAGTCGCGTCCAGTCTGTCGGATGGAGATTACGCCGGCGGGTGTGAGAAGTTTCTGAATGTGACCGAGGATTATATCACTGCATATAACGAGGGAACGCCGTATGATTCGGATCATCCGTATCAGGAAAGCAAGAATTATTTTCTGAGAGAACTGATTGCACTGGTGGCTGCAGTTGCGGTTGGACTTGTCAGTGTACTCATGATGAAGAGCAAGATGAACAATGCAAAACCACAGGAGTATGCGGGAAACTATGTGAAGAAGGATTCATTCAAACTGACGAAGGAAAAAGATTTGTTTATGTATTCCAGAGTCACTAAGGTAAAGAAAGAAAAAGAAGAAAAAGGAAGTTCAACGCACACGAGCAGTTCAGGCGAAACCCACGGCGGTGGCGGCGGAAAGTTCTAGCAGTGTATCGGGGACAGGTTAAAATGCAATTGGGGACGTAGCAAAGTGACACTTTGCTACGTCCCCAATTGCATTTTAACCTGTCCCTAATTGACCGCCCGATACATTACTATTTTAACAGTTCCGGTTCTTTCTGATACAGATAGGTCTCCAGTGTTGTCTTGCTCACCAGCGACGGAACCACACCTTCGCGGGTGATGGAAAATGCGGCGGCAATAGAACCGATCTGAATGGCGGAGTCCATGTCATAGCCCTGCATGAGGTAGGCGGCCAGAGCACTGATGAAGGCGTCACTTGCGCCGGTTGCATCCACAACAGAGAAGAGAACCGCGTCATAATATTGAGCACCGTTACGATCCAGGCGGTAGATCCCGTGGGAGCCGAGGGTGACAATGACACAGCTGATTCCCTTACCGAGCAGAAACTTACTCTTTTCCTCAATGGTCTGCCCTTCCGGGCAGATAGTGGAAAGCTCGTCAACATTTGGTACGATGATGTCGACATCGGCCAGTATATCGTCCGGGAGCTCGCCGCATGCGGAAGGCTTGAGTATGGTTTTGGCACCGTGAAGGCGTGCAAGCTTCAGGGCGGTGTGCACGGTATCCAGAGGAATCTCCGTTTGGACGAGACAATACTCTGTGTTGTAGAACACTCGCTCGTTTTTCACGATGTCCTCCGGGAGGAGATTCGCGTTCGCGCCCTCCAGAATCGTAATCATGGAATTTCCATCGTGTCCGGTAATAATGTATGCATGTCCGGTGCTGGAATTTCCAATCCGTGCAATCCCCTCCGTTGAGATATCATAATGATTCAGCGACGAGAAAATAAGATCCGAGTGCACATCGCTGCCAACGCTGCCGAGGACTGCGACCGGCATCCCGAGTTTGGCGACTCCGACAGCCTGATTGATTGCCTTTCCGCCTGGATAGGAGGATGAGACAGAGGTCTTGATCGTCTGTCGGACGGAAGGGAGCTGATCGACATTCAGGTAGGTGTCCACGTTGACACTTCCGACAACCAGAATCTGTCGTTTGGAACGTTCATACGGTCCGCTGATGGAATTTTCCGTGCTCAGTGTGGTGTCAAATTCAAAGGGCTCAGGCGGGCAGTCCTTCTGCTCGATTTTGTTAATAAAATTGCGGCAGAGACAGACACCATACCTGCGCTTGGGAATGGTAAATGTAGAGAGCTCCGGCAGGAAAATCTCATCCCGGATATCCGAGCGCATGGAGATGATGGAAACATCCTCCGGGATATGGTAACCGAGAGAAGTGAGTACACGGAAAAATTCGATGGCAAGGCTGAAATGGCTGCAGATAATTCCGGTAATTGTATGATTCTTGATCTTATAGAGCAGTGATTTCCCAACCTCCGTGAAAATATTGTTCTCATCGTAGTTTAACTGGTGATCAAAAAGACAATTTTTGTAACCTTTGATGATGGCAGCCGTGCGGCGCCCGTCCATGACGAGACACCCGATGCGTGCGTGCTGATTCTGGATAAGCTTCTCGCAGGCATTGTAGCTTAGACGGCTGTAATTTGGGCAAAAACTGCCTTCTATTTCGACATTTGCAATCTCAAATGGAATACCGGCTCTTTCTAACTGAGCTTTTTCCTTCAGACTTTCCTCGCCAAGTGTTTCCCAGATGACACCGTCAAAATGTTTTGTGCAGCACGCCGCAATATTTTTACGCTCAGTCTCTGGATCATTCTGGCTGTCGAACAAGTTGATGGAATAGCCATTCTTCTGGGCTTCTTCAAGGATTCCGCTAAGCGCCATGTCAATGGAGTTGACAGACTGCATCACAATACCGATGATCCAGGTCTTGGTGGTCGTTGACTGCATGGCTGCGGCATAGGGTGTGTAATGGTATTCTTTCGCAATCTTCAGAACACGCTCCCGCGTCTCGGCGCTGATGCTGCTGTCCTTATGGTTCATGATTTTTGAGACTGTTGAAACAGAAACATTTGCAATCTGTGCGATTTCTTTAATTGTCAATAATATCCCCCCCTCCGTTTGAATGGATTCTTGTTTCATTATATTCTATAATCCGGATTTGAGAAAGTGGTTTCGGAATATTCTTTCGGAAATGTATTTTGTAAATCGGCGTCGTTGCCTTGAGGATAATAAAGAAAATTGAGGGGAAATTAGAATATAGAACCTGAAATAATCACGCTTAACCATAAAAAGGAAAATATTAACAGTTATATAGGTCTGTTGTGATTAAAAGTGCATAAAAATATGGGCATATACATAAATATATTGACATTTCATAAAACATGGTGTATATAAATATATATACACTTAAATATCTATAAAATAGATAATGAAAAGATAAACACTATCAGAACGGTAAAAGATTCAGATAGTATTTATAAAAAAATTACAGGAGGAAAAAGATTATGTTAGTAAGCCAAGTGGAGACTCCAGCGTTGATTGTTGATCTTGACAGTTTGGAGGAAAATTTATGTCTGTTTAAGGAGCAGGCCGAAAAAACGGGAATTGCAATGCGCCCACATTTCAAATCAAATAAGTGTCCGGCAATTGTGCATAAGCAGATTGAATATGGTGCAAAGGGCATTACCTGTTCAAAGGTGGAAGAAGCAGAGGATTTGATTGATTGTGGTATCAAGGATGTTCTGATAGCAAATCAGATTGTTGATAAGGGAAAGATTGCAAGTGTTGCTACGTTGGCGGGGCGATGCCATCTCGGAGTTTGTGTTGACAATGCCAAGAATATTGATGATTTAGAAGCAGCCGCAGCCGTACAAGACAATATAATTTACTGTCTTGTAGAATTTGAAATTGGAATGAACCGTTGTGGTGTAACTACGAAGGAAGAACTTTATGATCTTGCGGCGAAGATAACAGCGTATCCGCATCTGAGATTTGAAGGTATTCAGGCATACGCAGGGCACTTATCTCATGAGGAAGATTTTGAGAAGAGACAGTCTGCCTCTGACGAGGTTGAAAAAAAGCTTACAGAAGCTAAAGAATATGTTGAATCTAAAGGGATCAAGGTAAAAGAAGTAAGCGGATCTAGTACAGGGACAGTTTTTTTCAGACCTAAAGGAAGTGTTTATACAGAACTCCAGGCAGGGAGTTATGTATTTATGGATGTGGCATATGGAAAACTAAAACTTCCGTTTAAGCATTCGTTATTTGTTTTGAGCACAGTAATTAGTACTGAGAATAATAAAATAATTGTAGATGCGGGAAGAAAATCTGCTGCATCAGATCAGGCGTTGCCAATATTCTTAGAGTATCCGGATATTCCAGCAAAAGTAAGTGAAGAGCATACTGCGATTCCGAAAGAAAATCGAGATGTTTTAGTTGGAGATAGGCTTCATTTGATCCCCGGTCATTGCTGCACAACGGTGAATATTCATGACAGCTTATATCTCGTACGAAAAGGAGAAATAGTGGATCGAGTAGCGATTTCTTCAAGAGGAAAAAGTCGTTAATTAAATAAGTGAGGAGGATATTAAATATGCTTTCATTCGAAGAACAACGTATTTTGAATCTAGGACAGGCATTGGACGCGTTGATGACGGCAGATATACATTCAAGAGGAATTATTAAACCGATTTATGACAATATGTTTGAAAGGGTGGGAGAGCCCTTATCAACAAATGCAGCAAAGAAACTTCTTAACGCAATGCTTCGACCGAATCCTATAGTTTTGATTGGGACAGGTTTTTTAGTAAAACCAACGTTTCGTCCGGAAACGGATGGACCGATTTCTTCGGCACTTTTGGCGCGTGCAATATCGTTGTTGGGAGGGATTCCAATTATTGTTTCAGAACAAAATAGTATGGATGTCTTAAAGGCTGCTTGTACAGAAGCAGAATTGATAGTTACGAATACGATTGAGGATGCAATAGAACGCCCTCATTCGGTTGCCCTTGTGATAATGCCTCCGGCAAAACAGGAAGAAGAGACAAGGAAAGTGATTGAGCAGCTATTGTCATTATCTCCAGTTGGTATGGTTTCAATTGAGCATCCGGGAAAGGCTGATGATGGAAAATATTATAGTCTACTAGGGTATGAACTGAAAGATTGGCCGGGTGCCATTGATGATTTAATGGAGAGGGTCTCTGAACAGGGAGGATGTACCATTGGGATCGGTGATGGCGGCAATGAGGCAGGTATGGGATATTGCAAGCCCGAATTAGATGAGATTGTTCCATACGGAGCCGTTATTGGTACGACTGGCAGCTGTGATGCGCCAATTATTGCTTCTATTTCAGAATATGGTGCCTATGCATTAATTGCAGCGTTGGAATTTGTTTCCGGGAAGAAGGTTCTGCAGAGTCCAGATCTTGAAGAACGTGTCTTGCGTGCCGCAATCAGAGCTGGATCCGTATGCGGGTGTTCGGGAAGACCAACAGCGGCAATTGACATGATCGATGTGGAGTATATTCGTTCTTATGTAAATATGCTCCAATGCGTGGTGACATCGACAGTGAAATTCAGCCCGACACGTCCTTTTTTTATTGACTTCTGCCGTGGTGCAGAAGTAGGTGAACCAGGAACTTATAGCGGAGGACATGGAAAATAAAGTATCAGGAGGAGAAAGAAGTATGAAAAAAAATAAGAAAATTGTAGCGGCAACTTTAATGGTATGTATGGTTTTGTCACTTGTTGCCTGTGCTGGTAAAACGGAAAAACAATCGAAAAATTCCTCGGATAATGGTGCAGCGAATGAAACGTATAATTGGGACTTTTTTCTGAGTCTTCCTCAAACTTATGTTAGAAATGAAGGTTTGTTAGAGTTCGTGGATAATATTAAAGATCAGACAGAAAATCATGTAAACATTTCTGTCTATTCGGCAGGTGAACTTCCGTATACAGGAACGGAAGCAATTGATATATGCTCTACAGGAACTGTTCAGATGTCTGATGCGAATACAGCGAATATTGCGGGCACATCAAAGACGGGGGCTATTTGTACTTATCCATTTTTGTGTTCTGATTGGGAGTCATTCCATACAATGATGGATACGATTACGCCTTATTTTACAAAGGAAATGGAAGAACAGGGGATTCATGTTCTATTCTTTATGCCAGATTCTCTTCAGTACATGTTTGGAAAGGGAAGTCCGTTGACAAGTTGGTCAGAAATGAAAGGACGCAGTATGCGCGGACAAAATTCATATATGCAGCAGTTTGCAAGCCTGGTTGATGCGAATTCTGTTGCTATTACCAGCAATGAAATCGCAACTGCAATTTCAAAGGGGGTCATTGACAGTTTTGTCACCTCATCCATGACAACAGAATCCAGTGCTTACTATGAATTTATTGACTGGGCAAACAAAACACCATTTAGTGCGAATGGTTCTTTTATTATGGTGAATCAGTCGGCTTGGGACAGTATTCCGGAAGAGTATCAGAAGATAATAGAGGATGAAGGCAGCAAGCTTACCGAAAAATATTGGAATACGTTTATACCAGAAGAAGATAAAAAAGCTCTTGATATCATTGAAGAGAATAATACTAAAGTTACAGATATAGACGAGAATCTTTCGGCAGAGGGAAGGAAAATCGTTGAAGGGTACTATACAAAATGGGCAGATGAGGCTGGTGGGCAGGCACCTGAGACCTTGAAAGCAGTCTATGAAGCACTTGGTTATTAGAGGGATAGGATTGGCTGAAAGGAATGAATAAAAATGAACATTTTGAAAAAAATCTGGTATTATTACCAGAAAATAATGGATTGTCTGACTAGATATGTGGCATTGTTAAGCGGAATCATTTTATTTGCAATGATGGTTCTTGTTACTGTGTATATTGTATTAAGAAAAACCATGGGGCCAGGAAACTTAGATGCAGTCGAAATTAGTGGCTACATGATGGTGTTCATTGTTTTTGGATCCCTTGCAAAAACTTTTAGAGAAGGCGGATTGCTCAGAGTTGAATTACTATATGATAAATATCCGATAAGGATAAAAAAGATTATGGATGTGATTCTTGGAATCGTTGCTCTTATATACTGTTCGATACTGACAAAGTACAGCTGGCAGTTGATGATGAAGTCATATGTAAATGGCACGCGTTCAGTTAGCACATACAGGGTGTTACTTTATATTCCACAGGCGATATTGGTATTTGGCGGGATTCTTTTATTTCTAACGCTTATTGAATATGAAATTGATAAAATAATTAAATTGTTTTCAAAGAAGACTTCCACAGAAAATGGGAAAGGAGAAGAAAAAGAATGAATATAGACTGGCAGATATTATTTATCTTAATGTTAATAATCTTATTCGCACTCCTTTTTGCAGGAGAATGGATTGCATTTACCCTTATGTTAGTTGGCACAATAGGAATACTGATCATAGGTAAGTCTTATGTTTTGAATTCAATTGGACAGATGGCATGGAATACGGTGTGCAGCTTTGATATGACGGCGATTCCATTATTCATACTTATGGGAGAACTTATGGTGCATGGCGGGCTTAGCAAAGGATTTTATCGGAGTGCGGCGATGTGGCTCAGGAGATTACCGGGAGGGCTTTTACAGACGAATATTGTATCCTGTGCGATTTTTGCAGCAATTAGTGGTTCGAGTCCTGCAACAGCAGCCGCAATTGGCTCAGTTTCTTATCCAGAATTGGAAGAGAAAGGGTATGACCGTCAGATGATAGTAGGATCGTTGGCAGGTGGCGGTGCACTCGGAGTACTGATTCCTCCCAGTATCAACATGCTGATTTATGCATCTATCGCTGAGTGCTCCGTTACAAAATTATTTGTAGCGGGCATTGTGCCAGGGGGGCTATGCGCACTGTGCTTTATGTGCTATATAGGTATTCGCAGTGTATTACATCCAGAATTGGCACCAAGAGAGACTGAGAGATATACATTTAAGGAAAAAATAAAGGAATCAGGAGGTTTGTTCTCTTTTATCTTTTTGATTTTTATCGTATTGGGAAGTATATATACAGGGTGGGCAACAACAACTGAAGCAGCAGCACTCGGAGCATTTGTGGCATTTCTTATGACGGTAGTTACCCGTAATTTGACATTGGATGCTTTAAAGGAGTCGTTATTGGCATCTGTGCGCCTAAGTTCTATGATTTTAGCAATTATTTTTGGAGCAAAAGTATTATCCTATTTTATTGCACTTTCAGGAATTAGCAAGGGGGTCACGAACTGGATTGTATCACTGAATCCTTCTATTGTTCTATTGTTTGCCTGTATTATTGTAATGTATTTGGTTTTGGGATGTATCTTGGAAGGGACATCCATGATATATCTTACGATTCCGGTATTACTTCCGATTTTAGTTGCTCTGAACATTGATTTGATCTGGTTTGGAGTTATCCTTACTCTTTTAACAGAAATAGGAATGATTACACCGCCAGTTGGTATTAACTTATATGTTATTCACAGTATAGCTGATAAGAATTGCTCTTTTAGCGATGTAATCAAAGGTGCGCTGCCGTATTGCGCGATGTATTTGTTTGTTACAATTGCGATTATAGCGATTCCGGCATTAGCGCTCTGGTTACCTGGAACCATGTGAAAAATATGTTAGTTTGATAGCTTTGACAGCACGTCTTTAACATAAAGAAGAAAATAATCTATCTTCTTTTGCAACAGAGAACTATTTTGTTTATTTGTAATTACACAGCAGGCACGTGGTGGTGGTGCAGAACAAAGACTGGCAACATATAAGCCAAAGTCTTTTTGGAAAACCCGGGCATTAGAAGCAGGCAGAATACACCAAAAATCACCAAGAGGAAAGAAACTTGAAAGAAGCGAGTTGCTGTTAAGATAAATTCTTTCCTGCCCGGGGGTCCACCATTCATTATGCCATTGCTCAAGTTGAGGAGTCCAGGAATGCACAATCTCTAATTTGGGCTCGAGGTCGAGCGGAGATATTTGTACTTTGTCTTTCAGGCGATCCATGTTATGAAGAATCATGTAATCTTCATTTAAAAGAAGCTCTGAGGATATATCAGGATGAAAAGAATTGGTGTTGACAAAACCGATATCAATATCCTTGGTGTATAGCAAGTCATAAAGTTCCCATGAATGGTGAGTCAAAATACGTAGGGAATAATTAGGGTTTTCTTTTAAAAAACCAGAAAAAACTTGTGGAAAGAGATAAGTGTTAATACTTTCTACACCACCGATGCATAACTGCTCGGTATAAATATTCTGCTTAAGCATTTGAATCTCACGCTCTAAGTCAACCCAGCGAATTGCGTAATCGAGAAAATGTTCGCCTTGTGGTGAAAGCTGAATACCTGCCTGACCACGATTGCGTTCCAGAAGTGGAAAACCGAGTTCATTTTCCAAAAGTTGTAAGCGATGACTTATGGTTGATTGAGAAACACCGAGATTTTGGGCAGCTGGACTTAACCCATTTGCCCGTACTATATTTATAAAGGTTTTTGCTAAAGTGATATCCATGGCTGCTCCTTTTCAGAAAATAATATAAATATATTATAGCAAAAAGATTAAAGTTTATCAATGAAAATGCCTGAGAGAAAGCAATCAGGGAAGGTATATAAAAAGAGGAGAGATATCTTATGAAAGATTCAATACATAAATATTTTCAAATAGGAACTATAAGGTGGATGAGTCATCCGCAAAAAGACGTAGTGGAGTCTGTTCACGAAATTGCATGTGATGATTTTTTCGATGCGATAGAAATATGCCAATTCACAGATGATGAGGTACGAGAAAAGGTAAGGAAGATGCTAAATCAAAGTCATATGCAGGTATGTTATGGTGCGCAGCCGAGACTTTTAGGACCAAAGCTGAATCCGAATGCAATAGATGAAAATGAACGACAAAAAGCAGAGAAAACATTAAAAGAGGCAATTGATGAGGCGAATTACCTGGGAGCAGAAAATGTTGCTTTTCTTGCGGGAAAGTGGGAGGAGAAGACAAAAGAAGAGGCATATAATCAATTACTTAAGACCACTAAAAACATATGCTCTTATGCGGGCAAAAAAGGGATGGGGGTTAATTTAGAAGTTTTTGATTATGATATGGACAAAGCTGTACTGATTGGACCGGCACCGTTGGCGGCACGTTTTGCAGCGGACATGCGCAGCTACTGCAATAACTTTGGACTTCTGGTGGATTTGAGCCATTTTCCAACCACCTATGAGACAAGTCGTTTCGTTATCCAGACGCTTCGGCCCTACATTCGTCATTTTCATATTGGGAATGCTGTAGTTGAACCAGGCGTGGAAGCATATGGAGATCAACATCCACGATTTGGGTTTCCTCATAGTGCAAATGATGTTCCGGAGTTGTTGGACTTCTTTCATGTATTGAAGAATGAAGGATTTTTTTGTTCAGAGAAACCATATGTATTGTCATTTGAAGTGAAGCCGTGGGCTGATGAAGATGCGGATATTGTTCTTGCGAATACAAAGAGAGTAATTAACAGAGCATGGGCTTTATTGGAAGATTAACATCTTTTAAGGAGGAATTTGAATAATGAATATAGTTATTTTGGATGGGTATACAGAAAATCCGGGGGATTTAAGTTGGGAGAAAATTGAAGAATTAGGAAATCTGACGGTGTATGATCGTACGCCGTCGGATGATGAGGAAGAGATTATCCGCCGTATTGGTATGGCAGAAATCGTAGTTACAAATAAAACACCTATTTCAAAAAAAATAATGGATTCATGTACGAATATAAAGCAGATTACAGTGCTGGCAACAGGATATAATGTAGTAGATTATATTTATGCAAAAGAAAAAGGAATCCCGGTTACTAATGTTCCGATTTATGGAACTGCGTCTGTCAGTCAATTTGTCATGGCGCTGTTACTTGAAATTTGTCATCATGTGTCACATCATAGTAGGGCAGTGCATGAGGGGCGTTGGTCATCTAATCCGGATTGGTGTTTTTGGGATTATCCGTTAATCGAATTAAGTGGTAAGACTATGGGGATTATTGGATTTGGACGAATTGGGAAGGCAACTGGAAAAATTGCAAAAGCTATGGGCATGAAGATAATTGCCTATGATAATCACCCAAACAGAACAGGTGAGGAGATCGCAAAGTATGTTGACCTTGATACTTTGCTGGCTGAATCCGATGTGGTTGCGCTTCATTGTCCGCTGTTTCCGGAGACGGAAGGTATTATTAATAAAAAAACTATTGCAAAAATGAAAGACGGTGTCATTATTTTAAACAATAGCAGGGGGCAGCTGATTGTTGAACAAGATCTGGCTGATGCATTAAATTCGGGGAAAATCTATGCGGCAGGTATAGATGTTGTGTCCACAGAGCCAATTCGCGAAACTAATCCGCTGCTTAATGCCCCGAATTGTATTATTACTCCACATATCAGTTGGGCACCAAGAGAGAGCCGGCAACGTATCATCGACTGCACTGTTGATAATATCAAAGCCTGTATAGCAGGAGAACCGATCAATGTAGTTAATAAGTAGAATGATACTTTTCTCTGTTTCTATGTAATAGTGAGAAAAATCTTTTTTGACTTTATCAGGAGGTGACGAATCATTTAGGAAATTGGTTTACAGTAAATTGATTTTAGTATGAGTCAGAAAGGTTTGAGATTGTGTAGCTGTTAAACAAAGTGCACAGTTTTAAGCCTTTATTTTTGGTGAATATATCAGGATATAATTGTTGACGTCATAAACAAAGAGTGCTAAAATTCAAATCAAGAAAAAGGTTTCCGAAAATGCTTTCCCCCCAGAGAGATGAGGAAATGGATTTCTTAACATGGCAGAAAAAGAGGACAGGATCTATTTTAGACACGCACGAACATAGCGGTAGCCGATGATATATTCGATCTCTTTTCTGCCTTTTTAAAAGACGGAAATCTGGAACGGTACAAGTGGGTAGAGGAGAAAAAATAAAGGAGAGAATGAGATGGAAAAAACACCAGTAATAATTGACTGCGATCCGGGACATGACGATGCCATGGCGATTCTGTGGACGCTCGCCAGTCCGGAGCTGGAACTGAAAGCAGTCACGACAGTCGCGGGAAATACCTCGCTGGAAAAAGTAACCGACAACGCGGTCAAAGTCCTGACGAAGGCAAAAGTGTACGACATTCCTGTAGCCAAGGGGGCACCGGAGCCACTGGTCAGAAACTTGATCGTGGAGAACGGCGGAACCATTTTCCATGGCGAGAGCGGACTGGGGGGACCAGAGCTCCCGGAAAATGGATTTGATCTCCAGCCCATGCATGCGGTGGATCTGATGACCCGCATCCTGGAGGAGAGCGACCGCCCGGTGACGATCATTGCAATTGGACCCCTGACGAATCTGGCATTACTGTTTCGACTTCGCCCGGATCTGAAGGAAAAGATTGCGGTCATTTCCATGATGGGCGGCGGGGCAGCCAGAGGAAACTGGACTCCGGCGGCGGAATATAACATATACGCGGATGTGGAGGCGGCCTATGTGGTGTTCCATTCCGGTGTAAAGATTATCATGTCCGGACTGGATGTGACACAGAAGGCTTATATCACCAAGGCGGAAAATGAGATCCTGCGAGCAAAAAACCGTGAGATTGCTGTGTTTGTGGCCGAGCTGATTGACTTCTTTGGAGTGGGGCATTACGAGATTGAAAAGTTTCCGGGCTGCACGCTTCATGATCCGACAGCGGTGGCTGTGCTGACGCACCCGGAGTGGTTTCATATGGTGGAGTGTAATGTGGAGATTGAGATGGACGGGCAGTTCACGAAGGGCATGACGGTCGTGGACGACAAGAACTATCAGGAGAATATTCTCGGAGAAAATGTGAAAAAGAATGCGAAGGTTGTCTTTGATGTGGATCGTGAAAAGTACGTGGAAGATTTCATCGAAGCCATGGGGCGGTTATAGAAGACGACGGGAGCAGGGGCACAGATTCACCGGATTATTATAACCTTAAGGAAAGTGACAAAGGAGGAGAAAAATGAATGTAAAAAAATTAGGGAAACTGACACTGTTTCTGATTCCAATAGGAGTGGGTATCAACTTTGTAGGTTATCAATTGTTCTATGTAATTTTGAAGACACCATTTGCGTGTGATGCAATCGGTACAGTTCTGGTGGGGGCCCTCTGCGGACCACTCGCAGGAGGAATCACGGGTCTGGTCACGAACATGATCAATGCGATCACGAATCCGACCTCCATGTTTTTCGCAGTACTCAGCATACTGTTCGGTGTGGCCGCTGGATTTCTTGCCAAGGCCGGATGGTTCAGCAAGTTGTGGAAGGTTGTCGTCGGATCGTTGGTTTTCGCTGTCATCGGTGGAATCGGAAGTATGCTGATCTGCTGGCCGTTGTACGGATTTGATTTTTACGGATCCACCTCGCAGCTTCTGATTGCGATTCCGCTGTACGAGGCAACACACATCTCCAAGTTCCTGTGTGCAACGATCGCCAGCTTTACCATGGATATTCCGGATAAGATCATCGTGTGTATCGCAGTGTTTGCAATCCTGAAAGCGCTGCCGGTACGGTATCTTGTGAAACTGCCGAACGGAAATGCATTTATCAAGGATAAGGATCTGGACGATTAATAAAATAAACAGCGGCAATGCAGCACACGCCCATGCAGCATTGCCGCTTTCTCTCCATATAAGAGGCAGAGAGAAAGGAGAACTATGGATAACGAAAAATTTATAGACAGTTTCAGAGGCTATCAGACGACAGGAAATTGGCTGATGGATCTGAATCCGCTGACCAAGCTGAACATCGCGCTGGCGACCGGATTTATATCCATGCTGGTCAGGGACTGGAAATTCGGAATTGTTGTCTGCGTCATCTATTTTCTGATTGCAGCTTATGTAAAAAAATTAAAAGGATTTACCAAATCATTTATGGCAGCGTTCGTGGTGCTCGGGCTGTTCACCGTGTTTGTCCGGCTGATTTCCAACCGCGGGGAGGGCAATGTAGTCTTCTCGATTTTGGGGTGGAACTGGACAGATGTGGCCCTGCAGAAGGGATTTGACATGGCATTCTTCATCGTGGGATTTGCCGGTCCAATCATTTTATTTTTCCTGACGACACCGATGAAAGACCTGACCTATGCATGTGAGAAGAAGGGGGTATCGGCGACGGTTTCTTATGTCATTCTGGTATCCTTCAAGACCATCACAGAACTGGGAAAAAGTGCAAGCACGATTCTCGACAGTCAGAAGTCCAGAGGAATCGAGACTGATGGAAATGTGTTTGTGCGGATCAAGGCGCTTCTGCCGATCATAAGTCCGCTGGCACTGAGTGCCATCTCCTATACGGAGGAAAAGACCATCGCCATGGATGCACGCGCATTTTCAGTGACGACGCCACACACCCATCTGCGGGAGCTGAAGCCCTCGGCAGGATATGAGAAATGGCTGGGGCTGTTTTTTGATCTGCTGCTGGTCGGAACGGTTGTCATCAAAATCATGGGAATCATATAAGGAGGAGAACCTATGTCTGAATATATTGAGTTGAAAAATGTTACATACAATTATCCTCTGACCAAAAGGCCATCGCTGGACAGCGTGAACTGCCATTTTGAGGAGGGGAAAGTCTATGGGATCATCGGTGAGAACGCGAGCGGGAAGACTACGCTGTGCAACCTGGTGCGTGGACTGATTCCATTTTTCTATAATGGAGAGCTGGAGGGAGAAGTCCTGATTGACGGAAAGGATGTGCGGGAGTGGGATGAGGCGGAGCTGTCTGTGAAGATCGGCTACGTGTTTCAGAACCCATTTACACAGATCAGTGGAGTGAAGGACACCGTGTTTGAGGAGGTCGGAATCGGCATTGAGAATCTGGGCATGCCAAAAGAGGAAATGATTCAGAAGATCATCGAGGTCTGCAGGCTGCTGAAAATCGAAGAGCTGATCCAGAAAAATCCGCTGGAGCTTTCCGGCGGGCAGTGCCAGAGAGTGTCGTTTGCATCGATCATCGCGATGGATTCCAAAATCATTGTCATTGATGAACCTACATCGCAGTTGGATCCGGAAGGAACCAAGGACGTATTCGAGATCATCCAGTTGCTGAAGGAGGCTCATAAGACAATCATTCTGGTGGAGCATAAGGTGGATCTGATTGCAAAGTACTGTGATGAGGTTGTTGTAATGAGCAAAGGGACGGTCGTAATGCAGGGATCGACGCATGAGGTTTTATCCAGCGACCGGCTGTTTGAATATGGCGCTCCGATTCCGCAGGCAGCTATTCTCGGGCACCGCATGACGGAAGCGGGGAAGAGACTGGACCGGATTCCGATTACCAATGAAGAAGCGGTGGAACTGATTCGGAAGAGAGGAGGAAATGAAGTATGGCAATCGAATTAAAGGATGTTTCTTTTTCTTATCCAAACGGGTATCTTGCGAATGAACACCTGAACCTGACCATCAATCAGGGGGAGAAGGTGGGCATCATCGGTCAGAACGGTGCGGGAAAGACTACCGCGGTGAAGCTGATGAACCGTCTGAATAAACCGACGGAGGGAGATGTCATTATTGACGGCATTAACACGAAGGACAAGACGACGGCACAGATTGCAAAGTACGTGGGCTATGTGTTTCAGAACCCGGATGACCAGATCTTCAACCAGACGGTGAAGGACGAGGTACGCTACATGCTCAAAAAATCCAGGATGGACCCAAAGCTGATCAAGGAGAAGAGTGATCGTGCTCTGGAGCTGACCGGGCTGATCGACAGCAAGCGGAAAAATCCGTTTGATCTGCCGCTGCCGACCAGAAAGTTCTTAACTATTGCCGCGGTCATCGCGACGGATCCGAAATATATCATACTGGACGAGCCGACGGCGGGCCTTGACATCAGGGGAATTGAAGTGCTGGAAAAGTTGATGGATACTCTGACAGCCGAGGGGATGGGGGTCATCACGATCACGCATGATATGGAATTTGTGGCGCGTAATTTTGACCGGATCGTGGTTATGGCGCACAAAAATATTATCATGGATTCCACAGCGCAGGAGGTGTTTGCGCGCAACGATATCATCGAGGACGCGCGGATCAAGAAGCCGGAGATTGCATTGATCGCGGAGGTGCTTGGAATCAGGGAGGAGATTTTGTTTGTGGATGAACTGGTGGATCTGCTGCCGTAGTGGAAGGCTTACGCTGCTGCGGTGTCGGAAGAGATTATGTAGGAAAGAGTGAATAAGATGAAATATGATTTCGATAAAGTAATTGACAGGAGACATAGTCCTTACAGCTATAGTATGAAGTGGGGGACGAGCAAGCTGGTATCAGAGATGGTGGAAATGCAGAGCATCCCGGATGATTCTATCGCAGTCTACACGGCGGATATGGATTTCCGGTGTGCCGACCCCATTATAAAGGCCATGCATGCGGTGGCGGACCATGGAATATTCGGTTATTCCATCCAGGATGAAGCGCCGCGATATTATGAGGCAATCTGTGGCTGGTTCGCGAGAAGAAGGAACTGGAAGATCAAAAAGGAAGAAATTGTCTATATTAACGGAACGGTCGAGGCCATGCGGCAGGTGATCTGCGCGGTGACGAACCCAGGGGACGGCGTAATTATCCAGAAGCCTGTTTACGGCCCTTTTTCCGGGGCGATTGAATATACGAAGAGAACACTTGTGAACAATTCGCTGGTGGAGAAGGCGGACGGGTATTACGAGATGGACTTTGAGGATCTGGAACAGAAATGTAAGGATCCGCGTAACAAGCTGATGTTTTTATGCAGCCCGCACAATCCCGTCGGCTCATCGCAGAGCAGAATATCCGGGTTTTTGATCAGTGCCCGGCCGATCGCCGTCCGCTGCTGCTGTCCGCCCGACAACTGGTTGGGCAGCTTGTGCTGGTGCTCGTAAAGCCCGAGCGTCTGCAGCATATCTTTGATATCCAGCGGCTTCTCACTCAGATATGCCCCCACCTCGATATTCTCCCGGATGGTCAGATTGGGGATCAGATTATACATCTGGAAAATGTACCCCAGGTGTCTGCGCCGGTACAGCGTCAGCTTCTTCTCCTTCATCTCTCCCGTCTTCTCTCCGTCTATGGAGATGTATCCCGCATCCGGACTGTCGATTCCACCAATGATGTTGAGCAGCGTGGACTTTCCGGAGCCGGACGGGCCAAGGAGTACACAGAATTCCCCACGCTCGATGTCCAGATTTATCCCCTTTAGTACCTCAATCCGGTTCTCCGATTCCCCAAACGATTTTCTTATATTATTGATTTCCAAAAACATAGTGTGCCCCCATCTCATTCTGTATTAGCGTTTTCTATCTATTGTTAGTAGTCACTATCGTTAGTTTTAACTAACAATATAGCACTTTTCAGATTTTTGTCAATAGAATCCCCGCAAGTGAACGCCTACAAGATAGATACCATTGTAAAACTCCTTTAGAAGTAAGGGCCGAAGCGCGGTCACCTCAGTGACCATATTCCATTTGTGCGTAGTGCGCATCCCCCGGAGGGTTTTTATGTAATAGAGGAAAGTTCAGAGAACTTTCCTCTATTACATAAAAAAACGACCACACCAATTTGTATGATCGTTCCTCTACACTTTGTTTTAGATATTTGACCTGTCTGCTTGACAGAGGATCCGTTTGCAGTGGGATCCGTTTATAGTGGGTCCATTTACAGGGGATCCGGCTTACAGAATATCAATATATTCCCCTGCTAGCGCCTTATTCATACTCCGCACCGCACAGAATTTTCCGCACATAGAACAGGTATCATCATGCTCTGGCTTGCGGTCATCCCGGATTGCTTTTGCAGTCTCCGGATCGATGGCGCACTCCCATTGCGCCTCCCAGTCCAGCTTCTGGCGGGCATCCGCCATCTTGTCATCCATCTCTCTGGCCCCGCGGACGCCCTTGGCGATGTCTGCCGCATGGGCTGCGATCTTGGACGCGATGATTCCCTGCTTTACATCCTCCACATTTGGCAGGGCAAGGTGCTCTGCCGGAGTCACATAGCAAAGAAATGCCGCTCCCGCCGACGCTGCCACTGCTCCACCGATGGCTGATGTAATGTGGTCATATCCCGGTGCGATATCGGTCACCAGCGGGCCCAATACATAGAACGGCGCCCCCTGACAGATCGTCTGCTGAATCTTCATGTTGGCCGCAATCTGGTCCAGCGGCATGTGCCCCGGTCCTTCCACCATCACCTGTACATCCTTTGCCCACGCACGTTTCGTCAATTCGCCCAGGCGCACCAGTTCCTCGATCTGACACACATCGGATGCATCCGCAAGACATCCCGGTCTGCACGCATCTCCCAGAGAGATTGTCACATCATACTCCCGACAGATTTCCAGAATCTCGTCATAATATTCATAAAACGGATTCTCCTCGCCTGTCATACACATCCACGCAAACACGAGTGAGCCGCCTCTGGATACAATGTTCATCTTCCGCTTATGGTTTTTGATCTGGTCAATAGTCTTTCTGGTGATTCCACAGTGCAGCGTCACAAAGTCGACACCATCCTCCGCATGGAGCCTTACCACATCAATAAAATCCTTCGCCGTCAAAGTTGCCAGATCTTTCTGATAATGAATCACTGAATCATAGACCGGCACGGTCCCGATCATTGCCGGACACTCCGATGTCAGTTTTTTTCGAAACGGAATCGTATTGCCGTGAGAGGACAGATCCATGATCGCATGGGCACCCATTTTCACGGCCTCCATCACCTTTTCCATCTCAACATCGTAATTCTTGCAGTCTCTTGAAACTCCCAGATTCACGTTGATCTTCGTCTGCAGCATAGAGCCCACGCCCTGCGGGTCAATGCACTTGTGGTTTTTGTTGGCGCAGATTGCCACCTTGCCTGCTGCCACGAGCGGCATCAGCTCCTCGATTGTCATCCGCTCCTTTGCCGCCACCGACTCCAGTTCCTTTGTCACGATTCCTTTTCTTGCTGCTTCCATCTGTGTTGCGTACTGTTCCATCTTTCATCCTCCTTGTGAAATCTGCGGGAAGAGAGTCCAACTTGTTTTGGATAATGCGCATCCCCCGGAGGGGTTTTTATGTAATAGGAAAGTTCAGAGAACTTTCCTATTACATAAAAAAACGATGAGTCCGCAAAAGAGTCTCATCGCCAAAATCATCAACTATCTCCCTACGTTAGCATTACCTAAATCAGGTTAAAGGTCTAAGCAGTATCAGCTTACTCTCAGCCCACTACTGTGAGCTCCCTGTTATTATTGTCTGCAGTTTTAGAAAAACTGCATTTACTTTTTTATTATAACAGAGCCTGGAATAATTGCAACTGTCGTGTACGATTTGTTTTGTTTTTTGTATCCTATTCGTCGTTGTGTTTCATGCATCTGTATGCTAAAATAAAAACAAGCATTAATTTTCTATTTTCTTAAACGTGAAAACGTTCTATTTAATTTGCCAATCGGCAATTCTTGGAAATTTTCGATGCTTATTACCAATTCACAGGCAGAGAGGATTTTCCAGGGTAAAAAGAACCGGAATTTCTCCTGCACAATTAATTTCAGGAGGAATTTTATGACAGAAAAAAGAACAGAAGATGAAACCCAGAAAAGAAACAGCGGAATTGCAAGTGTGCAGGGATATTCTGCAGAGAGTACAGGCGATATCTCCATACCGCAGAGAACATACAATCCAAACCTTCCACTACGAGATTTATTCTATGTAGCCAAAGTCTATCAAGGGATGACAAAAGATAACAACCTTTACGGCCGCCTTATCGTAGAGATTCCTGCGCCAAAATTTATTGTCTTTTACAATGGTGTTGAAAAGCAGCCGGAACGGCAGGAACTGAGACTGTCCGATTCCTTTCAGAAAACGGGCAACGAGGTCTGTCTGGAGCTGAAGGTTCTGATGCTTAATATCAATCCCGGATACAATGAAGATCTCATGGAAAGTTGCAGAACGCTGCGGGAATACATGCTGTATGTAGAAAAAGTCCGGAAATATGAAAAATCTATGGAACTAAAAAGTGCAGTAGAACGGGCAGTCAATGAGAGTGTCAAAGAGGGCATATTGGCAGAGTTTCTGACGAAATACAGAGCGGAGGCGACGAGTGTGAGTATATTTGAATATGATGAAGAAAAGCATATGCAGCAGGAACGGGAGCAATGGGAGCAGATCGGGGAGCAGAAGGGCGAAAAGGGCGGCGCCGCCAAAAAAGTTATTGCTCTGATCATAAAGAAAAAAGCAAAGGGCTACGATACGTCCACCATTGCAGACCATCTGGAAGAACCGGAAGAATCTGTAAAAGCTGTCTGCGAAATGATCGATGAAAATCCTTCCATCAGTGTGGAGGACATTTGGAAACAGCTCCGCCCGGGAGCGGAGGGACATCTTTTATAAGGTTATATGGCGGTCTATCGTGGGATAGGCCGCCATACTTCTGCTGTGCTTTTATATGCACTCATTATTTATTTCTGTAGTCTTCCATAATTTGCATGATTACCGGTGCACAGCACTTCCCGGTGGGACTTAATTCTTTGCAGTTTCCTTTTGTACAGGCACCTGTCATTTCCCGAATGTCTGCCAAAGTAGCTGCCCCTTTATCCATTGCTTCTTCGATCTGTCTTCTTGTTACATTCGAGCAGTAACATACCATTTGATCATCCATAAGTTTTCTCCTTTGATCCGATTTATTGTTGAAAATATTATAACACCATCCTGTGATTTTTTCCACAGTGCCAGACCGGCAGCCAGATTCGGTGCCTTTTAGTAAAAGAGAAAACTATCCGCAATATCGAAACTGCTTCTTACTCCTTCTGCTGCAGTATATGAATCTTTGCCAGCTCCTGCGAGATATTCAGCGCATGATCGCCGATCCGCTCAAAATCTGTCAGCATCTCTGAGTACAGAATGCATCCTTCCTCCGAGCAGGTGCCGCGGCGCATCCGCTCCAGCATGTGGTTGCGGTAGCGCTCGGTCATATCATCGATGCGCTGTTCCATCGCCGAGATCCTGGTCAGGTCATCCAGCCGCTCTGTACCGCAGATGAGCAGTTCACTCAGCATGGCTTCACTGACTCTCTGTATCTCCTTCTGCTCCTGTTTTTCCTCTTTGGAAAACTTCACGGCCTTCTCATCCAGCATCCTTGCATATCCACAAATATTCATGGCGTGGTCGCCGATCCGCTCAATATTTCCCGTGATCTTAAAAAATCCACTCAGCGTCCGGCTCTCCCGGATTTCCAGCTCCTTGGCAAGTGCCCGTGAAATGTAGTTCGAGATTTCTTTATTCAAATAATCGATCAGATCTTCCCGCTGCTCTACCGCCTCAATCATGGCAACGTCTTTTTTCCGGAACGCCTCGAAGCCCTCCCGTACATTTTCTCTTGCAAGCTCCATCATCCGGCCGCTTTCCTGCCGGATCTGCTCCGTGTATATGGCGAGGGACCCAATCTGTCTGCCCACTGCCTCCATATTCAGATACTGCAGCTTCTGCTCCTGCACCGGCTGGACCGCCGCCTCTTCCCTGTCCGGCAGCAAATGTTCTGCCAAGTCTGCCAGATAATTGCCAAAGGGCAGCAGCATCGCTGTCGTCACAATGTTGAACAGCGTGTGCATGTTCGCGATCTGTGCCGGCGGATTGCCCGGGGTCAGCTGTGCGACAAATTCGGTGAGTGGCAGCACCATGGTCGCCACTGTAAAGATGACCGTTCCTATGATGTTAAAGCTCAGATGGATGATCGTGGTCCGCTTCGCGCTCCGGCTCGTTCCAATGGACGCCAACAGCGCAGTGATACACGTTCCGATATTTTGTCCGAACAGCACGTACACCGCACTGGAAAATGGAATGATCCCACTTCGCGCAAGCGCCTGCAGGATTCCCACCGATGCAGAGGATGACTGGATTACTGCAGTAAAGGCCGCTCCGGCCAGAATCCCGAGAAGCGGATTGCTAAAGCTCGTCATCATGTGAATAAATGTCTGGGATTCCCGCAGCGGCATCATGGCCGTGCTCATCATGTCCATTCCGATAAACAAAATTCCCAGTCCCGCCAGAATGCTGCCGATGTGATGGTACTTTGGCTTTTTCATAAATGCCACCATTACTACACCCACAAATGCGATGAGCGGGGCGATTGCCCCCACATCCAGCGCGATCAGCTGTCCCGTGATCGTCGTTCCGATGTTCGCTCCCATAATGATCCACACCGCCTGCCGCAGCGTCATCATCCCTGAGTTTACGAATCCAACCACCATAACCGTCGTCGCCGAAGACGACTGAATGACTGCCGTGATCCCGGCTCCCACCGCCACGCCCAGAAAACGGTTCGCGGTCAGCTTCTCCAGAATCTGCTTCATACGGTTTCCAGCTGCAGCCTCCATCCCTGCACTCATCATCTGCATGCCATACAAAAACAGCGCCAGTCCCCCCAGCAGCCCGAATATATCTGTAATGTTCATAAACCTTCTCCATTTCTATTTTTTCCTGATTTGTAGTTGTTTGAAAGACGAACCGTGATATTACCGCTTTCCATCTTTCCTGCGCTCCCACATTGCCCACAGAATACTCGCTATGCAGACCGAAGAATAGCAGCCACTGATCAGCCCAAAGAACATAGGCAGCGAAAAATCTCTGATGGAATCAATCTGAAAAATAATCGATGCCGCAAGGATTGTCAGCACGCAGATTCCGGTCGTGACGGAAGTGTTCACCGACCGCGCCAGTACCTGCGTGACGCTGATATCCGTGAGCTCTGCCACATCGATCCCCATCGTCTCTCTCCGGTTCTCGCGGATTCGGTCATACACCACAATGGTGTCATTGATGGAGTATCCGATAATGGTGAGCACAACCGCCACAAACGCATCATTCAACGGAATTTTAAACAATACAAACACAAAGAACACCACCAGAACGTCATGGAGCAATGCAATGAGCGCCGTCACCCCTGCCGGAAGACCTGAGAGCGCGGAGAACCGGATCCATACGTAGAGCACGATAAACAGGAAGGAAAGCGCGATTGCAATTCCCGCATTTTTTAACGCCTTGGCACCGATATATGGTTCCACCGCATACGTCTTTGACAGTTGAATGGAATCGTCCCCTGCCAGTTTCTCCAGTGATACCGTGATCTTCTTCTGCATATCCGGCGTGATGCCACCATGTCCGGCCAGCGTGATTTCCAGGCTTTCGGAATTGTTCACATGACTCTTTGTCTCCTGCACGGTAACCTCCCGGCCTGTGATGTCTGCCACACGGCTCTCTACATCCTTGTTATTCACCGCCGAATCTACAGTGTAGTTCATCACCACACCACCTGTAAACTGCGTATCCAGACTGACGCCATTCATTCCAATTCCCACGATTCCCAATACAAAGATGGTTCCGGAAACAATCAGGCATATCCCTTTCTTCTGATAGAAGTTCCGCTTACAAAGCACTTTTTTTGCCCGGAACCATTTTTTGTCGTTCCACCGATGCAGCATTGTCAGGGACAGCTGCAGCATTCTCGAGACGGTGACTCCGATTACCACATTTACGATCATTCCGATCAGCAGCGTGTATCCGAAACTCAGCATGGAACCCGAGCCGAATATCATCAGGATCACCGCCACGATCGCGGTGGTCACATTGCCGTCCAACACAGAAGTAAATCCTGACTTATATCCATTTTTCACCGCCAGATGCACGGAACGCCCACGCTGCAGTTCCTCGGATATCCGCTCCGAAATGATGATATTTGCATCCACCGCCATGCCCAGCGAGAGAATAATTCCTGCGATTCCGGGCAGAGTCAGCGTGTACTGCGGCACAGAGATTGCAAGAAGCTGGAGCGTCATCTGCAGAACCAGTGTAAGGCATGCAACCACTCCCGGGAGCTTATAGTAGGCCACCATAAACAAGCACACCAGAACAAATGCCAGCAATCCCGCCCAGATCATGATATGTAATGCATTGTTTCCAAGGATTGGGCTGATTGTGGAGAAGCTGGTCGTCTCCAGGGAAAACGGCAGCGCACCGGAATTGATTTTGTCTGACAGTGCCTTCGCCTCATCATATCCGCTCATCCCGTTGATGACCGCCTGCCCGCCTGATATTCTGCTCTCCACCACCGGATTGGAAATCTGCTGGTCATCCATATAGATACCGAGCTTCTGCCCGATCATGTCTCCAGTCACCTTTTCAAACTTTTTTGCGCCCTCCTTATCAAAAGTCAGGCTGACAACATACTCTTTCTTAACACCCGAAGTTTGCTTTTCCGGTGATGCGCTTTTCACATCGGATCCCTCAATCATGACGTTGCCGTCCGCGTCCCGGAAAGAAAGCTGTGCCATCTCCCCCAGCTCCGCGATGGCATCCTCCGGGTTAAAATTCTTTTCATCAGACTTCCAGGGAAAACGGACAATAATATAGCCGCCCTCCTTATCCACCGTCACCTCCCGGTCTGTAATATTCAGCGCATCCAGACGCATCTCAATGACCTCACGGGCCGTATCCAATTCCTTTTCCGTGGCACTCCGGTCCAGATCCTGAGGCTCAAAAACAGCCTCCACACCACCCCGGATGTCAATTCCATAACGCATGTCACGCACGCCCTTCACATCGTCCCCGATACCAAAAGCTGCAACACAAATAAAAGCTGCAATCACACAAAGAATTACAGCAAGCATATTCTTGCCAGGTTTCATATTATACCTCTTTTCACTTTTTTATTCTGCCGTATGTTCCCGCTAAAGTGTACATTCTCTGTCCCCTTACAGGCACTCACGACTGCTGTTTACTTCGTTAAAATGAAAAGATATTTTTTTCTTCCGTCCTTGCTCTGTATATAATTCAGAATAAGCTGCTGCATCAGGGTCTGACAGCGCATGCCAATTTCCATCACAGCAAAAATCAAACTTGGGATAACTGCTATTTTGAATAAAACAGCATAGATAAGACTTGTAATACTTCTGGTTTCCGCCCGCAGCGGCGCACGAAATACAGCTCCCCCCTGAGAAGCCGCACTGATAAGACGCGCTGCAGTCTGGATATCCTCCACGAACCCCTGACTGACTGTCTTTAATGTGTCCGAAGATGCCTGCGCAGCAGAAATCGGACCATCCTTGGAGTCCATGGCGTGAGCGCTCTCCAGTGAGGTATTGCAAAAAGAAAAGCAAATAGCCATGCAAATAAGAAGACTGATAATAAAATGGTACTTTTTGTTGATTTTCATGACATTCACCTGCCTTCTATTTCTAAATATAATTTGGGGCGTATTTTACCTTTTACACTATTCACAACTATAGCTCACACCATTTATGATGTCAATGCTTTTTATGGTGACTTTTCACCGCGACTTTCTCACTGCCAGCACCGCAACAACCGCCGTCACCATCTCCGCAGCCGGGAATGCAAGCCACACCCCGTTCAGCCCCAGCGTCGCAGACAGCACCAGCGCACACAGAATGATTGCCACAACACCCCGCATAATAGAAGTTGTAAATGCCCAGCGCACAGATTCCACCGCGCTCAGGTACCCTGTCACCACAATATTGAAGCCGGCAAATAAAAATCCCATAAAGTAAAGCTTCAATCCATTCACCGCATAAGATGCCATCACTTCGTCCCGCTCGCTGTTGAAGACCGCGACAATCGACTCTGCCCCCACACGGGACAGAACAACCATAATCACTGCCAGGACCAGTGCCGTTAAGACACCCATTCGCAGCACTCTGCGCACCGCGCCCCGCTCCCCTTTTCCGTAAAGGTCACTGAATAACGGCTGCGCCCCCTGAGCCACACCATTGAACACGGATATTGCAACCAGCGAGGTATTCGCAATGACGCCATATGCCGCCACGCCGATATTCCCGGCAAGTCTGAGAATCAGCATATTGAATACAATGGTCGTCACTCCTGAAGAAATCTCTCCGATAAACGCAGAGATTCCGAGCTGGCAGGACTGCAGCAGCAGCTTTGGCGACGGCACAGTCCACCGGAACCGGATGGTATTCTTTTTGGAAAGAAAATGAATGCTGCAGATGGCAATTCCAATGATTGGTGAGACCGCAGTCGCCAGAGCTGCCCCGGCCATCCCCATTCCCAGTGGAAACATCAGAACGTAGTCCATCACAATGTTGAACAGGCTGCTGCCAAGCGTCGCCGCCATCGCCACAGTGGGATTTCCGTCATTTCGCACGAATGCATTGCAGATGTGATTCCACATAAAAAACGGTGTAAACAACATGAAAATCCTGGTGTAGGAGGTTCCCACTGCAACAATCTGCGCATCTCCACCCATCAGCGCAACAATCTGTCCCGGGAACAAGCCGCCCAGAACCACAAACACCATTCCCAAAGCCAGTGCACACAATACGGCATTGGAAAAATAGCGGTCCGCATGCGCATCATCCCTGGCACGCAGAATCTTGAAACGGATGGCCGAGCCCACTCCAATCATTGCCCCGACAGCAAAAATCAGACTGTAAATCGGCAGAACCAGATTCAGTGCTGTAATTCCCATGGCCCCCTCTGCCAGAGAGATAAAAAAAGTATCCGCCAGAATATAGAGGGACATCCCTATCATCCCCATGATGTTCTGTGATACGTATTTTGCAAATTGTTTTCTGATTGACATGTCTTCTATTCCTTTTCTCCAATTCTTATTTTATCGCCGTTGACTCACCAAGTCGTCATTAATCACCTGTCATTTTTTCGGCATGATCGCTTTTTTAACCTGTGGCTTTTCACGGACACTTTTAATCCATAGCATTCATTCTACTACACAGAGATAAAAAAAGACAGTCATAGTTTTGTTAACAAGAAGCAAAAAGAGTATAAAAAGTGCTCCCGCCGCAGCACTGCTGCCGACAGGAGCATTCTCACACTTGAAGCAAGGGACTTTTCATACTTTTTACATTCAGAACGGGGGCCTGCTTGATGAGGTTACTCTACGACTCCCGCTCATCATCCGCTACCCGCTCGATGTGCATTGCCAGATACCCGATCTCAATTTCGTCCAGCGGACGCTTCAGGCTGCTGCTGATTCCATCACAGATCCTCGTCGCTGTCTCGAACGCCAGTGGAAATTTCTGTTCCATATAATCGTTCATGCTCACTTTCAGCTTTTCACCTTTCAGGACGCGCGCCACCATGTAGCGCACATGGTTCATAAGCCGGTTGTAAGCCAGCGAGTTGACGGCGATGATTTTCTCTGTCTCCTGCTCCACCAGCGTAATACAGTCGCGGACAGCCTGGGCTGTCTGCATGGACTGTTCCACTCTCTCAGAGTCGATAGCCGAGTGGATATGTAGCGCGATGTAGCCGGTCTCATGCTCATTGATCTTGACATTTAACTTCTCCAGGATCAATGGTTCAAGACACTGTGCCACCTTATACTCATTATGAAAGATCACGCGAATGTCATTCGTCAGCGGGTTGCTGATCTGTTCGTTCTTCTGAATCCGCCCGATTGCAAACTCCAGGTGGTCTGCCAGAGGAAAGAGCGCGGACCGGTCAGTCCTGCCAAAGCATTTCTCCGCCTCATTCAGGGCAATGTCCGCCAGCTCCAGACAGATTGGCGAGATGGATTTGACCAGATTCTTTGCCTCACCACGCGTTGTGATTTCCTGCAGTGAATACAGGCTGTCCTCCGGTCTCTTTTCAATTCGTTCGCTTACTTTCCTGCCAAAACCAACGCCTTTTCCCATCATCAGGTACTCCTGGCTGCTGTCCGCTTTAATTACAATCACTGTGTTGTGATTCAATACTCTCTCAACTCTGTACATGCCTCTTCTCCACTCACCTTTACTCGTAGATATCTATCGCGAAAAGTGCTTCACCGGCTCCGATCTCTCCTTCTTTTAAAAGACGGATCTTCTGGTTATCCTCCAACTCCGTACACAGAATCGGTGTTGCAACAGACGGCGCATGCTCTTTCAGGTAATCCAGATCTAGTTCCAGCATCGGATCGCCCTTCTTCACCTTCTGTCCGTTTTCAACCATCACCTTAAAGCCTTCTCCGTTCAGTTTCACTGTATCGATACCGACGTGAATCAGAAGGCTGACCCCTGAATCCGTCATAAATCCGACTGCGTGCTTTGTCTCGAATACAAATGCTACCTCGCCATCCTCCGGTGCTCTCACAACCGTATCCTCCGGAGTCACAACCGCACCGTCACCCATCATCTTCCCTGCAAATGCTTCGTCAGGCGTTGTGGACAGGTCTGCCGCCACACCCTTGAACGGACTTGAGATTATGATAGATTTTACGACCTCTGCTTCTCGCTCCTGTTTTGTTCCGCTTTTTCCATCTTCTCCGTCGTCAGATGCGTCTGTACCTGCTGCTTTCTGTGCATTTTCAGTCTCTCCTGTGTACTCCACATCCGGTGCTGTCTCCAGATAATCCTCCAGATTTGATTTTACAACGGTTACGTTCGGTCCATAGATAACCTGCACGCCATTTCCCTTGTGCACCACACCTGACGCTCCTGTGGATTTCAGCAGCGCATCGTTCACCAGTTCAGCCTTGTTGACCGTGCAGCGCAGTCTCGTCGCACAGCAGTCCACATCGCTGATGTTGCGTTTGCCGCCAAGTCCACGTGTGATTGCTGCGCTCAGTGGGTCCGCTTCTTCGGAAACCGCCGCTCCGCCTTCACCGCCCTGCTCTGCCTTGCGGGCATTGACATCGGCTTTTGTATAAAGCTTTGTCTCCGTATCATCATCTTCACGACCAGGTGTCTTGAAATTAAACTTCTTGATCATGAATTTGAAAATGAAGTAATATAAGAAGAAATAGATAATTCCCACAGGAATCACTTTCAGCCAGCTTGTCTTCGCATCTCCCTGCAGGATGCCGAACAGGAAGAAATCCAGAAAACCGCCGGAAAATGTCAGTCCTACCGCAATATTTAACATATGGGCGATCATGTAGCAGGAACCTGCCAAAATCACCTGTACCACGAACAATGCCGGTGCCACGAACAGGAATGAAAATTCCAGAGGCTCTGTGATACCTGTCAGCATACATGCAAGCGCTGCGGACAACAACAGACCGCCGGCCGCTTTTTTCTTCTCCGGTTTTGCACACTGATACATTGCCAGCGCTGCACCCGGAAGTCCAAAGATCATAAAGATAAATTCTCCTGAAAAATATCTGGTTGCATCTGCACTAAAATGTGCAATATTTCCTGCATCCGCTAACTGTGCAAAGAAAATATTCTGTCCTCCTGCCACCATTTTACCGGCAACTTCCATCGTACCACCGACTGCCGTCTGCCAGAATGGCATATAAAATACGTGGTGCAGTCCGAACGGAATCAGTGCTCTCTTCACCAGTCCGAAAATAAGTGTTCCCACATATCCGCTTCCTGTCACAAGTCCGCCCAAAGCGTAAATACCATTCTGAACCGGCGGCCATACAAAGTACAGTGCAATTCCGACGAACATATAAACCACCGTAGAAATTATCGGAACAAATCTTGTGCCACCAAAAAATGACAGTGCGTTCGGAAGGGAAATCTTATAAAAACGGTTGTGCAATGCCGCAACTCCCAGCCCCACAATAATACCACCAAACACGCCCAGCTGCAATGTCTGGATACCGCAGGATGTTGTAATTGTTCCCTCCAATACGTTCTTTGCGATCTCTCCACCTACGATTTTACCGTTGAGGATCAACATCGCATTAATTGCCGTATTCATGACAAAGTAGGCAACCATAGCTGCTAGCGCGGCAACCGATTTTTCCTTTTTCGCCATACCAATTGCAACTCCCACCGCAAAAATCAGCGGCAGATTGTCAAATACAACACTTCCCACCTGGTTCATAATCACCAGAAGTGCGTGAAGAATTGTGCCATCCCCCAGAACCCGGGTTAATCCGTATGTTGCAATTGTAGTCTCGTTCGTAAATGAACTACCGATTCCCAGCAGCAGCCCAGCTACCGGAAGAATTGCGATCGGCAGCATAAAGCTTCGGCCGACACGCTGCAAAACACCAAAAATTTTGTCTTTCATCTCATTCTCTCCTTTTGATTCACTCAATCCTTGTACTAAATGGTTTCAGTTTCAGGAGGAATGTGTATTCATATCTCTTCGCGCGCATATGCATATACAGGAAACTACCGACGAAACTACGGCTAATCCGTATATGCAAAAAAGGAAGACACCAATACACATAACCATCCCTTCATGTTATGTATAGTGAATGCCTTCCGAAAAGTTACATACTATGTATATTAAATTAGCACTGCCATTGTTGTTTGTCAAGCCCTTTTTGTTTTAGTTTTCCGGATTATGAACCATTTATGATAATGTCCTTATATACCACAAGGGGAAATGTCCCAAGTATGGTATACTGACTCCTGCTTATAATTTAGAACAGGAGGAATTCATTATCAGAAAGGTTATATTAGATATGGACGAACAAAAGAAATATGAAGTGATTAAAGGGCTTGCTGACCATCCAAGTCCAAACAAAGAACGAGCTGCTCTTACACTTGGCTGCACAGTACGCCACATCAACCGCATGCTTGCTGGTTACACAAAATCAGGGAAAGAATACTTTGTACACGGTAACAAAGGCCGTAAGCCCGCCAATACCATCCCTGAGGCAACAAAGGTTATTGTTATAGA
>NZ_FQZY01000156.1 GCF_900142165.1 Hespellia stercorisuis DSM 15480
AGCTAGCTGTCAAAACTAAAATAGAGTAAAACGCTTGCATCTATCTTTGGTGCAAGCGATATTTTGTCAATAGCGTAGGATTATTTTGCGCTTACTTTTTATTGTTGGAAGATTTAATTTGGTAAATGGATAAAAGCTGACTGACAATATCAGTATCTTTAGCATTATCTGAAACAAGACCATTTGCATATGAAAAATGCAATTTTGGAGCATCGGTTGTAAAAGGCCATTGCATAATTGCAAGTTTATAAGTTACAACACCTAATTCAATTGTAGATGAATCAAAACGGCAATCGGTTTCTGAATAATTCTGAAAATCAAATTCCACAAATTTATTTAAATTCTTCATTTACACCTCCATGAAATACATTTTCATTTTTTTTTGCTACTTACACATAAGGTTGAAATACAAAAAATAATTGATATCATATGCAAATGAATACAATGAAATAAATCTTATGTATTTATAAGTATAACTGAAATAATAAAAAAATACAAGACGTATTGCGAAGAAAAAACGAAATACAAATACTGAATTTGAAGTATTTCAAAATAGATGCTATAGTGGGATACAAAGAAAAGGAGATTAAGCAAGAACATATGTTTGCAAAAACCGTTGCATTAATATGTTGGTGGTGGTATATTATTGCCAGAACACCAGTTTGCTTTTCGGGGAACTGATGTGATCAGCAAAGAAGATTGCGCAGTAGAGGTACGGACTTCGGTACTACGGAAAATCTACTTCGATAACCGCCAGATCAAACGGTTACAGAACTAACCTGCGAGGTGACTGATAAATCCCTTTTCCTCAATTCAAGATTATCAACTTATCTTATTGGAGGTGCACACATGCAAGAAACGATCATTGATTTCTACTGTAAGAACTGTAAGAAATTCTTACATGTCTCTTACAAAGTTACAGGAGATGAAAACGCATTGATTTTACCAAACGCAATTATTAAATGCGATCACAGTCACTGTAAACGAGCATTAATCTTAAAACGAATCACAGAAAAGAAGCTTTTAGAAGGGGCTGTGAATGGTAAGTTTTATTTATAACCATTTTCCGAAGAAGCATACAATTGAATTAGTTCCATCACATAGCTAGAATCAAAATGATGTCTAGGAGAGGTGTGAAAACATAACCAGAGAAGTCTGGCGGTTTTCACACCTCTTTTTTTGTGCATTCAAATAAAGGCTCAATCACAAATTTTGTGGGATAAAGGATTTCTGACATAAGTCTTCCTGCTGATATCAAACAGTTTAAGGAAGAAGTATTCATCATCAC
>NZ_FQZY01000032.1 GCF_900142165.1 Hespellia stercorisuis DSM 15480
AAGCAGACAATAAAAAATACATCTTCAGGGCTACTGGAAAGTTTTCGCGGACTGACAGTAACGAATGAAGATGTATCCTACATTTTTAAGTACACAACAATGTACTTGGAATAACAAGGTTATTTTAGCACAGGTGGTGGTTAAATGAAAGACGAAATAACTGAATAATCCACATTTTTTTAGGATTGGCTTCGTGGACCCATACGAAGTGCATAACAAAAGGCGTTAACAAGGAAAATGTGGATAAAGTGCTAAAAAACATACACAGTAGATGAGGGATAGACACAATTAAATTTATTCCTCAACGCTGGCAGAAATAAAGTTGGCTTTACTTTATACAAGGATAATGGTATAATGTATCGAACAAAAATGATTAATTGGAGGAAGTAGTATGAGAACATATCTAGTGACAGGCGGAGCTGGTTTTATTGGATCAAATTATATTCATTATATGTTTAAAAAATATAATGAAGAAATCCGCATTATTAATGTAGATAAATTGACTTACGCAGGAAACCTTGAAAATCTTAAAAGTGTGGAAAACCGAGATAACTATACATTTGTGAAAGCAGATATCTGCGATGCGGATGCTATCAATAAAATATTTGAGGAGAATGACATTGACCGTGTTGTTCATTTTGCGGCAGAAAGCCACGTTGACAGAAGCATCAAGAATCCAGAAGTATTTGTAAAGACGAATGTTCTTGGAACTCTGGTTATGCTCAACGCTGCGAAGTCAGCATGGGAATTGGAGGATGGATCTTTCAAGGAAGGAAAGAAATTCCTGCACGTCTCTACAGACGAGGTATATGGTTCATTGGAAGAAGAGGGAGAATACTTCTATGAGACCACGCCGTATGATCCACACAGTCCGTATTCTGCAAGCAAGGCCTCTTCGGATTTTCTTGTGAAATCCTACATGGATACATATAAATTCCCGGCCAATATTACAAACTGCAGCAACAACTACGGCCCATATCAGTTCCCGGAGAAACTGATTCCACTGATTATCAACAACGCACTTCAGGGAAAGAAGCTCCCGGTGTACGGAGACGGGAAAAACGTCCGCGATTGGCTGTATGTTGAAGACCACGCAAAGGGAATCGACATGGTACAGGAGCAGGGACGTCTGTTTGAAACCTACAACATTGGCGGTCACAACGAGAAACAGAATATTCAGATCATCGAGATCATCATTGACACGCTGCAGGAGATGCTCCCGGACGAAGATCCGAGGAAAAAACTGGTCAGCAGAGATCTTATCACATATGTGGAGGACAGAAAAGGCCACGACAGAAGATATGCAATCGCGCCGGACAAGATCAAAAAAGAGATTGGTTGGGTGCCGGATACATGCTTTGCTGATGGAATCAAGCTGACAATTGCATGGTTCTTTGAACACGAGGATTGGATGAAGCGTGTAACCAGCGGAGATTACCAGAAATATTACGAAGAAATGTATAAATAAGAACATGAAAACAGCAGTGTCGGAAGATACTGCTGTTTAACTGAGTTAAAGGTGCCTTTTTTCAAAGTATCCGGGAGGAAAAACAGTGAATTACAGAATAGAGAAGTGTTTTGTGTATGGAGTATTGCACCCGAGTGTTTATATGCAGGGCTGGATTGATGGGAAAATTACAAAAATCGCAATTCGAAAGAATGATAAGACCATTTATGAAGAAAACTTTGCAGAACAGAGAACCGTAAAATCCTTTCTGATTAATCAGGCATTGGGTGAAAACGGGACATTTGAAGTATACTTATATAAGAAAAGATATAAAAAAATGATGACGATACATACCAATGTACTCTCACGCCTTGCAAGAAAAATGAGAAAAAATGATGAGTCAGAGACTTCCGTTTCAGACGGAGTGGAAAGTCATACATTTAATATCAATGACAAAGAGAAGTATCTTTCCTGGCTGGAAGGCAAAGAAACATTCCATGATGCGGAGGATTATGCATATCAGCCGAAGATATCGCTGATAATTCCGGTATATAATGTTGAACGGAATCTGTTGGAGGAGTGTCTGGACTCCATACTGAATCAGACTTATCAGAATTTTGAAATCTGCATCGCGGATGACAATTCCGGAAAACAGGAGACGCTGGATACCCTGCGGGAATACGAAAAGCGTGATGAGAGAATCAAAGTGGTCTATAGAAAAGAGAACGGACACATTTCCAAGGCGACAGACTCGGCACTGGAACTGGTGACCGGAGAGTTCATCGGTCTGATCGACAACGATGATATGCTGGATCAGCATGCGTTGAATGAAGTCGTGTATGCGCTCAATGAGCAGAAGGATCTGGATTTCATTTACACGGACGAAGATAAGATCGGTCTGGACGGCAAGCGTGAATTTCCGCACTTTAAGTCAGATTTTGCATTGGAAACACTGTATGGGGAAAACTATATCTGCCATTTCAGCGTGATTCGAAAGACGATAATCGACAAGATCGGCGGTTTCCGGGAAGGCTATGAGGGCGCCCAGGACTTTGATCTGTTTTTACGTGTTGTCAATGAGACGAAGAAGATACACCACATTCCGAAGCTGTTATACCGTTGGCGTATGATTCCAGGTTCCACCGCAGTGACGGCAGACAGCAAGGGTTATGCGGCAGAGGCAGGAAAGAGAGCACTGGAGGATTATTTCCGTGTACGGAATGAAAAAGTGGATGTGAAGATCGCGCTGAACACGTTTTATTGCTGCCAGTTTCCGGTCGAGGACAGCTGCAGTACAGAAGTTGTTATTTTTGATGCGGGACGAATGGACGATCTGCGGGACTGCATCGAAGATTTTCAGGAGAATCTGGAGGATGCACCGTGCAGCGTTGTTATCCTGACTGAACGAAACAAAGTCGATACCGAAAAAGCATTGGAGAAGCTGTCAATTCCGCTTACGGTTATCTGTGGTGAAAAACGACAGTGGATCAAAAAGCTGAATGAACATCTGGCAGAAAGTGCAGCGGACTGTATTCTGTTTCTGGATGAGAATACACGTGTGCTGAGTGACTCCTGGCTCAGAGAATCGCAGGGGTATGCACTGCATGAGACTCTGGGTGTCGTAGGCGGGAAGGTGCTTGACGTCTCCGAACAGGTCTGCGAATCCGGTGTTGTTCTGACCCCGCAGGGAAAACTGCTGCCGGCCAATGTGCGTGAGGCAAGAAACAGCTACGGTTTATATGGAAGACTAATGGTTCCGTATAACTATAGTATGATCAATAACAAATGCTTTATGGTATCCCGCGAGAAGTACCTGCAGGTCGGGGGCATGGAAGAACAATTGGCCTGGGAGGCTTCGTTATATGAACTTTCGCTTCGGATGCTGGACGCAGGTTACAGAAATTTATTTACACCACAGCTGGAATGTCTGTGCTACACAAGCAGGAACACCATTGATCTTGAGGATGCTGACCGCATCTTTATGTGGAAAAAATGGAAAAAATACTTTGAGCATGATGCGTTTTATAATAGCAACTTCTCGGACGAAGTGCCTTTTGAACTGGAAACAAAGGCTTAGAGTTGTATTCGCATTGGCAAAATGATATAATTGACAGCGATAAGCAGGACAATGGGAGGATGAGTGTATCATAACCCCGGAGCAGCAGTGCGGATGGGGTACATCCGTGTTGACTAAAAGTATACATAGGAGGTTTATTCGATGAAAGGTATTATATTAGCAGGTGGTTCAGGAACCAGATTATATCCGTTGACAAAAGCAGTATCCAAGCAGATCATGCCGGTGTATGACAAGCCGATGATTTATTATCCGCTGTCCACGCTGATGCTGGCGGGGATCAGAGAGGTTTTGATCATCTCTACTCCGAGAGATCTGCCGGTATTTGAAGAACTGTTCGGCAACGGCGATGATCTGGGAATGAGATTTGAGTATAAAGTACAGGAGAGCCCGAGAGGACTTGCCGACGCTTTTATCATCGGAGAAGAGTTTATCGGGGATGACAGCGTTGCGCTTGTATTGGGGGACAATATTTTCTATGGACAGAGTTTCTCGAAGGTGCTGAAGAAAGCGGCGGAGAGAGAAGACGGTGCGACAATTTTCGGTTATTATGTCAGAGACCCGAGAGAGTACGGTGTGGTAGAATTTGACGAGAACGGAAAGGCACTGTCCATCGAGGAAAAGCCGGAGCATCCGAAATCAAATTATGCGGTACCCGGATTGTATTTTTATGACAATGATGTGGTGGAGATTGCGAAGAATGTGAAACCTTCCGCGCGCGGTGAGATTGAGATCACCAGCATCAACAATGAATATTTGAACAGGGGAACTCTGCAGGTAGAGACACTCGGCCGCGGATTTGCATGGTTGGATACAGGGAATCATGATATGCTTTTGGATGCGGCAGACTTTGTGTGTGCTTTCCAGAAACGGCAGGGACTGTACATTTCCTGCATCGAAGAGATCGCTTACAAGAGAGGCTTTATCGATAAGGCACAGCTGGAGAAGCTTGCACAGCCGCTGCTGAAAACAGATTACGGAAAATACCTCATGGAGATTGTCGAAGGTTTATAGACGAGAACGTATAGCGCTGGAATCCGGAAACGGAACGGTCAGCGAAAAGAAGTCAAGAACAGGAAATTTAGAAAGGGAAAAGCAATGGGAAAAATAACAGTAGAAACATGTGAGATAGAGGGTCTGAAGATTATCACACCGTCCGTATTCGGCGACGAAAGAGGATACTTCATGGAGACTTACAATAAAAATGATTATGTCGCAGCGGGAATTGACATGGAGTTCGTGCAGGACAACCAGTCAAGCTCATCCAAAGGGGTGCTGAGAGGACTGCATTTCCAGATTAATTACCCACAGGACAAATTGGTGCGTGTTGTGAGTGGAGAGGTATTTGACGTTGCGGTAGACCTCAGAGAGGGTTCGGACACGTACGGAAAATGGTTCGGTGTAACGCTTTCTGCTGAGAACAAGAAACAGTTCTTTATTCCGAAGAATTTTGCACATGGCTTTGTCGTATTATCAGAGACTGCTGAGTTCGCATACAAATGCACAGATTTCTATCATCCGAACGATGAGGGCGGACTTGCGTGGAATGATCCGGATATAGGCGTTGAGTGGCCGATACCGGAGGATATGAAACTAACCATCTCTGAGAAGGATCAGAAGTGGAGCGGAATCAAAGAATTTCACAGATAGGTGGAGGTAGTACGTGTCAGCATATATACAGAATTTTAAAAGGTTTCAGCCACTGCTGCAGGAGCTGGTATCCCGGGATATTAAAATCAAATACAGACGTTCCGTACTGGGGGTTTTATGGACTTTACTAAACCCTCTTTTCATGATGATCGTGCTGTCTGTTGTCTTCTCGAATTTGTTTAAATATAACATGGACAATTTCCCTCTCTACGTAATGAGCGGGCAGGTTATATTTAACTTCTACTCCGATGCGACGACGAGTTCGATGTCTTCGATTATTGGAAGTGCATCTCTGATCAAAAAGATTTATGTGCCCAAATACCTGTTTGTTATATCACGGGTTTTTTCAAGCTTTATTAATCTGATGGCTTCGTTTACGGCATTTATACTGGTTATGATCGTTCTTCGGACAGAATTGCACTGGACCATGTTTCTTGTGCCGATACCGCTCTTTATGCTTGTGGTCTTTTCACTTGGAATCGGCCTGATTTTATCGGCAATCACCGTGAAGTTCAGAGATATCATGCACTTATACTCCGTATTCATCACAGCGTTGATGTATCTGACTCCGGTAATCTACCCGATGTCACTTCTTCCGGGACTGGTGAGGGTGGTGGTACAGATTAACCCGATCACCAATTATCTTCAGATGTTCCGTGATGTGATGCTGTATAACAACCTGCCGAGTGTCCAGGGGATTCTCCTGGGGCTGGCGGAGGCCGCAATTGCGATGGTTGTCGGACTGTATGTATTTTATAAAAATCAGGATGGATTTATTCTGAACTTGTAGGAGGAATCGATGGAAAAAAAGATAATGATAAAAGTAGATAATGTTTCCATGAGATTCAATCTTTCATCAGAAAAGTTTGACAGCTTCAAGGAATACGTTATCAAGACATTAAAAAAACAGGTATCAGTGGAGGAGTTCTGGGCACTGCAGGATGTCTCCTTTGAATTGCGTGAGGGGGAGGCACTGGGACTGATCGGATTGAACGGAAGTGGAAAAAGTACGATGCTCAAAACCATAGCCGGTGTGCTCAAGCCCACAAAGGGAAGTGTGTCAGTGAATGGCTCAGTCGCTCCACTGATTGAACTGGGGGCTGGATTCGATATGGATCTGACCGCTGCGGAGAATGTATATCTCAATGGTGCACTGCTTGGCTATCCAAGAAAAGAGATGGAAAAGCATTACAATGATATTGTGGAATTTTCGGAACTGCATGATTTTATGAATGTTCCGGTAAAGAATTTTTCGTCAGGAATGGTATCCAGACTTGCATTTGCAATCTCGACCATTGGAACACCGGATATACTGATTGTAGATGAGGTGCTGTCGGTCGGTGATTTCCGGTTTCAGGAAAAATGCGAACAGCGTATACAGGCGATGATAGACAAAGGGACGACAATTCTGTTTGTCTCCCACAGTATCCAGCAGGTAAGACGAATCTGCAATAAAATTGTATGGCTGGACCACGGACACATGAAACGCTGGGGCGATGCGGATGAAATCTGCGATGAATATGAGCGCTCGTAATTGAGGTATGATGATGAAAAAAAAGATTAAGATAGTAATTGGAATAGTAATTGCATTGGCTGTCTGCTTTCTGTATGCACACATTGAAAAAAATAATGTAATTTACGACAGAACCGTGGATGACAGTGAATATAAGCAGACCGGTGTGATAGAGTCGGGAAACCTCAATCAGTCTTTTGTGTGTAAGGAAGACCTGCTGAAGGGTGTTAATGTGAAGTGTGTCATAGTCGGCGACGTATCGAATGTCAAGATTGCCTACAAGCTGGTCAATACCGGCACAGGTGAAGAATACACCGGCACAGTGGACGCAAAAAAGCTGAAAAACAACAAATATTACGAGTTTGGTATGGAACAGATATCCGGATGTGAGAATCAGGAGTTCGAATTTATTCTCGAGGAAAAGGGTGCAACAGCTGAGAACGGAATATCATTCTATATCACGCCGCAGTCAGAAAAGAACACGGTATTGAACGTAAAAGGAAATCCGACAGAAGGAACTGTGATTATGAAAACAGTGAGCTATAGATTTGACGTGGAGACTTTTGTTGTCCTTTTTGCATGTGTGGCATTTATAGCCGGCTTCATGAGAATGCTGTACGGATTGTTCAATAAGTAATTTACAGGGAGGTTGGATATGCAAAACAGGTTCGAAATAATGAAATACCGATACAGAATAGGAGAGCCTGATGTTCTGCTTATTCAGGGCTGGTTTCAGGAAAATACAGTGAATGATTCGATTTTGGAGGTCTATCTGGATCAGAGAAGACTCACGGCAGTGCTGGAGTCGCAGTCCGGAGTGGATATTCAGAAGAGAAAGCACAGCAGAGAAAGAAAAATTGATACAGAATACTGGCTTAGGATTACACTTCCCGCGGAGTATAAAGCAGGCAGTAAGCTATATGTGTATCAGAAAGATAATGAGCAGAATGTGAAAATTGCAGCCATACCGATCGGAAGAATTGAGAAGCTGCATAGTGATTTTGATGATTACGTGGATCTGATCACGTGCCATGAAGATACGGTTTTGATTCAGGGATGGATTGCTTCAAGAGAAGCAGTGCAGCTGCAGGTGCTCGATGAACAGAAAAATCAATTAAAGTCGGAGACGGTATACAAGGTCAGAAAAGATGTGCTCCAGGATTTCCCGGAGCTGAAAAGCGCAGACATCACCGGATTTGAGATTCGCATTCCGGAATGTAGAAATAAAAAGGTATATCTTGCAGCGAAGATCGGAGAAAAGAAATACAGCAGAATCTGCAGAATTGACCGGACGAAAGCCGAAAGAATTGTCGGAAAGGTTCAGAAAGCAGTGCAGAAAGGCGGCCTGAGTATTTCGCAGAATGGTCTTGGTACGACATGCGCCAGAATGAAGAAACGTCTGCTGGAGAATCGAACCAGCGAGTATGAGATCTGGCTGCAGAAACACCTGCCGACAGCAGAGGAACTGGAGGAACAGAGACGGACACAGTTTGCGTACCAGCCTAAGATCAGTATCGTCATTCCACTGTACAAAACACCGATCAAGTATCTGGATGCACTTATCCATTCTGTGATCGATCAAACCTATCCCGACTGGGAGTTATGCTTATCGGACGGAAGTGGTGAACATTCACCCCTTCAGGGACACCTTGCAAAATGGCAGAAAAAGGATTCCAGAATCAGAGTCGTGTATTCCGGAAAACCGATGCAGATATCGGAGAACACAAATTGTGCACTGGAAATAGCGACGGGAGACTATGTCGCATTTGCGGATCACGATGATCTGCTGGAACCGAATGCCCTGTTTGAAAATGTTTCTGTCATTAACCGGCATGAGGATGCAGATGTGATTTACAGCGATGAGGATAAGACCACGATGAACGGCAGGGAGCATTTTGATGCGCATTTCAAGCCGGATTATAATGTGGATCTTCTGAATACCGTCAATTATTTCTGCCACTTTCTGGTGGTAAAAAGAGAGATTGCAGACAGAGTCGGACCTTTGGATTCCAGGTATGACGGTGCCCAGGATTATGACTTTGTCCTTCGGTGCACAGAAGCTACAAAAAATATTTACCATATTCCCAAGATTATTTACCACTGGCGTGCACACAAGGATTCCACAGCAGGAGATCCGGCGAGTAAACTTTATGCATTTGAGGCAGGAGCAAAGGCGATTCAGGCGCATTACGACCGGGTCGGTGTGGATGCGGCTGTTTACCAGACGGATATATTCGGAAATTACCGGTCGGAATATCATCTGAAGAACACGCCGCTGATTTCGATTATTATTCCCAATAAAGATCATGTGGAAGAATTAAAAAAATGTATAGACTCGATTGAAGAAAAGTCAAAATACCTGAATCGGGAATACGTTATCGTCGAGAATAACAGTGAAAATCCGGAGACATTTGCCTATTATGAGAGCTTGAAAAGAGAGAAAGAGAATGTCACAGTGCTCACATGGGACGGGACATTCAACTATTCGGCAATCAACAATTATGGCGCGGGGCAGGCTGCCGGAGACTATTATCTGTTTCTGAACAATGATACAGAGATGATTTCGGAAAATGGTCTGGAGGAACTGCTGGGCCGCTGTATGCGTGAGGATGTCGGAGTCGTGGGTGCACGGCTTTACTATGAAGACCGGACAATTCAGCATGCGGGAGTTGTAATTGGTCTTGGTGGTGTCGCGGGGCATGTGTTTGTCGATTTCAGAGATGACACACCGGGATATTTTTCAAGAATTGTGTGCGCACAGGAGTACAGCGCGGTGACGGCCGCCTGCATGATGGTCTCAAAAGAGGTGTTTGAGCAGGTGCAGGGGTTTGATGAGAAGCTTGCAGTCGCATACAATGATATCGATTTTTGTCTGCGCGTCGGCGCGGCGGGAAAACGGGTGGTCTACAATCCGTTTGCGGAGTTTTACCATTATGAATCGAAATCCAGAGGGGCGGACGATACTGTGGAAAATAAAGCCAGATTTGAACAGGAAGAGTCATATTTCCTGGATAGATGGAAGAACCTGATTGAGCAGGGAGATCCATACTACAATCCGAATCTGACACTGATATATGGAGATTATGGTCTCAGACTTGCAGAAGACTAGAAAGGTAAGATAGAATGGATAATAAGTTCGTAGTTACAAATTGCAGATTCCATACCAAGGATGACAATACGCTTTTGATTCAGGGATGGTTTGAAAAAAATGACATCGGAGAGACGAAAGTTTTGGTCTGCTTTGATAAGAAGAAGGTCAATTTCAGACTGGAGGAAATCAGAATTACGGGAGTCCCGGTGGTGACGCCGGATAATTTCGTGATTAGTAAAAGATACTGCATCTGGATTAGAATGCCAAAAGGATGGAGTAATGCAAAGTCTATGCAGATTCTGAATTTTAATGACGGAGTTGGAAAAAAAGTTTTTGAAATATCAGTTGTGAAACTGCTGAAGCAGCAGAAGAAGATGAGTAAGTTTATTGAGGACGGAGAGCTGACGGGAGATGGATATTCTGTAAGTGGCTGGTGTGTGAGCGGAGCAGATAAAAAAATACAGGTCTTTGATGAACAAGGCAATGAACAGAAAATCACAGTGGAACATGTGAAAAGGGAGGACGTAATCGCACTTTTCCCAGAGAACAGCGAGGATGAAATTCTGGGATTCAAGGCGGTTCATGTGGGCAGTGTGCCGAAAAAAGTCAGGGTTCATCTTGAGACCGCCGGAAAAACAGATGATTTCGAGGTGACGCTCCGGCCTTCAGTGATGGATAAGGGCATGAAAAAAATGTCGAAGTATACCGACAAGATCGTCAGCTATTACACACAGTTTGGAGTGAAAAAGACATTCCGCAGAGTGTGGGAAAAAGTGACCAGACCGGACAGGGTATCCTACAGAGTATGGTACAGTGACCACAAGGCGACTCAGGAGAAGCTGGCAGAGCAGAGAGAAGCAGTCTTTGATTATATGCCTAAAATCTCCATCGTGGTTCCGCTGTATAAGACACCGGAAAAATATCTTGATGAGATGGTGAAGTCGGTGCAGAACCAGTCCTATTCTAATTGGGAATTGTGTCTTTCCGACGGCAGCGGTGAAAATTCTTCACTCACGGGAAAGCTGAAGCAGTATGAGAAAAGTGACAGCCGGATCAAGGTGGTCTACGGAACACACAGCATGCATATTTCAGAAAACACGAATGAGGCATTAAAAACGGCCACTGGAGATTTCATTGCTTTCGGAGACCACGACGATATTCTGGAGCCGAACGCTTTTTATGAGTGCGTAAATGCAATGAATGAAGACCGGACGATCGATGTACTGTATACAGATGAAGACAAGGTAAGCATGAACGGCAAGAAGCATTTTATGCCGCATTTTAAATCGGATTTCAATCTGGATATGCTGTGCAGCGTCAATTACATCTGCCACCTGTTTATGGTTCGCCGCGATATTTTCGAGAGAGTTGGAATGTTGAATCCGGAATTTGATGGAGCACAGGACTATGATTTTGTCCTGCGTTCGGTTGAGATTGCGAAAAATATCAAACACGTCCCGCAGATTTTATATTCATGGAGAAGCCACAAAAATTCTACAGCGGAGAATCCGGAGAGCAAGCGGTATGCTTTTGAAGCGGGGATGCGGGCCGTTCAGGCACATTACGACCGGATCGGGCTGAAGGCAAAAGTCTCAGAAACGTCATGGAATGGGATTTACCGTACAAGGATACTGCTGCAGTCACAGCCGCTGGTATCTATCATCATTCCGAATATGGATCATACCGATGATTTGGACAAATGTATCCAGGCCATAGAACAGCGTGCCACGTATAAAAATGTTGAGTATATTATTATAGAAAATAACAGTACAAAAAAAGAGACATTTGATTATTATGAAAAATTGCAGCAGGAAAATAAAAAGGCAAAGGTCGTATTCTGGGAAGGCAAAGAATTTAACTATTCGGCAATCAATAATTATGGTGTCAGTCATGCATCGGGAGAGTATTTCCTGCTCCTGAATAATGATACGGAAATCATAAGCAAGCACTGCATCGAGGAGCTGCTTGGTTATTGTATGAGACCGGAGGTCGGAGCAGTCGGTGCAAGACTGTTCTACGCAGATGACACAATCCAGCACGCCGGTGTATTACTGGGACTGGGCGGAATTGCCGGACATCCGTTCGTTGGATATAAAAAGAGTGATCCGGGATACTTTGGAAGAATTGTGATGAGTCAGGACTGCACTGCAGTGACCGCTGCCTGCATGATGGTGAAGAAAAGTGTCTTCGAAGAGGTTTCCGGATTGAATGAAGAACTTGCTGTGGCATTTAATGATGTGGACTTCTGTCTGCGCATAAGAAGTGCCGGTTATCTGATCGTGTATAATCCGTATGCGACTTTGCATCACTATGAGTCTAAGTCCAGAGGATACGAGGATACGGATGAGAAAGTCAAGCGATTCCATAGCGAGATGCTGAAGTTCAGCACAACATGGGCAAAGGAACTGGCTGACGGCGATCCGTATTATAATCCGAATCTTTCACTGAGCAGAACGGATTATATGTTGAAAAATAAGTAAGATCAAGGAAGCGCGTATTGCGCGGAACAATTAGTGTATTGTGGGGGACTCTGTATGGGACCCGATATCAGATAAAAATGTCTGTGAATGCTTTTGACAGGATTCACGGACATTTTTTATATCATAGGAAACTCTTTGTTCTATAAACGGGAAAATGGCAATTCATAAGTGGCAATTCAAAAATATAAAAGTTGCAACATATTCTATTATTTTATATAATGAAGAGACAGATAGCGAAAAAATAAAGAAGAGGTATATAATTATGAAAGTATTAGTGACAGGAGCAAAAGGCCAATTGGGAACCGACGTCATGAATGAGCTTGCAAAGCGTGGCTATGAGGGCATTGGAGTTGACGTGGAGGAGATGGACATTACGGATGCTGCAAAAGTAAAAGAAGTGATTACCGCTGCAGGAGTCGATGCAGTAATTCACTGTGCAGCATATACCGCGGTCGATGCGGCGGAGGACAATGTGGAACTGTGCCGAAAGATCAATGCGGAGGGGACGGTAAACATCGCAAAGGTCTGCGGAGATCTGGATATTAAATTAATGTATATCAGTACGGATTATGTGTTTAATGGACAGGGAACACGTCCGTGGGAGCCGGATGACAAGAGAGAGCCGCTGAATGTTTACGGACAGACGAAGTATGAGGGAGAACTGGCAGTTGAGAAGTATGCCAAAAAGTTCTTTACGGTGCGAATCGCCTGGGTGTTTGGTGTAAATGGGAAAAACTTTATCAAAACAATGCTGCAGCTGGCAGAGAATCACGATGCACTGACGGTTGTGGACGATCAGGTGGGATCGCCGACTTATACGTATGATCTGGCTGTTCTGCTGGTTGATATGATCTCGTCAGATAAGTATGGAAGATATCATGCGACAAATGAGGGGATGATCTCCTGGTATGAATTTGCTGTTGAGATATTCAGACAGGCGGGAATTGAGATGAAGGTGACACCGGTATCCAGCGAGATGTACCCGGCAAAAGCGAAAAGACCGAGCAACAGCCGCATGAGCAAGGACAAGCTTGAGGAGAATGGATTTAACCGTTTACCGTTATGGCAGGATGCGTTGAAAAGGTATCTTGAGATAATTAAATAGCTGTATCTGTGATTGTCAAAGGGGAGAAGATGATTATGAGACAAAAATTAGGGGTACTTCTTGTCGTTACGGCATTGATAGTGGGGATGGCCGCGTGTGGGCAGGAGTCAAAAGAAGTGAAAGAAAAAACATCAGAGAATCAGGAAGAGACCACGGCACAAAAAGAAGAGACTACAAAGCAAAAGGAAGACGAACAGCCACCGGCGACAGAAGAGAACGCAGCGCAAACGGAAGAGCAGGAGCCTGCGACAGAGCAAGAGCCTTCGGCAGGAGAGACAACAAAGATAACGGTATATTACAGCAATCAGGATGCGACAGATTTTGAAAAAGCAGATGTGGATATTGCGGAGTTGTCACCGGAGGCTGTGCTGTCTGAACTAATCGGGAAAGGCGCTCTACCGGCGGATGTCTCCGTAAATAAATTCGAAGAGACCGTTGTCGATGGAAAAAAATCGATCGAATTGGATTTGTCCGGAAAATATGCCACGTACATCACAGGACAGGGGACTGCCGGTGAGTGGATTTCCATTGGCAGCATATGCAATACTTTTTTAAAGGCGTATGGCTGCGAACGGATACATATTACGGTTGACGGCGGCATGTTGAAAACAGGGCATGCAGAGTATCCAGGGTATTTGTCTGAATTTGTTCCTTCATAAGGAGGGGTGAGTGGATTTAGAAGATCCGGTTTACCAGATTTGTGAAGGTGCTGAAAGGTCAGAGAGCGAAGGAGGAGAAGAATGAAAAGAAAAAGAAGTAGAGGGATGCAGATACTAAGCATGTTTCTGGTATTTGCGATGCTTTTGGGGAATGTTTCAGTTGCTTCTGCGGAAGATATGAACCCGGGCAGTGGGGTGCAGACGGTTCAGAACGTGGAGAATGCAGCGCAGGAGGAGCCGGATGTTGAGACGGTGACATCTGCGTCGGATGTTCAGTCAGAGCAGGAGATTCAGGAAGAGGATACGAAACAGGATATAGCAGATCTTCCGGATGCTCCGGATTCTGAAACAGAGGAAACTGCGGAGGACGATACAGGGCTTGCGCAGGCCCGCCAGGAAAGAGAAACTCCGGCAATGGAGCTTGGGTTTGTTCCGGGACAGGTTCTTGTGATGGTTCCGGCTTCTCTGGAGGCAGCGAAGACAGAAGAAATTATACAGAATAATGGCGGGGAGATCATTGGCACGTTGGGACTGATACCGGAGTCTACTGTTTATCTGGTTTCCATCGATGAAAAAAAGACAGTTGCTCAGGCAGCAGCAGATTTCGCATCCGAGGAAAGTGTGGAGAGTGCGACACCGGACTATATCATGCAGGCTTATGAGGATTCTGCGGTGGAAACTGCTTTGGATGAGGCAGACACATCTGCAGGGGCAGAAACTGCGTTCCCGACATATTTTGAGCAGATTCATGCACAGCAGGCACAGGCATTGTTGAAGGCGCATGAGCATTCACCGGTGAAGGCTGCGGTTCTCGATGCATTTGAGTCTTCAGAACATGGAACAGAAGTAGAGAACATCATAAAAAGTATTGCCGGTGATTATGACACAAATGCGGTAGAGCTGCAGAGCGTCAATGTCTTCACACAAGGCTATACCTCTTTTTCAAGTGTGATTGCAGCACTGGAGCAGAGCATTGCAGACGGTGCGAAAATAGTCAACATGAGTTTTGGCACAGAACTGGGTGAGACAACGGATGACAGGATTTTCCGGAAGGCATGTGATGCGGCTTATGCGCAGGGAACGCTTCTGATCGCGGCAGCGGGAAACGACGGTGTGGAAGATCAGGGCAATATTCAGACGATTCCTTCCGATTATGATTCCGTGGTGAGTGTAATCGCGACAGACGAGTCAGGCAATCGTGCAGAATCTTCAAATTACGGAGAGAAAAAAAATCTGGCAGCGCCGGGACTTGGCGCCGGGACATCCTATGCTGCATCCATGGTTACAGCAGCTGCGACAATGCTTTTTTCCGCTGATACCGCATTGACCAATGTAAGTGCGAAAAATATTCTGACGGCGACGGCAGTGAATGTTAATGAGGATGACCAGATTGGGGCAGGTGTAGTGAATATCGCAGCGGCATTGGAAGCGATAGGTCTTAAGCTTGAGGAGACCGGCCCTGCGAAAGAAGATACGGCAAAAGAAGACACAGCAAAAGAGACGGCTGAGAAAAATACGGAAAAAGAAATTGCGGCCGTTCAGGGGGAAGATACAGAGAAGGATCCTGCAGTCAGCATTGAAAAACTGAATGTTGCAGCAGGTACGTTTACAGCCCGGATCACAGGAATTACGGATGAGAATGTGGAAAAAGTACTGGTGCCGGTGTGGTGTGCAAGCAATAAGAACGACATCGTGTGGTATGTTGCATCAAAACAGAAGGATGGTTCCTACACGGCAGATGTCAATATTTCGAAGCATAAATACCATGTCGGAACATACAAAGTACATGTTTATACGGAAAATGAAAAAGAAGAGCGGACGTTTGTAAAGAGTACGTCTGTGAAAATGATAGTAGCCTCCAATGCGATGACTGCGGCGGAGAATACGAAAGGAATAAGCTGGAGGGCGAGCGTCAGCGGAGTGGTCGTGCCGGGAGGCCTGAAAAAAGTGATGTTTGCAGTGTGGAGCAGCACGAACGGCCAGGACGATCTGGTATGGTACACTGCGAAAAAGCTGGTGAAGGGGACGTATGCGGCAACCATTTATCCGGGGAATCATAAATCATTGGGGCGATACTATGTTCACGCATATGCGGTGAGTAAAAGCGGACAGATGATTTCTCTGAATCAGACAGAGTTCAAGGTTGCATCTCCCAGTGCAGGAAAAGTGACGGTCAGCAATCTGAATTATGAGGAAGGAACGTTCTCTGTCGTGGTTTCAGAAATTAAAACCCCGAGCGCAGTGAAAGCAGTGAATGTGCCGATATGGTGTGAGAGCGACCAGAGCGACATAAAGTGGTATAAGGCGAAGAGGCAGTCAGACGGAACATACAAGGTGGATGTCAATATTTCGGCACATAAGTATCATGCAGGTGTGTACAAAATTCATACGTACATTACAGATGTTGCCGGAAAACAGACGGCTCAAAAGACCACACAGTGTAATCTGAAAGCGTCTATGAAGAGTCTGACGGTGACGGATTCGGCGAAAAAAGAGATATCCTTCCAGGCAGTTGCGTCCGGCATTAAGGTGCCGGCAGGAACAAAAAAAGTAAGCATTGCGGTATGGAGCAAGTCCGGCGGGCAGGATGACCTGCGCTGGTATGATATGAAAAAGTCAGGCAGTACATACCGGTGCTCTATTCCAGTCAAAAATCATAAGACACTTGGAACATATTCTGCGCATGTATATGCACAAGGAAAAAACGGTGCAATGATTTTCCTCGGAGGGCAGACATTCCAGGTAAAGAACGCTGCAAAGGCATCCGTGAAAATCGGAAGTGTCAATGCATCCAGAGGAATCTTTGCGGTTACAGTTTCAGGGATCGTGGCTCCGGCGGGCGTGGAGAAGGTTGAAGTGCCTGTATGGTACAGCAATGATCAGAGTGATATTGTATGGTATACAGCGAAGAAGCAGAGCAATGGAACATATCGGGTGAATGTAAGTGTGAAAGACCACAGAAATCATAGCGGAACCTATCGTGCACATGTCTATATCACTATGCAGAATGGCATTAAAGCTTTCGCGGGAAGTACAAAAGGCAGAATCGATCTTTCAAATTACATTTATACAACGTCACTTGGAAGTGGAAGAGTGAAGATTGCAGTTATCAATCCAAATGTGAATGGCGTTGCTGCCACGGAGGTTCAGTTCCCGACATGGAGTAATGCCGGCGGACAGGATGACATTATATGGTACAGTGCGGGAAAGAGCGGGAAATCTTGGACGGCGACGATCGACGGAAGAAAGCATCATAACTGGGGAGATTTTACGTCTCACGTATACGCTACGGTAAATGGGGAACAGAGTTATGTGGGGAAGACGTCCTACACGGTTCCCGCATTCCAGTTCGCAGATAAAATTGCATCCTTCAGCACACTGTCTACAAATGATCAATATGGAACATTCAATATGAAGAGAGCTTTGGCCGCATTTAACGGACTGATTGTCCAGCCGGGGGAAACCGTTTCTTTCTTCGGTGTCACAGGACCGTGCGGACAGGAAGACGGCTATGTCCTCGGAGGTGTAATCGGCGGGAACGGATACGGCGGCGGAATCTGCCAGTCGGCAACAACGGTCTATGGCGGCATTGTCCGTGCAGGGCTGACGGTTCTGCAGAGACAGAATCATAGTCTTTCATCCACCTATGTACCGAGAGGGGAGGATGCGATGGTCAGCTATGGAGATTCGGATCTGGTGTTCAGAAATGACTGGGAATTTCCAATCAAGATAGAGACATATTCGGAAGGACAGATGCTGTACATTGATATCTATGGAGAACAGCCGAGTTGGTATGATTATGTTCAGGTAAATTCATGGGAGACCGGTGCACATACAGCTTCAGCGAACAGAGAATTTATCAAAAACGGACAGGTCGTCAGAAGAGATAGCCTGCCGGATTCCTATTATTCAAATTAAGGAATCGGATGAGGTATTCACAAAAAGGAGCAATTAATTGAAGAGACTTAAGAAAAACTGTAAAAGAATATTAAGCCTTCTGATGGCTTTGACATTACTGATGGCAAACACAGCAGTTGTATCTGCAGCGGATCTGGAGGCGAATGTCCCGAATGTGAAAGCGGCCGACAGCACAGTGGTGGATAGTGAAGTAACTGACGACGGAGTGGCAGGCGGTGAAGTTCCCGATGGTGCAGTAACGGATGCCCAAACAACCGATACCGGGGAAACAGATGCTGAGGTGGATCCGGCGACAGAAAGTGAAGTGCCGGAGAATCCGGTGGAGGCAGAGGATATAGAGAAACCGGAAGAGCCGGAGACAGAAGAAAACGCAGAAGCGGCAGCCGAGCGCGCAGCAGCTCCGGAAGAACTGGGATTTGTACCGGGAGAAGTGATTGTCTCCTATGAGACAGGCGTGACACCGGAGCAGGCAGAAACCACTGCCCGGGAGCAGGACGGAACAGTAAAAGATACGCTGGATACAAAAGATGGAACAACGACGGCAGTGGTGGAGATTTCAGAAGATACCACGGTCAGTGAGGCAGTAGCGGCCTACACGGAGGATCCGAGCGTAAAATTTGCAACACCGAACTACCTCTTGGAACTTTCGGAGGACACTACACAAGAGGTGGAAAATCAGCAGGCTTCAGAAGCTGCAAGTAACGATGCGCAGGTCTCGGATCAGAGTTATCTTTCACAGATTCAGGTGCCAGAGGCGTGGCGCCTGATCCAGGGAACACAGCATGGTAAGACAAAGGTAGTAATGCTGGATACAGGAGTGGATATCAATCACGAGGATCTGAAAAACATTCTGAACCTGGATGAGAGCAGGGAAGTGATTGTGGAAAATGGAACCTATTCTTTGGCTCCGCTTCAGGGAGACGGATATGTAAATGGCGTGGACACCAGTCCGGCGAATAAAAATAGCCATGGAACACATGTGGCAGGTATTATTTCCGCAGAGGCGAACAATCAGCTTGGAATTGCCGGAGTCGGAAGTGCCGGAGACAATTCAGCAATCGATCTGGTAGCAGTGGATATTTTCAGCGGAAAAGAAACGACGAGTATGGCCCATTTGTTAAAGGGACTGGAGTATGCAGAATCAATTCAAGCTCGGGTGATCAACCTGAGTCTCGGTGTGCAGGCGTCCGGTTTATCGGCCGAAAGTCTGGAACTTTTACAGGATGCTTGTGATTCTGCCGCCGGAGCGGGGATTACCCTTGTCTGTGCAGCCGGAAACTATGCATCTGGCGACAATGGCAGTGTGGCAACGGTCCCTTCTGATTTTGAATCGACAATCAGCGTAATCAGTGTTGATGCGGCAAACACAAAAGCAGGAACATCGAATTACGGGACGCGAAAGGATGTGTCAGCTCCGGGGGTGAATATTTACAGCACGTATGATATGTCCTCATTTGGAACCGGGTATGCATTAAAGAGCGGGACGTCCATGGCAGCACCTATGGTGACTGCGGCTGCAGCATTTCTTTACGCGGCAGATTCCGGGATGACACCGGAGAAGGTGAAGGAGATTGTACGCAGCACAGCGACGGATATCGGAACAGAGGGATATGACGAGCTGACAGGAGCGGGTCTTCTGAATGTGGAAAAAGCAGTGCAGGCAGTCGTGCCGGATCAGGAACTGGAAGAACCGGCAGCAGAACCCAAAACAGATCAGAAGGATACAGCGGACAGCAAGACGGCAAAAACGCAGTCAAAAACTGCAGAAGAGCCGACCGTTACACTAAAAGCGTCGCGGAGCAGTGCTGCATTGTCCAACTTTACGGAGACGAAGGACCTGAAGAAAATTACATTCGCGGTGTGGAGCAAAACAAATGGTAAGGATGATCTGAGATGGTATGATGCGACAGAAATATCAAGCGGGACATATAAAAGTTCTCTCTCGCTGAAGAATCATAAATCGAATGGTACCTATTATGTGCATGCCTATGCCCAGTACCGGGATGGTACGAAGAAATTCATCAAGAGTACATCTTTCAAGGTAGGAAAGCCGGCAGTCAGCAGCATTTCATTTACAAACAAAAACGTGACCAATGGGAAATTTACCGTGAAAGTGGCGGTGACAGGCGCAAGTCTGATCAAGGAGGTGCGGATTCCGGTATGGTGCAGTGAAGACCAGAATGACATTGTCTGGTACAAGGCAGTCGAACAAAGTGATGGAACGTATGCAGTGAATGTAAATATTTCAAAACATAAGTATCACACGGGAACGTATCAGGCCCACGTCTATGTGACGGACATCTTCTCCACACAGAGATTTGGAAAAGCGGCATCCACAGCAATGAGCGTTACGAAGGGAACCATGTCTGTGGCACAGATAAAATCTTCCGGGACCTATGCGGTGAATGTCAGTGGAATCCATGTCCCGGCAGGTGAAAAAAGTGTAAGGTTTGCAGTTTGGAGTGAGGACAAGGGGCAGGATGACATAAAGTGGTACGCAGGCAAAAAAGCAGCAACGGGGACATACACTTGTGAATTTAGTCTTGAGAATCATAAATCATACGGAAAATATAATATACATGCTTATGCACAGAGTAAAAGCGGTGAGATGCTCTGCGTAGGAAACAAGACAGCAAAAATAAGTGTGCCGGCAATTGGCAGCATCAAAATACAGAATCGGAATTATGCGAAGGGAACATTTCAGGTCAGACTGTCCGGAATTACGAATACTTCCGCGGTCTCAAAGATATCCGTACCGGTGTGGTGTGCCGATAACCAGAGCGACATTGTATGGTATACCGCGAAAAGACAGACAGACGGCACTTTTCTGGCGACAGTAAGTGTATCGAAGCATAAATACCATGCAGGAACGTATCAGGTACATGCGTATGTCACAGATGCATTTGGAACACAGCGGTTTGCCGGAAAAACAACAAGTGATATGAATACAACTACAACAGGAATAAAAGCGGTGGATTCCAAAAAAACGGAAACGACATATGTGCTGAGCGCGACAAGTGTTCAGGTACCGGCGGGAGCAAAGAATGTAAAATTTGCGGTATGGGGAGACGCGGGCGGTCAGAATGACCTGAAGTGGTACACCGCCACAAACGTAGGTACTACATACCAATATAAGCTTCCGATAAAGAATCATAAGGAAGTCGGAAAATACAATGTCCATGCATACGTCGTCCTGAAAAGCGGAGACATGCAGATCCTGGGAACTACAGGATTTACGGTGACGAATAAAATAACAGGTTCGATAGATGTTAAAAACGTGAACGGCGACAACGGCCGTTTTACAATCGTTGCCAGCGGAGTCAGCGCAACGAGCACCGTGCAGCGGGTTCGTGCGGCGGTCTGGAGTGCCGATAACCAGTCAGATATAGGCTGGTATGATCTGGAACTGCAGTCGGACGGTACCTACCAGTGTATTGGAAATGTATCAAATCACCAATATCATTCCGGGACATATCTTGTCCATATGTATGTGACAGGAGGAAACTGGATACAGACACACGCAGGAAGCACCAGCTTTACAATAAAGGTGCTGAGTGCTGCAGCGGTGGAGGTACAGAAATATACCTATGTTCCATATGTATATGGAGGGAAAGACACCAACGGATGGGACTGCAGCGGCTTTGTTACATGGGCACTGAACAACTGCTTTAAGCTCAATGTCCCGTATCGCACATCACAAATGTATGCTTCAGCAGGATTTGCAATTGACAAGAACAATATGGCATCCTGGCAGCCGGGAGATGTTCTTGTAATGTACAATTATGGTCATGTAGCTCTTTATCTTGGAGATGGAATGATCATGCACGCAGCAGATGAGGCGACGGGTACTGTGGTGGTTCCGCTTTCTTCATGGCTGAGAGCGGAAGTGGTTGCAGTCAGAAGGATCCTGAGTTAAGCTGTGAAAAATGAGAACAGGAAATAAGAAATAAAAGTAAGATGTAAAGACAGGAAATAAAGATAAGCAATAAAAGCAGGAAATAAGAGTAAGAAATAAAGACAGGAAATAAAAACGGCTCCGGGAAACGCTGGAGCCGTTTTTATTTCCTGCCTTTATTTCTTATCCTGATTTTTTATCCAGGTCTTTACTTCTTGAAAAGCTTTCTTGAAAACCAGTCTTTGATATAAGAGAAAGTATATCTGATCAGATCCCATTCAATCAGGAAATAAAAAGGAAGATGACGAAGTCTGAAAGGAACCTTTTTACACTTATGCAGGGTATTCAGGCCTTCTTTCAACCCTTCTTTATAGTCATTGCCGAACCCGATCTTACAAAAAAAGAGATATTTCACAAAATATCCAAAACTAAGTGGTAAAATATTCAAGGCTAATTGCAGAACCGGCATGTTTTTATAGTTCAGGTAGATGCTGTTCCTTGAGGAAAGCTTTACCTTGAAGGTATTGTATTTGGAACCGCTTGAACCACTTCCGACATGGTATACAAGCGCTGTGGGACAGTACATGTTCTGGTAACCGTAGATACGGGCACGGTATCCGATGTCAATATCCTCCAGATACGCAAAATGTGCCTCGTCAAAATAACCGATTTTTTTGAAAGCACTGCGGCGGTAGATCGCGGCACCGGCACATGCTGTAAATATAGAATCCGCTTTCGTATAATTGGACACCGGGCGGCCGATTCCGCGGCAGACGCCCCAGCCCAGAAGCGTATAGAGATCTCCGGCGCTGTCGATCAATTCAGGGTGGTACATCTGAATCATCTTGCTGCTGACAGAAAAGATGCGTTGGGAAGATTCGATGGCCTTCACCATCTCACCGACATAGTTCTTATCCACAGTGGTGTCGTTGTTCAACAGAATTACATAGGGAGTGTGGCTGTTCTGGATGCCGACATTGACGGCCTTGCTGAAACCGTAGTTCTTATCCAGCGGAATCACTTCGATGTCAGGGTAAGACTCCGCCATGAACTCAAGGCTACCGTCGGAGGAAGCGTTATCGACAACAAGAACCTTGAACTGGCGGTAGGTCTGTTCTTTTAATGACTGAAGACAGGGCTCCATGAAATGCCTGCCGTTATAATTGGGAATAATAATTGTTACTTTCATAATTACCTCTTTTGTTTTTTTATGATCTGTAACATATTATAGCAAATTATGAATCTTTTGACTACAGAAATATCGCAGAGGAGCATCTGAATGCGCTGCTGATAATCCGGAATGATATGAAAAGTCTTCGCTCAAAAGAAGCGAACCTGCCGGAGAGTGGGAGTGAACAGCTCCGTTTATATTACAAAAATGTTAAAAAGTTGTTAATAAAATAAGTGGTAGTGCTTGTCCTTTTGCCATAAATATTGTATCATATAACAGATAATGTAAATAATGGAAATAGGTGAAATCATGATTAAAGATAATCAAAAATATTTTAACAGAATACATGTCGTAATTGATGGGCTGGTCGTAGCGCTGTCATATGTGTTTGCATGGTTTATTCGATTCAGAAGCGGATTGTTTACGCTTGATCCATGGTATTTGTCCTTTGATGTCTATATGAGTGCCCTGATCTATATTGTACCGGGGTATCTTGTTCTGTATTCAATATTTCAGCTCTATACAGCGAAACGTGTGCAGGGAAGACGTCTGGAGGCATGGCACATTGTACAGGCGAATGCAATCGGGCTGCTGGTTTTTTTCATGGTACTGTATCTGACAAAACAGCAGAACTTCGCGCGTACGATGATCCTGGTGTTTTTCTGTGTCAACATTTTCGCAGAAATCTTTGTGCGTAATTTGATACGCTATTTTCTCCGCGATATCAGAAGAAAAGGCTACAATCAGAAACATATGATTCTGGTAGGCTACAGCCGGGCAACGGAACAGTATATAGACAGAATTATAGCAAATCCGGAGTGGGGATATTCCATAAGAGGTATTCTGGATGACCACCAGCCGAGAGGAATGGAATACAAAGGCGTAAAAGTGATCGGCAGCATCGACAATCTTCTGATTATTCTGCCCCAGAACAGGGTGGACGAGATTGCAATCACGCTGGGAATCAATGAGTATCATAAGCTTGAGTACATTGTAAACATGTGTGAAAAATCAGGTGTGCATACAAAATTTATTCCTGATTACAACAACATCATACCGACCAAACCGTATACAGAGGACATTTTGGGTCTGCCTGTGATCAACATCCGCCATGTGCCGCTCAGTAATACGGTCAACATTGTTTTGAAACGGATTGTCGATATCTTTGGTGCGTCGGTGGCACTGATTCTGTTTTCTCCGATCATGCTTGCAACGGCAGCCGCAATTAAGATCACGGCTCCGGGTCCGCTTATCTTCAAGCAGGAGCGGGTGGGGCTGCAGAATAAGACGTTTGACATGTATAAGTTCCGCTCCATGGTGGTGCAGAAGGAGAGTGAGGAACGGGGAGAATGGACAACCAAGAATGACCCCCGCGTGACAAAAGTAGGAAAAATTATTCGCAAGACAAGTATTGACGAGATGCCACAACTGTTTAACGTGCTAAAAGGGGACATGAGTCTGGTGGGACCAAGGCCGGAACGCCCGCAGTTCGTTGAAAAATTTAAAGAAGAGATCCCACGCTATATGGTCAAGCACCAGGTTCGCCCGGGTCTTACCGGATGGGCACAGGTGAATGGATACCGGGGAGATACATCTATCAGAAAAAGAATAGATTATGATCTGTATTATATTGAAAACTGGACGCTGGGATTTGATTTCAAAATCCTGTTTCTGACATTTTTTAAAGGTTTTGTAAACAAAAATGCATATTAATTATTAAGAGGAGTGGGTTATGGCTAAAAAAAATCCGTATGCGGGAATGACGAGAGGGCAGCGCAAGATGCTGCGTAAGAGAAGAAGACGCAGAAAGATATTGATCCTGCTGGTGGAGTTGATTCTTTTACTTGTTTTGGGGACGGTGGCGTTCGGAACCGTAAAATGGAGCAAGATGAGTCAGACAAATCTGAAGTCGGCTGATCTGGAGATGTACAAGGATACAGGTGATTTCACGAATATCGCACTGTTCGGGCTGGACTCAAGAGATGGAGAACTTGAGGGGGGCGTACAGAGTGACACGATTATGATTGCGAGTATCAATAACAAGACAAATGAATTGAATCTGGTATCTGTATACAGAGATACCCTGATGCAGCAGACAGACGGAACATATGAGAAAGCCAACAGTGCATACTGTGAAGGCGGTGTGGCAGATGCAATCGCCATGCTGAATCGAAATCTGGATCTGGACATTGACAAATACGTCAGTATAAACTTTAATGCGCTGATCGATGTAATCGACGCTCTGGATGGTATTGAAATCGATGTGACCGACGAGGAGATTGATTACATCAACGGCTATGCAACCGAAATCATCAAGGTGACAGGGAAAGATACCTGGGCGGTAACACAGCCGGGCAGACAGACGCTGACCGGTGTGCAGGCGACTGCATATGCCAGAATCCGCTATACGACCGGAGATGACTACAAGCGCACGGAGAGACAGCGCCTCGTCCTGCAAAAAGTAATTGAAAAGGCACAACAGGCGGATTTTGTTACTCTGAACAAAATTGTTGATAAGGTACTTCCACAGGTGTCCACGAATCTGACTGCGACAAACCTGTTGGGGATGGCGGCTCATGCCAAGGAATACTCAATCGGCGAGATGTCAGGATTCCCATTTGACGTTACCGCATGTGATTATGTGGTTGGGCATGAGGGATCCTATGTGACAGCAATCGGTTTCGCAGACAATGTAAAACAACTGCATAAGTATTTGTTTGGGGAACAGAATTATCAGGTGTCAGACACGGTACAGACTGTTGACGGCGATGTTATTTATCTGACAGGAATTGACCCGGCCAATTACGGAGGCGGAGAGACCGGGACGAGCGGTGGTGACGGAACCACCGGCGGTGATGGAACAGACAGCGGAACCTATGGCGGTGAAGGAGCGGACAGCGGAACCTATGACGCAGGCGGAGCGGGTGATACTTCTTACGACAGCACAGGAGATTACACGCAAAATGGAGGCGGCACAGATGCCGGCTGGCAGGATAACACACAGAATGAGGGGTATTATGATAATTCAGCCACGTATTAAGTACAGCATTTATATAATTGTATATGGCATCGCATATGCGATGGCCGGGATGGGACTTCATTATGTGTCCAGCCTGGCGCTGTGTCTGCTGGCATTTTATCTGTATCTGTGTGATTTCCTGAATACACACAATCTGGTTCACCTGAGGGGGCTGCTGGCTCTGTCCTGGATAGGCGGACAGGGAATCGCCTGCCTTCAGCTGAGCAAACTGCAGACGGACTGGGAGCGCGAGACATGGCTTTGCTTTTTTCTGGTATATCTCTGCTTTTCGGTGGGCTATGATTTTCTGGAAAAAAAGGGAAAACATGCTCCCGTGAAAAGTGAACTTGTAATTACGAGGAGCGGGCAGCAGGCACGCAGGGTGGAATGGTGCATTGGTGTGCTGGTTGCCTGCTCAGTGATCTGCTTCGCGGTGGAGGCAGCCGTTGTGGGATTTATTCCGCTTTTCTCAGATATGCCTCATGCGTATTCTTATTTTCACATATCGGGAGTGCATTATTTTACAATCAGCTGCATACTGATACCGGGATTATCTGTGATATATGGAAGGATGACAGAGACTTTCACAAAAAAAGATGCAGTTCTGCTTCTTATCTGCAATTTCACTGCGGTTGCGATACCGATCCTATGCGTATCCAGATTTCAGCTTCTTTTTGCAGTCGGTTTTGCGGTGGTGGTGTACGTAATTATTTATGAAAAGATCACGTGGAAGATGATTGTCGGCTTTTTTGCAGTCATGATACCGGTATACGTGCTTCTTACATTTGCTAGGCATCATGATGTCAGTTATCTGAACGGTATTTTTGAGATGAAGAATGCGAAGATACCGATTTTCGTGACTCAGCCGTACATCTACGTGGCCAATAACTTCGAAAATTTCAACTGTATGGTGAAAGAACTGAGTGCACATACAATGGGGCTGCGGATGCTGTTTCCCGCATTTGCATTGACGGGAATGAAATTTGTGTTTCCGCAGCTGGTCAATTTCCCTATTTTCATCACAAAGACAGAGTTGACGACAGTCACGATGTTCTATGATATGTACTATGATTTTGGTGTGATTGGAATGGCGGTTGTGCCGCTGATTTTAGGCGGGGTTGCTGCGAAAGTGACCGGAGTGATCCATTCCAGCAGAAATCCTGTCTCGTTTTTGTACTATGGCCAGCTGGCAATTTATCTGGGACTGTCTTTTTTTACCACCTGGTTCAGCAATCCAACCACCTGGTTCTGGCTGATATTGACAACCATTATGTACTGGTTTGTGGAACATAAGAAGAAGGCACAGTAAAAGGAGCGCGATGGTCTGCCGGGGACGTGCAGGCCTGTAGATTAGAGGAGAGTGCAGGATATGCCGATGAATAAGAAGACAGTAGATGTAATCATACCAACCTATAAACCGGATGAAACTATAAAAAAGCTGCTGGACAGACTGTCTGTACAGACTTATCCGGTACAGAATATATTTATCATGAACACGAGAACAGAGGTGGATCTGCCGGAGGAACTGAATCAGATGGACAACATCCGCATCATCCAGATCGAGCCAGAAGCCTTTGACCATGGCGGGACAAGACACCGGGGAGCGAGGCTGTCGCATGCGGATCTCATACTGTTTATGACGCAGGATGCAATGCCGTATAATAAGCAGCTGGTGGAACAGCTGGTGAAAGCATTCGAGGACGAGAAGGTCGGAGCGGCATTTGCGAGGCAGCTGCCGGATCGGGACTGCGGCGTGATCGAACGGTATACGAGGAGCTTTAATTATCCGGAGACAGGTCGGGTGAAATCAATACAGGATATAGAAGAGCTGGGAGTGAAGACTTTTTTCTGCTCAAATGTATGTGCAATCTATCGAAAAGATGTTTATGATTCACTTGGAGGATTTGAAAAGAAGACTATATTCAACGAAGATATGATTTTTGCGGGGAGAATTCTTCAGTCGGGCTGCAAAATAGCTTATGTGGCGGATGCCGAGGTGATTCATTCCCATAATTACAGCTGTATGCAGCAATTCAGACGGAATTTTGATCTTGCCGTTTCGCAGGTGGAGCATCCGGAGGTGTTTGAGGGTGTAAAATCAGAAAGCGAAGGGGTGCGTCTGGTCAGCCGGACAGCAGGATACCTGCTTAAAATCAGAAAACCCTGGCTCATTATAAATCTGGTGATAAAGAGCGGGTTTAAGTACATGGGATATAAGCTGGGACAGAATTACAGAAAATTACCACAATGGGTTGTATTGAAATGTACGATGAATCCGAGATATTGGGCTTTTTAGCCTAAAAATCACAGTTTTTTCATTGAATTATATAAGAAAATATTGTATGATAAGGTGTGATTTACAATGAGATATGAATGAGAAAGGGTATATATGGCAGAGAGAAGAGCAAATTCCCAAAGTCGTACCGAACAGAACAGAAGGACAAGAGACTCCATTCGTGAACAGGATCAAAGTACCCGGAGAAAACCGGAATCCCGGCAGCGTATGCAGGAAACTCCTGAACAGGGGAGCGGCAGGCAGAGGAATCTGGAAAGAAATTCTGGGAGACGAAGGATGGATAACTCCGGAAACAGGTCGGGGGCAGAGAATAGAAACATAAATTCCCAAACAAATACGGGAAGAAAGCACAGATCGGGTGACCGGACTGATTCGCGAACAGGTTCCGGAATGAACAACCGGACAGATTCACGCACAGGATCCAGAGTGGACAGCAGGAGAAAACCACGCACCAGAGCGGCAGCCGGATCGAACAGAAAACGAAGACGGCCGAAGAGAGGTTTTGCAGCCTGGCCCATATGGAAAAAAATCTTAATAATAGTTTTTGGAGTGCTTATTTTACTGATATCGCTTGGTCTGGCGATTCTTGCCAGCAAGTATCATAAGATTAACACGAAGACGCTGGATACCGAAGCCCTGAACATTTCGCAGGAAGTGACCGAGAATGTTGCACAGACAGGCTACTTGAATGTCGCACTGTTTGGTCTGGATACCAGAACAGATTTGACAGAAGACGTTGAGGGAACGCGAAGCGATACAATTATGATCGCAAGCATTAATCTGGAGACGAAAGCCGTAAAATTATGCTCGGTATACCGTGACACATATCTTCAGCAGGATGACGGAACGTATGAGAAAGCAAATGCCGCGTACTCGTTCGGCGAAGCGCAGGAGGCAGTGGCACTTCTGAATAAGAATCTGGATATGGATATTCAGCATTATGTTTCGGTGGACTTTAAAGCGATGGTAGATGTAATTGATGCGCTGGGTGGCATTGATATAGATGTTCAGCAGGAAGAAATTGACTACATCAATGGATATGCGACGGAGATCATCAAAAATACAGGGGTTGATACATGGGCAGTCACAGATCCGGGAATGCAGACACTGACCGGAACTCAGGCGACGGCATATGCGCGAATCCGGTATACGTCAGGTGACGATTACCGCAGAACAGAGCGTCAGAGAGAAGTGCTGACACAGATTGTCAAAAAGGCACAGAACAGTAATCTTCTTACGATCAACAAAATTATCGATAAAGTATTTCCGGAGATACAGACAAACTTCACGTTGAAAGAAATTCTTTCGTATTCGAAGGATGCGATGAAATATCAGCTTGGAGAGACAACCGGATTTCCGTTTGATAAAGAGGCGCAGACGCTGAGCGGTGTCGGAAGTGTTGTTCTTCCGATGACACTGGAAAGCAACGTCACACAGCTGCATCAGTATTTCTTTGGGGAGGACGGATATACACCGTCATCAACCGTGGTTGCGATCAGTGGTGAGATCGAAGATAAAGCGTCCAGCCTTGGAACTACAGATTCTGATGATATGACTTATTATAATCAGGACTGGTCATCGGATGGAACCGATTATTCAGGAAATTATTCGTCATACGGAACGGGTACAACAGACCAGACGTATGGAGAGGAGACGACGGACCAGACTGGCGGAACGGGAACCGTGGATCAAACTGGCGGAGCGGGAACTGTGGATCAGTCCGGCACAACGGGAACTGTGGATCAAACCGGTGGAGCAGACACGCAGGGATATTAACAGTACGATATGATAATTCAAGAAAGAGAATGAGGGAAAAACATGAAAGCAGTAAAAAAAGTCAGTACAGGGCTAGCGGCAGTTTGTTTGATGTTCTTCTGTTTTACATTTGCATCACATGCTGCGGAGGGAACACTGGTGTTTTCGGATCCGGAGACAACAAAGGGCTCTGAGGTGACAATTGATGTCAAGGTAACGGCAGGGCAGGCGATTGGTGACAGCGATATCAACCTTACCTACGATCCGGCCGTGCTGGAATTTGTAAGTGGAACCAACGCAACAGGCGGTGACGGGAATGTTGCATTGTCCGCATCCGGTGACGGGACGGTGACAGAATTAGATTACAGTATCGTGTTCAAGGCCTTGGACGAAGGATCTACAACGGTAGATGTAGCTGGTTACACGGCTTATCTGTATTCAAACGAGGCATTGACTTTGACAGAGGGCAACGCAACAGTTACAATTGGTCCTGGAGACGGGACAGAGACCACAGGACAGTCATCTGGAAACGGGTTGCAGGTCGACGTGAAAGGGACATCCTATACGATTTATGAAGATTTTTCAGATGCATTGATTTTCCAGGGGTTCTCGAGAGCGGAGATGCAGTTTGAAGGTGCGGCCAGAAAATGTCTTGTTCAGGATGCGGGTGGAAAATATCTGTTTTTCTTAAATGATGCGAACAACGATTCACATATGGCATTATACAATGAAAGCAACGGAACGTTTTCATTTACGGAACAGATCATGATTACGAATGACCGGTATATCCTTCTGACAGATCAGGGAGATGGATCAGATCTTCCAAACAAGTACAAAGCGACGACGCTGACATTGAATGGCAATGAATTTCCGGCATGGCAGGATTCGGAAGAGACAGATTTCTATCTGGTTTATGCACTGAACAGCCTCGGAAAAGAAGAGTTCTACGAGTATGATAAAACAGAGGACACATATCAGAGATATGTAGTGCCGGCAAAGGTAACCGTGAAAAATTCAACAGGACTGGTGAACAAGATTACAGATGCTATTGAAAAAAATCTGACGATCATCCTGATTGTGGCATGGGCAGTCTTCTTATTACTATTGATTATTATTATTGTACTGAGCGTAAAGCTGAAAAACAGAAATCGTGAACTGGATGAATTGTATAATAATCAATACGATGATCAATATGGGGAACCTACGGATTCATATGATGGCTATGATGATGACATGGCGTACAATGATGACGAAGATGATGCGTACTATGAAGATGACGACAGCGATGAATATGAAGATGATGATGACGAGTATTATGACGACGAAGACGACGATGAGTATTATGATGACGAAGATGATGAAAACTACGATGATGAAGACGACGATTACGAAGTTGATTTTGTAGATCTGGATGATTAATATTATATGAGAGAGTACATGGGGCATTGCGACTGCAATGCCCCATGTACGTGAAGAACTTCTTGGAAGATCCGGACAAATTCGTTATGGGCGAATAATTGCGCTGTTTCAAGGTTTCTACAATAATTAATCACAATTTTAACACAAATTGGCGGTAACATATGATTATTAAATACAATAAGACGAAAGGGGTTTTATAAAATGGATAATCAGTATAATTATTATGTTCCGAATGAACAGGAAAATAAGCAGAATAATGATAATGTGCATAAGGCACATCAGAGCAAGATGAAGATGCCGAAGGCGATCATGGTCATCGCGCTGGCATTGTTGTTTGGAGTGGTGTCGAGCGCCACGTTTCTTGCCAGTAATGTAGTGGGCAGTAAGCTGCTTGGCCTTGGTTCTTTATCAGGAGGCAGCAAGTCGGCGAATGCGGCATCGACGGTGGATAACACCTCCCTCACCCAGACATCGAACGCAGTGACTTCGGATGTCTCAGAGATTGCCGGCAATGTGATGCCTTCGGTTGTATCAATCACAAACATGAGTGTACAGCAGGTGCAGAACTTTTTCGGACAGAGCGGAGAGCAGGAAGTGGAGAGCACTGGTTCTGGAATCATTATCGGACAGAATGACACAGAGCTGTTGATCGTTACAAATAACCATGTCATTGCAGACAGCGAGACACTGACAGTATCCTTTATTGATGAGAGCAGTGTAGAAGCCGATGTCAAAGGCAGTGATGCAGCATTGGATATCGCTGTAGTGGCAGTGCCGCTCAACAGTATTTCAGATGATACGATGGGTAAAATCAAGGTTGCAACATTGGGAGATTCAACCAAACTTCAGGTTGGAGAGCCTGCAATTGCAATTGGAAATGCACTGGGATACGGACAGTCTGTTACAACCGGAATCGTCAGCGCGACAGACCGTGTTCTGACAGATTCTGAGAGCGATACAGCGTTCATTCAGACCGACGCGGCAATCAATCCGGGAAACAGCGGTGGAGCGCTGGTCAACGCAAACGGAGAGGTAATCGGTATCAATTCAGCGAAGCTTTCCGACACGACTGTTGAAGGTATGGGATATGCAATCCCGATCAGTGATGTCAGCGAGGCAATCACGAATCTGATGAACCAGGAGACAAAGACAAAGGTTGCTGAAGCAGACAAAGGATATCTCGGAATCCAGGGCGTGGATGTAACACAGGAGAGCGCAGAGAGATACAGCATGCCGACCGGTGTCTATGTATCGGAACCGATCAGCGGCGGTGGAGCAGAGAGCGCAGGAATCACGAAGGGATGTATCATAACAGGTATAAATGGTACCACAATCGACAGCATGGCGACACTCCAGGGTGAACTGGCATATTATGCAAAAGGAACGACGGTATCCATCACAATGCAGGTACCGGGCAACGGTGGAGAATATCAGGAAAAGACAGTTGATGTAACATTAGGCGAGCAGCCGAAACAATAGAAGCACGATCCATAAGGGACAGAGCAAAAGTCAATTGGGGACGTAGTAAAATTGCAATTTTACTACGTCCCCAATTGACTTTTGCTCTGTCCCTTATGAGGTCTGCCTATAATAAGTCCTCAAATGTATCATAAAAAGTCGGATAAGAAACATCGATACACTTGCTGTCCAGAATGTTGGTAATTCCATCTGCCACCAGCCCGGCGATTGTGAAGGCCATGGCGATGCGGTGATCGAGGAGCGTGTGTATATTAGCACTGTGAAGCGGATTTCCTCCGTGGATGATCATGCCGTCGTCTGTAGGGGTGATGTCACATCCCATGGAGGCGAGATTGTCACAGACCGTCTCGATACGGTTTGTCTCTTTCACCTTTAATTCGGCAGCATCCCGGATGACGGTGGTTCCTTCAGCCATGGCAGCCATGACTGCTATGATTGGGATTTCGTCGATCAGAGTGGGGATGATGGGGCCTTCCACGGTGGTTCCGTGCAGCTGGCTTGTCCGGACAAGAATATCTGCGACGGGTTCTCCGCCTGCCCGCGTTTCATGCAGCAGGGAGATGTTGGCACCCATGTTCTCACATACTTTCAGAATACCGGAGCGGGTAGAATTGATGCCCACGTTCTTAATCACGATCTCGGAGTCGGGAACCAGCAATCCTGCAGCGATAAAGTATGCCGCGGAGGAGATGTCCCCGGGAACGGTTATATTCTGCCCGAATAATTCGGTGCATGGTTTTACGGAGGCGGTTGCGACAGTGCTTCCAAGCTTGAAGGAGGCACTGACATCTGCGCCGTATTCCTTCAGCATCAGTTCGGTATGATTTCTGGAGAGGGTTGGCTCGGTGACGGCAGTCTCACTGTCGGCGTAGAGTCCTGCCAGCAGAATGGCTGATTTTACCTGAGCGGAGGCCACCTTGGAATGATAATGGATTCCGTGCAAATTGCCCTTGGAGATGTACAGCGGAGCACAGCCGTTTCTCATGATGCTGGAAATGTTGGCGCCCATCTGAGTAAGCGGTTCGATAATCCTGCGCATAGGGCGGGTGTTCAGAGAGGAATCGCCCGACATCTTGGAATCAAATTCCTGACCGGCCAGAATCCCGGATAGAAGTCTGGTGGTCGTTCCACTGTTGCCTACATCCAGAATATCGGATGGGGCAGTCAGACCGTGAAGTCCCTTTCCGTGCACAGTCACAATGTCCTGATTTTCTTTGATTTCAATTCCCATTGAGCGGAAACACTGAATGGTGGAGAGACAGTCTGCTCCCCGGAGAAAATTGTGAATCTCCGTTGTTCCCTGTGCGATGGAGCCGAGCATGATCGCCCGGTGTGAGACAGATTTGTCACCTGGAATGGTGATGGTACCCTTGAGTCCTGTTATTTTTCCGATTTCCATATTAAAATAAAATCCTTTCTACTATAATTATATAAAAGCTTCTGTATCTTAACGTTCGTACACGATATAATGGTACTTCTCCAACAGAGAAGCCGCACTGTCGGAAGATTGTGCATTGTAAAACTCGATGCGGAGAACGCCCTCTTCAAACTCGCGGTTGTGCACGATTCCGATATTCTTGATACTGATGTTGTTGCTTGCAAGAATCGTTGCAATTGTCGCGATTCCACCTGCTTCGTCGATGATGTCACAGTAGACCGCGAACACCTTCTTGATCGGGCCGAGGGAACTGGCCGGCATGGAATCCCGGTAATCCCTGGAGGCCTCGAACATATGATACAGCTTCTGTTCGGAACTCGCATCAATGGTCGCTTTGGCCTGCTGCAGTGTCTTGATATATGCCGCCAATATCTCGGAAATGTTCTCCTTGTTCTTCAGACAGATCTGCTGCCACATGATGGGCGACGAGGAGGCGATACGGGTGATATCCTTGAATCCGCCTGCCGCAAGGCTTTTCATCATCTCATCCTCGGTGTCGGTGTCTCTGACAAAGTTGACAAGGCATGCGGCGATAATATGCGGAAGATGACTGATCGTTCCTGTGATATAATCATGCTTTTTATAGTCCAGGGTAATGGGGAGCGCTTTCAGTGATTCCACAAAAGTCCGATATTTGTCGAGCTTTTCTGCTGCCACGGAGACAGAAGGCGTGAGTATATAGTACGCGTTCTCGATCAGAACCGGTTTCGAGTTAATGAATCCACTCTTTTCCGAGCCGGCCATCGGATGTCCCCCGATAAAACAGTCCTCCAGTCCAAGGCGTGTGATCTCGTTGTGAATGGAGGTCTTGACACTTCCGACATCAGTCAGAATCAGTCCCGGATGTACATATTCCTTCAGTTGTTTAAGGTATGCTGTATTGTATGAGATTGGAGCACACAGGAAGATATAATCGCAGGCAGCAAAATTGATGTCGATCGACCCGCAGGCGATGTCTACGGTCTCCTCCTGAACGGCCAGTGCCAGAGTCTCCTTATTCTTGTCAAATGCGACGATTTCGGTATCGGGATAATAGAGACGAACTGCTTTCGCAATGGATCCGCCGATAAGTCCCAGACCGATAAAGCCTATTTTCTGTGTGTTCATTTCATGTGTCCTCCTGTAGTTTAATCTACCCGTATTTTAACACTTTAAAGAATGAAAGTCCACGGGTTAAAACAGTTTGTGAAAAATTCATAAAAGAGTTGTAATGCATACGGAATTTTAGTACAATATAACCATACTATTTTGTGTGAAATTGCATGAAAATTACGAACAAGGAGGCAGCAAGCATATGAAAGTTTACAGAACGGACGAAATTCGAAATGTAGTATTACTTGGCCACGGCGGCAGTGGCAAGACCAGCCTGGTGGAGGCAATGTCTTACATATCAGGTGCAACGAGTCGTATGGGCAAGATTTCCGAAGGGAATACAATCAGTGATTTCGATAAAGAAGAACAGAAGAGAGAATTTTCTATCACAACATCTCTGGTTCCAATAGAGTGGGAGAAAGCGAAGATTAACATTCTGGACACTCCGGGATATTTTGATTTTGTCGGAGAAGTGGAGGAGGCAGTCAGCGCGGCAGATGCGGCGGTGATCGTAGTATCCGGAAAAGCGGGTGTGGAAGTCGGAACAGAAAAAGCATGGGAGCTGTGTGAGAAGTACAATCTGCCCCGTATGGTATATGTGACAGAGATGGATGTGGACGATGCAAGTTTCCGTCAGGTGGTGGAAGACCTGACAGCCAGATACGGCAAATGCATTGCTCCGCGCGCAATCCCGATCCGTGAGAACGAGAAACTGGTTGGTTATGTGAACGTCATCAAGAATGCAGGAAGACGTTTTACAGAGATTGGACAGCGCGAAGAGTGCGAGATTCCGGATTACTGTATGCCAAATCTTGAAATCTGCCGCAACACGCTGCTGGAGGCGGTAGCGGAGACAAGCGACGATTTTATGGAGCGCTATTTTGCAGGAGAAGAGTTCTCCATTGAGGAAATCAGGGCTGCTCTCCGTACCAACGTGATGGACGGCAGTATCGTACCGGTTGGAATGGGATCCAATCTTCAGGCGCAGGGCGTAGTGAATCTTCTGTCTGATATTGTACGTTTCTTCCCGAGTCCGGACAAGAGAGAATGTGCGGGAATCAATCGCACGACGAACGAGATTTTTGAGGCAAATTACGATTTCGCCAAATCAAAGACCGCATATGTGTTCAAGACGATGGTAGATCCGTTTATAGGAAAATATTCGTTGATCAAGGTATGCTCCGGCGTATTGAAGGGAGATGATATTCTCTACAATGCAGCCGCGGAGGCAGAAGCGAAACCAGGCAAGCTCTACACGCTGATCGGCAACAAGCCGGTGGAGGTGCCGGAGCTGTTTGCGGGAGATATCGGTGCGGTTGCCAAACTGACCGCGACAAAGACCGGTGATACACTTTCATCCAAAACGAGTCAGGTGCTGTTCGGAAAGACGGAATATTCCGTTCCGTATACTTATATGAAATACACGACACCGACCAAGGGAGATGAGGACAAAGTTTCTCAGGCTCTGGCGAAGATGATGGCGGAGGATGTGACGCTCAAGACGGTCAATGACAGTGAGAACAGACAGGCGCTGCTGTACGGTATGGGCGACCAGCATCTTGAGGTGGTTGCGAGTAAACTGCAGTCAAGATACAAGGTGGAGATTAATCTGGAGACACCGAGAGTGGCGTTCAGAGAGACCATTCGCAAAAATTCTGACGTGGACACCAAGTATAAGAAGCAATCCGGCGGACATGGACAGTATGGTCATGTGAAAATGACATTCGAGCCATCAGGAAATCTGGAGGCACCGTATGTATTTGAGGAGAAAGTAGTCGGCGGAGCAGTTCCGAGAAATTACTTCCCGGCAGTGGAGAAGGGATTGCAGGATTCGGTTGGAAAGGGACCGCTGGCCGGATACCCGGTAGTGGGCGTGAAGGCGACGTTATATGACGGCTCTTACCATCCGGTAGATTCTTCAGAGCAGGCGTTCAAGACAGCCACCGTGCAGGCATTTAAGAAAGGATTTATGGAGGCCGGGCCGGTTCTCCTCGAGCCGATCGCGTCTCTGAAGGTGACCGTGCCGGATGACTATACCGGAGATGTCATGGGAGATCTGAACAAGCGCCGCGGCAGAGTGCTGGGAATGACACCGATAGCAGGAGGAAAACAGATTATCGAGGCGGATATTCCGATGACAGGATTGTTTGGATACTGTACCGTACTTCGCTCCATGACAGGCGGACGTGGAACCTACGCATATGAATTTGCAAGATATGAGCAGGCACCGTCTGATGTACAGGAAAAAGAGATCGCAGCAAGAGCAGCGGATGAATAAGAAAAATATTTTCAGGTAGAGAAGCGGATTGCAGAGCGGCTTAGATGCATTATGTCAGCAGAGCTGACAGCCGCTCGCAGCAATTATGCTGGAGTATAATTGAATTCATTTGAAGTGGGAAAAGTCGTATGTTTTGTACATGCGGCTTTTCCGATTTCGTTATATCATGAATTAAAATACAAATTCATGATATAGATAATTCACCTGTCACAACGATGAGCAATATGTTATAATGAAAAATACGTTGGAGCATACGCAGGTCATTCGCCTGCGGCTGACGACAAGTTAGAAATTATGAATCAAAGAGAGGAAGAATATGAAAAAGAATAAGTTAAAAATACTCGGAGTGCTTGCGCTGATTATTGTGGCAGGAATCTACTATTATGTATCCCTTCCGGCAATCAACCTTCATTCGAGTGATTTGTGGATGTTTTTGATTGTGCTGGTAGTTATTGTGGGGGCATTTTATATAAACCGCAAACACCTGACACGTTATGACCTGAAGGATTCCAAGGGGCTGAAAGCTCTGATGAGTCTGCTGGGGGTAATTGTTGTGGTTTACCTTGTAGGAACCCTGCTCTCCTCACCAATCGTGAATGCGAAAAAGTACCAGAAGCTTCTGACCGTGGAGGAGGGGGAGTTTACCAAGGATATCGAGGAACTGTCTTTTGATCAGATCCCGATTCTTGATAAGGATTCTGCAACGATTCTCGGCAATCGTAAGATGGGAAGTATGGTGGACATGGTATCCCAATTTGAGGTGGATGATCTCTACAGCCAGATCAACTACCAGGATAAACCGGTCCGTGTATCACCGCTGAAGTATGCCAGCACCATTAAGTGGCTCACGAATATGAGGGAAGGAATTCCTGCTTATATCCGAATCGATATGGCGACTCAGACAACAGAGCTGGTAAAACTCAAAGAAGGAATGAAATACACGACCAGTGATCATTTTAACCGGAACATCTACCGGCATCTGCGGTTTTCTTATCCGACATACATTTTCGACGATATCAGCTTCGAAATTGACGATGATGGAGTTCCGTACTGGGTCTGCCCGGTAAAGAAGTTTAACATTGGATTGTTTGGCGGAGCGACCGTGGGGCGCGTGGTGCTCTGCAATGCAGTAACCGGCGAGACGACAGACTATAAGATCGACAAGGTTCCGGAGTGGATCGACCGTGCATACTCCGCTGATCTGCTGGTGGAATTATATGATTACTACGGTTCATTAAAACATGGATTTTTCAACAGCGTGTTGGGACAGAAGGACTGCCTGAAGACAACGAACGGTTACAACTACCTTGCAATCGATGATGATGTCTGGGTATACACGGGAGTGACCTCCGTCAGCGGTGACCAGTCCAACGTTGGATTCGTACTGATGAATCAAAGAACCATGGAGACAAAATACTATCCGATTGAGGGGGCAATTGAGGATTCCGCTATGTCCTCCGCGGAAGGGCAGGTACAGAATCTGAAGTACACGGCGACCTTCCCGCTGCTCTTGAATCTGTCAGGGGAACCGACCTATTTTATTGCGCTGAAGGACGATGCAGGACTTGTGAAAAAGTATGCAATGGTCAATGTGCAGAAGTACCAGATCGTAGCAATCGGCGATACCGTGAGTCAGTGTGAAGCTTCTTACACAGATCTTATGTATGAAAATGGAATCAAAGTTGCGGAAAAGGATACCCGGGAAGTGGAAGAAATGACTGCGAAAATCACGAAGATTGCGCAGGGTGTCATCGACGGAAATTCACATTACTACATTATGCTGGAGGGGTCAGATGAGATTTTCGATGTTTCAGTGGTAGATTTCATTGATATCATCAAATACGAAGTGGGCGAAGAAGTGACCATAGAGTACAAAAAGGGCGATGAATCCAATACGGTTCTGTCATTGGACGGAGAGGAAAAGAAAGTAACGGAAAGCGATAAGTAGAATGGATTTAAGTATACTATTAGGAGAAAAGATAATCGGGCTGGCGTTGATGGGCGGTGTCGGATATATTATTGTGAAGATGGGATTGTTGCGGGCAGCAGACAGCAGGCCGCTCTCGACGGTCAATATCTTCATATTGATGCCGTGCATGCTGGTGAATGCATTTCAGATTGATTATACCGGCAGCATGATAAAGGGGCTGGCTTTGGGGGTGGTCGTTTCAATCGCGATACACATCATCATGATTCTGCTGGTGTATCTGATCAGGAAACCGCTCAATCTAAATAGTGTGGAGCAGGCCTCGGTCATATACAGCAATGCAGGGAATCTGGTCATTCCGCTGGTGCAGAGCGTGCTGGGGCCGAAGTGGGTGCTTTACACTTGCCCATATATTGTAGTGCAGGCATTTTTCGTGTGGACCCACGGCAAGGCGATGATCTGCCATGAGAACAAATTCGATATCAAAAAGGTTCTGTTGAATCCAAATATCATTGCAATTTTTGTGGGGATTATTCTGTTTTTTACGAGAATCAAACTGCCGATGATCATCGGAGACGTGGTGACCGGATTTGGCAATGTAGTCGGTCCAATCAGTATGCTGGTAATCGGAATGCTGATGGGAGAGGTTGACATCAAGTGGCTGTTCACGAGAAAGCGACCTTACTTTGTCAGCTTTATCCGCCTGATTTTCCTGCCGCTGGCAGTCATCGTCTTGATGAAGATCAGCGGGATTGCAATGCTGCATCCCGAGGCCGATCAGATTCTGATGATTGTGCTCATGTCCGCGATGGCTCCGATTGCAACGATGGTCACACAGATTGCGCAGGTTTACGGTGGAGACGCGACGTATGCGGGAGCGCTGAACGTAATGTCAGTACTGTTTTGTATTGTCACGATGCCGGCAATGCTGTTGTTTTACACGTGGCTTATGGCGCTGTAAAGGTGAAAACCAGATATCTGCTGTAGTGCAGGTTTGGCACAGTAAAAAAGGATTAGAAAGACTGGAAAACCAGTTCATTCTAATCCTTTTAAAATGCTTTAAAAATCAGGTGCTGACGGTCGGTTTTAGCCAGCACTGCAGATTTTAAATATACGATCCGATTCTGTGAAATTGCTTGATATGTAATACTACACTCTAGTTCAAAATCTTACAGTCAGTTAAATCGATGCCTGTGATATCATCATTCTTAGCGCTGATGCTGATGAAGAACTGGATATTGTCCGCAGCCGAAATCTTTTTCAGTTTCTCGATGAACTTTGGCAGATTCTCCAGAGAAATGTCAGCCTGTTTTAAAATTCCGTCAATAAAAATAGATTCGATATCATGATTTCCGGCAACCATACCATATAAAAAGCCGACAAATTCGTCAAGGTTGGTGATATCTGTGTAATCAGCCATACAGATTGCTCTTACACTGAAGTCAACACTGATGGTGTCACGATGACTCTTTTTGATTAATACTACATTTCCGTTTGATGTCTTGGAGGCCTCATTGGCTAAGTCGATCATCTGTTGTGTTTTTCCACTGCCCTTTGGGCCTGTTAATAAATTTACCATGGCAAACTCTCCTTTATGTGTGTTTTTTGTTGAGTTGAACTCGCTCAATAAATCTTAATACCATTATACACGAAAGGAGAGATGTGAACAACCGGAAAAGTAAAAAGATAAAAAAATTTATAACCTGCGAAATATTATCTTTTGACTTGATTATATTTAACCAATGTGCTACAATTATCGCTAGTGTTAATAGGATAAAAACATGGATGAGGAGTAGTAAGAGCGTATCCGTTTTCAGAGAACTGCCGGGTGGTGTGAGGCAGCAGCGTAATCTCCCAACTCACCTCGGAGTTCCTTTGTTGAACGAATCGGCCGGCGACGCTTTTTTGAGGCAGTACGTACGGTGAGATTTCCGGTAGGCAGAGGCGGGTGTTCCCGTTACAGAATCAATGAGTGCATGTTTTATATAGAGCAGAGACATGAATGAGAGTGGTACCACGGAAAATAAAAGCCTTTTCGTCTCTTTTTTGAGATGAGAAGGCTTCATTTATTGTACCGGGGAGGGGACCGCCGCAGGCGGGAGAATTTCTGGTATCTGGTGTAAAAAAGAAAAATTCAGGAGGAATCAGTTATGACAGCAATAGTCTACAATCATAAGGCGATTGAGAAAAAGTGGCATGATATCTGGGAGGAGAGCCCGGTTAATGTCAGGGAAGATGAGAATGGAAAGAGAGACAAGTATTACTGCCTCGATATGTTCCCGTATCCATCAGGAAACGGACTTCACGTGGGTCATTGGAGAGGGTATGTAATCTCTGATGTGTGGAGCCGTTATAAATTACAGCAGGGCTACTATATTGTACATCCAATGGGATGGGACGCGTTCGGTCTTCCGGCAGAGAATTATGCCATCAAGATGGGCGTGCACCCGGCAAAGTCCACCGCGGAGAATGTGGCAAACATCAAGCGTCAGATCAATGAGATTGCAGCACTTTACGATTGGGATATGGAAGTAAATACGACCGATCCGGACTTCTACAAATGGACCCAGTGGATCTTTGTGAAGATGTTCAAAGAAGGTCTGGCATATGAGAAAGAATTTCCAATCAACTGGTGTCCGTCCTGCAAGACCGGTCTTGCCAATGAAGAAGTGGTAAACGGTAAGTGCGAACGCTGCGGTACAGAGGTCACCAAGAAAAACCTCCGTCAGTGGATGCTCAAGATCACCGCTTATGCAGACAGACTGCTGAGTGATCTGGACAAACTGGACTGGCCGGAAAAAGTAAAGAAGATGCAGGCAGACTGGATTGGCAAATCCTATGGCGCAGAGGTTGACTTTAAGGTGGAGGGCAGAGAAGATGCCATCACCGTCTACACCACCAGACCGGACACTCTTTACGGAGCGACCTTTATGGTACTGGCGCCGGAGCATGCGCTGGCAGCAGGTCTTGCCACGGACGAGACGAGAGAGGCTGTGGAGAAATACATCAACGAGGCTTCTATGAAGTCCAACGTAGATCGTCTGCAGGACAAAGAGAAGACCGGAGTGTTTACAGGAAGCTATGCAGTCAATCCGTTAAATGGAGAGAAGACACCGATCTGGCTCTCTGATTATGTTCTGGCTGACTACGGTACAGGAGCAATCATGTGTGTACCGGCTCATGATGACCGCGACTTTGAATTTGCGACCAAGTTCAACATTCCAATCGTACAGGTCATTGCCAAAGACGGAAAAGAAATCGAAAATATGACAGAAGCCTATACAGAAGCTGCCGGAATCATGATCAACTCCGGGGAGTGGAATGGTATGGAGTCTTCTGTATTGAAAAAAGAAGCACCACACATCATTGAGGAGCGTGGATTCGGAAGAGCAACTGTGAATTACAAGCTGCGTGACTGGGTATTTTCCCGTCAGCGTTACTGGGGCGAGCCAATTCCGATTGTACACTGTCCGGATTGTGGAGCAGTGCCGGTACCAGAAGAAGAGTTACCGCTTCGCCTGCCGGAGGTAGAATCCTATGAACCGACGGGAACCGGAGAGTCGCCACTTGCGGGAATTGACGAGTGGGTGAACTGCAAGTGTCCGGTCTGCGGAAAACCGGCCAAGCGTGAGACGAATACCATGCCGCAGTGGGCAGGATCTTCCTGGTATTTCCTTCGCTACGTGGACAACCACAATGACAAAGAACTGGTATCGAGAGAGAAAGCGGATGCCATGCTTCCGGTTGATATGTACATCGGTGGTGTAGAGCATGCCGTACTTCATTTACTGTATTCTCGTTTCTATACAAAGTTTCTCTGTGATATTGGAGTTGTAGATTTCGATGAGCCATTCCACAAGCTGTTCAATCAGGGAATGATCACAGGAAAGAACGGAATCAAGATGAGCAAGTCCAAAGGAAATGTCGTTTCACCGGATGATCTGGTGCGCGACTATGGCTGCGATTCCCTGCGTATGTACGAGCTTTTTGTGGGACCACCGGAGCTGGATGCAGAGTGGGACGACAGAGGAATTGACGGTGTATACCGTTTCCTGAAAAAAGTATGGACACTGACCATGGACAGCAAAGAAGCGAATGTAACAGCTACAAAAGAGATGATCAAGTTCCGCAACAAGATGGTGAAGGATATCACCACACGTCTTGAGAACTTCAGCCTGAATACAGTTATCTCTGGTTTCATGGAATACAATAACAAGTTTGCCGAGATCGCCAGAAAAGCGGGTGGTATCGACCTTGAGACGATGAGCCAGCTGGCAGTTCTGCTCTCACCATTTGCGCCACATATCGCAGAAGAATTGTGGCAGCAGCTTGGTCATGAAGGCAGTGTATTCAAGGCGGGATGGCCGACCTACGATGAGTCTCTGATGAAGGATGACGAGATCGAGGTGGCAGTTCAGATCAACGGCAAGACAAAAGCGGTTGTGACGATTCCTGCAGATGCAGCAAAAGAGGATGCGATCGCAGCAGGAAAAGAAGCAATCGCAGACAAGCTGACCGGCAACGTTGTGAAAGAGATTTATGTACCGGGGCGTATTGTGAATATCGTAATGAAATAATTTGAGACAAAATCTCACAACAGAATAAAGTGCTTGGAAATATTGAAAAGTTTGCTTAATATCAAGGGTTGCAAGAATTTTTCTTCAAGAAACGGTATCGTAGAATACCGCAAAATATCGTAACAGATTTTTAGAATGAAGTGAATTTGGAGTAAAAGTTGAAAGAAAAAGGAGTAAATATTTCAAGCGGACATTAGAGGAATGACGCAGATAGTAGAGATATTGTCTGCGTCATTTTTAGAATAAACAGATGTTACCAAAATGGAAACAAAGGAAATACATACTGGTACTTTCATTTTAAGTTCTATCGTTATATGATGTGAATGAAAGAGAGGTATGGAGTATGGCATTAAGTGATAACATCAAAAAATTCAGAGAAGAAAAAAATCTCACTCAGCAACAACTTGCGGACAAGTTATATGTTTCAAGGCAGACAGTTTGTCGTTGGGAAAATGGTTCGAGATGTCCGGATTTGATTACTGCAAAAAAATTGGCATTAGAGCTAGATGTAAGTATGGACGAACTTATATCTGATGAAGATGTAAATGATATTCAACTAAATTATGGAATATGGAAATCTGAAAGGATGCAAAATCGGACACATCTACAAGAATTCCGCAAAAAATTGTTGAATTTTATGGAGATTTTGGGGTCTATATTTATGGCAATTATTCTGCTTTTTCGTATTCAGTTAGAGAGGGATATACCACTATGGCTTACCATCAGTTTCTTTTGTATAGCAATCTCATTTATTACAGTCAACTTACTGATTTCTAAAAAGTTGAGAGAAATGTAGTGAGGTCAAGGAACAAGGCGTAGCCGATACGCTGCAGGGCAGTCCTTGACGGAACAGATAGAGCCAACAGCACCATGATATAGCAGAGGACTTGAAGGAAATGACTTTGAAAATTATTTGTGATAGAATAGTAGCAGAAAGAAATCTGGAGATATAAAAAGAAAAAATAAAAATTGATATTACAAAAATTTGAAGCTGTGGAGGAATCCATACGAATGGAAATAAGAGAAGTAACAAAAGATAAAAAAGAATATTTAGAATTGCTGCTATTGGCCGACGAGCAGGAAGATATGATAGATAAGTATCTTGAACGAGGCGAAATGTTTGTTTTAGATGATGACGGTATCAAAGCCGAATGCGTAGTCACAAAAGAAGGGGACGGCATATATGAACTGAAAAATATTGCTGTATCACCAGAGGCTCAGCGAAAAGGATACGGAAAGAGCCTGATACAGTATGCCTTTTCACATTATGCCGACTGTAGGTATATGCTTGTAGGAACCGGTGATGTTCCGTCTTCGCTCGGCTTTTATCGTAGCTGTGGTTTTGGTGAATCCCATCGCATAAAGAACTTCTTCACAGATAATTATGACCACCTGATATTTGAAGATGGAAAGCAGCTTGTGGATATGGTTTACCTGAAAAGGGAGCGATAACTTGCCTTTGTTTGGGGGGAGCAGTATGGAATACAAAAAAAGCAGAAATATTTAAGGAGCATAGAATGATAGAATTAAAAAGGCTGGACTATGATTTCACTGTGTGTAAAGTAAAAGAGATCCGTGCAGAAGATCTGGAAGGAGAGCTATATTTCATCGGAAAAAGCGAAGAAGAATTATCCCTGGTCTGTCTGACGTCAAATGTACCGGCGGACACGATCGAAAGAGAAGACGGATGGAAAAGTTTTCGAATACAAGGGGTACTGGACTTTTCACTGATTGGTATTTTAGCACCAATTACTGCGATTCTTGCAGACAACAAAATCGGCATATTTGCAGTGTCAACATATAATACAGATTACATACTAGTAAAAAGAGAAGATTTTGATGCAGCAATGAGCACATTGGCTAAAAGCGGATATACCATAGTGTAACCCGGAGAAGATGTTTCAACTTCTGTTTAACCTTTTTTATTCTGGCTGAGAGTAAGTGCTGACTGCGCAAAATATGCGTGGTAAAACGACTGTCAGAAAGCCGGGCGTCGGTATTGGATAAACGGGGAATGATGATATTATGATATTGAACTTATAAAGGGAGGATGGCTGTGTACGAGGATCATTTGACAGTGGAAAGGAATATGGGGCAGACAGCGGTGCGTACGGATGTTCCGTTGGAACATGCGAAGACATGTCCGGAAAATCAGGATTTGCTGTTATCCAATATTGATAAAGTACATACTACGGAAATGGGCATTGACAGGATCAAGAAAAACCTGAAATTGGATACGGAGGATGTAGTCGAATATTGTAAAAAGAAAATATTGGACCCCGAATGTAATATATATAAACAGGGGAAGAACTGGTATTGCGAAATCGACAATATCAGGATAACGGTGAACTCTTATAGCTATACAATCATTACTGCACATATGAAATAGAAAATCAAAGCGGACTGCGAATCTCTGATTTACCGTGGAGCATCTGTGGAGCAGCCAATGATACAAAACATTTTATGGAGGATAGGTGGAATGGAAAATAAAAGTAACTGTCTGATATGTAATGAAGAGCTGGTATACAGTACGGAGCCAGTGAAAATGAAGTGCATGATATGCGGTGGAGAGTTTGAGACCACAGTGTCCTGCCGCAATGGCCATTATATCTGTGATGACTGTCACTGTGCAAAAGGTGTGGAGGCAATCTTGGAGGTCTGTTCAAAGACAGACAGCAAAAATCCAATCGAGATCATGCAGGGGCTTATGAGAACACCTGCTATTTTCATGCATGGGCCGGAGCATCATGTGATGGTCGGGGCGGCACTCCTCGCGGCATATCGTAATGCAGGCGGAGATATCGATCTGGGGCCCGCACTGAAGGAAATGGAACGAAGAGGAAAGCAGGTACCGGGAGGCGCGTGCGGTTTCTGGGGATGCTGTGGGGCCGGTGTGAGCACGGGAATCTTTCTGAGCATCGCCATGCAGGCGACGCCGTTGACAAAAGAGTCCTGGGGACTTTCCAATCAGATGACAGCGGCGGCACTTGGAGAGATCGGAAAGCTGGGGGGACCACGCTGCTGCAAGCGGGATTCCTTCGTGGCTGCGAAAACAGCGGTTCTGTTTGTGAAAGAGCATCTGGGAATTGAGATGGAACTGCCGGAGAAGATAAAATGCGAATTTATGAGATGGAATGAGCAGTGTATTAAACTGGAATGTCCATATTTCCGTGGAGAATGATAAAAGAAACAAAAAAGGACAAAAAGGGACAGGTTAAAAGGCAATTGGGGACGTAGCAAAGCTGCAGCTTTGCTACGTCCCCAATTGCCTTTTAACCTGTCCCTTTTTGCTCTGTTCTTAAATTCCGTTGTTACCCATAGATCGTGGGTTCATGGTGTAGTATCCACCATCCACCGCGCATGCCCAGGAGTTTAAGTACCGAGCTTTGTCCGAAGCGAGGAATGCATTGACGCCTGCAACATCGGAGCCCTTTCCAAGGCGTCCGGCAGGAATCTTCGCCAGGTGTTCCGGCGTGTCATATACAGCAACTTCCTCCGGGGTCAGCAGATGATCGGTCATGATTCCGAATAAGATTGTGTTTACACGGATCGGCCGGATCTGTGAGCAGGCCTGCCGGCTGTAGTTGATGACTGCGGTTGAGAAAGAAGAATTTAGATAATCCAGTTCAGTCATATATGCTGACATCGGCACATCGTGTGTGATGGAAGGGTTCGCTGACTTTTTCAGCATTGGTGTGCAGTATTTTGTAAACAGCATCGGCATTACGCAGATATGCTTGTTTGCCTCTTCGATCAATGCTGCATCAACCTGTGTTACACCGCCCCGAAAGAGCTTGGAGGCAACAGTCACCAGGCTGTCAAGCGTATGATGTTTATCGGCAACTTCCGCGCATACACGTTCAATATCTGATTCCAGAGTGACATCACACTTTAAAAATGTAAACTGTTCTTTCAGCTCTGCAAATGCACTGCAGTCTTCTCCGACACCATACACGTAAGCACCCTCTGCGATGAAACGTCTGACAGTGGCAAGTCCAATTCCGGTAGAAGCACCGACCACCATTGCAATTTTATTGTTCAACATAGTTTTCTCCACCTTTCATTAAAATTGTGTCATGATTCCGCCGTCGATGAGACAGTCGGTACCGGTCATATAGGATGCGTCAGGAGAACATAAAAATTCTACCAGATCAGCGACTTCGCTTGGATCGGCAACGCGCTGACATGGGATAGCTTTGGACAACTGGTCAAACATTGCCTGAATCTGCTCCGGTGTACGGTGCGCATTCTTGTCGCGGTCGAAGATAGGAGTTGCGATGGTTCCCGGTGAGATCGTAAATGAGCGGACACCGTGCAGTCCCTTGGCAAGCTGCTTTGCATACAGATTGCAGGCGGTTTTGCACAGACCGTACAGGATGTTGTCTGATTCAATCGAACGGCTGGCGGCACTGGAAATATGTACGACAACCGGATCCTTGCTGTCACAGCTGCGCAGAGCGTCGACCAACTGAGATGTGAACAGGATGTGGTGGCGCAGAAGCAGGTTGATTGCGAGATCAAAACGCTCTACAGGTACATCATCTACCGGCTGCTTTACACCAAGTCCGGCAGAGTCCACGAAGACATCCAGCTTATTGTCAAATGTCTTTTTGACAAATTCAACCGTTGCCGTAATCTGGTCAGCGTCTGTCACGTCGCATTTACAGGGAATGTACTGTTTCCCAAGTTCTTTGGTGCGCTCGAAATTCCGGCCCAGACCGATTACTGTTGCACCGTGTTCAATGAACATCTTGGCGATGGCCAGACCAATACCGGATGTGGAGCCGGCCACCAGAACTTTGTAATTCTGAAAATTCATTCTTAATTCCTCCTAGTTGTTTTGCATGGTTGACTGTTCTTTAAGCATGTAATAATTTCCTATAAAATAGAATACAACCATTCCACATACTCCGCAAGCGAAACCTTTAAAGATAATGGCGCCGAGCAGAGAGAAGTTGTCCCAATGGAAAATTACAGCGGTACCGAACATCAGAATCATGGTCAGAATGGTTGCAAGTACGGTTGTATAGAGCACGTTTATCCAGAGCTTGCCAGTGAAAGTACGCAGGATAAAGTGTTCCTTCATGGCGAATGGCGGAAAGCAGAAGCCATGTTTTTGGACTTTGGATTTCAGCAGTACCGGTGTCAAAAATCCGAGGATCAATCCCAGAATAACCATGGTAATGGCGATATCGATTCGAAAATGCAAGAGGGTGAACTCTGTCGTTTTTCGATTTAACCCCCAGAAAACTAAACCGTTGATAAATCCTGTGATCAGCAGGTTGTTGATCAGTAACTCAGACAGCATGAAACTTTGATAAGATTTTATGTCATTTTTATGCATAATGTTGTCCTCCTTTCTGGAAAAATTGATGGATATCTACTCCACACAATGATTTCTGTGAATAGCAATCCGATGGATAGTCAAAGTCGATATTTGCAATTCGCTATGCAGCCTGCTCATAATCTCACAGAAGTGCCTGTTACGAAGTCAGACAATCGTATCGACTGGTCTTGATTTTAGCATAGCAAAATTTCAAAGACAATAGTTTCCTGAGAATAAAGAAAAGATTGTACAAAATTAACATAATAAAGAAAAAAGTCTGATAATTAACTAACGGGGAATTATTATTTGTAATTATCATGCACTAACAGGCGAATCAAACGACTTGGGTAACACCGAGTGTCTGTCATAACTACTAAAAATGACAGAGAAAAGCAATACAAAGGGATTGAAGGGCAGCCAGAACTGTTGGAAACTGCGGTGAAAAAGGCAATAGACGAGTAGATTCAGGCAAAATATTGGAAATGACTGACTGGGGATGTAGCCAAATGCAACTTGAACACGTGCAAGACATTTTCTAAAAAAGATAAATAAACAAAATACAAGGAAAAATGAATAAACAAAATACAAGGAAAAATGAATGTCAAGCGTTTTTGAAAATGTCCCAAAATAAGTGAAACATTAGCCCCGGTTTTTACTGGGGCTGTTTTAATAGAATTAAGTAGTTCTTGTGTTAAGGTAAATTAGTTTCAAAATTATTTCTTGGTATCACAACTAAGCCCTTTGGTGGCATAGGGATCTGCCCTATGTACCTTCAAGGGACCAGTCTCTTGACCCATAATCCCTCGCCGGGATGGCAGGGAAAGGGACGGTGTTCCGTTCCTGATCAAGAGGGGAATCCACGATTCTCTTGATATAAGATTCCGCTCTGCCTATTTAAGCAGATATTTGT
>NZ_FQZY01000095.1 GCF_900142165.1 Hespellia stercorisuis DSM 15480
CACTCAGTGTATGAATAGATGGTACGAAGGAAGTTGGGACACGATCCCCTTAGACACGGAAGGTTCATCATCATAGTTGATCAGAGGGAAAATAGCCTTTATATAGCAAACGAAATGGATGCTTTTAAAGTTATACCTATTTTTCAACTATTCAGTACTTGATACTACGATATTCATCACTATCGGCTCTGTTTTAGAGGTAAATAAAAATCGTCAAAGCTAGTAAAATCAATAGATTTAGGCTTGACAGAATAGGAAGGTGGAGAAAATTGTCGAAAGAATTGAACGAGCAGGAAAAAGAATCATGGGAGAAAATCGGGGAGATTATGCAGGAAGAAATGAGCAGTGTGGATGATGTTAATCAGGATTTAGCAAGAACGGAAAAAGGTCTGGTAAAACAAAGTATTGATAATTGCATGATTGCTTTTAGATGTGATCCGCTGCTGAAAGGGGCAATCCGTAAAAATGAATTGAATGGAAAAATAGATATTGTAAAAGAACTTGGGTGGAAAAGAAAGAACAAAAGTATTGTTGATACAGATGTGTATCAGATACAACATTATCTGGAAAGCACTTACGGACTTACCAGTGAAAAGAACATTAATAAGGCAATGAATATCATAGCAAGTGAAAATGGCTATCATCCAATTATTCAATTTCTGGAACAGCTCAAATGGGATGGCATGGAGCGAATGGATAAGCTGATGCCAAAGTATCTTGGTGCGGAGGATAATCAATATACCAGAGAAATTATGCGGTTGTTGATGATAGCTGCTATTCACAGAATTTATGAGCCAGGCTGTAAGTTTGAAATCATGGTCTGCCTTGTGGGTGGGCAGGGAGTAGGGAAATCCTCTTTCTTTCGCTTGCTTGCTTGTATGGATGAATGGTTTTCTGATGATTTGAAACGATTGGATGATGATAATGTGTATCGAAAGCTGCAGGGGCATTGGTTTATTGAAATGGCAGAAATGATAGCCACAGTAAATGCAAGAAGCATTGAGGATATTAAAGCCTTTATCAGCAGACAAAAGGATAACTATAAAATTCCTTATGAAACGCATCCAGAGGACAGACCGAGACAGTGTGTATTTGTGGGAACATCAAACAGTATGGATTTTCTCCCATTGGACAGGAGTGGTAACAGACGATTTGCACCGATATTGGTTCATACGGAAAATGTAGAGAAGCACATTTTAGAAGACGAGGAAGAAGCAAGAGAATATATCTTGCAGGCATGGGCAGAAGCAATGGAGTGGTATCGGAGTTTTACTGACCATGAATTGAAGTTGACAAAGGAAACAGAACTTTATTTGAAAGAATTACAGCAACAGTTTATGCCAGAGGATACAAAGGTTGGAGTTATACAGGCATGGCTGGATGCAACAACAGAAGAATATGTATGTAGCATTATGATTTATAAAGAAGCCCTGCACCATGAAAATGACGAAGCGAAGCAATGGGAAACCAGAGAAATCAACAGCATTATGAATGAGAGTATTGTTGGGTGGAAACCAATTAAAAGCACACATCGTTTTGGAAATGGATATGGGATTCAAAGAGGTTGGAAAAGGGAAACAGATACAAATGGTTTTATGCAGATACCAGAGGATGCTAAGTTACCATTTGATTAGGAAAAAGTCTTTTTATCTCCGTTTACACATTTTGTTTACAGAAGTGTAAACAACCTTGTTTACAGGGAAAGCATTGAATAACAGGCACTTTTCTGTATTTGTAAACGATGTAAACGGATTTTTTCAAAAAGAGTGAAAACAGATTATTTTATGGAGGATAAGAGAAATGCAAAATATGAATAAAAAAATAATTATCGGTGTAGATCATGGTTATGGAAATATGAAAACAGCACACAGAGTGTTTCAGACAGGTGTGGAGGCTATGGAAGAAGAACCGATTGTCAGTACAAACTTTGTGAAGTACAAAGAAAAATATTATGTAATAGGTGAATCACATTTGGTGTATCAGGGCAACAAAACAGAATCAGAGGATTTTCGTATTCTGACACTGGCAGCATTGGCAGAGGAAATGAAGTTCAGAGGATTGCGAGAAGCCAATGTGATATTGGCAGTTGGACTTCCGCTTGCATGGATGAAAAGTCAGGGAGCAGATTTCAGAAACTATCTGATGAAAGAACAGGAATTGCACTTTGAGTTCCGCAGGGAAAGATACCATGTGCATCTGTGCAGTGTGGATGTATTCCCACAAGGCTTTGCAGCCATTGTCAATGTGGGAGCAATGCAGGGAATGAATATGCTTGCGGATATTGGAAATGGCACTATGAATGTTATGCAGATTGTGGATAATAAGCCTTTGGAGAAAAGTCTGGTAACGGACAAATTTGGTGTTGGAATTTGCATGAAAGAAATACAGAAAGAATTATCAAAGGAAAGAGGGGAAGAAATTCCTGAAATGCTTATTGAGCCACTTCTTAGAAATGGGATACAGGGAAGAAAGGATGACACTGCCAGAAAGATTGCACGTATTGCAGGAAAGTATGCAGCAGATATTATGAAACGTTTGATTGATTATGGATATAAAGAAGGTCTGGTACATCTGTATGTGATAGGTGGAGGTGCTTGTCTGTTGAAAAATTATACAGACTTAATAGACAAACCAGAGGTCACATTTATTTCAGATATTTGTGCAAACGCAAAGGGATATGAGTATCTGGCAGAGAAGAAGCCACGAAGATAGGTGGGAGTATGAAAGGAACATATCGTTGTACAAATGTGAAATTCTGTATGGAAGATGAAAACCAGTGTCGAGCATGGGAATATCTGCATAGCCTTAGTCGAAAGGATGGCTCTTATGGAAAAGTGCTTTCAGATGCTTTAGTTGTGGTTCTGGATGGGGGATTTCAACCTAAAAGCAAGCAGGAGACAGGAAGTGACAAGACCTTTGAGAAAGGCTTTGAAACGCCAATACGGGAGTTGGCAGAAGAAACAGCCAGAATAGTATTAACAGGTATTAAAACAATGGCAGGCGAAGGATTGTCACTTCAAAATGTGGAAATGGCACAGCAGGCAACGGAGGTGTTGGAGCAGAAGCATGAGGAAGATATAGCGGAAGATATGCTGTCATTTGCTTTTGGAATGGATGAATAGGCGGTACCGATTGGGTACCAGAGGCAAAAGCTACTGCCTATGTTCGGTACCGAGTGAAAGATACTTGGTGCCGACTTTCATACAACATCCTACTGTGTTATGTGGGATGTTGACGGATATGCGTGGCATAGACGTTTCATCCGCAGGATGAAGCTGCCGACCAGAGGAAGGCAGAAGCCTCGCAGAGCGCCGACCTTTGATGCGTAGTGTCAAAGGTAATAAGGCGTTACTTTTGACAAAAGTAACAAAACCGAACTTCGTTCGCAAGCTAGTTTTATAAGAAAGGTACAGAGAATGGGAGCAAAAACAATATCATTTCCAAAGGGAAAAGGTAGTCTGAATCACAATAATAGAGAATTTATCTGTGATAATGTGCATGAGGAACGTACATCATGGAATAGAACCTACAAGCGTGAAACAATAAAAGAAGCCTATGATGTCTGTTTTGGGCAGGCATTGGCAGAATATAATGCCAGACAAAAGCGGAAAGACCGCATCAAAGAAAACTATCTTCAAGAAATAAAAAATTCTGGAAATAAAGAAAAAGTGTTTTATGAAAATGTAATTCAGATTGGAACAAAGGATGATACACCTGTGGTCGATGAAAATGGAAATCTGACTGAAGATGCAAAGGTAGCGATTGAGGTGTTGGATGAGTATGCCAGAACCTTTCAAGAAAGAAATCCAAATTTATATGTATTTAATTCTGTCTTACATCTGGATGAAGCTACTCCGCATCTGCATATAGATTATATTCCAGTAGCAAATGGTTATAAAAATGGACTTCAAATTCGCAATAGCCTTACAAAAGCTTTTCAAGAAATGGGATTTGCAAAAGCAGTCAGTAAAAAAGTGACGGAAACTACTGCATGGCAGGAAAGAGAGCGTGAACATCTGACACAGTTAAGTGCGGAACGTGGAATAGAGATAAAAGTTAAGGGAGAGGTTCGTGACAATTATTCTTTGCCAGAATATAAAGAAGCTATGCGTGCTGTGGAAGCGTTGGAGGAACAGAAAATTGATTTGGAAATAAAGACATCTGTTCTGGAGCAAACAGTAGACAGAATTCAGGCAAAGACAGAAAAGGAAAAAGCGGAACTTGCAAAATACGATTTGAAAGCAGAAACACTGAAAACAGTAGAAAAAGAAGTAAATGCTGATATGAAAAAAACAAAAAGTATGGCAGTTCCCACAAAAGGAATTTTAGATAAAGAAGAATACGTGAAGGTAAAAAAGTCTGATTGGAATAAAATTCTGGAGGGTATGAAGTGGGCAGTAACAAACAAAAAAGTAGTAGATAAATATGAGAAAAAGATTATTGCTCTGGAGAATAAACTTGCTAAGATTACACAGGTATTTGAACAGTTGAAGAAATTCCTCTCCTTAAATGGATTAACCGAAGCATGGAACAGATTTATAGAGCCAAAATCTATCAAGAGGAGTATAGAGGAGCATAAAAAAGCAATACAGGAACAAAGCAGTCAGAAGAAAACAAAGACAACAGAGCGAAAGACAGGTATGGAGTTATGATAGACAATCAGAAAAATGCAGGAGGAAAGAACACTATGGAAAAACATATTATGGGAGAAAAAGGACTTAGTTATACACTTGGAGAAGATGGATTGTATTATCCAGATTTGAAACTGACAGAGGGAACACATTATCAGATAGGCAGATACGGGAGAATGAGAAAAGATTTCTTAAAAGAACATAGAAATTCTGTATATATGGAGCTGTTGCTTGGTGGGAAATTGAATGAATATCTGCATGGTATTGATGAAGAATGTTATCAGAGAGTAGAACTTCTTATAGAGCAGATGAAAGCAGGAGCAGGTGTAACAGAGGATTTAAAAGCATCGGACCAGATGCGGTGGGTTGGACTAATGAATAATTTGAAGAATGCAGCGGAAGAGATTGTGTTGAAGGAAATGGTTTATCTATAATTTTATGATACAATAAATTCATATATAATCATAGGAAATCAATTGTAAATGCAGAACACATGTGCTATTATATAGATTGATACAAAACTGAGGTAAGTCTGAGGTAAAATAAGATGAATGATTGTTGGATAGGTATAAATGAAGCTGCCGAATATATGGGAGTTAATAAAGATACTATTAGGAATTGGATAAAAAAAACAGATATTCCAGCCTGTAGAATGGGGAAACTTTGGAAATTTAAGAAATCAGAACTAGATGAATGGGTGAAAAGTGGAAAGAGTGCATTCAACGGGAATGGGGAATAGAATAACATGAAAAATTTAAAAAGAATTGCGTCTGAATCTTGTTCAGAATGGAATAAAGAGGATTTTCGCTCTTTTAAGAAAGAATTAGTGCTAGAAGTTCAGAAGAAGTTGAATTCTTTTACGAAATTATCATTTGATGATTATGGGAATAATCGAATTCAGATAATTGATTTGTTTTGTGGGGCAGGAGGAACATCACTTGGGTTTGCTGCTGTAAACAGTGTTATGCCTGCATTTAAGTTTTTGGGAGGTTGTGACATTAATAGAGTGTCTGCAGAAACATATAGTTACAATTATGGAACAACCTTACTAAATAGAGATATCTTAGAAATAGCTTATGATAATAGTAAATTGGAAACTTTCCTAAAAGAAATAAATTATAATGCTAGTATGCCTTTGATTTTGATTGGATGTGCACCTTGTCAAGGATTCTCATCTCATCGCAAGAAACACTGGGATGAGGAGGATGATAATAGAAATAGTTTAATAATTGCATTTTCAAAAATTGTAGAAAGAATAAAGCCGGATGCTATATTAATGGAAAATGTACCAGAATTTTTGTCAAAAAAATATTGGGAATATTTTTCGACTGCTAGTAAAAATTTTGTAAATAATGGTTATGTAGTTAAACAAAATATTTATAATGCGGCTTCTTTTGGTGTTCCACAAGAAAGATTTCGATCAATTGTTATTGGAATGAAAAAAGAATTTTTGCTTCCAGAAGGTTATCTTGATGTGACTGAATTTAAGACGGTTAGGGATGCAATAGGTAATTTACCTTCAGTAAAAGCAGGAGAAATATGTGATACAGATAGCATGCATAAAAGTATTGCACACAAGGAAAGTACGATAGAGGTTATTAAGCAAGTCCCTCATGATGGAGGAAATAGACCAGCAGGAATTGGTCCTAAATGTTTAGATAGAACAAAAGGTTTTAGTGATGTATATGGTCGTTTGTTTTGGGATAAACCATCAATAACTATAACTCATTATGCAAGAAATCCAGCAAGTGGTAGATTCATACATCCTGAACAAGATAGAGGATTAACGGCGAGAGAGGCAGCATTACTTCAGAGTTTTCCAAGAGGATTTGAATTTACTGGGAAATCGGATGATATATATAGGCAGATAGGAGAAGCAGTTCCACCTATGTTGTCAGCTGCAGTGGCAGTGGATATACTTGTTGAGCTAATTTCGGTACAACCAACAGAGGAAGAAAAGAAAAACGGAGTACAATCAATCGAACAACCAGTAAGCAGTTCATATTCCAGTGTGATTGCAGGAATAAAGATGAAAAGAGAATGAAAATGGATAAATATACGTGTATAGATGCTTTTTGTGGAGCTGGTGGACTTGCATTAGGACTAAAACAAGCGGGATTTAATATTTTATTAAGCTTTGATATCAATCAGACTTGTATTGATTCTATTAATAAAAATAAAAAATATTTCGGACATCCAGCTATTCAGGCAGACATTTCGGATATGTTAAATGGAAAACTACTAGATTATTGCAAATTAAAAAGAGGAGAGTTGTTTCTTTTAGCAGGAGGACCACCTTGCCAGGGATTTTCAATTCAACGTAGAGGCGAAGATACAGATCCGAGAAATGAGTTAGTTTCAAAGTACGCATGCTTAATAGATGAGGTATATCCTTCTTTCTTTGTTATGGAAAATGTAACAGGAATAGCAGGGAAAAGAGGAAAAACAATTCTTGAAGAATTGATTGATAAAACAAAAAGTATTGGATATGAGGTATATGTCAACTTGTTAGATGCGCAGGATTACGAAATTCCGCAAAGACGAAAAAGATATATAATTATTGGTGTAAGAAAAGATATTAAACATAGCTATTGTTTACCTAAAAAGTCAAATAGGAAAATAACAGTTAGAAATGCAATTGAATATTTACCAGTCCCACCAGAAAATGGGAAAGATCATCCAAAGATTTCGTTACATCGAAGAGATAAATTATCAGAACTTAATTTAAAAAGAATCAATGCTTTAAAAGAGGGACAAGGGAGAGATGATCTTCCAAAAGAATTATTAGCAGATTGCCATAAAGTAGCAAGTAGTATTATTGGGTATAGAAATGTATATGGAAGAATGTCTTGGGATGATGTAGCACCAACAATAACAGCTAGATTTGATAGTTTTACACGAGGAAAATTTGGACATCCGGATCAACCTAGGAGCATTTCACTTAGAGAAGGAGCACTGCTACAAACATTTCCGATAGATTTTATTTTTACAGGAAATAAGGTTGATGTGGCTAGACAGATTGGAAATGCTGTTCCACCTAAATTAGGAAAAATAATTGGAAGAAGCATTATTGATACATATGAGGGGGATGAATAAAACATGGCATATGCCAATACAGTAAAATCTTATCTAAAAAGATTACAAGAGTATTATAAGTCAGCAAAAGCAAGTGGACAATATACTGCTGAACTTTCGTTTCGTCCAGCATTAAATGAATTATTGGAAAATCTTGCTATTGACTTTGGAACATCAAAAGATATTGATGTAGTGCTAGAACCAAAGAATCAAGGAAAGGTGGGAAGACCTGACTGGCGAATCCATGATAAAAAAACTTTGGGAATATTTGGATTTGTGGAAGCTAAAGGATTGTCAGAGGATTCATTTGACACAACTCCATATAATGAGCAAATTCAAAAATACTTAACGCTCAATCATAAATTAATTATTACAGATGGCATTGATTTTGTGTTTTGTCTAGCTGAAAATCAAAAACCTTCTTTGGTATCACTCATAGACAAGAATAAGATGTTCAAAGCAAAGCATTGGGAGAATTTAGAGGTTGATTCACAATTTCAATTGTTAATGAGTCAATTTTATTCAAACCCATCACCTCAATATTGTTCAGAAACTCAATTAGTAGAACTTGTCGCATTGAGAACTAAATTATTAGCGAATGAGATATATCGATATGCTGAAATTCCAATGGATGAAGCGATAGATGAGGATGAAAAAAATACGATTTCTTTGTTATCAAGTATATATGAACTTGTATATAACCACAATGACACTAGATTACGAAATGAAAAAGTTTTCTCGGATTTTACGGCACAAGTAATTATGTTTAGTTTGTTATATGCGCATAGGGCTATATGCAAATGTGATGATTTACCAACAGTTAAGGAAAAAACAATTAGAGAATTTATAACCAAAGAGATGGTGTTTGATGGTGTCCTTACACCATTCCGAAATTTAATGCTATTTTTGTGCCAGAATTCGAGTACGGATTTAGCAATTTCGCAATGGATAGATGAATGTATACGATTTTTGTCATTTGTAAAGATGACAGATATGCAGCTTATTAATCCGGATTATCACAAATTATTTGAATTGTTTCTTTCTAAGTATGATGCACAAGTTAGATTTGATTATGGTGCTTATTACACTCCGTCAAATTTGGCTGATTTTGTTGTTAGGTTATCTGAGAAAGTCGCAAATGATTTTTTAGATGGATCTAGTATATATTGCAAAGGAAATACAATTATAGATCCATGTTGTGGAACAGGTTCTTTTTTGGAAAAACTGGTAGCAAATGATACAAAGAATGAAGGGTACAATTTATGTGGATTTGAGATTATGCCTACACCATATATGCTTGCAAATTACAGAATGACAGTTGTAAAAAAACAATATAAAGGTCGTTCAAATACAGTAAACATTATCCTTGCAAATACACTTTGCAATGGAGTATATGGAAAGGGAATTAATGAAAAAACTATTGAGGGACAGGAATTAAAGAGAGCTAACAAACTGGCAAATCTACCGTTGAAATTAATTATTGGAAATCCACCATGTTCGGATTCATCAAGGCAAAATATATCCGAGGATTTTTCTATTATAAACGCTTTAATGGAAGACTTCAGACCTCCTGTTGAGGAACGTCATAGTAGGCAAAATGTGCAGAAGCAAGTTAATAATCCATTTATGCAATTTATCAGATGGAGTTGTGAACATTTGCTCAAATCAGAAAATAACTCCATCTTGTCATTTGTAGTACCACTTTCTTTCTTAGAGGCTGAATCTTACAAATATGCAAGAAGATATTTGTGTGATAAATTTTCTCATGCATGGATAGTTGCAATTGATGCGGATGCACGAACAGGAGTTAGAAATAATAGCTTATTTCATACGTTACAAGGAAGGGCAGTAATTGTTTTAGTGAAAAAATATTTGGATGATTGTAAGATAACTAAATACAATTATTTAGATATTTCTAGGGATTCTGTTCAAGAGAAAAACGATTTTTTGAAACAAAATATTAAGGATGCAATGGCAAGATTTAAATCATATGACGTGGATTCAGCTTTTTTTTCTTTTGTACCATCTAAAGATTTTGATAATCAACTATATGATATGTTTTGGCCAGTTAGTGCAACAGGTAATCAAGTATCAATTTTTACAAACCATTGTTCTGGAATAAAACTAGCACCTACTGCGATTTTTACTCATGTTAAAGAAACTATGTTAAAAAGAAGAACTAAGGATTTAGCAATGGGGCAGGATATTTCGGCATGGTTTATCAAGCAGGACAGAAAGCCTGGACAAGAAAAAGTAGAAGCTTTAAAAAATGCATTAAATAATTGCGGAAATAGAAATGAAATCGATCAAATGTTATCATCAAATATAAAAACATATTCGTTCAGACCTTTTTTGCAGTCTAAAATTTTACTTTGGGAAGAAGTCCTAAAAAAATATGCCACTGTTGGAGGTGGAGGAACAAGACTTCGACCAGAGATAATAAAAACATATTCAAATAGAGGAACAATAGGATTTGCAATGGCACATGCGCCTAAAGATTTAAATCCTACTCTGAGCCAATTTGTTTCTTTTTGTTGGTATTATCCAGATAATGATATGTGTTCAAGAGGAAATTCACACATCTATATGAACCTTTATCAGACAAAGAAGGATAATGATCCTAAGTCGAATATAAATTACAATCTTGTTGAGTTTTACCAAAAATTATTAAGTTGTACTATGTCTGAATGTGAAAAAATGATTGTATTTTATGTATATGGAATTATGTGCTCTCAGATGTATTTAGACGAATTTGAAGGAGCATTATTTACATTGAATCGTTCTGATGATCGTGCAAGAGTTCCGTTTGTTAAAAATGTTACGTTGTTCAAAAAAATTGTAAAATTAGGACAAAAGTTGGCAGAACTAGAAAAAGAGGATCATATTCCAGAAAATTTATTGCAATATGATTATGATTTAATTACGAATCAAATTCCAACTGGATTTCATTTGACAAATAGTAATAAATCCAAACTATTTGACGAAGAGATGGAAATACTTAATTTGAGTGATGGACAAATCAGCATTCCTATTTATTGTCCACTTGAGTTGCAGCATTTAAATATTTCTGGTTATGATGTAATAAAAAACGTTTGGCTTAAATTTTATTCTTACGATTTTACACATTGTGATTTTTCAAAAGAGGATATGAGGAAAACACTTGATTTTCTTAATACGTTACAGGAACGTGCACTTTTAGTTAATGAAATGGATTTATTAATGGAACAGGTTTTGAGAAAAGAGACTGATTTTTTTACGACAGAAGATGCTTGGTGAAAACAGGAAAAATGTAGATATAGTGTATTGAGGTAACTAATATGGATAAAATAGTAGATAGAGGGATTAAAATAGATTTACATATACATTCGGAGTTCTCTAAGAATAAAGATGGTGCTAAGGTGGCAGATAATACAGTGGATAATTTGCCGACACTGATAAAGGGATTAACTGAAAATGGAATTGAAATGTGTGCAGTTACTGATCATGATACCTTTAACTATGAAATGTATTTTGAATTAAAAAAAGAAGAAATGAAGGATAATTGTATAAAAAAAGTATTGCCAGGCATTGAATTTTCAGTAGAATTTATTGATAACAAAGTTATTCATATTGTAACGATATTCTCTGATCGAGACGAAGAAAAAGTTAAGAATATCGAGCAAATTATGGTAAGTGGAAAAGGATTAACTTGTTACAAGAAAACAAAGAGCGCATATACAAAAGCGGATTTTTTTGAAATATTATCAGAAATTGATTTGGATTTTATAATGATAGCACATCAAAAGAAGACGATAACATCACAGCATAAGGCTCATGCCAATGATGTCATGTCATTAGGTGAAAGTCTTTTTAATGAACTTGTATTTATGGATTATTTTGATGCTTATGAATTTAAGAATAAAAAGAATGAAATTTATAATAAGGCATATTTAGTTGAAAATAATATCGAGGATAAATTGCGTTTTATCACAGGATCGGATTGTCATAGATGGTTATTCTATCCATATACTGAAGAAAATGAGAAAATTGATTTTAAGTTTACATATATTAAGTCGTTACCTACTTTTAAGGGATTGGCAATGGCAGTAACCGATCATCATAGAATTGAACTCGAAAATTCATTTTATAATCCAAATGAAAAATATATGGAAGAGATTTTGGTGGATATAGAAGGCATACAACATACTATTTCACTTTCAAAGGGAATAAATGTCATTATTGGAGATAATTCTGTAGGAAAATCATTGTTTTTGAATGCCATTACAAATGATTATAAAAAGATAGATAGGCGATTACATGCAGGGTATGAAAAATATATAAGAAAAAATGTAACTGTTCAGAACCCCCTTGGGGAACTAATTAATTTTTGTACAAAACAGAGAATTTTTAAAACCTGTTTTGCGATATTATTTCGGTAATTGGTGGATAACCAATTGTTTGTGATTGAATAATTTAATTCATTGTGGATTACTCTTTCAATCTTTCAAATAACTCTGATTCAAAGCCAAATTCTATGGCTTTTGAATATATTTAACAACAACTGAACATTGAAAAACATTACTTATCCACAGTCATTTTCACCATAGGTGAATCTATGTGAATTCGCTTTTTTCCTGAGTTTTTAGTACAATGGAGACATAAAAC
>NZ_FQZY01000031.1 GCF_900142165.1 Hespellia stercorisuis DSM 15480
TCTCTCATTGTATGCTGTCCGCAGATATTTTTGAGAATCGCCATATACCCAAGATCAGTCTGCGAATACGTGATGTAACTTGAATCTCTTGGATCGTTCATTTCCGAGATCCATTGTTGTAAATAATGAAAGAAATGATTTGCAACCATCATAAAATCAACTATTCCACGGTCCTGTTTCTTTCGTTCACGTTTTTCTTTCTTTGTCATTCGTAAAAACCTCCTGTGCGAAAAATTTGTTACTTATATTTTACCGCACAAGAGGTACTCCTGCTTAGATTCTGGTTATTTTATTGCGAAAAGTTTTTATTCCTCAACGCTGCAGTGCTGTGTCTTCTATATTTTTATAAGAACAAAATTAAGGCTTGCATCTCGTATGTGGTACGCAAGCCTTGTTTTAACAATCAGAAATAGAATTTTCATAATATGTGATTTTACTGTCAAGATTTTCTAAATATTCCTGCCATTTCTTTTGTTGTTCAAGAACATATAGCCTATGTTTTTCCAGCATGGATAATCGTTCTGGCATAGTTTCATCACCTTTGTATCGGAGTTGTGAATATTTTTCAATATCTCGTAATAGCATTCCTGTTTCTTTCAGGCGTTGAATAAATTTAATCCATTCAACATCATTTTCGACATAGCAGCGCCTGCCTATATCATCACGATTCACGATAATTAAATTTTTCTTTTCATAGTAGCGTAAGGTGTATTCGCTAATATTCGTTGCTTTGGATAATTCGCCGATTGTCATATTTCATCACCTCTTAAAAAATCCTTGACTTACAGTATAGTCTAAGTAATATGCTTATATTGTAATCGTTTAAGGAGGTAAAATCAAATGAAAAAAACACGATTCAATGATGGAATGGAACAATTAAAAGCTATTGATGGAATTGGGGGTGAGAATGTAATCAAATCATTGGAAGATATATCGCCAGATTTAGGGCGATTTATTGTAGAATTCGCATTTGGAGATATTTATACTAGAAAAAGTTTAAATCTTCCCGAAAGAGAATTGATAACAATTACCAGCCTATTGACAGCAGGAGGGTGCGAAGCACAATTAGAAGTACATATCAATGGAGCATTAAATGTAGGTGTCTCAGCAAAAAAAATTATTGAAACTTTTTTACAGTGCATTCCATATACGGGATTTCCACGAGTTTTAAATGCTGTTTTTGTGGCAAAAAAGATTTTCCATGAGAGAAGTATTACCGTTTGATTTAATATTGTGAAAAACAGATAATAACCAGAAGATTATCTTATTGAGAACATACAGAATCCTTTACATATTCAATTATGCTTCAGCATAATTGTTACTCACCCCCTATAGAGGTGGGAGTCATTTTTTCACTGAGATATATTTTTCGAATTTCCCCTTGACTCTATACCATACCCTAGAGTCTATGATATGCCTGAAAGGAGATATGATAAAGAGCTGCGGACTAACTGATTTTCAATCAGCTAGTCCGACAGCTCCCGCTCAAACAGAATAACCCGTATTTTTTCAGAACGTCTACAACGCTCTCAGCTTCTCTGTAAACTCATTGCTCAGACAGATCTTTGCCACATAGAACACATCTCCGGTCATGTACACTTCCCAGTCCTCTGTCACTTCCACCATCAGTTCGCCGCCCGGCATATGCACTACCACTTTGCTGTTCGTAAGCCCCAGCTTATATGCAACGCCTGCCGCCGCACAGGCTCCGGTCCCGGATGCCAGCGTGTATCCTGCACCTCGCTCGAAGATCTCGATGGCGATGTTTTCCTGGTCGATCACTTTCATGATCTGGGTGTTAATGCGGTTAGGGAAGTATCTTGCCACCTCAGAATAATTTCCGATTTTACATACCAGCGGCTCTGATATCTCTCTCATTGGAATGACACAGTGTGGATTGCCAATGGAAACACAGGTTGCCGGATACAGCGTTCTTCCGAATACCATATCTTCGTTGATCACCTCGCGGCGCTCTCCGGTTACAGGAATGTCATCGCTCCAGAAGGATAATTTTCCCATGGACACTCTCAGGCGGCTGCCATCCTCGTTCAGATATACAATCTCCACATCACCGCCATCTGTCTTCAATGTGAATGTTTTCTTCTGCACATAGCCTGCGTCCTTTAAATACTTCGCAAAAATACGCACACCGTTTCCACTCTTCTCTGCGATGCTGCCATCGGGATTCCAGATTCTCACAGACAACCCGTCTTCTCCAAGGATCGGCCCCTCCAGGACACCGTCAGATCCCAGACCTAAATTTCTGTTACAAATCATTTTTACATTCTCTGTGTTCAGCTGTAATTCATTCTTGCCCGGATCATATACTACATAATCATTTCCTAAACCATGATATCTCTCTAATGTGATTTTCATCTGCCATACCTCCATCAACTGTGATTGCGTTCCCCAAGTTCTGAGCCAATGTTCGTTCTGCCTGCTCAGATTCTCATTTATATCTATATCATAACAGGCATTTTTTGTTTTCAATACAGAAATAGTGCTTAATATATTGCATATAATGCTTTTATTGATTATACTTTCTATTAGATAGTTTGATAATCCAGCGGATATTCACAATCCGCTTTTCCGGCTTTGTACCTCATAGCACATTTTCGGAAGAAAGGAAAGAAAACATGGAAACATACAACAAACGGGGATATCTCAACAGTGATTTCCGGATTTTTCATCTGGAAGACAATGTTGCAAAAGAATTTGAATATCATTATCATGAATTTCATAAGATTACGATTTTTATCCGCGGAAAGGTTCAATATTATATAGAAGGAAAGTCTTATGATCTGAAACCCTACGATATCGTTCTGGTGAACCGCAATGATATCCACAAGCTGACTGTGGAGCCGTCGGTTCCCTATGAACGGATCATCGTCTACATCTCGCCGGGCTTTATTGAGGCTTACCAGACTGAGGATTATGATCTGAGCTACTGCTTTCAGAAGGCAAAGCAGGAGCATTCCAATGTGCTGCGTGTCCAGTCGCTGGAGAAGAGCTCCCTTTTTAAAATCACCAACCGGATGGAACGTTCTTTTTCTGACACGGAATACGCAAGTGATCTATACCGGCAGATTCTTTTTCTGGAATTCATGATCCAGTTGAACCGGGCCGCCATCAAAAACAGACTGGAGTTTCTGGATGATGCACTTTATAACACCAAGGTTGTCGATATCATGCACTATATCAGTGACCATCTGACCGATTCTCTGAATATCGATACTCTGGCCGATCAGTTTTTTATCAGCAAATTTTATATGATGCGGCTGTTCAAATCAGAAACCGGGTACACGATCAACAACTACATCAACTATAAGCGCCTGCTGCTCGCCAGAGAACTGATTGTTCAGGGCGTACCGCTGACGCAGGTGTGCTTTGACTGCGGGTTTAAGAATTATTCGACCTTTTCGCGGGCATACAAGTCCGAGTTCGGTAGTGCCCCGCGGGCGCTGCTTCGTTGACTGTTCAGACATATCTGTGCAGCCGAAGGCAGAAGGACGCGCCGGAGAAGACAAAAAGGGATCAAAAGGGACAGGTTGAGGGGCAATTGGGGACGTAGCAAAGCTGCAGCTTTGCTACGTCCCCAATTGCCCCTCAACCTGTCCCTTTTTGTCCCTTTTTGTCCCTTTTTGTCCCTTTTGTTTCCCTTTTGTCTCCCTTTTGGCCAACGATTGTCCTTTACAGATGATTATCCGATGAATCTCCGGTAGCCCGTCTCGAAATCTATCTCGTTTTTCAATGGCTCTTCCTTACAGAACGCCTCCAGGTTCGACGCGCTGAGGCGGATGATGCGCTCGAGTGTCTCTGGAAGATGATAGACACCGGACACGTGTGGTGTCAGAATCAAATTCGGCGCATCCCACAGTGGGGAGTCTGCCGGGAGCGGCTCGACTTCTGTCACATCGAGGCATGCTCCTCCCAGTTTCCCGCTGTGCAATGCTGCACACAGTGCTTCTGTCGGAATAAGACTTCCCCTGCCGACGTTGACCAGAATCGCCCCGTCTTTCATTTCTGCAATTCGCTCCGCGTTCAGCAGGCCCTTTGTCTGCGGCGTACCCGGGAGCGAACAGGCCACGATATCTGCCCGGCCAAGAAGTGTGTCCAGCTCTTTCATCTGGTGCAGTTCTTCCAGATACTCCGGTTTTTCTGCTTTGTTCCTGCGGATTCCTATTACCGTACTTCCCAGCGCATGCATCTTCTCGGCAAATGTACCGCCGATATCTCCCAACCCAAGCACCAGCGTAGTCTTTCCATAGATGGACTGTACATGTCCTTCATCCTGCCACTTATGTGCTTTCATATTGTCTTGGTATTTATTTAGTTTCTTTAAAAGCATAAATATTGACGCAATCATGTGTTCTGAGATTGCTAATCCATATGCCCCAGTCGCATTGGTCAGCTTTGCTCCTTTGGGAAGGACTCCGTCATCCAAATATCCGTCTGTCCCGGCGCTATCTAACTGGAGAAATTCCAGATTTTTTGATTCTTTGATCCATGCCGGCGGCACATTTCCGATGATGATGTTCGCCTGCTGTACCTGCTCCTCCGTAAGACCCGTGCGGGAAGAATATACAAACTGCAGATTATCCGCCGCTTTGTTCAATAATTCTTTGTGCCGCTCCTCCAGTGGAATCGTCGTCAATACTGTTTTCATGCTTATCTCCTTTTCCCTTTTCCTTTTCTGCCGTCCGCTGTACTTTTCACTTTCTTCTCCAGTCCGGCGGTTAATTACTTCTACCGGAGGATTTAAACAGCAGCGAAATCTTCGTTCCGACACCGACCTCACTCTCCACCTGAACCTCAATCCCATGAAGCAGTGCGCCATGTTTCACAATGGAAAGTCCAAGTCCGGTCCCGCCATACTCCTTCGAGTGACTCTTATCCACGCGGTAGAAGCGCTCAAATATCCGTTCCTTATGTTCTCCCGGGATTCCGATTCCCGTGTCTTCGATCACGATCTTCGGGCCATTCAGCGTATTGCCTACCCATACGTTTGCGACCCCGTTCTTCACATTATACTTAATCGCATTTTCCAGAATGTTATAGATCATCTCATCCAGTATCTGCCGGATTCCGAAATACACGACAGTTTCTCCCGTAACCTGAACGCGAATATTTCGCTCCTCGGCCTGCATGCTGAGACGACTGCTGATTTCTCTGGCAAGTCCGTAAAGGTCTACCTCTTCTTTTTCCAGTTCCACCGACTCCTCGTCGAGTTTGGAAATTTTAATGATATCCTCCACCAGCGTGATCAGCCGTCTTGCCTCTTTGTATATCCGTCCGGAAAATTCCGGGATATCTTCCGGTCTTACCAGACCATTCTGCATAATCTCTGCATATCCTGATATGGAAGTGAGCGGCGTCTTCAGCTCGTGGGACACATTTGCAGAGAACTCTTTCCGCATCTGGGCGATGGCATCCTTCTCCTTATTCTGCCGGTCAATTGCAATCAGCAGCGGCCCCAGTTCCTCGTAAGTCTCGTTGTCCAGCGGCTTCCCAATATCCAGCCGGTTGATCGGCTCGATGATCTTCCCTGTCTGCCACTTGGACAGACGCCAGGACAGAATCATCATCAAAAGTCCTATCACAAGAAACAGGGGCAGCATCCCCATCGCTGTCTGTGTCATAGAATCCATGGTCTTGGATATTCGAAGAACCTGGCCCTTATCGAGCCGCAATGCGTAATAGTACATCTGCTGCCCAACCGTATCAGATACGCGGATGTCCTCCCCTGTACCATCACTGACAGCCGCCTTCACCTCCGGACGGCTGCTGTGGTTGTCCAAATTCTGCGCATCATCCTGACTGTCGTAAATCACTTCGCCATCTTCATCGACCCAGGTGATTCTCGTAGTCTTGTCCGCACCATCCATCGTCTTGAGTTTCTCAAGATAAGGTACTCCTGTGGTTCCGATTGCTGTCTGAATATAGACTGCCTCCTGTCTGACCTCTTCCTTTAAAATGTTCAGCGTTTGATAATATACTATTCCTGTCAGCGCCAAGTAGGAAATGGCAAGCGTGATAATGGACACCATCCCCATACTTTTCTGAATTTTATTTCTCATTTTCCACCCCTGTCCACCGATCCTGTACGGTTCACCTCTTTAAAAACGCATTTCATGTGGCTTATACTAGATTCTCGCATATCCCTCATGCTTTTTCAATATACAATATAGAAAAAACTGTATTACAGAAAATTGACCAGACATCTCTGCCTGATCAACAGTCCATAATACAGTCTTCCACTATTATTCCATAGCGATCCGGTATCCGACACCCCGAACGGTTTCGATCACGTCCTCTTTAGTTTTGAGCTTCTGCCGCAGGGTACGGATATGAACATCAACGGTTCTTGTCTCCCCGTCAAAATCATATCCCCAGATATCCTCGAGTAACTGATCTCTTGTGAGAACGATATTTTTATTGCGAAGCAGACGCTCTAATAATTCAAATTCTTTCAGTGTGAGAATCACCTGTCTCCCGTCTACGGTCACCTCATGTTTTTTTACATTCATGGCGATACCGTCCGCATAAAGCATGTGATTTTCTTTTGCTTTACCGGTTCGGCGAAGGACAGCCTTAATTCTGGAAATCAACTCCATCATCCCAAACGGTTTCGTCACATAATCGTCTGCTCCGGAGTCTAATCCGACCACCTTATCGTATTCCGCCCCCTTGGCTGTCACCAGAATGACCGGAATGTCTTTTGTCTTTGCTGAATTTTTGAGTTTGCCAAGCAGTGTCAGCCCATCATCTCCCGGCAGCATAATGTCGAGCAGAATGAGTTCCGGCGTCTCAAACGCCAGCGCTTCCATAAAGCTTGCGCCATCTTCAAATCCTCTTGCCTGCATCCCCGTGGTCTCCAGCGTATAAATCACCAGTTCACGAATGTTCATATCATCTTCTACACAAAAAATCATATTTTTTTCCTTTTTCCACTTTATTCACTACTGTAGTCAAAACGGATATTCGCAATCCGCTTTGCTACTTGCTCATAACCTCATAGCAGCTGCGCTGCGTGTCAGTAGGAGGTTAAACTATTGAGCAGATGCCTTAGAAACGGACGCTGTCCGTGGCATCTGCGCAGGCACTAAGGCTTCTCCCAACTCGGCGGGCCCCATCTTCATGCAAATCATAAAATTGACAGCCTTACAGCATAGGCTCCTCAGCTTCTCTGTGCACGCCTGTGATAGAGAACTCTACCCACTCTGCAATGTTCGTCGCGTGGTCACCGATACGTTCCAGATACTTCGTGATCATAATCAGATCCACCGCTTTTCCGCCATGCAGTCCTTCATCCTCTGCAATCAGAGTGATCATCTCGCTGCGGATGCGGTCGAACATTGCGTCCACCTCGTCGTCTGCTGCAATAACCTTGCCGGCCAATTCCAGATCCTTCTTCACATAAGCAGACACGCTGTCGCGTACCATCTTGCTCACTGCTGCGGACATCTCGCCGATGTCCTTGATGCTTGTCGTATCGTTGAGGGATCTTGTGGTGATAATGATCTCTGCGATGTCTGCCGTCTGGTCACCGATACGTTCCATATCTGTGATCATCTTCAATGCCGCGGAAATTCTTCTCAGGTCGCGGGCAACTGGCTGCTGCTGGAGCAGAAGCTTCAGGCAGAGTCTCTCAATCTCTTTTTCCATCTGGTCGATTTCTTCATCTGCTACTATGATATCCTTGGCCTGTCCTATATTGCCGTCTTTTAATGCTCCGGTCGCTTTCGCGATTGCAAGCTCACACAGTTCTCCCATGCGGGTCAACAGCTTTTCTAACTCTTCCAACTGCATATCAAATTTATTTCTCGTCATCTTAACCAAACCTTCCTGTGATATAATCTTCTGTTCTCTTATCCGACGGGATGGAGAACAATTTCTCAGTATCGTTGTACTCGACTACCTCTCCCAAAAGGAAGAATGCTGTATTGTCAGATACACGAACGGCCTGCTGCATGTTGTGTGTAACCATGACAATAGTATAATCTTTTTTCAGCTCCATAGCAAGGTCTTCGATCTTGGAAGTTGAAATCGGGTCCAGTGCAGAAGTCGGCTCATCCATCAGAAGAACCTCCGGCTGTACTGCAAGTGCTCTGGCAATGCAAAGTCTCTGCTGCTGTCCACCTGACATTCCCAGTGCGCTGGTTTTCAATCTGTCTTTTGTCTCTCCCCAGATTGCAGCGTCGCGAAGTGACTTTTCTACGATTTCATCCAATTTCGATTTTGAGTGAATCCCGTGTGTTCTCGGGCCATAAGCGATGTTATCGTAGATGCTCATCGGAAATGGATTCGGTTTCTGAAATACCATTCCCACTCTTTTTCTTAATACATTGACATCGATATCTTTATAGAGATCCACGCCGTCTAACAGGAACTCTCCTTCAATTCGACATCCTGCGACCAGATCGTTCATGCGATTGATCGATTTTAACAGGGTAGATTTACCGCAGCCGCTGGGGCCGATGAATGCGGTGATTTTCTTTTCTTCAATGTCAAGATTGACATCTTTCAAAGCATGGAAATCATCATAATGAAGATTTACATTCTTGATATTTAATTTATCCATCCTCTTATCCTTTCGTTAACCTCTTTGCTATAACATTTGATAAAGTATTGATTCCTACAACCAGGATAAGCAGTATTACTGCTGTTGCGTAAGCCTGATCCATATAGAGTCCCTCACTTGCAAGGTTGTACATATGTACTGCCAGTGTTCTACCCGACCCCATCACGCTTGACGGTACTGTCGCAACGGTACCTGCTGTATATATCAATGCTGCTGTTTCTCCTACAATTCTTCCGACTGCCAGGATGACACCTGCCAAAATTCCTGGCACTGCGGACGGAAGAACGATTCGAAAGACGGTGCGGAGTTTGCCCGCGCCTAAGCCAAAACTTCCTTCACGGAATGAATCCGGGATTGCCTTCAGTGCTTCCTCTGTGGTACGCATGATCGATGGAAGTACCATGATTGCCAGTGTAAATGCACCTGCCAGAAGCGAGAATCCCCAACCTAATGTGTTAACAAAGAACAACATTCCGAACAATCCATATACAATAGATGGAATACCTGACAATGTCTCTGTTGTCAGACGAATCACATTCAAAAACTTATTTCCTCTCGAAGCATACTCCACAAGGAAGATTGCCGCGAAGATTCCGAACGGTACTGCAATCAGCAATGACAGGAATGTCATCATAACTGTGTTAATCAGCGCCGGCATCAAAGATGCATTATCTGAAGTGTACTGAAGTGAAAACAATGATGGCTTCAGATACGGAACACCATGTATTAATATATATACGATCAAAAAGATCAATACTGTAAATGTAACGATTGCCGCAAGCATCACGAGCAGCATTACGATAAATGAACCAGGAGTTTTGAGGTAGGCTTTCATTTTCCCGCCAAATGTCTCTTTATTTATCATTTCCTGACCTCCTGTTTAAGAGTGCTACACTGAAATTGATGATCAGGATGAATACGAAGAGTACCACGCCTGTTGCGATCAATGCTTCTCTGTGTAAGCCTGTTGCGTATCCCATTTCGATAACGATATTGGCTGTCATGGTTCGAATACCTCTAAGGATACCGGATGGCATTCTCGCCTGGTTACCGGCTACCATGATTACCGCCATTGTCTCACCGATTGCACGGCCGATTCCGAGTACGATTCCTGCGATCACTCCGGATTTTGCTGCCGGGATGATTACCATAAAGATACTTCTCTCATGGGTTGCACCGAGTGCAAGGGAACCTTCATAATACTGATCCGGCACTGCGCGGATCGCCGATTCTGTCAATCCGATGATTGTCGGCAAAATCATCATTCCAAGTAAGAGTGAAGCAGTCAGGATGCTGCTGCCGTTTCCGGAGAATCCCATGCTTCTTCCCGTGTCACGGATAAACGGAACGAGAACGACCAGTCCAAAGAAGCCGTAAATAACTGACGGGATACCTGCAAGTAACTCAGTTGCTGATTTTAATGGCTTATAGATCACTTTCGGACAGTACTTCGCCATGAATACTGCTGTCAGAATACCAATTGGAACACCGAATACAATTGCTCCTGCTGTAATGTAAATGCTTCCGACGATCATTGGGAAGATGCCATACAAATCATTGTTTGGCCTCCATACAGTTCCTGTGAGGAACTTTACAAACCCAATCTCTTTCATTGCAGGAAGTCCATTTGCAAATAGGAAGATACAAATGAGTGCTACCGCAAGCACCGAAGTGCAAGCGGCAATAAAGAACACTCCCTGCATGGATTTTTCAAGAACGACGTTGCTTCCTTTGGAAGCTATCTTCTTTTCATTTTCACATGCTTCTTTTTTCATCTTATTTCAATACCTCATCCCATGTAAGAGCTTCACCTGTGTAGATTGATTTTACCTGATCTGATGTAAGTTCATCAACGTCGCTGTCGTTGTTTACTACTACTGCAATACCATCTGTTGCGATTACGGTAGATGTAACACCTGTCTCGTCATCTTTTAACTCTCTTGATGCCATACCGATATCATAGCTTCCGTCCTGTGTAGATGTAACACCTGTTGTTGAGTCTGTCGTCTGAAGCTCAATGTCTGCGTTTGTATTTACTGCTTTGTAAGCTTCTACTAATTTTTCCATTACCGGTGATACGGAAGAAGATCCACCTACAACACATTTACCAGAAGGTTTGCTTCCTGCATATGCCTCTACGTCATCTACTGCGATGTAACCATTCTCTTCTACAACTGCCTGGCCTTCTGTGCTCATGATGTATGAGATAAAGTCGTTTGCTACTTCATTGTCCATACCGTCTTTTGTTACGATGTTGAAAGGTCTTGAAACTTTATATGCACCAGATTTTACATTCTCTGCTGTAGCCTCTGCTCCGTCGATCTTTACAGCTTTTACGCTGTCATCTAAAGAACCAAGTGAGACATAACCGATTGCATACTCATCACCTGCAACTGTTGTCATCATAACAGATGTGCTGTTTGTGATCTGAGCGTCTGTTGTTGTGTTATCAACTTTCTCACCTGAAGCATCTTTTTCTTCGATTCCGAATAATTCGATGAACGCTCCTCTTGTTCCTGAGCCATCTTCTCTGGAAACGATTGTGATGTCCATTGAGCTGTCCCATGCTGAATCTGATGTTGATGCTGACGCGCTGTCAGATGTACTTCCTGAAGTTGAAGCAGCATCTGATGATGAATTTCCACATCCTGTTACAGCGACTGCTAACATTCCTACTGCTGATACTAATGCAACTAACTTTTTCATTTTCATTTTGCAAAATCCTCCAATTGATTTCTGTTTACATTAATTATATTTTTTGATTACGGATGTCATCATAACGTAGCAATGTAAAATGTGTAACAGAGGAATTGTAAAATCTATGTTAAGTCCAAAAAATAGGCAAATTCACGGGAAAGAATAAAAGGGACAGGTTGAAAGGCAATTGGGGACGTAGCAAAATGTCATTTTGCTACGTCCCCAATTGCCTTTCAACCTGTCCCTTTTATCTCAATGCAAACCGATTATCATCGTTGCGGCCGCTCAGCGCCTTGCTCATGGCCTCCACGTCCTCCTGGATTCCCTTATCCTGTTCCCTCGAACATGATAGAACCGCTTCGTTCAGGGAGAGCATTCTCTCATCCAGAGCGGAGACCATCTCCGCACATTCCTGAAGATCACGGCTGATGTAAGCCGGTGCATTCCCCTCAAACTTGTAATAGATCTTATGCTCCAAGCTCGCCCAGAAATCCATGGCAATCGTCCGGATCTGAATCTCGACTTTGGTCTCCACCACGCTGTCCGATAAGAAGATCGGTACTGAGACCAGCATATGGTAGCTCTTATAACCGCTGTCTTTCGGATTCTTGATGTAATCCTTGATAGAGAGAACTTTCAAATCACTCTGGTTCCCGATCATCTCTGCCAGACGATAGATATCAGATGTAAAAGAACAGATGAGACGCACTCCCGCGATGTCGTTAATATACCTCACCATGTTCTCAATGGAGGTCTCATAGCCGTTCCGCTTTAATTTCTTCACGATGCTCTCCGGCGTCTTGATCCTTGTCTTAATGTGTTCAATCGGATTGTACTGATGGACATGCTGAAATTCATCGTTCAGAATGTCTAACTTGGTGCCCACTTCCTTCAGTGCTGCATTATATAAAAACATAACGGTTTTCCAATTATCAACATCGTCATAGCTCTTAATCGTTTCCTTCATCTCTTACTTCTCCTTCTATGCAAATCCCAATATTAGTATATCATATTCCTTAGTTGTTGTCATATAGTTCACCCTTTTTTAAGAAATGTCTGGCACAAAAAAAGGACCTGAGCATCTGATATGCCCTTTCCTTTTTCTGCCTTCTTATTCTCTATAATTCCAGTTTCATATCGCCGTTTTTTATCCAGTTTTTCTTTCGCATAAACTCTGAGATCATCAGCGTAACCACCGCCGGAAGAATGATCTGTATCAGAAGAATCTTGATCAGGACTATCGTCTGTGACTCTGTCTGGATCATCGTCTGCCAGGTCATGATCTGCCCCACGAGACCTGCAGTGCCCATACCGGATCCGGTCGCATTGCTGGTCATATGTAACACCATCGTCCCCACCGGTCCCAGTATGGCACTGGACAGAATCGCCGGCAGCCAGATGATTGGTTTTCTCACGATATTCGGGACCTGCAACATAGATGTCCCGATTCCCTGCGCCAGCAGTCCGCCAATTTTATTTTCCCGGTAGCTCGCTACAGCAAATCCGACCATATTACAGCAGCAGCCCACGGTTGCCGCACCCGCCGCAAGACCGGACAGATTCAGAATGATGCCCAGTGCCGCGGAGCTGATTGGAAGCGTCAGAATCATACCCATCAATACCGAGACAACGATTCCCATCAGGAACGGCTGCTGTTCTGTCCCCCAGTTGATGATGGATCCCAACCATGTCATAAACCCGGAGATCGGCGGACCGAGAATCAGTCCGACCGCAGATCCGGTTCCGATGGCCACCAGTGGTGTAATCAGAATATCCACCTTGGTTTTCCCGGCAACCAGGCCTCCGATCTCAATCGCAATGTATGCCGCGATAAATGCTCCCAGCGGCTCTCCCGGTCCGGCAAACACCATCGCACCGTCCGCATTCAGTACCGTTCCTGCCAGAAGCCTGCTTGCAAATGCCCCCACCATACCGGCCGTGGCGGCGGATACGATGACCAGCTGGCTCGCATTGAACTTCCTCGCAACACCGACACCAATACCGGCACCCGTCAGTGCCGCCGCAACTTTTCCTACTATAAAAATCATATTGCCGGTATCCCCGCCGACAAATGTTCCGATCTGTTGGATGATCGTCCCGATAATCAGAGTCGCGAACAGACCGTGTGCCATCCCGCTCAGACCATCCACGAAAATGTGGTCTAAAAACTTTTTCATAATTATGTCCTCATCTCTTCCTGTGTTTTCACCTGGCTGTTTCCTGTTGATGTTTTTCTTTTCGCCGTTTCTTTATTGTTTCCTTCTATGGTTTCTCCCGTCCCCATGTGTTTACAGGTGTCTTGTCATTCGAGAAGTGTATCATATAATATAAGGAAAATCAAGTTTTCATAAACCTTTTATTTTTTCAACATTGTGAAAAGTTCCATCAGATGTTATAATGGAGACACTTTGAAAAAAAGTTGTACACAAAGGAGGAAAACATATGAAATTAGTAATAACTATGAGCCGTCGTTTTGGAACGGGAACCAGCGTCATTGCCAAGGAGCTGTCCGAGCGACTCGACATACCGGTTTACACAAAAGATTTTATACTGAAGGAACTCCGTGATAAGGAATATGCATCGGAGGCTGAGATTATCCGCGAGCTGGCCAAAGAGCCATGCATCATCGTTGGACGATGCGCATCCGATATCCTGAAGGACCGCTTGAATGTCTTGAACATTTACGTATACGCCGAGAAAGAGGATCGAATCCACCGCATCATGGAGCTCGAATCACTCTCCTATGACGATGCCAAAGAGATGGTCGAGAAGACCGACGCAGAGCGTGCAGAATATTACCACGAGCATACCGGCAGAACCTGGGGCGATGTGAACGATTACCATATGATCCTCAACACTTCTGAGCTTGGAATAGACAATTGCGCCAACATTCTGATGCAGTATTTTGAAAAATTAGAGTACATTTAGAAATCGAGAATATCTTTCGAAGTTTGGAACACATTTAGAAAGCAGGTAAGGTTACATGTTCAGACTATGGGGCAAGGAAATAAAGGACAATCATCTGATGCGCGACACCGTGATCTGCGACGAGACCGATGACACCCGCACACATAAGATTTTTAATGCGCTGGACGCAATCTGCTACGAATTTGATCTGAGCAAGCCCATCTGGCTGGACTCCACAGTCGCAGAATTTAAGCGGCATGCAAAGGCAAGATTTTATCAGGATAATTTTGTGGATTCCATTGATTTTGACTATCTGGAGATTCATGTGATTGAAGAATAAAGTTCATTATTTCTTTTAAAAAGTCCCGCCGCAAACACCAAAACAGTGTCTGCGGCGGGACTTTTTATTTCGATAACTATCTATTTCGATAGCTATTCATTTATATAATTGTTTACAGGCACAGTTATTCTTTTCCGATTCTTTCAATAATCTCTGTGACCAGCCCGCGGAACTGATTTTCGACCCGGTCCGCGACCTCCTGCACTTCTTCATGCCTCAGCGGAGCATCCAGCATTCCTGCTGCCATATTGGTGATACACGAGATTCCGCATATTCTCATCCCCATGTGTCTGGCTGCCATTGCCTCGCACGCCGTGCTCATCCCGACAGCATCTGCGCCCAAAGTGCGGCACATCCGAATTTCCGCCGGTGTCTCAAAGTTTGGACCTGTCAGCTGAACATACACGCCTTCCTTGATCTTAATGTCAAGCTTCCCTGCCGTCTCCTTCACGATTTTCTGGAGCCCTTCGTCGTAGACATGGCTCATATCCGGAAACCTGATTCCAAGCTCTTCCATATTCGGTCCGATCAGCGGGCTGGGTACAAAAGATGTGATGTGATCCGTAAGCAGCATAAAGTCTCCCGGTCTATAGTCAAAATTGACACCGCCTGCTGCGTTGGTCAATATGACCGTTTTCGCTCCAAGCATTCCCATCAGCCGGATTGGAAGAACCACATCCGACATGGAATACCCTTCGTAATAATGCACACGTCCCTGCATGGCCACAACCGGTACCTCTTTTACATATCCAAAGACAAATCTGCCCTTATGTCCTGCCACAGTAGACTGGGGGAAACCCTCAATATCCTTATAATCCACGGCTGCGACAATGTCAATCTCCTCCGCGTAATCGCCAAGCCCTGAGCCCAGCACCAGTGCCAGATCCGGCTGGAACTCTGTCTTCCCTCGAATATCTGCCACACACCTTTTTAGTTTTTCATAAATCTGATTCATAACTATACTGATTCCTTTCCCATTTTTTGTGCTGTCATCTGCTGCTGTCATCGCCCATACAGTGCATCAGCTGCACTGAACGGGACGAGAATGTTGCCGCCCTCTGTATTTAAAACAGGGGTTATCATTGGTAAGATCAAATGCATCCGCTCCCCGACCGGTCGATAAGCTCGGCAACAATCTGTTCCATTTTCTCACACTGTTCTTTTGTGATAGTAATGGTATTCCCTTTTCGCCCGATCAGATTCTCATCCTCGAACTTTTTCACAGAACGATTCACGGTTTTCACACAGAGTCCCGACTGTTCTGCCAGTTCCTGCCTTGTGCTTTTCAGCTCAAACGCATCCTGTTTTGCGTAGTTTCTATACAAGTCGGCAAAAAGCATACACAGTCTGTCTGAGCCCTGCAGGAAAAGAAACGCTCTTCCGTTTCTTCCCTCCATGAGCAGATATTCACCGATTGCCTTCGCCTCCTGCTTCAGCGCCTTAATATCCGTCTTCAACCACCGCTCAAATTGCCTTTTCGGAATCGCGATCATGGTACATGGTGTCATCGTAATCAGCGTGGTCTGGTATTTATCCAGATCCATGACAATCTCCATCCCGCCCAACGCGTACACGCCCTCGAACCGCATGAAATCATAGGTTGTTCCATAAATCCGGTAATCCGTCCCCTTCACCGTCCCCTTTCCGATGATGTAAACCATATCCACCACAGCATTTTCATGTACAAGTGTAGTTCCCTTCTCAAGCTGCAACACCTGAAAGGCATTCATGAGCCACAGCGGTGCACTGTCAAAGTACGCCTCAAGCTGCTCCCTTCTATCCCTCTCCAATTCTTTCAGGAAAGGCAGTACCTGATATATATACTTTTGTTCCATTTCACCTCTCCGATCTTAGTCTTCGAGCTTTGGGCACGTAAAAATCTACTATTCTGCAAATAGTCTTCCCGTTTCGGGCCGCAGCTACTGGATGTTCTCAACCTTCACGATCTCTGTCGGAACACCTGTTGCGTCCGTTGCTACCGAGTCGTCGTCCACCTTGATTGTTCCGTCCTGCAGTTTTGCATACAGCGCATCATATTTTTCCTGATTGAATACTTTGAATTTAGAGGAATCCATCGGCAGTTCTATTCCGTTTTCCTTCGCTGTCAGTGTCAAAATTTTCCCGCCTTCAAAGGAACCGTCATAATAGCTTCCAACTGCATTGTATACAGAATCGCCAAGGTTCTTCATCGCTGATGTAATTACGGTATCTGACTCAGAAGACTGATCAACGTCAACACCGATCACGTAGGTTCCTGCTGCTTCTGCTGCTTTCATTACTGAGTTTCCTACTCCGCCGCCGCAGGCAAAGATACACTGTGTTCCTTCTTTATACCATGAAGCTGCTTTTGTCTGTGCTTCCGGAGATGCATCAAAGTTCCCCATGTAGGTGTACTTTACATTTACATCTGCAATTCCAAGCTCTTTTGCTGCCGCATCTGCACCTTCAATAAATCCATATCCGTAACGGATAACTGCCGGCACTGCGATTCCACCCATGAATCCAAGCTGTGTGTAGCCTTCCTCAACTGCTGCGTAGCCCGCCAGATAACCTGCCTGCTGTTCTGCATAGAAGATGGAAAGTACATTTTTCTCGATAGTCTGATTGCCGTCCGCATCCTGCGGTGCAGCGTCGATGATCACAAATGTCACATCCGGATATTTAGTCTGCGCGTTCAAAATCGGAACCTCGAAGAGGAATCCAGGTGTCACGATAACCTTCGCTCCGCCCTTTACCGCGAGATCGATTGCCGTTGAGCATGCTTCGTCTGATTTCTCTGATGGTTTATAGTACTTACAGGTCAGATCATTGTCCTTTGCATATTTCTCCAGGCCTTCCCAGGATCCCTGGTTGAAGGATTTGTCATCAATCGTTCCCACATCTGTGATCAGTGCCAGCTCATAACCGCCACCCGATCCCTTTGTACTTCCTCCGTCCGCTGTCGGTTTGCTTGCACATCCTGCCATTCCCATCACCATCGCTCCTGCTAATAGCAGGCTTAAAATTTTCTTTTTCATCCTTTTCGTCCTCCTTGACTTTTTTGTTGTTGCCAACGATTCACAGTCCGTCCGCTGATGTATCCACAGACCGGTTCCAAACCGCTGATACTTTATATAAATGTCCCGCAGCGCTTCTGGTTCCCAGACATCCTTGACCGTCCGGTTTCCAATCACCGCAGCACTTTTATAATCTGTTTTTCCACTATGCTTCTATGTCAAACCGCTCCACCGAGTCTTTTGTGATTCTTGCGAAAATCAATGGTTCTTCTTTTGCCTTCTCCGGCGCGATTGTCACGGCCTCCTCGTATTTTGCATCTGCCGCAGCGAACAGCGCTTCATCCGATGCGAACATCGTCGCAATTTCCATTCCTTCTTCCACGTAGTCTCCCACCTTGCTGTGGAGAATAATTCCCGCGGAGAAATCAATGGTGCTCTCCTTTGTCTCCCGTCCTGCGCCGAGCATTGCCGATGCGATTCCACATTTCTCAGTGTCCATGAAGGTAATGTAGCCGGATTTTTTCGCCACCACCTTATGACTGTATGGTGCCTTTGCAAAATTGCCGGTATCTCTGATGACAGAAACGTCTCCGCCCTGTGCCTCCACCATGGCCGCCAGACGCTCCAGCGCACTGCCGTCGGCGATGACTGCTTTTACCATATCCCTGCAGGAATCCAAATCTCCTTTTCCCGCGAGGAACAGCATGTTCGCCGCAAGGTTCAGGCACACCTCTGACAAATCTGCAGGTCCATTTCCCTTTAAGGTCTCCACCGCCTCGATCACTTCCAGGCTGTTGCCAATATTATGTCCCAATGGGATATCCATATCCGTAATCAGCGCTACGGTTCTCTTTCCGGCATTCTCGCCGATTGCCACCATCTCCTGTGCCAGCGCGATGGAATCCTCCACAGTCTTCATGAAGGCACCGCTTCCGGTCTTCACATCCAGCAAGATGCAGTCGCTGCCCGCCGCCAGCTTCTTGCTCATGATAGAAACCGCGATCAGAGGTATGGAATCTACGGTCGCCGTCACATCGCGCAGCGCGTACAGCTTCTTGTCAGCAGGTGTCATGTTGCCGGACTGTCCGATCACACTGAGTCCCGTCTTGTTTACCACTTCAAAGAATTTTTCCTGCGTGAGTGAGGTCTGCATTCCTGGAATCGACTCCATCTTATCTACTGTTCCTCCCGTATGTCCCAGCCCGCGGCCGGACATCTTTGCAACCTTCACACCGCACGCCGCAACAATGGGAGCAATAATCAGGGTAGTCTTGTCCCCCACCCCGCCGGTGGAATGCTTATCGACCTTCACCCCCTCAATTCCGGACAGATCCACCATGTCACCGGAGTGCGCAACCGCATTGGTCATGGAGAGAGTCTCTTCCTCCGTCATCCCCTGGAAATATACTGCCATCAGGAACGCAGACATCTGATAATCCGGAATCTCTCCCGCCACATAGCCTGTAATCATAAAATCGATTTCGTCTGCAGTCAGTGTACCGCCATTTCTTTTTTTCATAATCAAGTCATACATTCTCATAACTGTTTCCCCTGTTTCTTTTATGTCAAAGCGGATATTCGCAATCCACCCTGCTGTTTCTATCTGCTGCCCTTATCATACGGAATACCTTCCGCCTTCGGTGCCTGAGAGTTTTTAGACAAAAATGCCAAAATGATCAATGTCGCAATATACGGGATCATCTTGTATACATCCTTCGGAATCGGCAGGTCCTTCAGCAGCGGAATTGCAGAGTACGCGCTTGCAAGCGTCTTCATAATTCCAAAGAAAAATGCCGCAAAGAAAATCTTTCCGCTTCTCCACTGACCGAAGATCAGCACTGCGAGTGCCAGAAAACCATATCCGGCAACGCTTCCGTTAAAGTTCGTGGATGTCGGGATCACAAATACCAGACCGCCGATTCCCGCAAGTATACCGGAGATCACGGTTCCTGCATAACGGATTTTTGTCACATTAACGCCCACTGAATCCGCTGCTCCCGGATGCTCACCGCAGGCTCTCAGCCGCAGTCCGAACCGGGTGTTGTTGATGACGATGGTCGCAATGATAAAAATCAGGATTCCCACATAAGTCGTAACATAGCAGTTCTGGAAAAACAAATCACCAATTATCGGAATATCTCCCAGCACCGGAACCTTGCTGATATGGAACGTATCGGTGAACTGAATCTGCTGCACGCCCTGAATCATCCTGGCCACAAAAATTGCGAATGCAGGTGCGAACATATTCAGTGCCGTACCGCTGATGGTCTGATCCGCCTTCATGTTGATTGCCGCAAATGCATGCAGCAGCGAGAACACGCCACCCGTGACACCGGACACCAGGATTGCCAAAAGCAGCAGCATCTGTCCGCTCAGACTGCTCTGGAAAATATTAATGAAAAAGATTCCCGTGAAGGCACCCATAACCATAATACCTTCCAGCGCGATATTGATGACACCGCTCCGCTCCGCGTACATACCGCCGATTGCTACGATCAGAAGCGGGATGGCAAAAAACATGGTCTGTTGAATTACAAAATAAAATGTATTCATGTTTACTTATCCCCCTTTCCGTTCGCTGCTGACTTTTTCGTCCGCTTTTGCTGAAATTTGTGGATCATTTCCTTGAACAGCAGAGAAAGTGCTCCACAATAAATGATTGCTGCGATGATCATGTCGATGACCTCCGGTACAAAATCGAACAGCTGCATGTTGTAACCGCCGACTGTGATATGACCGATGAAGAGTCCCGCAAATAAAATTCCGATCGGATTGGACAGTCCCAGCAGGGCAACCGCAATACCGTTGAAGCCTTCTGCCGCGATCACATCCAGCACCTGCAGATATCTTCCCGAATTGGCAAGATAGAGCAGTGCTCCGCCGAGTCCCGCAAGAGCTCCGGCAATTACCATAGAAAGAATTACGTTTCTCTTCGCATTGATACCCGCATACTTACTGGCGCTCGGATTCTGTCCGCAGGCTTTCAGTTCATAGCCGAAGGTTGTCTTATTCAGCACAATGTACACGATAACCGCAAATATCACTGCGATGAGAATCCCCGTGTTCAGATTCGTTCCGGGGAACAGCTTGTCCAGCCCGGCTCTCGGAAGGTTCGCACCCGCCGCAACCGGAAGAGACTGGTTCTTCACCTGATCATAGCAGAACTCCTGAATCGCCATGTTCACTCCATACATTCCAATATAGTTCATCATAATAGAAGAAATTACTTCGTTCACATTCAGACAGGCCTTGAGCAGTCCCGGAACAAATCCCCAGACTGCACCGGCTGCCATGGCTGCGATCAGCGCCACCACCCAGTGAAGTCCTGCCGGAAGAAATGTCATCTTGACACCCACCAGAACCGCCGCGAATGCTCCCATTGTAAATTGTCCGGATGCTCCGATATTAAACAGACCGGTCTTAAATGCAAATCCCACAGACAGACCGGTCATGATGATCGGCGTCGCTGTATAGAGCACGTTACCGATCCCGGAGATGCCGTCCGTAAAACCGCCCTGTATGATCATCATAAATCCGTTCCAGGCCTGACTCGGGTTGCTGATCAGCAGGATGATCAGGCCGAACAACAATCCTGCAATAATTGCCATCAGGGAAGACGAAAAATTAACGATCCCTTCTCCCTGGAATAATTTCTTACGCTTCATTGCCCACACTCCTTTTCGCTCCGGCCATATAAAGTCCAAGCTCCTCTACCGTGACTTCTCCCGGCACTACATCGGCTACGATTTCTCCTTCGTACATCACCAGAATCCGATCACTTACATTCATTACCTCATCCAGTTCCAGCGATACCAGAAGCACTGCTTTTCCTTCGTCTCTCTGACGCACCAGTTGCTTGTGAATATATTCGATTGCCCCTACGTCAAGTCCACGTACCGGCTGTACCGCCACCACGACCTCCGGGTTTCTGTCCAGCTCGCGGGCGATAATCGCTTTCTGCTGGTTTCCGCCGGACATTCCTCTCGCCTGACTCACAGCGCCCTGACTGGAACGAATGTCAAACTGTTTGATCAGTTCCTCTGCATATGTGTGAATCTTGTCGAATCTGATAAATCCATGACTCTGGAACCGTTTCTCATAGTACGTCTGGAGCACCAGATTCTCCTGAAGCGTGAAGTCCAGTACCAGGCCATCCTTGTGTCGATCCTCTGGAATATGTGCCATTCCATCCTTGCACTTCTGTCGGATGCTCTCCTGGGTGATTTCTTTTCCGTTCATAAAGACCTGACCGCCATCCAGAGGCGCCATCCCGGTGATTCCGTACACCAGCTCGGACTGACCGTTTCCATCGATTCCTGCGATACAGAGGATCTCTCCCTTTCTTGCCTGGAAGGAAACGTGATTGACTGCATTCTTTCCGGAGGTTTTGGACTTCATGACCAGATCCTTTACTTCCAGCGCCACGTCCCCCAACTTCTGCCTGCCCTTTTCCACAATAAAGCTGACTTTTCTTCCTACCATCATCTCCGACATTGCCTCCTTCGAGGTCTCTGCCACATCGATAGTCCCGATATAACGTCCTTTTCGCAGAACCGTACATCTGTTGGCAACAGCCTTGATCTCATTGAGTTTATGGGTAATAAAGATGATGGATTTGCCTTCTTCCACCAGCTGCTTCATGACTTTCATCAGTTCTTCGATTTCCTGTGGTGTCAGCACTGCCGTCGGCTCGTCAAAAATCAGAATATCGTTGTCACAGTAAAGCATCTTCAGGATCTCGACTCTCTGCTGCATTCCCACGGTGATATCTGAGATATACGCATCCGGATCGATCTTGAATTTGTAACGCTCGCTGAGTTCCATGATCTTCTTCCTGGCCTCATCCATCTTTAGGAATCCATGCCGGATTGTCTCCCGACCAAGTACGATGCTCTCAAGTACCGTAAAGTTGTGTACCAGTTTAAAGTGCTGATGTACCATTCCGATTCCAAGGTCGTTGGCATCATTTGGATTGTTGATCTTCACTTCTTTTCCGTTTAGCTTGATCTGCCCGCCCTCCGGCTGATACAAACCGAAAAGTACGCTCATCAATGTAGATTTTCCTGCGCCATTCTCGCCCAGAAGTGCATGGATCTCGCCCTTTTTCACCTGAAGCGTAATGTCATCGTTGGCTTTAAAATCTCCGAATTGCTTCGTAATATGATTCATTTCTATTACATAATCCACTTTTGTTCCCTCCCTCATGAAAGTAAGTTATCCGGGCCGAATCCCATCGGCAGTAACTCCTCCAGTGTGTACACCCTGTAGTTATCCAGTCCATTGCCGAGAATGATCTGAAAGTCCTTCGGATTACAGAACTCCTGCATCACCTGCCTGCACACGCCGCAGGGTGCACAGAAGTCTCCCTCTCCCGGCTTTTTTCCTTCCCAATTTCCTACGATCGCAATGGCTTTGAACTTCCTTATTCCCTCTGACACAGCCTTAAAAAATGCAGTTCGTTCTGCACAGTTTGTCGGTGTATAGGCAGCATTCTCTATGTTGCACCCACGGTAAACTGTCCCATTCTCCGCCAACAGCGCCGCACCAACCTGCCAGTGGGAATATGGAGTGTAGGCACTTTTCTGGGCCTCATAGGCCTCCGCCACCAGCCCTTTCCAATCTGTCATCCCGTCTCCTCCTTTTTCGAAATCTGATTTGTACGCTCTTCTTTCTCTAATTCTTTCTCTTATTTTTTCTGCCTTAATATTTCAGTCTCTGTTTTCTGTTCTTTCTCAATCTTATTCTGCTGTGTTTCTCACGATCTTATCCTTGAAGCTGCTCCCATCCAGAGTTTCTTCTATATTGAACAGATCCAGCACCGTCGCCGCAATGTCTGCAAAGGAACTTCTTGTTCCCAGCGATACGTCTGACAGGATCTCTTCCCCATAGATCAGGAGCGGCGTGTACTCTCTGGTGTGGTCCGTCCCGCGAAATCCCGGATCACATCCGTGGTCTGCGGTGATCATCAGAACATCCTCCGGCCGCATCCGCTCCATAAAGGTTCCCAGCTGTCTGTCAAATTCCGCTGCCGCCTCCGCATATCCTTCTATATCATTGCGATGGCCGTACAGCATATCAAAATCCACCAGATTCACAAAGCAGAGTCCGTTGAAATCCTGATCCTGCAGTTTTATGGTCTTCTCCATCCCATCTGCGTTGTTCTGAATGCGCTGGGTATGCTGAATGCTTTTTCCCGCAAAAATATCATAAATCTTCCCGATTCCGTAAGTATCGAACCCCTGTTCCACCAGGCAGTCCATCATCGTCCTTTTGGGCGGCACCAGCGAAAAATCGTGCCGGTTGGCTGTCCGGGTAAAGCTTCCAGGCTCTCCGGTAAACGGTCTTGCGATCACTCTGCCCACTCCGTGCTCCCCTGTCAGAAGCCGCCTTGCGATTTCACAGTACTCATACAGCTGTTCGATGGGAACCACATCCTTGTGGGCCGCTATCTGAAACACACTGTCCGCCGAAGTATAAACGATCAAATCTCCGGTCTCCACATGCTGCTGTCCATAATCGCGAATCACATCCGTACCGGAATATGGCTTGTTACACAGAGTTCTCCGTCCGGTCTGCTGTTCAAACTCACTCAGCAGCTCTTTCGGAAAGCCATCGGGATATGTAGGGAGTGGCTTCTCGGAAATAATCCCCGCGATCTCCCAGTGTCCGATGGTCGTGTCCTTTCCACGGGACGCCTCCGCCATTCTTCCGTAAGCGCCAAGAGGACTTGATATCTTTTCCCCACAAGTCACATTCTCTATGTTGAACAATCCAATTTCTCTCATATTAGGAGTGTTGTACTTTTTTGATGCCACGATGGTTCCAAGTGTATTACAGCCCTCATCGCCAAATTCACGTGCATCCGACATCTCTCCAATTCCGTAACTATCCAATACAATCAGGAATATTCTTTTTATTTTCATTCTCCCCCTCCAAAATTTGTATATATTTTTCGCTGTCTGTAAGGAAATTATAGTCAAATTATACAATTCAAAAAAGGTCAAGAGTCTTTTTTTTACATTATTTTTTATCTTTGTAACTATAGTCAAAAAAGAGAGCTCCTTTACCGAAAAAGGACTCGGGTTTTTAGTGATAATGTCCAATTCACTTTGTAAAAGATCTGTAATCAGCAGCCGAAAGTTTCTTCCCCACCCATTTCGCCTGCTATTAGGACCTCCACAGCCGATTCTATGGTTTCCCGGTCCGTCTTCTCTATCCCCGCATCTGTGATTACCGCTGTCACATCCTCCAGCTCCAGAATTTTTGCAAAGGTCACCGTTCCGATCTTGCTGCTGTCGCTGAGCACGTAAACCTTTTGGCTGGATTGCGCCAGCCTCCTGTAATTCATTGCCGTGTCAATATCCGGAGTCGTAATTCCACTTCCCGCCTGAACTCCATTGCAGGAAAGGAACGCCTTGTCAATATTCAGCAGCTCCAGCAGCTCGCTCTTCACCGGAGATACAACATAATGATACTTGCGCCGAAGGATTCCTCCCAATATCACCACCGTAAAGTCTGTGTTTTCTTCCAGCCAGACAGCCATCTGCACGTTATTCACAATGACCGTCAGGTCCTTTTTGTTCTGAAGCGTCTTTATAAACGAGAAAATGGTTGTCCCGGAAGATACCGCTATGACGTCGCCATCCTCCACCAGCTCATTCGCCACACCCGCGATCTGCTCCTTCTGGCTGACCATCTTTGTCTCCTTACTTGTGGGCAGCGGCTCCCGTCCCACCTTCGACTGACTGATCGCCCCGCCGTGAGTACGCCGGATCAGTCTCTCATTCTCCAGTTCCCGCAGATCATTCCTGATCGTGGAGGCAGAAACACCGAATATCTCGCACAATTCCGGTACAACAATCTTCCCCTGCCTGTCAATGATCTCCACGATCCTGCTTTTTCTTTCTTCCGCAAACATATTCACTTCCATACTCATGATCTCCACGCTCCTTTATATGCTCACATTATAACAAATACTGATCATACTGTAAACGTTGTTGTTTGTTGTTATTTGTTGTTGACTATTCTCATTTTCTTTGTTACTATTTACGCATAGGAATAATTTATTATACTTCAAACAAACTTTAGGAGGAATTTTAAAATGGATCGTAAAACAATATTAAGTAAAGTAGACCACACACTTCTGCTGCAGCCGTCCACCTGGGAAGAGATTCAGATAATCTGTGACGATGCTGTCACATACGGAACCGCATCTGTCTGCATCCCTCCCTGCTACGTAAAGCAGGCGAAGGAATATCTGGGTGATAAGATGGCTGTCTGCACTGTCATCGGTTTTCCAAACGGGAACCACACCACCGCGTGCAAGGAATTTGAGACAAAGGATGCATTGGACAACGGAGCGGATGAAATCGACATGGTTATCAACATCGGAGCGCTCCGCGCAAAAGAATATGATTATGTTTTAAATGAGATGAAGTCTCTCAAAGCAATCTGCGGAGATAAGATTCTGAAAGTCATCATCGAGACCTGTCTCCTGACCGAAGAGGAAAAGATTAAAATGTGCGAGCTGGTGACAGCTTCTGGCGCGGATTACATCAAGACCTCCACCGGTTTTTCCACATCAGGTGCCACCTTCGCCGACATCGAACTGTTTGCCAAGCATGTCGGACCGAACGTGAAGATCAAGGCTGCCGGAGGAATCAGTTCTTTTGATGATGCAGAGAAATTCATGGGACTGGGTGCTGACAGACTGGGAACCAGCCGTCTTGTCAAAATTATGAAAGCAGAAAAGTAAGAATCTCGAGAAGAGTTAGAAACAAAAAGTGGAGACAGGATGCAACCTGTCTCCACTTTTTGTTTCTAACTCTTCTTATTCTTTACCCCGAAAATGGGGGGCAGGCTTTCGCCTGTCCCCCATCACTCTTCTTATTCTCTATTCTTCATCTAATACGAGTTCTTCGTCCATATCCAGCTCTTCATCAAATGAAAATTCATCATCCATTGCCAGTTCATTATCAAGCTTGACATCGCGGTATTTCTTCATACCCGTACCAGCCGGAATATGTTTACCGATGATTACATTCTCTTTCAAACCGACCAGATGATCGACTTTACCCTTGATTGCTGCCTCTGTCAGAACTTTTGTCGTCTCCTGGAAGGATGCCGCTGACAGGAAGGAATCTGTTGCCAGAGATGCCTTCGTGATACCAAGCATGATCTGCTCACCTGTTGCAGGCTCTTTTCCTTCTTCGATCAGTGCCTTGTTCACGTCCTCAAAGTCGAGTACGTCCACCAGTGTTCCCGGTAAGAACTCGGAATCTCCGTTTTCTTCCACACGGATCTTCTTCAGCAGCTGACGCACAATTACCTCGATATGCTTATCGTTGATCTCAACACCCTGCAGACGGTATACACGCTGTACTTCCTGAATCATGTAATCCTGAACGGCACGAAGTCCTTTGATCTTCAGAATATCATGTGGGTTTGCGCTACCTTCTGTCAGTGGATCACCGGCCTCTAACTCTGCTCCGTCCATGATCTTGATTCTGGAACCATAAGGAATCAGATATGCCTTGGATTCTCCGGTCTCATTGTTGGAGACAATAATCTCACGTTTTTTCTTTGTATCGCTGATGGTTGCTGTTCCGCCAAATTCTGTGATGATGGCAAGACCTTTCGGCTTTCTTGCCTCAAAAAGCTCCTCGACACGAGGAAGACCCTGTGTGATATCATCACCGGCAACACCACCGGTATGGAATGTTCTCATTGTAAGCTGTGTACCAGGCTCACCGATTGACTGCGCAGCGATGATACCAACTGCCTCACCAACCTGAACGGTCTCACCGGTTGCCATGTTGGCACCGTAGCACTTCGAACACACACCATCGTGGCACTTACATGTCAGAATGGTACGAATCTTCACTTCCTCAAGCGGCTTGTTCTTCGCATCTACGCCATACTTCATCACACGCTCCGCACGTCGCGGTGTGATCATGTGGTTTGCTTTTACAAGTACATTGCCTTCTGTATCTTTGATATCCTCGCAGGCGAAACGTCCTGTAATACGCTCCTGAAGACTCTCGATCTCCTCGTTTCCTTCCATGAATGCTTTTACATACATTCCCGGAATCTCTTCCCCTGCCGGAGTACAGTCTGTATCGTGAATGATCAGCTGCTGTGAAACATCTACCAGACGTCTTGTCAGATATCCGGAATCGGCTGTACGGAGTGCTGTATCGGAAAGTCCTTTACGAGCACCATGCGCTGACATGAAGTACTCCAATACGTCAAGTCCCTCACGGAAGTTTGACTTGATTGGCAGCTCGATGGTACGACCTGTTGTATCCGCCATCAATCCACGCATGCCGGCAAGCTGTTTGATCTGCTTATCAGAACCACGGGCTCCGGAATCGGCCATCATGAAGATGTTGTTGTACTGGTCAAGACCTGTAAGCAGTGCCTCGGTCAGCTTATCATCCGTCGCTTTCCATGTCTCTACGACTTCTTTATAACGCTCTTCCTCTGTAATCAGACCACGTTTGTAGTTCTTTGTAATCAAGTCTACCGTGTTCTGTGCCTCCTCGATCATCTGAGGTTTTTCCGGCGGCACGGTCATATCGGAAATAGATACGGTCATAGCAGCCTTTGTTGAATATTTGTAACCGATGGACTTGATGCTGTCAAGCACTTCTGCTGTCGTGTTCGCACCATGAACATTGATTACTTTCTCAAGAATCTGTTTCGCCTGTTTCTTTCCTACATGGAAATCAATCTCAAGTGCCAGATCATTTTCGGAAATGCTTCTGTCAACGAATCCAAGATCCTGAGGAATGATCTCGTTAAAGATAAATCTTCCCAGTGTGGATTCCACGGTTCCGGTTTTCACGGTTCCGTCGAGCAATGTCTTAGTCACACGAATCTTCACGCGTGAGTGAAGTGTGATGATCTTGTTCTCATATGCAAGGATTGCCTCGTTGAGGTTCTTGAAGAACTTGCCTTCGCCCTCTGCACCAGGTCTCTCCTGTGTCAGATAGTAGATACCGAGTACCATATCCTGTGAAGGAACGGCCACCGGACCACCATCGGATGGTTTCAAAAGGTTGTTTGGCGATAACAGAAGGAAACGGCACTCTGCCTGTGCTTCTACTGAAAGCGGAAGATGCACTGCCATCTGATCTCCATCGAAATCGGCGTTGAACGCGGTACAAACCAACGGGTGCAGCTTGATTGCCTTACCTTCTACAAGGATAGGCTCAAATGCCTGGATACCCAGTCTGTGCAGCGTGGGGGCACGGTTCAGCATAACCGGATGCTCTTTGATGACGCCCTCTAAGACATCCCATACCTCCGGCTGAAGTCTCTCAACCATCTTTTTCGCATTCTTAATATTGTGAGCAGTACCGTTCGATACAAGCTCTTTCATAACAAATGGCTTAAACAGCTCGATTGCCATCTCTTTCGGAAGACCACACTGATAGATCTTCAGCTCCGGTCCTACGACGATAACGGAACGTCCGGAATAATCCACACGTTTTCCAAGCAGGTTCTGTCTGAAACGTCCTGATTTACCCTTCAGCATGTCTGAGAGGGATTTCAGTGCACGGTTTCCAGGTCCGGTAACCGGACGGCCACGACGACCATTGTCAATCAGGGCATCTACCGCTTCCTGCAGCATTCTCTTCTCGTTGCGCACAATGATATCCGGAGCGCCCAGCTCCAGCAGTCTCTTCAGACGGTTGTTTCTGTTGATGATTCTTCGGTAGAGATCATTCAGATCGGAGGTGGCAAAACGTCCACCGTCCAGCTGAACCATCGGACGAAGATCCGGCGGGATCACAGGGATTGCCGTCATGATCATCCACTCAGGCTTGTTGCCCGATTCTCTGAATGCTTCTACGACTTCCAGACGCTTCACGATTCTCGCACGTTTCTGTCCTGTCGATCCTTCCAGTCCTGTCTGTAATTCTACATATTCTTTTTCAAGATCAATATTCTCTAATAATTCTTTTACGGACTCTGCGCCCATTCCTACACGGAAAGCGCCGCCCCATTTTTCTCTCGCCTCCTGATATTCTGCCTCTGACAGAACCTGTTTGTACATCAGTTCTGACTCGCCCTTATCCAGAACGATATAAGAAGCAAAATACAGTACACGCTCCAAAGTCTTCGGAGAGATGTCAAGAATCAGTCCCATACGGCTCGGGATTCCTTTGAAGTACCAGATATGGGAAACCGGTGCTGCAAGGGCAATATGACCCATACGTTCACGACGCACTGTCGCCTTGGTCACTTCCACTCCACAACGGTCACATACGACACCCTTATAACGAATCTTTTTATATTTACCGCAATGACACTCCCAGTCCTTGCTCGGTCCAAAAATCTTCTCACAGAAAAGGCCGTCTTTTTCAGGCTTGAGTGTTCTATAATTGATTGTTTCCGGCTTTGTTACCTCGCCTTTTGACCACTCTAAGACTTTTTCTGGTGAAGCCAGGCCGATCTTGATTGCGTCAAAAGTCAGTGGCTGGTACTGTTGTTCATTTGTTCCTGCTGGCATTTATGGCTCCTCCTATTCTTCGTCTAATACTTCTTCAAATTCGATAGTTACATCTTCCTCGTCGTCTTCCTCTTCCTCGAAGACGTCTTCCAGTTCTTCATCGACAAATTCCTGCTCCTTGAAGCCATGGTCTTTAAATTCATCCGAATCATTGTCGCGGTATCTTCGGTTGTCACCTTCGATAATCGAACGCATGTCAGTTTCACCGTAATCGATGCTCTCCATGATCTCGACCTCTGTGTTGTCATCCTTGAGCACTCTGACATCCAGTCCGAGAGACTGAAGCTCTTTCAGCAGTACTTTGAAGGACTCTGGAATACCAGGCTCAGGGATATTCTCACCCTTGATGATTGCCTCGTATGTTTTCACACGACCGACAACGTCATCCGATTTCACCGTAAGAATCTCCTGCAGTGTGTAAGATGCACCATATGCTTCCAGTGCCCATACCTCCATCTCTCCGAATCGCTGTCCACCAAACTGGGCTTTACCACCCAGCGGCTGCTGTGTAACAAGAGAGTAAGGACCAGTTGAACGGGCATGGATTTTGTCGTCAACCAGATGATGCAGTTTCAAATAGTGCATGTGGCCGATGGTAACCGGACCGTCGAAAAATTCTCCGGTTCTTCCGTCACGCAGGCGGACTTTACCATCTCTGCTGAGCGGTACGCCCTTCCACAGTTTTCTGTGTTCTCTGTTCTCTGACAGATATTCCAATACTTCAGGAAGTAATTCTTTTCCGTGTTTCTCCACAAATTCTTCCCATTCCAGATTTACATAATCATTGGCAAGGTCAAGTGTATCCATGATATCAATCTCGTTTGCACCGTCAAAGACCGGTGTGGAGATATTGAATCCCAGTGCCTTCGCAGCAAGGGACAGATGAATCTCAAGGACCTGACCGATGTTCATACGTGATGGTACACCCAGTGGGTTCAAAACGATATCCAGCGGACGTCCGTTCGGAAGATATGGCATATCCTCAACCGGAAGTACACGGGAAACCACACCCTTGTTACCGTGACGGCCGGCCATCTTATCACCGACAGAAATCTTTCTCTTCTGCGCGATATAGATACGAACTGCCTGGTTTACTCCCGGTGACAGCTCATCGCCGTTCTCTCTTGTAAATACTTTCGCATCCACAACAATACCGTACTCGCCGTGAGGTACCTTCAGAGAAGTATCTCTGACCTCGCGGGCTTTTTCTCCAAAGATTGCACGAAGCAGTCTCTCTTCAGCAGTCAGTTCTGTCTCTCCCTTCGGAGTAACCTTACCTACCAGAATGTCTCCTGCGCGAACCTCCGCACCGATGCGGATGATACCTCTCTCATCCAGATCCTTCAGTGCATCGTCACCGACACCAGGGATATCACGGGTGATCTCTTCCGGTCCCAGCTTGGTATCACGTGCTTCTGCTTCGTATTCTTCTATATGAACAGATGTATAAACATCATCCTGTACAAGTCTTTCACTTAATAAAACCGCATCCTCGTAGTTGTAACCTTCCCATGTCATGAAACCGATCAGTGGGTTCTTACCGAGTGCGATCTCACCGTTGGCTGTTGAAGGGCCGTCTGCGATAACCTGTCCGGCTTCCACTTTCTCTCCCTTGAACACGATCGGTCTCTGGTTATAACAGTTGCTCTGGTTACTACGCAAGAATTTTGTAAGCTTGTATGTCTTCTTTGTTCCATCCTCGTGTCTGATCGTAATCTCTTTTGAAGTAGAACGTTCAACCACACCCGCCTGCTCAGCGACAGCGCAGACACCGGAATCGACTGCTGCTTTTGCCTCCATACCTGTTCCGACTACCGGCGCCTCTGTAGTGAGGAGCGGTACAGCCTGACGCTGCATGTTGGATCCCATCAGAGCACGGTTCGCATCGTCATTCTCCAGGAAAGGAATCAGTGCTGTTGCAACTGAGAATACCATCTTCGGAGATACATCCATGTAGTCGAATTTGCTCTTCTCGTACTCCTGTGTCTCCTCGCGGTAACGACCGGAAACATTCTTATGAAGGAAATGTCCCTGCTCATCCAATGGCTCATTCGCCTGTGCCACGTGATAATTGTCTTCCTCGTCCGCTGTCATGTAGACAACTTTGTCTGTTACAACCGGGTTTTCCGCATCTGTCTTGTCAATCATGCGGTAAGGCGCTTCTACAAAACCATACTGGTTAATTCTTGCATAAGTTGCAAGCGAGTTGATCAGACCGATGTTCGGTCCCTCAGGCGTCTCGATCGGGCACATTCTTCCATAATGAGAATAATGTACATCTCGAACCTCGAATCCGGCTCTGTCTCGGCTCAGACCACCTGGTCCCAACGCAGACAGACGTCTCTTATGTGTCAGCTCACCCAGGGGGTTGTTCTGATCCATGAACTGTGACAGCTGTGAAGAACCAAAAAATTCTTTCACTGCCGCCGTCACCGGTTTGATATTGATCAGTGACTGAGGGGAGACCCCTTCCTGATCCTGCGTGGTCATTCTCTCACGGACTACTCTCTCCAGTCTGGACAGACCGATTCTGTACTGGTTCTGGAGCAGTTCTCCAACAGCACGGATACGTCTGTTGCCCAGATGATCGATATCATCCTCGTTGCCCATACCATACTCTAAATGCATATTATAATTAATAGAAGCAAGAATATCTTCTTTTGTGATGTGCTTCGGAATCAATTCGTGAATGTTTTTGCGGATCGCGTCCTTCAGCTCGTCAATATCACCTGCTGTCTCTTCCAGTAATCCGGCAAGTACAGGATAGTAAACAAGCTCTGTCACGCCGACTTCATCCGGATCGATATCGACAACCGAGCGAAGATTGACCATCATGCTGGATAAGATCTTAATGTTGCGGGATTCATCCTCTCCCTCAACCCACACGAAAGGAACTGCCGCATTCTGAATCTGATCGGCAATTTCTCTTGTAATCTCTGTTCCTTTTTCCGCTACCACTTCACCAGTCAGCTGACTGACAGCATCCTCTGCAAGTGCCTGTCCTGAAATACGGTTCTTCAGCGCAAGCTTCTTGTTGAATTTATAACGTCCTACCTTCGCAAGATCATAACGTCTCGCGTCGAAGAACATACTCGTAATCAGGCTCTCCGCGCTGTCAACTGCAAGCGGCTCGCCCGGACGAATCTTCTTATATAACTCTAACAGACCTTCCTGGTAATTCTCGGCGGTATCCTTGCCGAAGCTGGCCAGAATCTTAGGTTCCTCACCGAATAATTCGATGATCTCTGCATTTGTACCAATACCAAGTGCACGGATCAGCACAGTGATCGGTACCTTTCTTGTTCTATCTACACGGACATAGAATACGTCATTGGAATCAGTCTCATACTCCAACCATGCTCCACGGTTTGGGATCACAGTAGAAGAATACAGTTCTTTACCGATTTTATCATGGGCAATTCCATAATAAATACCAGGCGAACGAACCAACTGACTTACGATAACACGCTCGGCACCATTGATTACAAACGTGCCTGTTGCTGTCATAAGTGGAAGATCTCCCATAAAGATCTCATGCTCGTTTATCTCATCATTTTCCTTATTGTAAAGTCTTACCTTCACCTTCAATGGTGCCGCAAATGTTGCATCGCGTTCCTTGCACTCCTCGATGGTGTACTTTACATCATCCTCACATAATGTGAAATCTACGAATTCCAAGCTGAAATGACCACTGTAATCAGCGATTGGGGAGATATCATCGAACACTTCTTTTAATCCGGCATCCAGAAACCACTGATAGGAATCCTTCTGAACCTCAATTAAATTAGGCATCTCCAATACTTCCTTTTGCCTGGCGTAGCTCATTCGTGAGCTTTTTCCGGTTGTGATGGGACGAATTCTGTTTTTCTCCATTGACGTTTCACTCCTCATATATTTTTTTACTATAGGCAGCTTTGCCTGTGAAAAGTTTCTGATACTATGAAAAAAGCTTTGGCTATAGCTGTTTTCATGCACAATGATGGCATACCTCGCCACAATAGTGCACTATCAACTATAACACAAAGCTCTTCTGTTTGTCAACACCTATTCGCAGAAAAAAGACCGATTACAAAATCGGCCTTTCTGATAAACCTGATTACTTAAGTGTAACTTCTGCGCCTTCGCCTTCAAGTTTAGTTTTGATATCTTCAGCTTCAGCTTTAGATGCGCCCTCTTTGATTACCTTAGGAGCTCCGTCAACTAATTCTTTTGCTTCTTTCAGTCCAAGACCTGTTACTTCACGAACAACCTTGATTACTTTAACCTTTGAAGATCCAACTGCTGTCAACTCAACGTCGAACTCGTCTTTCTCTTCTGCTGCTTCTCCGCCTGCTGCACCTGCTGCTGCAACTACTACGCCTGCTGCTGCAGAAACACCAAATTCTTCTTCACATGCTTTTACTAATTCATTTAATTCTAATACTGATAACTCTTTGATCGCATCGATCATCTCAGCTGTTGTTAATTTAGCCATTTTAATTTCCTCCATTATTATAATTAATTTTGTTTAAACAAACAGAGTTCCTACCAGGTATTCTACTCTTCTGTTGCCGGAGCTTCTTCAACTGCCGGTGTTTCTTCTGTAGCTGCCTCAGCTACAACTGCCTCGCCATCTTTCTCTGCGATCTGTTTGATCACGCGAGCAAAGTTTGTGATTGGAGACTGAATGCTTCCAAGTAACTTGGAAAGTAATACTTCTCTTGATGGGATTGTAGACAATTCTGTCAACCCTGCCACATCATAAACTACTCCGTCAACGACACCTGCTTTTAATTCCAAAGCTTTTGCCGTCTTAGCAAAGCTGCAAAGAATTCTTGCTGGAGCTGTTGCATCCTCTTTTGCGATTGCGATTGCGCTTGGTCCGTCTAAATGCTCGTCCAATGCTGCAAATTCTGTTCCCTCAAAAGCTCTCTTCATCATTGTGTTCTTACGAACCTTGTAAGTAACACCAGCTTCTCTGAGTTGTTTACGAAGCTCTGTGTCTTCTGCAACTGTCAATCCACGGTAATCTACCAATACGATTGACTGTGCGTCCTTGATGTCTTCGATAATCTCATTTACTACTGGTTGCTTTAATTCAACTTTTGCCATCTGTCTTGTGCACCTCCTTATTTATTTTGTTGCTGCACTGCCATGATCTCTGAAAGAGACCAGATTTAGAAAAACCTCCGTGTCCGACAGACACAGAGGTTCAAAATTCAATGTTTATGAATTTGCTGTTCCTCGGTAGGCGTATTCACCTTATGCCTTACGGCACCTACTGTCTTCGGCAGTCAATTGCTTAACTATATTAACATTTTATAAATGCAATGTCAATCACTTTTTTACATTTCCGCAGTCCAGATCACTCTGTTCGCAATCCTGGACTTCTCACATCCTGAAGTATTCTGATTACTGAACCTTCATCGGGTTGATTTTCACACCAGGTCCCATGGTAGATGTAAGTGTTACGCTCTTAAGGTACTGTCCTTTTAACGTAGACGGTTTTGCTTTGTTGATTGCATCCATAAGCGTCTGGAAGTTGTCCGCTAATTGTTCCTCGGTAAATGAAGCTTTACCTACTGGCACATGGATAATGTTTGTTTTATCTAATCTATACTCGATCTTACCTGCTTTAATCTCGTTGATTGCTTTCGTAACGTCCATGGTTACTGTTCCGGCCTTCGGGTTTGGCATCAGACCTTTTGGTCCAAGTACACGTCCGAGACGACCAACAACGCCCATCATGTCCGGTGTAGCTACAACAACATCAAATTCAAACCAGTTCTCGTTCTGAATCTTTGGAATCAGATCGTCTGCTCCAACATAATCAGCTCCGGCAGCTTTTGCTTCCTCAGCTTTTGCGTCTTTTGCAAATACAAGGATACGTGTCTTCTTACCTGTTCCGTGTGGCAGTACAACCGCACCACGAATCTGCTGGTCAGCGTGACGTCCGTCACAGCCAGTTCTGATATGTGCTTCAACTGTCTCGTCGAATTTTGCTACTGCAGATTTTTTAACCAATGCAACTGCTTCTGCCGGATCGTAAAGGTTTCCTCTTTCGATTAACTTGGCAGCTTCTGTATATTTCTTTCCGTGTTTCATATTAAATAACCTCCTTGTGGTATTGTCGGGAATCTCCCTCCCACGTCTTTGAATTTATGTTTTAGTCTTCTACTGTTACACCCATTGAACGACAGGTTCCTGCGATCATGCTGATAGCAGACTCGATAGTCGCTGCATTCAGATCTTTCATCTTTGTCTCAGCGATTTCCTGTAACTGTGCTTTTGTGATTGTCGCAACCTTTGTCTTGTTCGGAACACCTGAACCAGATTTGATGTTGCAGGCTTTCTTGATCAGAACAGCCGCCGGCGGAGTCTTTGTTACGAAGCTAAAACTTCTGTCATTGTAAACTGTGATAACTACAGGAATGATCAGATCTCCCTGGTCAGCAGTTTTTGCATTGAACTGTTTTGTAAATTCAACGATGTTTACACCGTGCTGTCCAAGTGCTGGACCTACCGGTGGTGCTGGTGTTGCTTTACCAGCCTGGATCTGTAATTTAATATAACCTTCTACTTTTTTTGCCATTTCTAATTACCTCCTTGTGGTATTGGCGGGAATTTCCCTCCCACTGTCTGAATAACTGTTAATGTTTTAGTCCATCTTGCGGACTTCTGTGAAACTTAATTCTACCGGTGTCTCACGACCGAACAGCTCAACATTGATCGTCAAACTCTGTTTCTGTGGATTCATGGACTGGATTGCTCCAACCGTGCCTTCCCATGCGCCGCTCAATACGGTGATGGTGTCACCCACTTCAAGGTCAACCACGACATTGTCCTGCTGGATGCCCATCGGCATCATCTCCTCGTCAGAGAGCGGTACAGGTTTTGATCCAGGTCCTACAAAGCCGGTCACTCCACGAGTGTTGCGTACCACGTACCATGTGTCATCATTCATAATCATATGAATCATCACATAGCCCGGGAACAGCTTTTTCTGACTTGCCTTCTGGACTCCATTCTTAAGTTCAACGACTTCCTGCATGGGAACTCTGACCTCAAGAATCTGGTCTTCTAAATGTCTGTTTTCGATTGTCTTATCAATGTTCGCTTTTACTTTGTTCTCATACCCGGAATAGGTATGAACAACGTACCATTTTGCTTCTGACATAAAATCACCCTTCCTGCTCGCGCCTACCAGTTACTATTTAACCAATAAGTCGATACCGTATTTTAAGATGACATCAATAACTGATATCAATGCTCCCAAAAATACGGATACCCCAACGACTGCCGCTGTCTGCTTCGCAAGTGTCTTCTGATCTGGCCAAATCACTTTTTTAAACTCAGCCTGAAGTCCCTTAAACCAGCTTTTCTTCTGAGTTTTTTCTTTTGCTTCGCCCATAACATCCACTTCCTTTCAACGACTATTTCGTCTCTTTGTGCATTGTGTGTGATTTACAGAACTTGCAATACTTCTTTGTCTCAAGACGTTCCGGATGATTTTTCTTATCCTTTGTCATATTGTAGTTCCGCTGCTTACATTCTGTACATTCCAATGTGATTCTTGTGCGCACAACTTCCACCTCGCTTTATAATTCTTATTTAACGTGTTACGATCCACCCTCCTGAAACGCCTGCATTTTCAGCGGATTTCAGTGGATTTCCTGACGGTTGCGAAGCCGTCAAAATTTAGGCATAAAAAAAAGACCTACTTCCATTCGCTAGAGCATTGTATCATGTTCTGCCCGTGGAAGTCAAGCCTTTTCTCTTCTTTATCGTTATATCTCCATTCTTACATTGCCTGATAAACAGACCACGCAAAAAGCAGCGGAACGACCAGGTCTATCAGCGATACGGGCGTAAATGTTCCCGCCACAGCCAGCATGATCAGACTGATCACACAGATGGCCACGTAAATTCCCGCACAGATCATCGTCACCTTCGCATATTTTCTTATCAATCCGGTGACAGCTCCGACAATGGCTGCAATAACGGAAACAATGGACAGTGCAACAGACACCTGCCAGTTATCCACACCAGCCTTCTCCATCACCGGCTGTATCATCTGATTGGCCGCGATAAGAATGACCACTCCGATTGCAGAAAAGGCGCTGAAAACCAACACGATAATCGACATCACTTTTAAAAATTTTGTTTGTTGTAACATTTTCTCTCCTCCTTTAGACTTTTTTAAGGTTATATTGTAAAGCAGTCCTTTTCAGATCTGCCTCACCACTCCATAAAGCGGATACGCAAAAATCTGCTTCGCCGCCTGCCGACGACCTCTACATCTGGCGCAGCGCCTCGATCGGGCTCAGCTTTGCCGCCTTGCGCGCCGGATAGATTCCGAACACGATTCCGACACCGCAGGAAAACAACGTGGCAATGATCACCGATGGAATGGACACCTTGGCAGTCAGTCCCGCTACTTTGAGCGTTGACAGCAGCATCGCCATCCCAATCCCAAGCACGATTCCGATTATACCTCCCAGTCCCGATATGATCGCGGACTCAAACAAAAACTGCGCGACAATCGATGACGTTTTGGCTCCCAGTGCTTTCCGGATTCCAATCTCCCGTGTTCTCTCGGTCACAGACACCAGCATGATATTCATGACTCCGATTCCGCCGACCAGCAGTGAAATTCCCGCCACGAATGCCACAAATGCCGTGACTGTATTGATGATACCGCTGGCATAATTCGTAAATCCGGAAAGGTCCGCCGCTTTTGTAAACAGATCTTTTCCATCGTTTGCGTGTCTTTTTGTCAGGATGGTGTTCATCACTTCTGTAATATGTGTTTTAGACGCATTCTTCGCCGGCTGCACCGTGATACTGCTAAAGCCTCCTATATTCTTTCCAAACAATTCCGAAACCGTATACGGCATCTCCAGCGAAACTGTGATGGCTTCTCCAAACAGCTCTGCAACCTGTCTGGATGCCTCCATGTCCTCGTCCGACGCATCTCTGACCCCGCAGATTGTTACCGTCTGGATTGCATTGTTGATGGTCACTTCTATGTTCATTCCGACAACATCCGTAGTCCCAAAGAGTGCCTGCGCTCCTGCTTTGTCAATCACCGCAACCGGATTCGCATTCTTCAGCTGTTCCTCTGTAAAGTACGCCCCCCGAAACACCCGGTTGTTTTCTCGCGAGGTCTTGTCGTATTCCGGTATGGTAAACATCGGATACAGGGTATGCTTTCCTTTTCGTGTTTCCACAAATCCGCCATCTCCGTTTACCGCAAGATATCCATATGAAATCTGACTGCCCAGACCATTCTCCACCGCGGCGAGGTCATCGGCCGTAATCAGCTCGGTGTTTGTCGTGTTCTCCGTATTAACCTGAAGCGAAATCGGCATCACCGTATCAGAAGCTTCATCTTCTACCGAGGTACGGACGCCGTTTCCAATAGACACAACCGTGATCACGGACGAAATTCCTATGATAATACCCAGCATAGTCAAAACGGATCGTCCCTTGTTGGAGCGAATATTATCCAGAGCCATTTTTATATATTCACCAATCTGTCCCATATCTGCTCTTCTCCTCTATTTTGATGCTGCTTTTGCCTTAGCCTTCATTCCTTCCGAGACATTTCCCGAGGTGTCAGAAACCACCTCATCCCCTTTTTCGAGGCCCTTCAGGATCTGAATCTTTGAATCTGAAGTAATCCCTATCTCCACGGACTTCTCCAACACCGTTCCGTTCTCGATGACGTAGACAAAATCACCTTTTGTGTTGGTGTTTACCACATCATTCGGGAGCACCAGCGTATTCTTTTCTTCTGCGACAGATATGACCACTTTCGCCGGAACCCCTATAATGATCCCGCCGTTCGCATTCGTAATTTTCACTCTTGCCGCAATGGTAGATACGCCTTTTTCGTTCGCAGTCGCAATCTGGCTGACCGAATCCACCGTACCTTTGTATTCTTTATCGCCCAGCGTTATCACAGCAGGCTGCCCTGTCTTCACCTTGTCAAAATCGGCGGTTGGAACCCCCAGCGTCACATACATGTCGTTCAGACTTGCGAGAGTATACATCTCGCCTCCCTGAACCGCATCCGTTCCGGCAGCCGCTTTCACATCCGCAACGATACTGTCAAATTCCGCTCTCATTCCATCTCTGCCTTTTTGCACCAGCTCTTCCGCCGTATAGGTCGTCATAGCTGCGAGATCTTCATTGATCTGCATCGTCTGAATCTGCTCCGATGAGATAGCGCTGGATGTCGTTCCATTGTCAGCCGGTACATCGGTACTGATATTGTTCATTACATCTGCTGCCGCTGCAATCTGCGCACCCAGTTCATCGTACTGCGCCTGCAGCGCAGCATACGCCTCATTCGCCGCGCTGCTGAGTGGATGTTCATCCACGATCTTCTGCTGTGTTCTGTTGTCAATCGTTCTCTGATTTACATCGCTGGTCAGATTATCGCTTTCTTCCTTCAGCTGCGCAAAGGTCTTCTTTTCCGTCTTCCTTGCCTCGCTTTTTTCGTACGCATCTTCCCCCATCTCCGTATATTGCTGGATGATCGCGATCCGCGCATTATCAATCTCTATCTGACTGTTGTTTTCCTGAATTTGCTCCTGTGCTTTGGTTGCTGCAGGACTATTTTCTTGGTTTTCTATGTTTTCCTGCTCTGCCGCTGTTCTTGCGGCATTCAGACCGTCCACCAGTGCATTCTGCTGATCGATCACTGCATTATAAGCATCAATCGCTGCCTGCTTCTGTGCATTCGCCGCATCCTGTGCCGTCGCCTGCGCCTCTGCCTTCATCTGCGCTTCTTTCTCCTGTGCCCGGGCCGCCTGATTCAGGGTGTCCTGATTCCCCAGCCGCGTAAGCTGCTCCTGCATCTGGCTTTTCTGATTATCCCGTTCAAGATTCGTGGTATCAAAAGAAACCAGCACATCCCCGGCCTTCACCGTCGTTCCCACCTTCGCATTCAGGGTAAGGACCGGTGCATTCACCGGTGAGTAGTATACCTTTGTTTTTCCACTCCCCACAGTTCCGGAAATACTGTATGTTTCCTTGATATCCTCCTGCTCAACTTTCGTGGTACTCAGCTCTGTTGTCGTATCCGTTTTTTTCGCCGTGCCGTTGATTGCCCAGCACGCCAGCCCTATGACCGCAACAGCCGGGATGATCATCCACACCGGAAGCTTTTTCTTCTTCGGAGGTATATTCTCCTCTTCCTCCATGTCAAAAAAATCCTCATCCAACTCAATTTCATCATCCCTGGTATTCTCAGAAACTTCTGTTTCCAGCCCGCTGCCGGATGCAGCCATCGTTTCCTCCTCGGTCAATGCTTCTTTCTCTAAATTTTCCGTGTTTTTCTTTTCCATCCTCTTTCCAAACATGTCAATTACTCCTCCCGCTCTCCCAGCTCAGACTGCCCGTTCTCATTCAGATAATCTTTCTCTATCTTTCCATCCTTAATCCGGATCACTCTTTTTACCTGCTTTGCAATGTCATCGTCATGCGTGATGATGATGACAGTCCGCCCGGACCTTGAAAGTGCCATCAGTATTTTCATAATGTCTTCCGAGGATTTGGAATCCAGATTTCCCGTTGGTTCATCCGCCAGAATCACCGGCGGCCGCGCCGCTATCGCCCTTGCGATCGCAACTCTCTGCTGCTGTCCTCCGGACATCTCCGAAGGCTTATGATTCATTCTTTCTCCCAGTCCGACCTTGCGCAGCGCTTCTTCTGCAAGCTTTCTCCGGCTCGCTTTGTCCAGTCTTCTGTAAATCAGCGGGAGCTCGACATTGCCTCTTGCATCAAGATTTGAAATCAGATTGAACCCCTGAAATATAAACCCCAGCTCCTTGTTCCGGATTTCGGACAGCTGGTTATCTTCAAGCTCTGATACATCCTGACCGTGCAGATAGTATTTGCCGGAAGTCGGTACATCCAGACACCCCAGCATATTCATCAATGTGGATTTTCCGGAACCCGAATGTCCCACGATTGCGACAAATTCGCCCGGATGGATATCCAGCGAAACGCCGTCAAGTGCACGCACCTCATTTTCCCCCGGGTTGTATATTTTTTTTATATTTTTCACCCTGATCAATGGTTGTTCCAAAAAGCATCCTCCTCACATCATACAATTCCTCTTAATTCCAAAGCAATCACAACAATAACATCCACCATTATCATAGCACATAAAACCATACAGAGCATTCTTTTTTTTCGCAGTGAAAAGCGCCCCAGAAAGTCATCCATCTTCGGTGCTGCATAATAGAGAAATGCACAGCCTAAGAGGCCGGATGCCACCGAAACACCCAGACACACTCTTCCGTTAATCTGCAGAAAGTATCCACTGAAGTCCCAGAGTTTTGTGCCCTCCACCACTTCGAAATACAGACTTGCCAGATATTCCAGCACCGTATAAAACAGAGTGATCAGACCGAACGTGATCCAGGGATTTTTCATCCATCGGCGAAACAATACCACCGCGAGAACCGCACCGAGACCGACAAGCGGCAGCCACGGCCCATGCAGCAGACCGATCAGTTGGAACTTTTCTTCCCTGCCAAGTTCTATCAGCACCTCGAATACCCACCCCAGCACAGAGACCATAAAGAAAAGCAGGATATAGGATGTGATATGGTATGGCCGATTGCCATCCACCACCGCCACCACTTCATGCCATCTGGATTTTCTCCCGTACAAAAAAGCGGGATATGTGTCCGGTTCATATATGTAAGGCTTCATGTTAGGCATTTTCTCGTCATCGCGCATCAATATACTGATCAGCACCTCATCCTCAGATGGAATCCGGTCCAGATATTTATCCACAAAGACCCGGTTGTCTGTATTACGAAGCTCCAGCATCTTTCTTCTAAGCTCCATATAGACTTCTACCTCAGCCGCGCTGGTGTATGCATTCAGGAAAAAAATATCCAGAAGTCCAAATGTAAAGAGCCCCAGCAGATGCCACCAGAAAAACGAGATCTGAAGAACAAACATGCGCCATTTATTCCCCCGCATCATCTTTTTGGACATTGCAAACGCAGTCTTTCGATCCACTGTCGGATTCTCCGCGACGATGAACGGAATCATGTAGTACTCGTAATGCTTTATGATCCCTCCCACGATCGTCAGGCTCCACCAGAACTGGAACCAGGCTTTGCAAAACATAATCCACGCTGGATTTTTCACCACCTTGGACCGGTACAGATAAAAAATCCGGTTGATCCGACTCTCGTGATAAATCCGAGTCTCCATCAGAAAACGTTTTTCACCGATGAGCAGAATGTTCTTCACAAAGAGCCAGTAGAACACACTGATTACCATCCCAAACAGCAGCACTATAAAGGTGAGGGTAAAGTTGTGTTCCATGTAATCATCCACCGCCTCCGCCGAGATGGCAAGCAGGGAGAACGAACCCAGGTAGCGGTTGATCAGAGTTTCCGCCGTACTCACGACCAGAACATTTTTCACTCCGACTCCCGTTTTTTTCTGGATCGTTTCTTCGACGTACTTTGTAATCCCCGGATCCTGCGGAGTTTCTGTGTTTGTGCGCAGAATCTGCGTGGAAGAACTATAGGCTCCTGCAAGAACCGCCACCACAAAACACACTGCTATCATTCGCAGATAATTACTTTTTACAGAGGATTTTGCCCTCGATTTAACCCCACGTCTTGTCCACATTTTTTCTGTTTCCTTATCTTTATTCTACGCATTAGTTTACCACAATAAAGTATTCTGTACAATTCCTTTTATTGCACGTTATCGATTGTCGGATATTTACATTTGCGCGCCTCCCGGTGTATACTGTAAGCAGTGTCCTGCTGTTCGGATTATTCTGTATTTCGAAACGCGGATTTTATTATTTTATTAATGGAGGTTTTATGATATGAAAAAATACGATACTATCATATTTGATTTAGACGGCACCCTGCTGAATACACTGGACGATCTGATGGACGGTGTGAACTACATTCTGAACTATTATCACTATCCCGAACGGACGCTGGAGGAGGTTCGCTGTTTTGTCGGGAACGGGCTGCGCCGTCTTCTGGCGCTTGCACTCCCGGACGGTGAAGAAAATCCTTTGTTTGAGGAGGCATTTGAGCGTTTCCGTGCATATTACACGGAACACTGTCAGATCAAAACCAGTGCTTATGATGGAATCCTGCCTCTTTTGGATTTCCTGAAGGAGTCCGGTTATGCACTGGCCATTGTCTCCAACAAAAACCATGCCGCCGTCAATGCATTGTCCGAATTATACTTTGCATCCCAGATTTCAATCGCAATCGGCGAACAGCCCACCGTAAACCGCAAACCTGCTCCCGACACAGTGTTTGCCGCTCTGGACGCGCTTCACATGAAAAAGGATAACACACTTTATGTGGGAGATTCCGAGGTGGACAAGCTCACCGCTGATAACGCCGGAATAGACTGCGCGTTGGTGAGCTGGGGCTTTCGCAGCCGGAAGGCGCTGGAGGCGCTCCACCCTACCGTGCTCATCGACCGGCCAGAGGAGCTGCGCATCTTTCTGGAGCACTAAAAGCGTTCTCTCACAAACCGAAACAGAGTCCGAGAGAATGTACATTGATATATTTTTTAGTCACCCAAAATTCAAGATAACGAGAAGGAGATATAATTCATGAAAGAAACCGTGATGATATTCAACCCGCCAGCCCGCGACCGACTGCTCAAGATCGAGATGGCACTGTTTCCTGCCAAGGTCCGCATGCTGCGTTTTGAAGCAAAGGATTATGAACAGACACTCGGCACACTCGCCGGATTAGGTGACGTGGAACGCGCACCGGCCGATGAATCACCGGAACCGGCCAGTAAGCTCTCCGATACCATGCTGGTCTTCGCCTTTATCGATGACCACAAGCTGGAACAGATTCTCGGCAGTCTGCGAAGAAGCGGTACCGGTCCGCTCCCCTACAAGGCTATTCTGACGCCCACAAACCAGCATTGGACTCCGCTCCAGTGTTTTAGTGAAATCCGGCAGGAGCATGAAGCCATGAATGAATCCCGTTAATTTTTCCAGACAGCTACGGTCATCTCACTCCACTTCTGCCCGATTCCCGTCTCAATAGATTTTCTCAAAAGAATTTTTCTGTAAGCAAATCGGACGTTCAAAAAAATGCCTCCTAAAAAGGAGGCATTTTTTACCCTATACATTCACTTTACAATAATAAATCTATCTCATTTTTTACTTGTCTTAATAGTTTCCAAATCTCTTACAGTATTCCGCCGATTGATAAGAATAATGGTGCAAATACCAGTGAAACGATCGTCATCAGCTTGATCAGGATGTTGATAGAAGGACCTGAAGTATCCTTGAACGGATCTCCTACGGTATCTCCAACTACAGCTGCCTTGTGAGCTTCACTTCCTTTTCCGCCATGGTTTCCATCTTCGATGTACTTCTTGGCATTATCCCATGCACCACCTGCGTTGGACATGAAGATTGCCATCATAACACCTGTTACGAGTGCTCCTGCAAGAAGTCCGCCGAGTGCTGCCGGTCCTAAGAGGATTCCGACTACGAGCGGAGACAGTACTGCCATGATACCAGGAATTAACATCTCTTTCAGCGCTGCTGTTGTGGAAATTGCAACACATGACTTGTAGTCTGGTTTTGTTGTCCCTTCCATAATACCAGGCATAGTTTTGAACTGGCGTCTTACTTCCTCGATCATCTGATATGCTGCCTTGGATACAGACTGCATGGTCATAGATGAGAACAGGAACGGAAGCATACCACCGATGAACAGACCAATAATAACACGGTTGTTCAGGATGTCGATCTCGCTTAAGTTTACTGCATTTGCATAGGATACAAACAGTGCAAGTGCTGTAAGAGCTGCAGAACCGATTGCAAAACCTTTTCCCATAGCTGCTGTTGTATTACCAACCGCATCTAACTTGTCCGTGATGTTACGAACTTCATGATCCAGACCTGACATCTCAGCGATACCACCGGCATTGTCAGCGATTGGGCCATAAGCATCCACTGCAACTGTGATTGCTGTTGTTGAAAGCATTCCCACTGCCGCAAGTGCGATTCCGTATAATCCGCAGGATGTATATGCTGCAAAGATTCCCACGCAGATCAGAAGAATCGGAACTGCTGTAGACTGCATACCAACTGCAAGACCACTGATGATTGTGGTTGCGGAACCTGTCTCAGACTGGTCAGCAATCTCTTTTACAAATTTGTAATCTCCAGAAGTATATACTTCTGTGATGATTCCGATCAGTAATCCGACAACCAGACCTGCCAGAATTGCAATGGCAGCCTTGAAATCGCCAAACAGATATTTACTGAATACGAAAGCTACGATTACAACGATAACGCTCGATGCATATGTACCAGCTTTCAGTGCTTTATGCGGGTTCGAATTTTCATCTCCTCTTACGAAGAATGTACCAAGGATAGAAGCCAGCAGACCAAGACCTGCGATAACCAACGGATAAGTTGCTCCCGGCAGCGGATCATCTGCTACGAATAAAATTCCAAGTGTGATTGCTGAAATCAGTGCACCTACGTATGACTCGAAAAGGTCGGCACCCATACCTGCAACGTCACCTACATTGTCACCTACGTTATCGGCGATAACAGCCGGGTTACGCGGATCGTCCTCAGGGATACCTGCTTCAACCTTACCTACAAGGTCAGCTCCAACGTCAGCTGCTTTTGTGTAGATACCACCACCAACACGGGCAAACAATGCGATAGAAGAAGCACCAAGACTGAATCCTGATAACACTTCAACATTGCCTGTGATCACATAGATCACGCTGACACCGAGAACGCCAAGACCTGCCACGCACATACCCATAACGGCTCCGCCTGAGAATGCGATGGACAACGCTTTGTTCATGCCGCTTGTTCTTGCTGCATTCGCTGTTCTTACGTTAGCTTTTGTTGCCACAGTCATACCGCAGTATCCTGCAATTGTCGAAAATGCTGCTCCGACTACGAAGCAGATTGCAGTAATCCAGTTTCCGATTCCAAATCCGATCAGAACAAACAGGATAACCACAAAGATTACAAGAATTTTGTACTCCGCTGTAAGGAACGCCTTTGCTCCCTCACTGATGGAACTTGCAATCTCTTTCATTTTGTCTGTTCCGGCTTCCGCTTTATTTACTTTTGCAGCAAGATACGCAGCAAAAAGTAATGCAAGCACTCCGAATACCGGAACTACTTTCATTAACATTTCCATTTCAAATCCTCCCATAGATTTATGTATAGTGCATACATTCTAGCACAGCATATGGTAAGTTGACAATATTTATTTGAAATTTCTATGCAATTCGCCCCTTTTGTTTCTTTTTTTTGGACACATGCGCTATATTGACATACGTTTTTTTCTTGATCCAGTGATACACTAATCTAGAAAAGTATATGTTTCAGCAAAGGAGGAAATACCATGTCAAATTCAGATAGTAAAACACTGTTGTCACCAGAAAACATCGTCTATCGTCCGCCGGTTGAAGCCGCCAGTATGATTCTTGAAGTATCCATCGGCTGCAGTTATGGAAAATGTACGTTTTGCCAGTATCTGGCAGACAAAATTCCACTTCAGCTCATCCCGCGTGAAGAGCTGATTTCCAACCTGATAAATTTATCCCTCACCGGCAGCACAACTCCTGATCTTTTTTTGACCGGCGGCAATGTTCTGGCTTTTAAGACCGCCTACCTGCTGGACACGTTCAATCTCGTCCACATGTATCTGCCCTATGTACAGAATTTCCGTATGTATGCCCGCGCAGACGATGTACTCCACAAAAGCAGAGAAGAACTGTCTGCTCTGGCATCCGCAGGTCTGGATATCCTTTATATTGGAATTGAATCTGGAAATAACGAAGTTCTCACACTCTGCAACAAAGGCGAGACCCGTGACCAAATGCTGGAATCACTCTCTATTCTCGAAGAATGCGGTATCCAATACGGCTTAAGTTCTATTCTGGGGCTCGGTGGAAAAGAACACAGCAGAGAGCACACGGAAGACACGATTAGCTTCTATAATCAGACTTCTCCTGCCTCCATCCGGGTCATGACTCTGACCCCATTTGACCATTCTCCCCTGGCTGACGCAATCCAGCAGGGAAGATTTCATCCGCTGGTTCAGAAAGAAATCCTGGAGGAAGAACTCCTGCTTTTGGAAAATCTGAAACTTTTGAGCAACGAATGCCTTTTTGTGGCAAATCACGTCTCCAATGCCGTTCCATTAATTGGCTTTTTACCTTCAAACCAAGAACAGCTGATTACCATACTCAAAAACAATATTCAACACTCCAAGTCAGCAAAGCCGACTCAGATCTCTCCCGGAAAATGGTAATCTATGAGACAAAATATTCCGGATGCTCCTCCATCAACTGCAGCAGATTTCGGAGATATGTTCCCAAATGCGTTTCATAAAACTCATGAATGTCTGATTTCTCCGGAATCCCTGTAAAGAGATAGTCTGCAATCCGCTGGTGTTCCTCATACGTCCCCTTCAGATCAATCTGATTTTCGATGATGTCAAGAAACCGAATCCGGTCATAATGTGTACAAACTCGCCGCACCGCATTCCAGATATTCGGTTTCCCTGCCAGATGATAGATAATACGATGAAAATCATCATCAAGATGAAAAAATTCTTCCACATCTCCTTCCGTCCCTTCTATTAACGCTTTTTGCATAATAAGATTTTCATTCAGCCGTTCAATTCCCTTCGTGCTTGCATATCCTGCAAGCTGTTCTATCAGCTTTGGCTCAACGACAGACCTCATAAAAAAACCTTCCCGGAACACGCTAATGTCAATTTTTGTCACCATGAGTACATCCCTCGCAGCACTCTGCATCAACAGTTCATCCTCTAGCTTATCTGTTACCTCCCTGACAATCTGCACAGGCATATTCAATTGTTTCATAATATCATCCACACTGATGCGGGTTCCCGGAATCATCTGTAATGTCATAATATTACGGCGAACCACGCGGTACGCATACTCCACATTGTTCTCATTTTCTCTTCTGTCATATAACTGCACAATCGTCCACCATCCTTTTCATTTTTATTTTTTATATTTCATTATAACACGAAGCCATTCCCATAGCATTACATCAAAAAAACAAACTGTCAGATTTTTGGACAAACCTGACAGTTTGCTAGTATTCCTTCCCTAACTTATAATACTTCGAATGCTATACTTCCTATATATTTATATTGGCCCTTCGGGCAAAGTATAAATTGTTATGAAACCACTGTATTATCCCATAATCTCCGGCATCGGATTGACACCAACGGCAAGAAAGATTCCCACAATAGCTGCAACAATCGCACAGTAAATGATACAGGGAACAATGTTGGTGCGAATCAATTTGCCTTCATTTCCACTGGTTCCTGTAGTCGCACATACCGATACAATATTATTAACACATACCATATTCCCGATTGCTCCACCCATATTCTGCAGCGCAACAATCAAAATCTGTGACATACCAAGCAATGTTGCCGTCTCAAACTGCAAGGAAGAGAACAGTGTATTGGAAACAGTACATGATCCTGACATAAATGCACCAAGAACACCAATCAGCGGCGCAACAATAAAGTAAGCGCTGTGGAAAATATTCGCAAGGGCATCGGCCATCACATAAAGCATACTGCTGTTTGCGTATGTAAATTCTTTGACAGTCTCTGACACAATCTTTGCACCGATATCTGCAGAATTTGTGTAACGGTACAGATTTACCATTGCAACTCCGAACAATAATGCAACTGCTGCACCTGAGATCTGTTTGAACGAATCGGTGATTGCCAGTTTTGCTTCCTCCTTTGTCATCTTATGCACAAAGATCGTCAACAGCGCAATAAGCATAAATGGTAAGATTCCCGGATTCCAAAGGAACTTGAAATCCCAATTGATATTTTCAAACCCGAAAATATGATCCACATGCAGGATAAACGGCTCATCATTCAAAATCGGTTTGATCTTGAATACTGCAACTCTTGTCAATACCAGAACGATACCGATAATAATATATGGGAGCCATGCTTTAATTGCGCTCATGCCTTTATCCCTTGTCTCGCTGATCGCCTTTGTTGACATCCAGCTCTTGTCGCCCCACTTTTGCATCCCCTCAAAGGTCCATACCTCTTTTGGCATCAAAAAGCCTTTCTTAGCTGCAAAAATCACGATTGGAAGCGATCCAAGAAACGCCACCATCGATGTAAGCTCCGGACCAGCAAATATCGCCATCGTCAGATAAATCACGGCAATAACACCGCCGGTAAACAGGCAAAACGGAATGGCAGGTACCACATCTTTAAAAGTTTTATTTTTTCCGAATATTTTGCACAGTACACATAAGCCCAGAATAATAATTGCGAATCCACCAATCATGTGTGGAATACAGGTCCATTTTGTCAGAAGCATCGTAAACTTATCAGGATCCCCTCCCAGATTCTTCACTGCATCCGCTACTGTTGCCGATGCAGTCAGTGTGGGTACACCAACCGGACCCGGACAAACCGGAGTCGAGTTGTATATCAGACAAACAGCTGCTGCCGCCAGTGGCGGGAACCCCAAACTGATCAGAATCGGTGCTGCCAGTGCTGCCGGTGTTCCGAATCCGGCTGCACCTTCTATAAATCCGGCAAATACATATCCTACAATAACAGCCTGAATTCGTGCATCCTTCGTAATATTAGAAAAAATTCTATTAATTGCTGCCATTGCTCCAGATTGTTTCAGAACATTCATCAACAAAATGGCGCCGAATATAATACATAACGTTTCAAATGCACTTAAAAATCCGGCAATTGTCTGTGCCCCTATTTCCAAAGCCCCCATCTTCCATATAAAGCCGGCTACAAGACACGCACAAAACCACGATACCGGCAGTGCTCTCTTTGCCGGCCAATTAAACCCAACCATGAAGACTACTGTCAACAAGATTGGTACTGCTGCAATAATTGCATACACAATCACTTCACTCCTTCCATGTTTATTCCCATCAAGTCTTATGTGCTTAGTATAATAGAAGAAATTCATATTTTCCTTAAGCGAAAAACTGAATTGTTTAAGAAGTGTGCACATTTTGTGATTTGATTTTTCAGATTTGTGCACTTTCCTGATTTTGTCATTCTAATTTGTGCATTTTTGAAATCTGCGCAAAACTTTATCTCGCCGGATTATTGTTTATCGTTAAAATTTATGCCATAATAGTTTTTATAGATAACTAACAATCCAAGTGTCACTTCAAATTAATTTTTGTGCATTTTTGCCACACTTTTTAGAAGTATGCTTAAACCAGTCAAAGGAGTTTGATAATATGTCCAATAATCTTATTACTAAAGATGCGCTTGCATCCGCTCTCAAGAGCCTTCTGCAAACCCAGCCTTTGTCAAAAATTTCGGTGAAGTCCATTACTACATATTGCAATATCAGTCGGAACACTTTCTATTATCATTTTAAAGATAAGTACGAACTGATTAACTGGATCTTTTATTCCGATATGCTCACGAATGTAAATTCATTCGCCGATCCCGCCAAATTGGTTGACAGCTTCTCCAATGTTTGCAAATGCCTTTATGAAAATCGAAGATTCTACCTGGCCTGTTTCCAGTATGTTGGTCAGAATTCACTCTATGACAGCGTTGAGGAATAAAAACTTTTCGCAATAAAATAACCAGAATCTAAGCAGGAGTACCTCTTGTGCGGTAAAATATAAGTAACAAATTTTTCGCACAGGAGGTTTTTACGAATGACAAAGAAAGAAAAACGTGAACGAAAGAAACAGGACCGTGGAATAGTTGATTTTATGATGGTTGCAAATCATTTCTTTCATTATTTACAACAATGGATCTCGGAAATGAACGATCCAAGAGATTCAAGTTACATCACGTATTCGCAGACTGATCTTGGGTATATGGCGATTCTCAAAAATATCTGCGGACAGCATACAATGAGAGAAATGGAAGAAAATTTCAATCATGAGAATT
>NZ_FQZY01000071.1 GCF_900142165.1 Hespellia stercorisuis DSM 15480
ATCTTTAAGAATTTGTTTACGATATTTTGTACACCAGACAATATGGTATTGTAAGGAGTAGACATACCCACGACCATACGTAAGTTTTGAAATATTGTTTAAATCAAATGTTTTTTCCATATACATATAATACCATATGTAAACATATAAATCAAGATATTTTCGAATGTATGTTCTGCCTTGTGTTGCATAAAATAGTTCGAAATCAGTTCGTGAAAGATTGTGAATGAACAGCAATTCTAAGACAAATAAAGTAAAATGAATAAAATCCTCAAGTGCCGGAAGGCACCTAATTATTTTATGCTGACTAACTCACAACTAAAGTAACGAGAATGCGTCAGCATTGTTTTCAAACGCGGTTCTGACAAACACCCTCTTCCCGTCATACGCTGCATTTTCGTCCGGCTACATACTTGGCTCGAATGCACCGCTCATCCGCCAGATAGATCATCCGCTCCACTCGTTCACCGACCGTATACCGCCCCGGAATGTCCCACGCACTGTCGTCGATCACCAGCGCATCAAACTCGTATCCCGTTTCCAGACTTCCGACCTTTCCGAAAAATTCCCCGCCGCCTCTGGTTGCCATGTAAAAAGTTTCCTGTGCAGTCAGCGGATTCACCGTTTCATCCTTCAGTCTCCAGCGAAGCTTCGATGCCTGGATGGCAAGGCTCATGGCGCGGAATATGGAGGTTGTACTTCCTCCCGCCACATCACTGCCGAGCCCAACTCGCTGTCCCTCCGCCAGATATTTCTTCACCGGTGCCACACCGGATGCCAGATTCATATTTGACTCCGGACAGTGGGCAATAAACACACCATTTTCCTTCATGCGCTTCTGCTCCGCTTCGGTGGAATGTACGCAGTGAGCCATGATTGTGCACGGCCCCCTGCCAAACAGTCCGAACATATCGTAGGCATCTCCGTAAAACGCGGCGGCCGGGCACAACTCCTTCACCCAGTCTATTTCTTGATAATTTTCCGAGAGATGGGACTGCACCGGGAGCTGATATTCTTTTTGCAGCTCTCCCAGCCTGCGCATCAGCTCATCCGTACAGGACGGTGTAAAACGCGGTGTCAGTATCGGTTTTGTGAACCGGTAGCGTCCACCTGTCTCCTCAATCCACTTCCGCGTATCCTCCGCAGAACACTCCGCACTTTCTTCCCGCAGATAATCCGGGGAATTTCGATCCATATTCACCTTCCCCACATAACTGATCAGCCCGCTCTCTTCCATGAGCTCCATCAGAATCTTCGTCGCCGGGATATGCACCGTCGCAAAAATGCAGGCTCTGGTGGTTCCGCCACGTTTCAGTTCATTGACGAACTTCCCGTACATCTGCCTGGCATAAACCTCATCCCCGTATCGCGCCTCCTCCGGAAATGTATTGGTATTCAGCCAGTCCAACAGTTCCATATCCATTCCCAGCCCCCGAAATGGAAACTGCGGTGCATGTACATGCAAATCCGTAAATCCTGGAATGATCAGCTGTTCCCCGCAGTCAAACAGCGGAAACGTCTTGTATTGTTCCGGAATTACATCGAACACACCTCTGGAAATTCCCCTTTCACATATTATATAACTTTTTTCGTACGTTTGGAACCGGGAAATGTCTCTGCTGTAGCAGATATTTCCTTTCAGAATAAAATTAGCATCTGTCATTTTTTTCACCTCTTAATTTACTTTTCCTCTTAATTTCTTTTTCTGTCCTCAATTTTTTGTCAGGCAGAGAATTTCGTCTCTTACAGACTGGAAAGTTGAAGACTTCTGTTAAGCAAAAGCTACCACTCCAATCGCTATGTGCCCACAAAGACTTCACTTTGCCTGGCATCCATAGTCAACTAAAATGGTAGCTGGTAGAAACGTTCACCCGTTTTGTGAACCTATACAGATGTATTCATTATTATTTTTATTCTTTTATTGAACAGATACCTGAGAACAAACCTCGTCCGTAGTATCTGCGCAGGCACCAAGGTTCCTCCCGCTTGTGGCAGATTCTTCCTTCGTACATATTGCAAATTAACTTTATCATGCAGAGCACCTGCTGTCAACAGGCTGCTGTCCTGAAATGCTGTTTAATTTTCCGTCAGATACAGAATTTTTTCGATGTCGATCTGCAGATAATCTGGCAGTCCTCTGGTTTCCAGTTCCGGCCACAGATCCCGCTGTACAAACCAGCAGATTTCTTCACTGCCTGCCTCTTCTCTCTGCGTCTTATTCTCTGGCGCATTCCCGATATCCAAAAAATATTTTCTTTCAAACGGAAGTTCTGCCATGCTCTTTAATCGAAATGGAATGCAGTTTTCCGCGCGCTCCCCCCACACCGGTATAAACTCGTGCGCCCGATAGCCGATGCAGTCCGTCCGGGTCGGAATGGCTGTCTGGCTTTTGACTGTTATCCCCCATTCCGGTATCCAAAAGGAATGTTCGTCCCGCAGAGTGACGCCTGTAATATTTTTACATCCGGTCAGTCTCGCCGCCGCTTTTTTCTGTGGATCGGCAAACATCTTTTTCGTCTTCCCCTGGCAGATCATCTGTCCCTCCTGCATGATCAACAGTTCCTCGCTGAACCGGTAGATTTCGTCCCGGTTGTGGGACACCAGGATGACCGTCCCCTCGTAGTCCTCCAGCATTTCCAGCAGCTCCTGCTGCAGCCGGTCACTTAAGAATCCATCCAGCGCAGAGAACGGCTCGTCCAGCAGAATCATATCCGGCTGATATGCCATGATTCTGGCGAGCGCGACCCGCTGCTGCTGTCCTCCTGACAGTTCCCCCGGGAGTCGCTTCTCCAGCCCCTTTAGCTGAAATTTTTCCAGCATCGCGGCCGTTCTGGCCCGGTTCTCTTCCTTTCCGCCATGGAGTCCTGCCATTACATTCTGCTCCACACTCATGGTCGGGAACAGTGCATAATTCTGAAACAAATATCCGATGTGCCGCTTCTGTGGTTTGATATTGATTTTTTTTGCAGCATCCAGCAAAACTTTTCCGTTCACTTCTATATATCCCTCATCCACATCCTGCACACCGGCAATTCCGCGGAGCGTCATACTCTTTCCACATCCCGACGCCCCCAGGATTCCGATCCGTCTGCTTTCACTTTCGATTTTCACGTCGAGCAGAAAGGAATTAAATTGTTTCTTTAATCTTATTTTCAATGGCATAATATCTTTTTCCTTTCCTCTACCACCGCTTGATATTCTTCATTTTCTTTCCGGATACCAGATTCATCAGCACAATAATGCCAAAGGCGATCAGCATGATGATCGCAACCCAGATCCCTGCAGTCGCATAATTTCCATCCTGGATGACCATGGCAATCTTCTGTGAGATCGTCCCCGTCTTGCCCGGAATATTTCCGGCAAGCATGGACGTCGCACCGTACTCCCCGAGCGCCCTGGCAAATGTCAGGATCGTACCGGAAGCCACTCCCGGTCCAGCAGTTGGAATCACGACCTTCCAGAATATCCTGCTCTCTGACATTCCCAGTGTCCGCCCCGCATAAATCAGATTCACATCGATCTGCTCAAATGCCGCCCGGGCATTGCGGTACATCAACGGAAATGAAATCACCGTCGCGGCGAGGATGCATCCCAGCCAGGTTTGTACTACTTTGATACTGAAAGAATCATACAGCATCGCGCCCAGCGGACGCCTCGTGCTGAAAATCAACAACAGAAAAAAACCGGCAACCGTAGGCGGCAGAACCATAGGAAGTGTCAGCAGGCCATCCAGTACAGCCTTCACCTTCGGTCCCGCCTTCACCACCCGTCTCGCCGCCCAGATCCCCAGAAAAAAAGAAAACACGGTTGCAACAATTCCTGTCTTAAGAGAGATCCACAGCGGACTCCAGTCCAGCGACTGTAATAAAGTTGTCAGGTCTTCCATAATTGTATCTCCTTCGTAAAGTGGATGTTCAATTGGGGACAGGTCAATTTGTCAATTGGGGACGTAGCAAAGTGACACTTTGCTACGTCCCCAATTGCTATTTTGACCTGTCCCTTTTAATCAGTTACGTTCGTGTCAAAATAATATTTATCGAAGATCGTTTTGGCATCATCCGAGATCAGGAAATTCACAAAATCTTCTGCCGCTTTTTTCTCCAGCTCATCTGCATCTTTATTGTCAATCTGTGCGACCGGGTAAATGACATCTCCTGTGAGATCATAGCTTACTTCTTCTAAGATCTTCAGCTTATCCTCAAATCCGTATGTATCGGATTTGTAGACTGTTCCCACTTCGTTGGCACCTTCGCTGACTGCGGAAGTCACTGCACCGACATTGGCACACTCATTGATTTCCACGCCACCCAGTGCGTCTGAAATTTCCTGGGTCGTAATTGCAGAAGAGTCCTCTGTCTCCGGAAGTACTCCGGTTGCGATAAATGCTTTTCTGGTATAGTTTCCAACTGGAACACTGCCGTCTGCAATTGCGAGATTCGCCGCATCCTTAAGTGTATCCAGACCGGTTACTTTTGTCTGGCTGTCTGACTGGGTCACCACACATACCTGGTTGTTCACTACATTGTGTCTCGTTCCGTCCACTACCAGCTTGTTCTCATTCTGGAGGGTGTCCATCTGTTTCTGTGCCGCTGAGAAAAATACGTCGCACGCTGCCCCCTCCTGGATCTGCGTGAGCAATGTTCCGGAGCTGTCATAGCTGCCCGTAACAGTCACGTTCGGCTGGGTTTCGTTGTACTTCGTAATCAATTCCTCCATCACCGTGTTCAGGCTCTTCGCCGCAAACACTGTGATTTCTGTTGCCTCCAGCTCATCCGAATCAGATTTGGATGTATCTGTGGTGTCAGTACTCTCTGCCGCTGCCGCACTGCCCTCCGTCTTGCTGTCGGCTTTGCTGCCACAGCCTGCCATGGCGAACACCATCGCCGCCGTCATCACAATTGCTAAAATTCTTTTTTTCATGTTACATTTCCTCCTTCTGTCTGATTCTCCGAATTATCAGAAATATCCGGAAAATAACTACGCTGATCCGAATTGTTACTTTTATAATCATGAGCCTGAGGCTCTATAATTAACTTTTTCATCTGCCCACAGGCAGTCTCACATTTTCTCCAGCAGCACTTCAATGACTCCGCCGCAGACCATACCGTCTTCCTCGGCATCCTTCCCGGTCATATCCACCCTGCAGAGCCGTACGGCTTCTGTTTCTTCCCGCAGCATCAGCCTTGCTTTCTGGATCACATTGGCCTCCGCACATCCGCCTCCGATACTGTCGACCGTCTCCCCGGCGGCAAACACCAGCATCTTTGTACCGATTCCGCGCGGCGCTGAGCCTTTTCTGGACACGATCGTCGCCATTACCTTTGGAACACTCTGCTGTTCTTCCTCTGTCAGATGGGACAGCAGTGCATCCGTATAACGTGAATACCGCTTTACCTGATTTTTCACCTGAATGATCTCCGCCATCACTGACACCGCAATCTCCTCCGGCGTCTCCGCCCCAATCTTCAGTCCAATGGGAGTGTAGACCTGTTCCAGTTTCCCGCGGTCGATTCCCTCCTCTTCCAGAATCTCCTTCACCATGGCCACCCGTTTCCTGCTTCCGATCATTCCAATATAAGCATTCGGCTTCTGAATAATCTTTCTCAGGCAGAGCTGATCATAGCGGTGCCCTCTTGTCACGATGACGAAGAACGTATTTTCATTTCCCTCTATGTCTTCGAGCGCATGGTCAAATGAATTGCATGCTATATTTATTTCCCCGAGTCTTCGAATGTTATCTGCAAACTTCGGTCTGTCCTCGATCACAGTCACCCGAAATCCAAGCATCTGTCCCATCTGCACAATCGGTACCGAAACGTGACCGCCTCCACAGATGACAAGTTCCTTTTCACTTCCGATACACTCTGCAAATACATCCTGTTCTTCCACCCGGATCTCACCGGTCGCCCGCACATCGCGCAGCTGCTCCAGGTGCTGCTCCAGAAATCCTCCCGGAGTCTGGCTCCAGTCGATCTTCCCCTGTGTCAGATAGATTTTCTCACCGGACGACGGCCCATTTACCACAGTCAGCAGTACATGGGTGCTGTAGGGATCCCGCTCTTTTATTTTTCTGTACAACTCACTGTAATCTGTTTTACTCTGCATCTTTGTTCCCCCTGCTCTCCCGCACTGTTACACTGATGTCAAGTCTTCCCTTTTCCTTTACCACCGGGGAGTTCCCTCATCCGCCCAGATCTGAAGACCTGGCTCTTCCTCTCGCGGGCTCGGAGAGACTGCTGCCTTCTTCTGTCTCTTATCCGCCAACGGCAGATCCAGCTTTAGATCCGGCTGTATATCCACCTGTCCCCCCGCCTGTATATTCAGCTGCGGATTCACAAAATCTCCGCTCTTCCCGCCGCTCTTCGTGCAGACATGAATGTCGCGGATCTCCATGGTCTTGTCCAACGCCTTACACATGTCATAGATCGTGAGCAGTGCCACACTGACTCCGGTCAGTGCCTCCATCTCCACTCCGGTCTTCCCCTCCGTCTTCACCTGACAGACCGCCCGAATCTCCTGTGACTCCTCAAGCATCTCAAAAGTCACCTTCGCGTTGGTCAGGTTCAGCAGGTGGCACATGGGAATCAGCTCCGCCGTCTTTTTCGTCCCCATAATTCCAGCCACCTGTGCCACCGTCAGCACATCACCTTTTTTCACCGCACCATTTGCGATTGCACGGTACACCTCACTGTTCACATGAATGAAGCCCTCCGCCACAGCCTCTCTGCTGGTATTCTCTTTCTCCGATACATCTACCATCACGGCATTGCCCTGATGGTCAAAATGATTTAATTCCATTACACTGCTCCCTTCCCGAATCCACAATTTGGAAATGTACACTGTGGGCATGACAGGCAGAGTCCCCCCTGTCCGAGCCCTGTAAAGTCCGTCTGCTTCAGCCGTTCTCCTGCAAGAACACGAGGCAAAACCAGATCAAATATGGTACGTTTCGCATACATCACGCACCCTGGAAGTCCCATGACTGGAACTGCTCCATGATAGGCCAGCATAAACATGGCTCCCGGAAGCACCGGTGCTCCGTAGGTGATGACCTCTGTCGATGCATTTCTGATTGAGAGAGGCGTCCGGTCATCCGGGTCCACACTCATTCCGCCTGTACAGATGATCAGCTCCGCCCCTTTGTCAAGCCAGTCGCGGATTGCGGCAGTCACCATATCCGAATCATCATTACACAGGGTCTCACCCAGAATCTCAACGTCATATTCCTCCAGCTTTTCCCGGACAACCGGTGTAAACGCATCCTTGATCCTTCCATAATACACTTCACTTCCCGTCGTCACGATAGCTGCTTTCCTTTTTTGAAAAGGTAAAATATGAAACAGCGGTTCTGCGCCTGCCACTTCTCTGGCCCGCTCCATCTTCTCTTTTGCAATGACCAGCGGAATGACTCTGGTTCCCACTAGCTTGTCTCCCTTCTTCACCGGAAAATTCCCATGTCGGCTGGCGATGATGATCTCTCCCAGCGCATTGATCCGGTTCAGTTTTTCCACGTCTATTTTCAGAATCCCATCGCAGTCTGCGATCAATTCAATTTTCCCTTCCTTTACCTCAGATGGGTGCATATTCGTCCCCTGACAGATTTCCCGCAGAACTTCTGCTCCCTCATTCTCGTGGAGCATACCTTCCTGCTCCTCCCACACATAGAGATTCTCTTTGCCAATAGACAGCAGCACCGGCACATCCTCCTCACGGATGATATGCCCCTTACGAAACACCGCGTCCTTTGTAACACCTTTGATGATCTGCGTCACATCATGACACAGCACGCTGCCTACGGCATCTTGCGCTTTTATTAATTGCATTTTCCAGTCTCCTTTTCTTATTTTCCTGCCCCCGGGCTGCGCAGCAGGATTTCCAGCACACCTCCGGCAATACATCTTGCTTTGTCAGATATGGTAAAGCAGTTCCCCTGCTCACTTCCTCGGGGATCAATATCTGCGATTTTTAATCCCTGCTTCACTTCAAATCCATCCCGGATGATTCCCCGCAGCACCCCAGTCAAGGTTGCTCTCACCGGGGTGTCCCCGATATATGCCAGCGTCTGGTCTTTTTCTACCATATCACTGATCTCAGCGACATTCCGAATGATTCCCGTCACAGGAGCGTGTATCACACGCTCTCTTCCATACCCCTTGATGTCTCCGGGGATTCCGGTGTTGGCCATGGCGTATCCCGCTTCGATAATGCGCCCCAGCTTATGACCACGCATGGTCTCGACCACGTAGTCCACATCCTTCCCGGCTTCAAATCCCGGTCCCAGAGCAATCGTGAGCGGTGCCATGCTCCGGTTTGTCCCGAGATTTTTCTTGGCGAGGATCGCATCGATCACTGCTGACGGCTGCAGTTTGCGCAAAACGTCACCGCCTGCATCCACCAACAGCGGAATTTCTCCCTGCTGCCAAATAGCTTCACATGCTTCCAAATCTGCGGCTCTGCGGCAGGTGACAGCTTCAACCTCTGCTGTGTCGTCATAAACCGCCTCGCAGAAAGAAACCTTTCTCCGAATTGCCGTCGGTTTTTCGCACTCCAGTATCAGCACCCGGTATCCGCATCTGTGCAGACGGTGGATTGTTCCCGTTGCAATATCCCCGCCTCCGCGCACCACGACCAGCCTGTTATGATTCGTTATATTTTCAAAAGAATAACGATTGTCAAATAAAAAAGACTGTACAAATAAGTCCTTCACTGTCTTCTCGACATCTTCCTGAAATGTATCAAACTGATCTACGAATCTTCTTCCCTCTGCTGTCAGCACCGAACCGCCGCCGTTCTTTCCACCGCTGGTCCGCTCCACGAAGTGAAATCCCAATTCCTCTTCCGCCTTGTTCAGCATGTTCCAGGCCTTGCTGTAGGAAAGATTCATCCGCTTGGCCGCCATATTGAGCGACCCCTCTGCATCAACGTAGTGGAGAAGCTGTGCAACACCTTTTCCAAAGAACTTTTCCCCGCCATCAGACAAGATTCGGAGCGTTATCTTCTCTTTCATATTATTACCTGCTTTTCCTATTTCATTTCTGTGATTTGATTCCTTATAATCTTATGTAAAGCGGACATTCGCAATCCGCTCTGCTACTTGCTCATGAACATCCTGCAGCTACGTTGCCTTTCAGCAGGGGCTTTTAATCCGCTGCTGAAACAAGCATCCACCTTACCCACCACTTAGTGCTCTACGCACTTGAAGTGGGGGAATGCTTACAGATGTTCAAATTCGTATATTCAGTATAGAGCATCTGCTCTTATCTCTTCAAGTACTTTTTCAAAAGAACTTGCCCCATACCTATAGATTTCCTGCTGCAGATATGTCATACTTAAATACAATTCAATTATACTCTAGCATAATTGCTTTGAGCGGCTCTGCAATCCGCCGGAGGCCATATCTCAGTGCGGATGGTACGTGTCCGCTTTACTGATAAAATCCACGTTTTCAGTCCCACAGTATCGGAGGTGCCTGACATTGAACAATAATCTACGAACCGGCGCGGTCATTACCGCCACAAATACCATCCAGAACCAGCATCAGATATCCCCTCTCACCCAATTAGGCTCCATCTCCGTCATCCGGCGGATCATCCTGATCTTCCAGCAGGCCGATATCTCTCCCATCGTTGTCATCACGGGACGCCAGGCACTGGAGATTGAGCAGCATCTGGCTAACTACGGTGTAATTTTTATCCGTGATGAAAACTATGAGCACACGACCCCCATGGAGCAGGCGAAGCTCGGCCTGGCGTTTCTCGCCGAGAAATGCAGCCGGCTGTTTTTCACATCCGCGGATATCCCGGTCTTTCTTCCGGGCACCCTTCGGAGTATGAAAAAGGAGACCGGAGAAATCATCATTCCCACTTTTCGTAAAAAAGACGGCTTTCCGGTCCTGTTATCGCAGAAAACTGTTTCCGATATGCTGGCGGAGCAGCACTGTCTCACCCCGCAGGAATATATCGCCCGGGATCTTCCCGGAAAGAAGCATCTGGAGTCAAACGACAAGGGCATCTTCCTGACCGCAGATCATTACGAACGCCTGGATCCTGTCATTGCCGGGCATAACCAGCAGCTGCTGCATCCTTTCGTCACGATCAACATCGAGCGGGATCAGCTTTTTTTCAACAGCCGGGCCAAGCTGCTCCTGCAGCTTGTTCTGGAAACCCACTCCGTCCAGTCGGCCTGCAAGTATATGGCAGTATCCAAAAGCAAAGCGTGGGATATGATCAACCAGATGGAGGCCGCACTCGGTTTTCCGGTGGTCCAGCGCAGACACGGCGGCAGTCATGGAGGGCAAACCGAGCTGACGGCGAAGGGGCGGCAGTTTTTGGACGCTTATCTGGCATACGAAGAAAAAGTAAAGCGGTATGCCTCTGAACAGTTCCGAAAAGATTTTCCGGATCTGTGATTTCTTCTTAGAGATGGAAACCGTCCTCCATCTCCGTCTGACACAACGCACGCCCTTTCATCATATCAAAATACAGTATCGTCCCCGTCTCCGACACATCGTAAACTTCTATCATCCCATCCAGGTATTCTTCCATCTTATACGACGCCAGCATCTGTGGATGATATTCTTTCGTCCGTTCATCCTCGAAAATGGCTCCATAAAAGATATGGGCCTCCACCAGATCCTGAAACATGTGGCTGCCGTAGGAAAGCTCCGGCATATATCCTGCCGCACTGTAGGAGACCTCGCATACTGCGCGGAACCGGCTGATATCCGCATACACCACCGGAATGCCAAGTTCCGGCGACGAGGTACCGATCCGCCCCGGGACGATGAGCATCATATTTTTTCCCTGCCCTCCATATCTCTGGTTAATTTTACCGATAATGTTGACCGGCTCATACTTTCTGGCATATGGAAAATCGTAGTATTTTTGCGGGTCAACCAGGACCACCAGATCCACTTTTTCTTTTCTCGACTGTCCCATGGCGGTGTCTGTCAGCTCAAACAAGACTCTTCCCTCTTTTTTCTCCGGCATCTCCACCGACTTTTCCGAATCCACCTGCAGCGGGCGGCACTGGAGGAGATTTACCACAAAATTACCGTCCTGTGCCACATTGATGGCGAACTCTATGTCCACCGGATACTGATACTGTTCCTGCAGCATGGCCAGGATCCGGCGCATCATATCCAGAAATTCTGCTTTGTCGACCAGCCCCTGACAATCACCAAACAACACTTCTCTCCGGTTTCCCTGCTGCCATAACCGTTCTTCTGCCTCGGTGTCATGGCTGAGAAGCATCCGTTTCTGCCAGACGGGAGCCTGGGCGATTGCCTGCTCCAGCGGGATGGTACACAGTTCATTTTTTTCCATATCCAGAACGTCCACCTGGTGCTGGGAATAGCGGTGCCTTGCGGCCACCGTCGGCCACAGCTGTGCATGCGGTCTGTCGAGACTGACGATCCGCGGGTAGTCCCCGGTCGTCCGATCCACCGCCCGGGTGCCAAGTCCCAGGACCAGGCGCAGCATCCCCGCCTCAGGATCCATATCCCGTAGCCATTTGTATGCATTATAGGAATAGCCGACCCCCGCTGCCGCCGGCATCAGAAACGAGTCGTACCGCGAGCCGGAGACCCGCTGCACCAGAAGCGCCATCTGCTCGTCGCACTCCAGCAGATTTCTGTTTCTGCGGTACTCCAGTGCGGAAGGATCCATGGTGCTGGCGTAGACCGTCTTCACCGCCTCCTCAAATTTTTCCAGACGGTCCTCCATCTCCCCCGCATTCACGCAGAATACGGATTCGTATTTCCCTGCAAATGCGTTGCCAAATCCGTCCTCAAGCAGACTGCTGGAGCGCACGATAATGGGACTCTGCCCGAAATAATCCAGCATGCGCCGGAACTGTTCTCTGATGTTGGCTGGAAATTCCCCTTCCCTGAGCCTTTTTCCAAATTCTGCCGAAACTTGAAATTCATCCCGCTCCTTCCGTTGCTCCACGCGAAGTTTCCAACAGTCATTGGCCACAATATACGTGTAGAACACGTCTGACCCCACATAGTAGGAATCGTGAGGCTCCAGTTTTCCGGCCAGCTCCGGGAGATGACGGTGCACCATCTTGCGTGCTAGAAGCATTCCGCAGGCCTTTCCACCGATCATCCCGGTTCCGATCATCCGGTTTCTGACCAAAAAATAATCCCGCGGTGAGAAATGTTCTTCGATCAACCGTGCCATTTCTCCGTTGCGCGTCATCATGATGGAACAGATTTTCCGATACTCCTGCCGCTCCAATTCCCCGTGTGCAAACTTTAATTTGATCAGTGAGAAATAACGGTCCCAGTGATCCAGATTCTGATCCTCCTCCGACTCTTTTTCATCCACCGCCGCATAGAACCGGCTGAGACTCAGCCCGTCCAGAAGCGGCTGAAATTCTTCGCTGTCCGGCTCATACTGGTGAGGCTGAAACATGGTTCCGCAATAGCGGTTCCAGACTTTAAGCGGCTGTATGTAGAACGCATCACTGCTCCGGTACACATCAAGCAGGAGCTGTGTTGTCTGGCGAATACGGTTCAGAGCATCAAAAGAGTGCATTCCTCTCTTCACCGGGAAATATGCCACTGTATCCAGGATAAACAGATAGGGGCAGGTCACACAGAAGAAGTTTCCCATCATCAGATCCGTCGACCACGCCTCCTGCAGCTCCGACAGACAGTCAAACACATAGAACGCGTCCCGCCCTGCCCGGGTGATGATTTCGCGCACCTTTACCGTAAACTCTTCAAAGCCTTCCTGCGGGTGCAACTGGTATATCTGCAGGCCTTCCTGCGGCTCCAAGAACGGGGCGTGCTCCGCAAACCGGATGTAGATCAGCTGTCGTCCGTCCGCAATCGCCTGTCTTGCAAACGGCTTCACCACAAACGCAAACTCCTCCAGTTCTGTGACTCTCCAGACCACATTGTCCCCCATCCGGATGTGATCCAGGGCGTGATCCAGCCCTGTAATTCCTGAACAAATCTTTTCAAAAGCTGCCATAAGATTCCCCCTTTTCAGCACCTGCTGTGCGTCCTATGTCACAGGTAGGCGAAAAAGGGCGCGCGCTTATACAAAGCACTCGCCCTTGAGTTCTCACTGTTCTATTCATATTTATTCTATCATGTTTTTTCTTTCATAGCTATTGTTATTTTGACACTCCCCACAGCTAAAGCAAGGGGATTCTTGTTTCTGCCACTACTGCATTGGCTTATACCATACGGTATTGCAACGTCTTACACAGTGTCCACAAGCTAGATTATACTGTTTCCGTATGCCCTACGGTGCAGTTATGTATATCTATGCAGACTGCATTTGCAGTCCTTTATTCAATATATTGATACTTGCATTGGTATCTCTATCATGCTTTGTTTGACACTCAGGACACTCCCAATTACGGATTGCAAGATTCTTTATCAGTGGATTTTTAAATCCACAGCAAGAACACGTTTGGCTACTTGGATACATTGTAGGCACTTTTACAATGTTATTTCCATACCAAACAGATTTGTAGGACAACATATCAAAGAACTTAGACCACGATGCAGAACTTATATGCTGTGCCAATTTATGATTACGCATCATATTTTTTACTTTTAAATCTTCTATGCAGATAGTTTGGTTTTCACGAATCAGCATAGTGGATTGTTTTTGTAAAAAATCTTTTCTCTGATTAGTAATCTTTTCATGGACTAAAGCAACTTTTATACGCTGTTTATTGCAATTTTTTGAACCCTTTTGTTTGCATGACAATTTACGCTGTTCACGTATGAGCTTACGCATTGATTTTTCAAGATATTTAGGATTCGGTACATGATTACCATTGCTATCTGAGTAAAATTCTTTAATGCCCACGTCAATACCAATCGTACCACCTTGACGAATCATCGGCTGTGGTTCAAATTCCACATTTAAAACTGCAAAATATTTACCTGTAGGTGTATGTTCAATGGTTACATTATTGATTTTACCTACTTCCATAGACTGGCGAACTTTGACATATCCCAACTTAGGCAGTTTAATATATTTCGAGGCAATCCGGATATTATCACCTTGATTTATTGTTCTGTAGGATTGATGGCGATTATGTTTACTCTTAAACTGTGGATGTCTTGCACGTTTTTGAAAGAAATTTACAAAACCTCTGTCAAGATCACGCAAGGATTGTTGCAAAGCAATAGAATCTACCGTTTTAAGAAATGAAAAATCATCATGCTTTTTTAATGCTGTCAGCATTGCAGAAGTCTGTGAATAGCCAATTTTATTGCCATTCTGATAGGCTTCATTACGCATAGCAAGACCCTTGTTGTAGATCAGTCTGCAACAACCTAAAGTCTGATTCATGATATTTTGCTGTTCTCTGTTTGGATAGATTCTAAATTTAATTCCTTTTCTCATTAACCCAACTTGTCCTTTTGCCTTTGCGATGTTTTCTGATTTTCAATATACTGTTTAATTACATCAAGTGGCGCACCACCAACAGTTGATACAAAATAGCTATTTGTCCATAGTGATGGCATTCTTGTTTTCAATGAGGGATATTCGCTTCTCAAAACTTTTGAAGTATATCCTTTTAATGATTTTCCTGCTTTGTGAATACCAAACTGAGGGTCTACCTCCATGAGTATGTATACATGGTCTGGCATGATTTCCATTTCCATGATATCTACAGAAATATTTACAGCATACACAAAAAGAAGTTCCTTTAATCGGGTACCTATACCATTTGTTAAGATTTTCCGTCTATACTTAGGACACCATACAACATGGTATTTGCAAGAATAGACTACATTGTTATTTGATTTATATGTAATATCCATATATGTATTATACTGTAATACAAAATCTACTACAAGTATAGTTTGTTCCATCTTCAATTACTTACGTAAATTCGATGGAAATGTCTTATATCCCCATAGCTGAAGAAAGGGGTTTTACGACACATTGGATAATAACGATTGTATCCAGATCCCCCCTCTATCCCATTTTCTACTACTAATTCCTGCTCCCGCGTGATACAATAAAGATTAGGAACAGTAACCCAAACATGGAACCACCTCACAAGGAGAATGCCTATGAATGATCCGAAGCACGATCACAGAAAAAAGATGATTGCACCGATTATCGTCACCATTTTGCTCATCATTTATTTTCTTATCTATGCACTGCTCATCACCCTGCTGGTCCCATCTGCAGCAGTGAAAATCGGCGGTGGGCTTCTCTGTCTGGCACTGTCTGGTGTGACCATCAAAGTCGCGGTTGAGCGCGTCAAAGAGATAAGGAGCGGAGAAGAAGATGATCTTAGTAAATACTGATTACATCGCAGGAAAAGAATTAGAAATGTTAGGGCTGGTGAAGGGAAGTACCATCCAGTCCAAGAATGTCGGCAAAGACATTACCCAGGGTTTTAAAACTCTGGTCGGCGGAGAGCTCAAGGCTTACACCGAGATGATGAACGACGCCAGAGCCCTCGCAACCAAGCGCATGGTCGCTGAAGCGGAATCACTCGGCGCAGATGCCGTGGTCAATATCCGGTATGCATCCGCCGCTGTCATGCAGGGGGCCGCAGAAGTAATGGCTTATGGAACCGCTGTAAAATTCAAATAATAGCAATTGAACAATTGGGGACGTAGTAAAGTTGCAGCTTTACTACGTCCCCAATTGCTATTTTGCTATGTCCCTCTTGTGTCCCTCCTATTTCCCGCCCGTTTTTCCAAAACAATTCACCGGAGTGGCAGAAGGAACATGAGCACGCTTTCGAGCGGGCGCAGGACGAGGCACAAGAGATATAGATCAGTTCCAAGTCGGAGATCCGCTAAGTTGTTGGGAAACGGTCATTTCCTCTCTTTTCCTAAATTGCACTGATCGTCCAATCGTTGCTCCAGTAATTTGATTGCTCTGCCCATCTTCAGCAACTTACGTTTTTTGTGAAACAGGATTGTAATATCGACAAGTAAAAACAAAATGATCAGAGCGGTGGACAGCTGCCATAGATAAAATGTATGACACCTGTTCTCGGCACTCACGAGAAAAAACACAAATAGCACAGCAGACCAGATTTTGTAAATCTTTATGGTGATTTGTAACCAATTATTTTTCATGGCCACCTCCCTATAAAACTTCCCAGCCTGCCCCGACTACAGCTGTATTTTCGGAAATTTTTCGCACGATGCTTTCCAGTGCTGCGTTTTTTACCTTACCATAAAAAACATAATCTGCAAAAATTTCCACTTTTTCTCCGACAATGTCCCCACTTTCCAGATTTTGCAGGCACATTGTTTTGCAGGTACTGCCGTTTATCAGTGTTGTACGCACTTCCATTTCCGCAGTTTCCATGCAAGTGATGGAAATGCGATAGCGTTTTTCCTCTTCCTCCCGCTCAAATACCGGGTGGATGTGGACGGCCAGCGGACGCAGCAGTAAATTAGACAGGATTAAAACAGCGGTAGCAGATGCAGAAAACGCATATTTTCCCGTACTGGCCAGTACACCGATGGCCGCCGTACACCACAGCGTTGCCGCTGTGTTGATACCTCGTACCGTGGGGCCATCCTTAAAAATAACGCCGCTGCACAGAAATCCCACTCCGGTAATGATGCTGCTGGCCATCCTGAAGATCTCCGTTGACCCGTAAAGCATAGGAAACAAGGTGAAAAAGCTGGTTCCCAGGCAGATCAGCACATTGATGCGGATGCCCGCCTGGTGCCCCGTCAGCTGCCGTTCCAGTCCGATGAAAAAACCAAGTAACAGCGACATCAAAATACGGCAAATGTATTCGTTATATCCCATTTTTTTCACTCCTTTCTGTGAGTTCCTATACAGTATAAAAGAATCACAAAGGAAATCCCATGGCCAAAGCCTTGCGATTTCCTTGCGATTATGCAAGAAAAAGGGACAGGTTGAAAGGCAATTGGGGACGTAGTAAAGTTGCAACTTTACTACGTCCCCAATTGCCTTTCAACCTGTCCCTTAAGATGACTATAGTTTCCAGATATCTCTGTTATACTCCCCGATGGTTCTGTCGGATGAGAAGAATCCCGCTTTGCTGATGTTGCAGAGCATCTTCTTCGCCCATTTTTTCCGATCTGCGTAATCCTTGAATGCCTGCTCTTTCTTCTCCACATAATCCTCAAAATCAAGGAAAGTCATGAACCAGTCTTTGTTCAGCAGTTCATTTTTTACATGCGTCAGACACTCTTTATTCCCCACTCTGAGCATCTCATCGCCAGTGATAAAGTCCACTGCCTCTTTCAGATCCTCGTTCTTCTCGTAATAATCCTTTGATACATAATCCCGTTTCTTATAATGGGCGATGACCTCTTCACTGGATGCGCCGAACACGTAAATGTTGTCGTCGCCGACCAGCTCGTGGATCTCCACATTGGCCCCGTCATCGGTCCCCAATGTGATTGCACCGTTCAGCATGAATTTCATGTTACCGGTTCCGCTGGCTTCTTTGGATGCAAGTGAGATCTGCTCAGACACATCACAGGCCGGAATCAGTTTCTCTGCCAATGTTACATTGTAGTTTTCCACCATCACCACGTTCAGATACGGGCTCACCTCCGGATCCTTGTTCACGATCTCCTGCAGGCAGAGGATCAGGTGAATGATCTCCTTTGCCACCGTGTAAGCCGAAGCCGCCTTTGCACCGAAGATTACCGTGATCGGTGTATCCGGCAGGATACCCGCCTTGATCTGCTGATATTTGTAAATGACATAGAGCGCATTCATCTGCTGTCTCTTGTATTCATGCAGTCTCTTTACCTGAATATCGAAAATGGAATTCTCATTGAGACAGATTCCCTGGGTCTCCTTCAGATATCTGGCAAGCTGCTTTTTATTGTCTTTCTTGATTTCCAACACCCGGTTCAGTGCTTTCTCATCGGTTTCCAGTTTTTCCAGCTTCTCGAGAAGCATTGCATCTTTCTTGAAACCATTTCCGATCCATTGGCTGATCTGTGCTGTCAGTTCCGGATTGCAGTGCAAGAGCCATCTGCGGAAGGTAATTCCGTTTGTCTTGTTGTTAAACTTCTCCGGATACAGGCGATAGAAATTGTTCAGCTCCGTGTCCTTCAGAATTTCTGTATGAAGCGCAGCCACACCATTTACACTGAATCCATAGTGGATATCGATATGTGCCATGTGAACATTGTCATTTCGATCGATAATGTAGACGCTCTCGTCCGTGAATTTTCTTCTCACCTTGTCATCCAGCACCTCGATGATTGGAACCAGATGTGGAACCACCTGCTTCAGGTAAGAGATTGGCCAGGTCTCCAGTGCCTCCGCAAGAATCGTGTGGTTCGTGTACGCACAGGTCTTTGAAACCACCGCAATGGCGTCATCCATCTCCATGCCGCGGTTCACCAGCAGACGAATCAGTTCCGGGATCACCATGGTCGGGTGGGTATCATTGATCTGAATCGCCGCATAGTCGTACAGATCATACAGATTGCTGCCCTTCGCCTCACATTCCTCCAGAATCAGCTGTGCCGCATTGCTCACCATAAAGTACTGCTGGTAAATGCGGAGCAGTCTGCCCTTATCGTCACTGTCATCCGGATAGAGGAACAGGGTCAGATTCTTCTCGATGTTCTCTTTATCAAAATCAATTCCGTTGTGCACGATACGCTCATCCACAGTATCAATATCAAAAAGCTGCAGTTTGTTGGTGCGTCCTTCGTATCCGGTGATGGAGATTTCATACATAGAAGACTGCAGCTCAAATCCTCTGAACTGTACCGGGTAGGAAACCGCTGTTTTCCGGAGCCACCCCGGTGTCCCGATCCACGGATTCGGAGTCTCCTCCTGAAGCCCCTTCTCGAATACCTGCTTAAATAGTCCCAGATGATAGTTTAATCCGATTCCCGCGCCGGTCATTCCGAGCGTTGCGATGGAATCCAGAAAACATGCTGCAAGACGTCCCAGACCGCCGTTTCCGAGGGACGGCTCAACCTCCACTTCCTCGACCTCACAGATATCCTTCCCGTTTTTCTTCAGAATCTCCCGGACTTCATCATAAATCCCCAGATTAATCATATTGTTCGATAACAACTTTCCGATTAGAAATTCTGCGGAAATGTAATAAATCTTCTTCTTTCCCTCCGGCTGTCTGCGGCTGTCCGCCTGATCCTGCGAGATGGCAAGCAGTGCTGCGTATAATTCCTGATTGCCCGCCTCTTTTACTTCTTTTCCCAAGGTCTGAACTAATTTGTTTTCCAGATTCATAATCACTATATCCTTTCTTAAGCTTATTTATTGTTTCCTTTTATATCTGATCTCTGTAAATATTTTCTCTGATACTGTGCATTATACAATCATATCGTTTATTTTTCTTGCATAATATTCTCTATTTATAGTACAATACTATCATGTAAAGGTCAAAAGGTATTTCGACCCTTGATACCTACGGATTATTCCGCACTTCGTGCTGGCATAATCCTAAAAACATTCGAAATCCGCCCTAATCGGGCTACTTTCTCATGTTTTGCGGGTCCCAAATTCATGCTTTTTCGTGCAAGCACGAAACGCATGACCTTTTTACCCTGGCATCATACTATGAGTTAAGCGACAAATGAGACATAATAACACAGTCTCTTTGCTATATTGTTCCTTGAAAATTTAATATATTATCTTCAAGCATACATTTGCTTGATTTTGAAGTATGTTTAGTGCTACAGCATGATCATTTCATACCTGATTTTATGCATTTACTGTATTCAAGGTGCAGGAATCCAAACCGGTCATATATTTGACCAGCTTTCTTACATTCATTGCAGCTATTTTAATCCCAAACAGTAAACGGCATTTTAGTAATCCACGCACTGGCATTTTATCGATATGGTGTCTCGAGCGCAATGCAGCTGGAACAGTTTCTACACC
>NZ_FQZY01000026.1 GCF_900142165.1 Hespellia stercorisuis DSM 15480
AGGTTCCAAAAACGGTCGATGATATCCCATGTAGAACGTGCAATGGAATCAGGATTAGGATAGTATTTGCGTAAATTTTCAAAAATAAAGTTTTGGTAGTCAGTATGACTGCCACAGTTAACAGGTAACAAAAAATCGCCTCCAATCGAAAAATGTGTACCACCCGCAAACGAACGGTATTTATTAATCAATAGGCGCGAAGCGCCGCATTTTTCGACGAAGTTGTCAAGTATTTTGGGCAAAAAAGTGGGGGATTTTAATAAAAAAGGAATCTGAAAGCCTTGAATTTACTGGCTTAGAGATTCCGAGAGATTATGATATTAGTAAGGAGGCATTGTTAAATGAATTTGAAAGACAAAATGAAATCAGACTCGCCAGAGCCAAAGCTGATAGAGAGCGTGAAAGAGAAGAACAACTCGACAAGTATTATGCAGAAGTCGAATCTGCAATCCAAGGAACTGGAACTGTTGCAGAAGCAGTCGGAAGCACTGAGACAAGTGACAGAACAGAGAGACCAGTTGCTGATGGAAGGTCGGAAGGAAGACCAGACGAAGATACAACTACTCTCGTCAGAGATATTAGAACTGAAATCAGCGATAACCGCACTCAGAACCGAACTGTCATCGACACAGAAAATCAATCAATCACTATCGCAGAGCAACGACGAATTGCGGAACAGCAACGGATTGATGCTGAGAAACGTGCAGAAAGAGTTACAAGAAAAGCTCACAGCCACTCAGGATATTCTCGTTAGCAATAAAAGGGAAGCTGAGATCCGAGAAGCTAACCTTATTGCAGACTGTAATCTGAAAGTTAGGACTGCTAATGAAAGAGCCAACGAAATAGAGAAGCGTTGTTTCAAAGATAATGTTGCAGCTTCAAAAGCAAGAAAAGCTGGCGAAGCATTCAGGGATGAACACGAAAGGATTTTGAGAGAGCAAACAGAAGAAATTGACAAATTAGCTGAAAATAAAATAGCTACTACCATTGTTTCCTTAAAACAAGCCAAGGAGTTAGAAATCAAACATATCCAAAGTATTTGCAAATCATCCATTCAGAAGCATAAAAAATATTATGCTTCTGAATATGTTGCGAAGGAAATGTGGCACGTTATAATTTTCATTTTTTGTATTGTCTGGCTTGCTATTCAGGCTGTTTCATCCAATTACTTTAGAAATGAAGCTGTTGTATTTAGTAATTGGGTAAAGACCTATATGATTGATTCTTTTGATACTGTATCATCATGGGCAACTTCTTCTGCAACTATATCGGGTGGAATTAACCATGAAATCGTTGCTAATATACTATATTGGATTATTCTAATAATAGTCGGATTATTCAGTATATTGCTGTTTTATGGTGTTCCAGTTGTGGTTATCATGAGTGGCGGATTTGTCTACCTGAGAAATAGTTTATTTGATAAAGCTAACAGATGGGTAATGATTGGTTCAGGCATATTTTTTGTAGCAATGTCATCAGAGATGTTCTATACTCCAAAAACAAATCTATTGCTTTTATGGTTGCTTGTTCAGGTCGCTATACCACTGATTCGCTTTGTTATCATTCCATTGATAGGCTCTTTCTTTGATAAGTGGAATAGCATGGACAGTGATGAACGAAGAAATGTAGGTTGTAATATTATGATGATTATTATCGTAATTGCTGGCTTCGTATTTTTAATATGGAGTATGCAGTCGTGTTCTGCGGATTTGGCTAAAATGTCACATTAAGCCATTTCCGTAAGTAATTTTTAGAGAAAGTGAGATAATATGAAAATAAAAATTATTTTCAAAAATGAATTAGATGTTAGACCCCTTGCAACTGTAATGGTTGATGTTGAGGATGCAACCGATAGTGAACCCATTAGAACAAAGCTGATTGAATTATTGAATAATGACAAAATGTGGAAAGGGTTCGGATGTGATGCTGATATCATAGAAATAGAATGTCAGTATGGAGAAGAATAAAAAGGCGGTATTTCTACCGCCCTCATGCTTATATCTTTTCATAAATAGCAGCACTTGTGTTATTGGCTTTACTGAATGCTGGCTTCCCACTTTTTGTTAAAGCTCTTTTTACATCTGCAAATTCTGGTGATTTATTTAGGCGGATATCTTCATTAAGGCTTCTTCCGAGCCTAGCTCTTGTAGCTGCTGGAATGGAATGTGTGCCTGAGACTGTTGTAGCACTGAGATTCTTGTAATAATCAACATCACGTAGCGTAAATTTATCTCCTGACTTCAAGGTATTTTTGTATCCTATTACAGCTTCTCTAAGCTCCGTATATAAGTCAATATATGACTTATCAGGTATGCCGTTAAGTTCATCTTTAAACGACTGAGTAAGAAAATCTGTAATAAATGCTGATGTAGTAATTCCTATTGCTTTAGCTCTAGTGTCTAAAATCTTTTGTAACTGGTCTTGTAAAAAAATTTGATTTTGCATGAGTAAATCTCCTTCTGTAAAAGGTTGTGTGTTATAGGGTTGGGTATATAATAACGCACCCTTTCGTAAAATGCAATAGTTTATTTTAAAATTAATGTATAAGAAACCAAGTGTTTTCTCATACACTTATTTTTCACCGATATTAGCCATATACCTATGCAAATATGTTGTAGAAAATAAACATACCTTTTCTCATACATTACATCAATCGGAACATATCATGATTTGATTAAAATCCTCTTATCTTCATATAAATAAAATTATGTAATACTACAGGCTTAGTAATGATTGATAAGACATTGGGATAAAATATTTTATATGGTATATGGTGATTCTGAGACCATTTGGCAATAACAAGAGTATTAAACTGATTCTTTTGATAATTGCTTTCAAGATAATTTATTTGCGTTTGCTCCCATTTATTTCTAGCATATAAAACTATTGGGAAGCCGAACTTTTGAAAAACGTGTACTGAGATAGTGTTTTCTGGTAAGTACATATTGATCCTTTCTGCGTATTATAAGCAGATTTACTTAAGTTGATTTTCATTACTATAGGAGATGATTATTATGATATACGGGTATTGTAGATGTTCCACTGATGAAACCAAACAAGATATTGCTCGACAGGAAAGAGAACTGATTTCTGTTGGGGTTGATAAAGCAAACATTTTTACTGAATATGCTCATGGTACTGACAGAAATCGTGTGGAATTTAACCGACTACTTGATTTAATTGTTTCAGGAGATACAATAGTCGCTACTGAATTGAGCAGAATTACAAGGTCAACAAAAGACCTCATTGATATATTAGAAGTGGCTAAAAATAAGCATATTAAGCTCGTTTTAGGCAGTTTTATATGTGATTGTTCCTCTGATGAACTTGACCCAATGACGGAGGGTATGCTTAAAATGATGGGTGTCTTTGCAGAAATGGAACGGAATATTATCAGCCAGCGTGTACGGTCTGGTATGAAGAATGCAAAATCTAAAGGTAAGAAAATCGGTAGACCTGAAACCACAAGCGATAATCTCCCTGAGAAGTTCTGGAAGTATTATAAGCTTTATCAGGACAACCAGCTTAATATTGCTGAATTTGCAAGGGTTATGGGGTGTGCAAGGTCTACAATTTATAAATATTTGGCTATCGTGAAAATCGTATAGCTTTCCTCATTTATACTTACCAAAGATTCTTCTTTACAGACATAATAATAAGTGCACGACTTATGGAAGCTAAAGTCAATAAGTCGTGCATATAGGTTAATCCTAGCATTCTTGCGTTATCGCACTCTTGCTCCGTTAAATTCCATTCCCACAAAATCAAATGCTTCGCCATTCTTCTTGTACCATACGCCAAAATGAATATCATCTTTTACTCCAAACGCATTTTTAGCTGATACTGTTCCGATGATTTTATATTCATCATCACTTCGACCAACTGCCCATGCAAAACTATCAAAGTCTGCTGTGTTTGGATAATTCAAATTCTGCTTAACATCTTCAACAGCCAGTATTTGCAATTCATCAAATGTAGCTAAGTCAACTTTTGTTTCTGGGACGTGAACATCATCGTATGATTTTAAATAACCGCCCTTATCAGCATCATACAAATCTTCATCTAAGAATCCCGCATAGAAAATCTTTCCATTATCAGTAGTGAAATTGAACCGCCTGTTTCTATCTGTTAATCCATTGGGATAACAAACTACTGAATTTAATCCACTCTGGGCTTCGCCTGTCATATTCTCAATTTCTATACTTGTAATTCCTACAGTATTCAAAATTTGCTGAATTTCTGTTGACTGCTCCACACTATAACCAGCTTCCAGTAATGCTTCAATCAGTCCTGTATCAATGTCTGCAATGTCTGCAACTTCTGCATTTGTATCACTAACTTTGAATGCTTCCTCATTTTCTTGGCTCACAGTTTCCTCTGTCTTCTCCGTTTTGTTTTCTTCACTGCTAACAACTTTGTCCGAAGTATCATCAGTGGTAGCTGTTGAAGCATCATTACCACCTGTCAGCATACAAACAACAAATAAAATCACACTAACAATACAGGCGATTGCCCATTTATTCTTTGAAGGTTTTTTTCTGAAAAAAGTAATCAGAAAGATAACCAACGTGACAGGAATTGCAATCATTGATAACAATAAAATCAAACCTATAAGAGCTTCCATAAAGCCATCTCCTTTACAACAATATTAGTGTTATTTACGACAGCTATCTATTTCCTTTAAAACGGCTATGCGTTTTATAACAGCTTATTGTTCATTCTGTTTTTCTTGATACATTTTCATAAGTGCCGCAATACATTCTGATTTTGTATTTAACTTCCCCCAAAAACCATATGCTTGCATAACAGCTCTATCATTTGCAATATGTGCATCTGACAACGGTTTAGGCATTGAATCTGGATTGTATAAATTTGCCAAACTACTATTGGGATATTTAGCACGCATATCAAGTATGTTTTGAGCAGTTTTGATTATTTTTTCCTTTTGTTCCTTTGTAGGTGAAGGCCAAGGGAAATTATTATAAAGTGCTGGAGAATATCGGTAATCACTCTTCATTCGACCGCACAAAGTCTGAACCCAAGACATATGTATATTTGATTCCAAAACACCAAAAAGATATAAATCGGCATTCATTGCAGTCATAACAGAATTACTAGCTATAACGTCTTTACTCATAAAACCCATTGGTATATACCTTCTTGCAGATGTTGACGTTTCTGGTATAAGTATATAATCACTATCAGGCTGTCGTATTTGCGAAAAGAGATATGGTGTATTTGCCTGTTGCTGAACGGCTACTGTTGGGGATGCAGACCTGATTGCTGATACAATTTTGAATCGTTCCTTGATTTCAGGAATATTAATATAGTCACATGGTTCAGCATCGACCAGCCATAAACAATACCGTTTAATGTTATTTATAAAATCTTTAGAACCCAAATACACCTTTATATATTTGTCCAATTGAGGATATTTTTCGATAAGTTCTTTACGCTCTTCTTCAGATAATATTAGTCCGCCATCATCCCAAGGCTTATTTCCCTGAGTTAGTTTGGGCATTCCTTCAGGAGCTTTTCCTCTCGATTCAATATAAAAGTCTGGGGCATCAACTAAATATCCATTTATATGATTAACTTCTTTACAGATGTCATCTTCATAAAGATATTTATGTGGTTCACTTCGTACCCAAAATCCAATGATTACACAATGTACATGGGCAGTATCAGCAGCTTCGCTCTTCCAATCGAAAGTTCTGTATGCAAAATTTATGTTGATACCACTATTTAATAGATTTTCCCATAAGGGACGTACTTGTTCGCCCTGAGTAATTGAGTTCGTAGATACAAAAGCCACCTTTATTGATGTACCAAGTATATAATCCGCTGCTTTTTGATACCAACAAGACACATAATCGAGTTTACCTGATTGTTTATCACCAAATACCAAAGCTTTATCACGTTTCTGTGCATCTGCTTTACTCTTTATAGAGCTACCTACAAATGGTGGATTTCCCATTATATAGTGTAGCGATGTTTTTTGTATTACATTATTCCAATCAATTTCAATAGCATTTCCTTCTATAATGTTTGCATACGATTTCAAAGGTAAAAAATCGATGCTCATATGAACAACATCTTCTGTTTCCTTCAACATTTGTGATTCTGCAATCCATAACGCAGTTTTTGCAACAGTAACAGCAAAATCATTTATTTCTATACCATAAAATTGTCCGATTGAAACTAGAATAGGGTTGTATTTTTCATCACCAAATGAAATCTGTCCATCTGAAAAAGCTTTCAATGCTTCATTTTCTAGTCTCCTTATAGATAAATATGTTTCAGTTAAAAAATTACCTGAACCACAAGCTGGGTCGAGAAAATTTATCTTTGATAACTTAACTCTATATTCCTGAAGTCTAGTTTTTCTAATTTTTACAACAGTGATATTTTTAATGGATTCAAATTCCTCTCTAAGTTCTGTCAGGAATAATGGGTCAATCACTTTATGAATATTTTCAATGCTGGTATAATGCATACCTCCAGAACGTCTTGTTTCAGGATTTAAAGTGCTTTCAAATACTGCACCAAAGATAGTGGGACTAATATCATTCCAATCAAAATCAGAGCTTGCTTTTACCAGTAATAAGTGTTTGATTTCCTCATTAAATGGAGGAATTTCAATCGTCTCATCAGCAAACAATCCACCGTTCACATAAGGGAAAGCTGCCAGAGCAGGATTATCTTCTGCAAGATATTTATCTCTATCTTCTATTTTTGTATCAAGTATTTTGAAAAGTTCTACAAGAGCTTTCCTCATTCCTGTTACTGGTATTGGTTCAAGATAATCATGAAACATCATTTTTGAGCCAAATATTCCAGCATCTTCGGCATATAAACAAAATACCAATCGAACACATAATGCATTAAGACTTTTTAATGAATTTTCATCAGGATTAATATACTGTGCTAACAATTTATCATATAGTATCCCGACAATTTGTCCAGCCTTTACTGATATTTCCATTTCATGAGATAATTCTTTTACTTCCTTCTTAAACATGAAATCAAATTGTGAGAGTTTATCTCTAACATCTTCTAGCATAATGGTTATCGGTGGGTCTTGTGGTTTTTTCATATCATGAATTTCAAAAGATTTAAAATTACAAGCTACAATCCAGAGTGGAGTTTCATCAGGTAACATCCAATGAGCATAATTCCTACCCTGTTCGAATGGTGTCATCATAAGTCCTCCAGATTGTGGTATTTTCTGGTCTAATTCTTTTGAGATACTCTTTTGTTCAATTAATACCCTTGTCTCAGGAATATACACGTCAATAAATTTAGTCTGACCATCAATAATTACTCTTTTTTCAAAGATAATTTTTTGTGTCACGTCCTCAACGTCAAGTACGTTTGTAAAAAACTCAATCCAAAATCTCTGGCTATCACTTTTTTCATCACCAATTCCATGCCAGTCGTTATAAAATTTTGTTGCAGCTTCTCTTTTTTGTGTATCCGTTAATGCCATTACATTACTCTCCTATTCAGTTGTTCCTTTATCATCAAGCTTCTCAAGTTTCTCTTGTAATTCAGCAATCGTACTCTCTATTCGTTTCTTTTGAAACATTTTTGCTGTTCTATCTGTAAGAGCTTTTGGAAATGTTCTTTCCCAATTATGATATTCTGCTAAAATAGCTTCCTTTTCTTCGGGAGTAGCAATTTCTAAACGAGTTTTTATTGTCTCACGCTCGTCATACCACTCTTTCAAATAATCATTCATAGTACCAGTGAAGCCATTACCAAACTGTATTGAATACTTAGCGCCTTCTTTTTTTACCTCTAATTCATATAAGTCTTCCATTTCAAAGAACGCAAACATAGCACCAATGTAATTAGATACCACTGGGTCCATTAAAGCTATGGTCTCCACACCAAGCACATAAGCAATTTGTTTTAACATATCAAACTTGGGCTTCCTAGCACCATTCTCATATTTCTGTATTCTATCAGCAGTTAATCCCAATGCTTGTCCTAATTCAGCCTGAGACATGCCTTTTTCTGTTCTTATCGCACGGATTCTTCGCCCAATGCGTTCAGCAGAAGTTTCTTCATTAAAATCAGCTGCATCCTGACCAAAGGGATTGTGTACCATCAATGCCATATCCATCACCTCAAATATCATTCTATTTGTATATAAAACCATGCTCATCATACCACAAAATCCAAAAGAAATATATATTTAAAGCACATATAAGTAATTTAAAAGCACTTATTTTTTGCATAAAGCACAATTTTGTGCTTGCAAAGTCCATAAAAAGATGTATAATATATTTAAAGCACATATATGTACTTTAAAGCACAACGAAAGGAGAACGATATGAATGAACTTTTAGAAAAATATCCAGCTGTTCTTGATGTCGCTACCGTAGCAGAAATCCTCGGGGTTACACCAGCAACCGTAAGAAGACTTGTCAAAGCAAATGCAATCCCTTCTGTAAAGGTCGGTAGACTTACAAGAATAACCAAAGACAAGCTAATTGATTATTTGGAAGAAAGGGGGGGCGTAGCATATGAAAGAAAAAACCAATATCTCATTAGAATTACTTCTTCTTAATGATTTACTGAGAACCAAAGTAATCGACAAAGAAATTTATGACAGAGCAGTGGCTAAAATCAACAACACTGTAGTACAGGCAGCCTAATTGAATTAACGGTTCAATGAACCCGGTGTTTCCCGATTCTCGGATGTCGCCGTTATCCATAAAGAGTTATTTAGTATGCCCTGAAAGGAAATCAGATGAAGAAACGAAACAAGCAGCGAGCAAATCGCAAAACCAAAGAAGAAATGTTAAATCATAAGGATATGTGTGGTATAAGTGACCCTACACCATACGAAGCAGTCAAAGATATTATAAAGGAGTTTAAAAGAAAGCAATGTCAAGTATAGCAGCAATTTATCACTTTACAGATGGCTCTGAGAAGCGACCTATAGTTAATCAAAAACAACTGAATATTTTAGAACAGTTCGCTATTTCTCAGGGCTTTACTGTAAATGATATTTTCTGCGACAAAAGCCTTCTTAAATGTGAACAACCAGAGTTCGACAGATTTATGTCTGATATTGATAAGTATGATGTTCTTGTTACAAAGGACTTCTATCATATTTCAAAAAACACAATGAAATGCATGAGTGTAATGAAGGAACTTAGAAAAAAGGGAGTTCAGGTACATTCTATTGAAAACGGTAACTTCTCTTGGGCGGAAGCTCCATTTGATAAATCATTACGAGTAGCCACCTATTGTTGTAGGTTTGGTACACCGAATGACATGAAACAAATTATCCCAGTTCAAAACGATATACTAAAACTTTTTACAAATAAGAAAACAAAATGGACTGTTATAGACCAATACTTTGACGAAAGTGAGCATCAGAATGACGGTGAACAGATTCAGCTTATGGAACTTATAAAGAATAAGAATAAATATGACTTAATTCTTGTCCATAACCTAAATGATATTCACTGGCGAACAGCTAATTTTTGCAAAGTCAGAGAACAGATTCATTTAGATATATATTCCCTTCAGGAAGGATTTCTAAAATATAACTAAGGAGGAAAAGTATTTGAGTTATGCAGAAAACCTAAAACAAAAACTTAATATTGATAATTCAGAGCCTATTTCCGCTGTAATATATGCCAGAGTATCTACAGACAATGATGGTCAGAAAGACTCTTGTTCTAATCAGGTAGCTCTGGCAGAAAAATATATTACTAATCATCCAAATATTCAACTTGTTGGAATATTTGTTGATGACGGTATTTCAGGTAAGAATGACTTTACAAGACCTCAATACAATGCAATGTTACAGCTAATATCTGAGGGCAAAGTCGATTTAATTATCACCAAGGCTTTATCTCGTCTTAATCGTGATCAGCTTAATTCCCTTATGCTTAGAAGTCTTTTGGTAGAACAAAATGCCACAGTTCTTACTCTCGAAGATAATCAGGTGCATGATTTTGAGGATATGGGTTCTGAACTTTTGCACAGCATCAGTTTTGCTATTGATGCACAGTATGTAAAAAGACAGAGTATTAACGGTAAAAAGACACAGGAACTGCGTTGTGAACGCAAGGAACTTAGTGCTAAAGACTGTCAATCATACGGATATGATTGGCATAGTGATACCAAAACCATCACTGTTAATGAAGATGAAGCGGAAGTCGTTCGCAGAATATTTGAGGAATATGTATATCGTAACGGTACTCCAGCTTCCATACAGAAAGCATTGAAAATGGAAGGTATCAGAAAATCATCCAGAACCATCAGCAATATGATTCAAGACGAACGCTATATTGGTAAATTCTATATTAACAAGCGTACCAGTAAGCTTGGAACTGGACAAACCAAATCCAAACGTATCCAATTACCTAAAGAACAATGGGTATTGGTTGAAAGACCTGATTTACAAATTGTTGATACAGAACTATTCGAGATGGCACAGCGTATTCATCAAACTAGGATAACAGTTTATGAAAAGCCTGATAAAAAGACTACTCAAGCTCGTTTCCAAGGAACACATAAGTACGCTGGCAAAATTTTTTGCCCTGACTGTGGCAAGCCATACCACTTTGGATATTCTGATAGAGCCAAGACTAAACCTATTTATGTAATTAAATCACATTCTGAATGTACTAACCCAGTTAATAGGATATCTGAACCTGACCTTGAGGAAATCACACGACAGGCACTCAAAAAGACCATAGACCAGCAAAATGAAGTATGTAAAACACTGGAAGCTGTTCTTACAGAGTGTGTCGAGGCATCACAGAATAACGGTAACGAGCTTTCAAAACTCAAACAGCAGAAATCTTCAAGAGAAAACCAGATTGATAGCTTAATTGATACTCTCTCGGAGGGTGGTCTTTCAGAAAATGCAAAAGAACGTATTAAAAATAAAATCAATACCATAACCGAAGAAATTGACAATCTTACAGAAACCATCAAGAACAAAGAATCTAGCAAATTAAGTGTTTCCTATGTTTCGGATAAGATTGCTGAAATTAAATCAGCTATTGCAGAGCTTCGCAACTTTACGGAAATCGACAGAGACAGAATACTCAACTATATAGAGAGAATTGAACTTATAGCTAACGGAGATGTAAATATGCTCCTTAAATCGGGGCAAGTAATTACTATAGTAGCAACCAATAACAGTGATTTTTCTGAGGGAGAAAGTGTAGTCAAGAAGGGAAAACAAGATGCCCGGTGTTCATGGCCTGCAGCATATCGATTGCCTCCGCCCCGCGCACTTCCCCGACAATGATTCGATCCGGCCGCATTCGGAGCGCCGACTTAATGATGTCCTGAATCGTGATCGCTCCCGCCCCCTCCACATTTGCATTGCGCGCCTCAAGCCGTACCAGATTCGGAACCCCTTTGATCTGCAGTTCCGCATTATCCTCGATTGTGATAATCCGTTCATCCTTGGGAATGTAATGTGACAGCGCATTTAAAAATGTTGTCTTGCCTGACCCGGTTCCTCCACTGATGAAAATGTTATACCGGGCATTCACCATAATCTGCAGAAATTCTGCCACCTCCCGGCTTATGGTTTCCCACTTTATCAGCTGTTCCATAGTGATCGACTCCTTCGGGAACTTTCGGATTGTCACAATCGGGCCATTCAGCGCCACCGGATTCAGCACCACGTTCACACGTGATCCGTCCTTTAACCTCGCATCCACGATTGGTGAAGACTCATTCACAAATCGGTTGGATTCTGAGACAATCTGCTGAATCACATCCTCCAGTTTCCCGGTGGACACAAACCGCTTGTCCGACTCGAAGAGTCTTCCGTTCTTCTCCAGAAATATATTCTGTGTTCCATTGATCATGATCTCCGTAATCTCCTCATCCTCAATCAGTTCCTGAAGAATATCCAGCTTTCGGAAGGCATTGAAAAGCTCCTTCCCCAGCGCGATCTTCTCCTGTAGCGGCAGGTATTCCTCCCGGCTCTTCTCGTCCAGAATCCGGTAGATCAGATCCATCAGATCCTCATCCTCAATTTCCCTTGTCAGATCCATCTCCCGCAGGATTCTTCTGTGCAGTTCTTCCGGCTGAATCATACGCTGCTGCCTTTCCTTTCACGCCCTTTTCTCGCATGAACTTCTTTTTTCACTGTATGTTCCAGAATCCCCTGGTATCCGAGAAGCATGAGATTCTCCTCGTACTGCCTCATCTTTGCGCGGGCTGCCGGCTCCTCGATAAACGGAGTGTAGACCGTGTCACACAGCATAAGTAACTCATAGAGTCCCTGTACACTGTCCCCCAGATCCAGAATCACGGTATCATAAATACTCTTATCTGCAATCTGTTCCAGCAGTTCCTTCCATTCCTCCAGGGTCACATTCCGGATATCTCCTGCCACCTCCATCGGATAGATGTAATCCAATTCCCCGTCCTGATGCACCATCGTGCTGATCCGAATGCCGAGGTTTCCGTTCTCCTGTCTGGCATAGTACAGCAGGTCTGCCAGATTCTGCTGTGGACGCTCTCCGAAATAAGCTTCTGCCCCAGAATACTCTTCCAGATTCAGATACAGTGCCGGTCCATTTTTCGCCTGCTCCTTTCCCACAGCCAATGCCAGCTTTGTCTTCCCGATCCGGTGGACCGGTGAATAAACTCCAATGACTGCGCCGGCTCCCTTCGTCATGGTCAGCCCCAGCTCTCTGTCTCCTGTCTCAAGGCAGGACTCCAGAATTTCTGCCAGGATTTCATCTGCTGACTGGTACTTCAAAATACTCTTCTCCTTTTCTCCCAAGTCTGTACACACACCTTTTGTTAGTACAAATGTTCTCTGTGCCCTGACCTGCTGTCTGACTGCGGCCGGGCATTCCTCTGTGATCAGCATAAAATTCACCACCTGTTCCTTACTGTACTCCAATAATTTTTCTACATCCCGAAACATCCTCACCTGAAACGCTACTTCTTTTCTAGTCGAGATGCAGTCCATAAAATTCTTGGCGTACATTTCCTCGTTGTCGTAAATCACAAAATTTCTATGCTGCAATTCATCCCTCCTGTTCTTCTCTTCCTGATGCAGATGCTTTGAAGACAGGCTGCCCTTACCGGCATCTGCGTATGCACTAAAGCTTCTCCCACTTTCGGTGGATTCCACCTTAACACATGCTGTTGTACTTTTTCCGTGTTGAAAATTGCTGCGACTCATATGCCTGTGACCACGATGGCACATATGCAGCTTTGATAACTCTGATCTAATCCAGAACTAAGCATCTAGAAGTGATACCTAGTGAGTCGTATTATAAACATGCTTTCTCTAAATGTCCATACCTTTTTTTAAATCCTCCCTTTTTTGTGAAATACTCACAAAATTTTGTACAGCGCAATGCCATACAGCAGTCCCACACCAGGAATACCAAGGGTTCCGCTTGTCAAAAACGATGCTGCATTCAGCCCAACCATCACGTCCATCCCCCGTGTTTTCAGAAATTCGTTCAGCAAAAAAATGATTCCCATCCCAACAATTGACCTCACAATAAAGTTTACAGCCAGCTCCGTAACTCTTTCCATCTCTTCGCTCCCTTACATATGCCCTCACTATGATATATGCCCGTCTCGCGGACATTATGAATGGCATCTGACCCTTGTTGGTTTCAGAGGCTTATTGGAATGCTTGGCACAACGGAACGAAGAAATCATTTTTTGTGCAATATGCCCTTTTGACACCTTAACCCTATGATATAAAAAACAGGCGTGCCCTTCTGGTATGATTCCGGACACGCCTGCACTTCCATTTTATTTTCACTCTGGTAAAGCGGACATTCGCAATCCGCTCTGCTACTTACTCATGAACATCCTGCAGCTACGCTGCCTCTCAGCAGGGGCTTTTTATACCCGGATCGTAATCTGTCTGTTCGACCGATGATACTGATAATACCGGACTCCCGCCGCATCCATCATCTTCTTGGACGCGATCGTGCTCGGTTCATCCGCATACTTGTCCGAGTCAAAGATTACCTCCACGATTCCACTCTGAATGATTGCCTTGCAGCACTCATTGCACGGGAACAAAGAAACATAAAGCTTACTCCCGGCCAGACTTCCTCCGCTGTAATTTAAAATCGCATTCAGCTCACTGTGCACTGTGTACACATATTTTGTCTCCAGTGGATCTTCGCCCTCCCTCGCCCAGGGAAATTCATCATCGGAGCATCCCCGGGGAAGTCCATTGTAGCCCATCGATAAAATCTTGTTCTCCGGACTTACGATGCAGCACCCGACCTGTGTGCTCGGATCCTTTGATCGCATGCCGGAAAGCATAGCCACGCCCATAAAATATTCATCCCAGGAAATATAATTTTCACGTTTATCTGACATCTGATTCCTCCGCTCTCTCACCGATTATTTGGTTCCAAAAATGCGATCCCCCGCATCTCCAAGTCCCGGCACAATATAGCCGTGGTCATTCAGATGATCATCCAATGCGCCAATGTAAAGGTCGACATCCGGATGCGCCTTCTCAAATGCCTTCACACCTTCCGGTGCCGCCAAAATGCACATGGCTCTCATCCGCTTCACACCTTTCTGTTTCAACAGTGTAACTGCTGCCACAAGAGATCCTCCCGTCGCGAGCATCGGATCTACCACAAACACTTCTCTCTCCTCACAGTCCACCGGAAGCTTGCAGTAATACTCCACCGGTTCCAGTGTCTCCGGATCACGATACAATCCGATATGTCCCACTTTCGCTGCCGGTATCATACTCAGCATGCCGTCCACCATTCCCAGACCTGCTCTCAGAATCGGAATCACCGCCAGCTTCTTCCCCGCCAGTTCCTTGCCTGTCATCTCACAGATTGGAGTCTTGATCTGCACGTCCTGCAGCTCCAGATCTCTTGTCGCTTCATAGCACATCAGGGATGCGATCTCGCTGACTGCCGTCCTGAAATCCTTAGAGCCTACATCCTCTCTCCGAATAAAATTAATCTTGTGCTGAATCAACGGATGATCCATAATCTGTACCTTTGCCATGTTGCTCCTCCTTTTGTGTGTTGTATTTATCTTATGCCGGGTTCAAAAATCCCGTCCCTTGATCACTCTGCTCATTCGCCGCCTGCCGCACTAGTCCGCAGTCCGGTTTACCTCTGACGCCTGCAGATGCTGGTGTCCGGCGGCCTTCTCCAACCGGTTCATAATCGCCTTGCCTATTCCCGCAACGGCAAATGCCTCGCTGTAGATCTGCGTGACCGCCTCATCATCAAACTCCCGCAGCACCCGGTACAGATTCTTCGCAATGGTCTGCTCATCCTGCCTGGTCCCGATGCTTTTGATCACGCCGTGCTCATATTTCCCCAGAGTCTCGTCCGTGGCAATGATTCCCACGCACGCTCCACTGTCTGCGCCCTCTTTTGCAAGGCGCCTTATGGCCTTCACGACTTCCCCTTCTTCACCGTCCACAATGATCAGACTCGCCTTCGGCGCGTAGTGCCGGTACTTCATCCCCGGTGCCTTCGGCGCCTGCTTACTGTCCGCATTCACCAACGTCTCATCCACCGCCACCGGTCCGATCACGGCCTCAAACATCTCTCTCGTGATTGCTCCCGGCCGCAGAATCATCGGCGGCACAACCGTCATATCCAGTATGGAGGATTCCAGACCGATCTCAACCGGACCGCTGTCCAGTATCATCTCAATCTTTCCATCCAGATCCTCTCTCACATGCTCGGCCGTCGTAGGGCTCGGTCTCCCGGATGTGTTCGCACTCGGTCCGGACACATATCCTCCCGCTCCCTCAATCAGCTCTCTCGCCACCGGATCGCTCGGCATACGGACCGCAACAGTCTCCAGTCCACCAGTCGTCCCGAGCGGCACCAGATCGCTTTTCTCAAAAATCATCGTCAGCGGCCCCGGCCAGAATGCATCGGCCAGCCTGTACGTATCCTCCGGAATACGTTTCACGATCTTCGGGAGCGCCTCCATATTCGCAATATGAACGATCAGCGGATTGTCGGACGGGCGCCCTTTCGCCGCATACGTTTTTTTCGCAGCCTCCTCATCCAGTGCGTTTGCTCCCAGGCCATATACGGTTTCCGTAGGAAATGCAACCAGGCCACCCCGCTTTAAGATGTCACCCGCCTGCATAATTGTACTTTTATCTATTCTGTTTTTATCGATTGTTTTTATTATTGTTTTCATGACCAATATTATACCACATACAAAACAAGAATCCTATTCTTCTTTTGTAATAAATCCATGGATTCCGCTGCACACCGCCTGGGCGATCTGCTCCTGATATTCTCCGGTTCCCAGTTTCTGTGCCTCCTCCCGGTTTGAGAGGAATCCGCATTCTACGATTACCGTGGGCACCTCTGTCCGCTTCAGAATGTAGTAAGTTTCGTTGGCCTTCGCCTGCCGGTGATTTTCGGAATCCATTGCACACAACTTCTCCTGAAGGATCAGCGCCGCCTCCTTTCCTTTTTCCGAGTGCGTAAAATAGAATGTCTGCGCCCCTTTTACTTCCTCCTGTCCATAACTGTTCTGATGGATGCTGACCGCCAGTGCCGGTTTCGTGTCATTGATCACTGCAACGCGCGCTTTCAGATCTTCCACCTTGCTTTTTCCCAGTCCGCTGTCATCCTCTCTCGTCATCACAACTGTAATTCCTTCTTTTTCCAGTAATTTTTTTATTTCTTTTGCAATTTTAAGATTCACATCTTTTTCTAATAAATCATTGATTCCAACCTTGCCGGGATCAGAAGAGCCGTGCCCGGGATCAATGACCACTGTGACCGGAGACTGCACCTCACCTGAACTTACAGACAGATTCTGCAGTAATACTTCTCCTGCTTTCTGCTCCAGAACAATCAGACCTGCCAGTATGACCATTCCCAGAATATATTTCCATTTTTTTCTCAAAAAAATTCCCCCGACACATATTCTTTCATTAATATATGCCGGGGAACTTCTTTTCATTATTAAATTTTACTGCAGTTCAAAGCAACTGCAATTTCGCAGTTTTCATTCGCATTTAATTTACATACTGAAGAATCACATCCCATATATCCGGGGTCTCACTACCAAGCTCCCACTCTGCAACACCGGCAAGCTTATTGGATTTGATCAGCTTCATCTTCTCCTCGATCGACGCACTGTCCTCCAGCCAGATCTCATATGTCACACCGTCTGACTCCCATTCTGCATAGTTTTGTTTCGTCTTGTCGTCCCAGACTGCGGTTGCCCCTGCAGCTGCCACGCTCGAAGACGCACCTTCCATTGTCAGATCCAGACTCTCTACTCCTGTAGATGTAACGGACCATAGCCGTGTATAGAACGGAACTGCATTGATCACTTTTTCTGCCGGGACATCCTTCAGGGTATCCTCAATTCCATTTTTCACATAATCATATGAAGCTACCGAGCCTGGCTTATCTGAACCTGCGATATGCTCATCATACCCCATGATCACTACATAATCCGCCATAACGCCCTGCTCCTTGATATTGCGAAATTCGTTGTAAGGCATTGGCACATAATTATCCACAGAGAACACCAAACCGTTCTGCCTGCACTTGACGCCAAGCTCACGCACGAATTGTACGAAACTCTCTCCGCATTCCTCTGAAATCAATTCAAAGTCGAGATTGATTCCATCTATCCCTGCCTCCAGTGCTGCCGCTACCACCTGATTTTCAAGCGTCTCCCGTTTCGAGGTATAGCTTAAGACCGAATATACATCTTCCTGCGTCTCAAGGCCATCATGGAAATCACGAAACATCGCCCAAACCTCCAGGTTGGACTGATGTGCATAATTTACATAATCCTTGTCCGCAATAGATCTCAGATTTCCATCTGTATCCGCTATTCCAAACCACGTCGGTGAGACAGTGGTCAGCCCTTTTGCATTCGCAAGTGTTGACGTCGCCTCGCTGTTGGCAATCTCATTTTCCAGATTGTCCCACGCCAGATTGATGGTATAATCCTTTTTGATGCTTGTATACTCCGGTTCGTCAAAGTTCCTGGAAATGGTTTCCGTCTTTTCTTTTTTTAAAGCACTCTGCTTTACATATCCGATAAATCCATCGCTGGTACGTACCTTTTTCCACTTGCCTTCGACTTCAATCGTCGTTACTTTATCACCTTTGTTCACCGTTGTCAGTACCGGACTCTTTACGCCAGCCTGATAACGCACCTCTGTTTTTCGTCTCAGTTCTGCTGTGGTCGTCTTTCCCCAGTCATTTACAATCATCACGTGATTCGGATCCTTGTACACACCAAAATCAATATTGGTGTACTTCTGGACAAATTCCAATGCCACATATGCCGTCTTACCTTCGGTTTTAAGAATTACATAATCTTCACTTTTTTTATCTGCTGCTACAGAATAGTCCTTACTGCCCACTCCTGCGGATACGTTGCCATTGGGCAATGTATAGAGTAAAACGTTCTCATTTGAGTCCCAGTAAAAGCGATCATTGATCCGATCCCGCAGCACGGAATACTCGATGTACGGATTTCCGTCTATCATCTTTCCTCCGACCTTCAGATTCTCATTGTTAATTACAACGGCAAGATCATCGTCATTTGACACTCCATAATATTGATTCAAATCAGCCATTTCTTTTGACGGGCCGTATTTTATCCAAAACAATATCCCACCTATGATACCAACAACAAGAACGAATATAATCAGCATTCGCAGGATTAGATTTCTGCGTCTTTTCCTTGCGCGGCTGCTTCTCATCTGCCTCAGTTCTTTCTCACTTGGTCTTCCGTTTCTCCCAGTTCCTGGCTCCGGTCTGCGTCGATTTTGTTGATCCGGTTGTGTACTTTGTCTTCTTCTCTGATTAGACTGCGTACCTCTCCTTCTTCTTTCCTCCATGGCGCACCTCCTGTCAGGCACTATTATATCACATTTTCTCTACACATTATCATAAAATTTGACTTTTTCCGCACGAAAATGGGCGCGCTTGTTACTGTTCACACGCAAGCTTGACACCTGCTGTCAAGCTATGCGCCAATCAAGTAAATATAACTATGAGCCGGTCCCATCATCAAAGATGATTTAAAAATGGACCGGCGACGTTACTGGAACAGATTTATCTGTGAACAGTAACGCGCACTTGAGGGGTATTTGGGAACTGACTGTCTATTTTATTTTGTGAAAGACTATTTTTTCTATATTTCCTTTGGAATTCAGGATATATTCACGCATCAGTGACATATTCTCTCTGACCATAATCGTTTCCACGACCTGTTGAGGACTTACCCGCTGTTCCTCTTCCGCCTCAATGCTGATCGGGATTCCCTTCTCTTCGTAACTCTCCAGTTCTGCAAATAACTGCTGGTATTTCTCTTCTTTGTTAAAATCTAACATAGTTTGCTCCTTCTCTCGTTTCCTTTATCACTGTCTGCCTGATAAATATATAATTCCTCTGAACCATAAGGTTTTTCGTGATGTATTCCAATATTTTCAGAGTCGCAAGAAGATAGTTTACATACAGTGAATGTATACTTTACTATTTTATTTATTTGCTAAGTTAATTGGTTTTTTGTTCGTGATTTCTGAACATTGATAAATTGATTTTCTGAATTTCTCAATAGATTACTTGAAATGATTAAACTAACTGCACGAGAGAGTGCATCTTCAACAGTATCCCCCCTTTTTTGTAGCATTTATCTCGGAATACTATCTTCTTGTATTTGCATTATAGTCAATTCCATGATTCTTTGCAAGGTTTATTTTTATTTTCTTTACATATTTTTTGTTTTTGTTTATACTAATAGCAGGAAGGATGTGATTATATGAAGATAGAGAAAATAAATGATAATCAGATTCGTTGTACCTTAACTCCGGCCGACCTGGAAGCAAGACAGCTTAAGCTCAGTGAATTGGCATACGGAACAGAGAAAGCAAAATCTTTATTTCATGATATGATGCAGCAGGCCTCCTTCGACTTTGGCTTCGACGCAGAAGACATTCCATTGATGATAGAGGCTATTCCGGCTTCTGATTCGCTGGTGCTCATCATTACCAAAGTAGAAGATCCGGAAGAACTGGATACCAGATTCTCCAAGTTCACCCCGACAAACGACATAGATTCCACCCCACTTCCACTCAATAAACTGGAGGGTGCGGAAGATTTCTTAAATCTTCTGAACAAAGTGAAAGACGCTGCCGCCGACATCAAGCCGACCTCTGCAGAGAGCACTTCCGGATTTAATGTCCGCCTGTTCTCGTTCGAGGACATCGACAGTGTCATCGTTGTAGCCCGTCTTCTGGCTCCGCAGTATCAGGGTTCCAATACTCTGTACAAGGATGTCTCTGATGGAATCTACACTTTAGCGCTCACGCAGTCGGGTCACACCAACATGGAATTTAACAAGATTTGCAACATGCTTTCCGAGTACGGTACAATCGAAAAAGCTACACCGGCGACACTCGCCTTTTTGGAAGAGCACTGTGAAATCACGATCTCCTCCAACGCAATCCAGAAGCTGGCTCAGATCTAGGCGCCCGTTTCTAATGCATAAAAATCCCGCAGGGGGAATCATTTCTCCTGCGGGATTTTTATAATGCATGGTTCTGACTATGCATTGATTGCTGCGTTAATTTTTTCAACTAATAAGTCTGCATCGATTCCGTGAACCATTGCAGCTTCTTCAAGACTTTCTCCCTGAGCGGATGGGCATCCGAGACAGTGCATTCCGATTTCCATAAGGATCGGTGCAACCTGCGGAGCCTGCTGTATCAGTTCGCCGATTGTAGTCGTCTTAGCTATCTGTACCATATCAATATCCTCCTTTATTCTTACGTGTTTCTTATTATAAGCCCATTCTCACATTTTATCAACCAGTTTATCCACCTGACACGGTTGATCTACCCATCCTTATCCACAGTCCACACTTTGTCTGTTCAGCGTACGTCCTTCAATCCGAGACATTCCTGTCTCTCATCGTACGGACAGGAAAAACATCTCTTCATAAAAACCAATTATCAGAAATTGTAGTTTATTCATGCTTTTCTTTTTTAATTGTTTCTACAATTCCAGTTAAATTTTGATTTCTCAAAAGTCAACTTTTTTTCGACAAAATTCTATTTTCGTCATTTCTAAACAAAACGTTCGTTCTTTTATTTTCAAAAGTAATCCACCAAAAACACATGTTTTTATGTGGATAATGTGAATAACTTTATGGAAAAGTCCTTTTTTCCACGTTTTTTCTAATTTTTAATGTGAATAAGTTGAAAACTCTAAATTTTCCACTTTAGATTTTTTTTTACGAAAAAAATCATTTTTGTATATTTTGTATAACCCGTTCTTACGTTCGAGAAATTATTATTTAGATTACTCGCCGCACCGTCACAATATATGTGAAAGTTGCATTCGATATCCCGATTCCATGGTCAGAATCAATCGCATTTACGATCGTCCCGTCTCCCATATACAGTCCCACATGGCCATCATAGAGGATCAGATCCCCCGGTATTGCTTCTTCAAAGCTCACTTCCGTACCGGCACTTTCCATGTCCCAGGTAGTTCTTGGAAGTGAAACCCCGAACTGTGCATATACGGACTGAACAAATCCAGAGCAGTCACATCCTTCTGTCAGACTTGTGCCTCCCCACACATACGGGTTGCCAATAAACTGACACGCATAATCAATCACTGCCTGACCTGCAGATGTCCCGGTCTGATCCGGCAATACTGCGGCACTCGCCTCCTCTGTGCCCTGTCCCACATCATCTCCTGCGGACATTTCTCCTGCTGCCTGCTGCACCGCACCTTTCTCCATCGCGGCTTTGTCTGCTGCTGTTTTCTCTGCCGCCGCTTTGTCTGCCGCTGCTTTTTCTGCCGCTGCTTTCTCCGCTTCTGCTTTTTCCGCTGCCAGTCTCTGCTCTTCTTCCTGCTTTGACTCCGCATAAGAAAAATCAGGAGATACGTTCACATAATCTCCGCACACCCAGCCGGCAATATCGCCAACCTGTACCGGATACCATCCCGAAACGCTATCTCCTGTAACCTGATATTTCTCATCTAATGTAATTTGTGTTAATATATTCGCATTTGTATTCTGACCGTCCCTGACGTTCAGCACATAGGCCGTGACTGTCGCCGTGTTCCCGATGTTCGCACCGGCGTACTCCTTCGCCGCTCCACCAGTCAGTAATTCCTCTGTCTCCACATATCCGGTCACCGTCCCGGACGAGATCTTTGTCCAGGCTCCCTGGGTATCCAGAATGTCAGCCACATTGTTCTTATATAATTTACCGGCCCAGTCACTTGTTGTATAAGGGGCGTCTCTAATAAGGATATAATCCTGCGTATCAGCAAACGCCCTGTTTGAATACTCCTCTTGTTCAGTTGGTACCAGATATAATTCCATTGGATGTTCTTCCTCTGCCAAATAGCACTTCTCTAGTACCGATTCGATTCCTGCCGTCGGAAGCGTCACTGCATCTTCTGCATGCGCCACGATTGCACTCCCCGGAATCATGATTGCACCAGCCACAGCCGTCACAATCAGTCTTTGTCTCACATACGTTACTTTCATATAAAACCTCCCTGCGTTTTTTTATCTTTAGTAGGAAGTTTTAAATGTTACATAAATGTTAACTTTGTTACAACGATATTATATCAATCATCTTTGCCATTGTCAATAGTATGCTCCTTATATTTAGGTTTCATCATTCGACATGCTCTGTTTATATCTATTTCTTTTATTTAACATTTATGTAATATTTTGTCAGTTTTTGACTACATCTGTTTCTTCAGGATAGTTGTCCGGGGTTCGAATCCCCGATGCTTCACTGTTTTCGACTACATCTGTTTCTTCAGGATCCCGGGACATGCGGGTATCCGGAATCCGCTTTACCGCTCCGCCCGTTGTTCTTTCCCGGGAAATCTATTCTCCCGCAAACTTTTTTAAATTATTTTGAATTTAGTATTGACAAAATGACCATAAACCATTATATTGATTATAGTAACTGTTATCGTTATTGATTTCAAACAAAGGAGGGTTCCCATTGGCAGCACTAAAATACAGCAAACAACGAGAATCCATCAAGACCTATTTAATGAAGACAAAAGAGCATCCTACAGCAGATACCGTCTATATGCATGTGAAGGAAGAATTTCCCAACATCAGCTTAGGCACCGTTTATCGCAATCTGAATCTGCTGGCCGATATCGGTGAGGCAGTTAAAATTTCCACACCGGACGGAGGGGATCGATTTGATGGAGAAGTCAAACCACATAATCATTTTTACTGCAGATGCTGTGGAAAGATGATCGATTTGAAAATGGACAGCATCGATCACATTGATGAGATGGCTTCCAGAAACTTTGATGGCTTAATAGAATCACATTCCATACTTTTTTATGGGAAATGTGGAGATTGTATTAAAAAATCGTAAAATGCTCTTAACATAATAGTTATTTTGATAGCTACTGTGTTAAAATAAAACTGTTAAACAAATTAATCAAAAAAGAAAAGGAGATTTAAAATTATGAAAAAATGGGTATGTTCAGTATGCGGATATGTTTACGAGGGAGAATCAGCACCGGCTCAATGTCCACAGTGTAAAGTAGGACCAGAGAAATTCACAGAGATGGCTGGAGACAAAGTATGGGCTGCAGAGCACGTAGTAGGTGTTGCACAGGGCTCAAGCGAAGACATCATGAAGGATCTTCGTGCAAACTTCGAGGGTGAATGCTCAGAAGTTGGTATGTACCTTGCAATGGCAAGAGTTGCTCACAGAGAAGGATATCCGGAGATCGGTCTTTACTGGGAAAAAGCAGCTTACGAAGAGGCTGAGCATGCAGCAAAATTTGCTGAATTATTAGGTGAAGTTGTAACAGACAGCACAAAGAAGAACCTTGAGATGCGTGTTGACGCTGAAAACGGCGCAACAGCAGGTAAGTTTGATCTTGCAAAACGTGCAAAAGCAGCAAACTTAGACGCAATCCATGACACCGTTCATGAGATGGCAAGAGACGAAGCTCGTCACGGAAAAGCATTTGAAGGTCTGTTAAAGAGATATTTCGCTTAAATTAAAGCCTGTAATATCAAGTCAGAATGATAATTTTGATCTGACAGTTACCCGCAACAAAGAGAAGGACAGCTACACCCCCGTATCATCCCGTGTAGTTGTCTTATCTAAAACAGTGGAAGATTTCATAAGTCTACTTATTCTATAGGAGGAAAACGATATGTCAAAATATGCAGGAACTAAAACTGAAAAGAACTTAATGGAAGCATTTGCAGGTGAGTCACAGGCAAGAAACAAATATACATACTTTGCCTCAGCAGCTAAAAAAGCCGGATTTGTCCAGATGGCGAACATCTTTGAGGAGACAGCAGGACAGGAAAAAGAGCATGCAAAAATGTGGTTCAAAGAATTTCACGGCATTGGCACTGTAGAAGAGAATCTTGCTGACGCAGCTGCAGGCGAGAGAGAAGAATGGACAGAGATGTATGCCCGCATGGCTGACGAAGCCGAGGAAGAGGGCTTCACAGAGCTGGCAGATAAGTTCAGACTCGTTGCCAAAGTAGAAGCTTCTCATGAAGCACGCTACAACAGGCTGCTGGAAAACTACAAAGCTGACAAGACATTCAAAGATGACGCTCCTCTCGGATGGAAATGTGGAAACTGCGGATATATTTACGAGGGAAATGAAGCTCCGGAAATCTGTCCGGTATGTGCTCATCCAAGAGCTCACTTCGAGCGTAAGGCTGAGAATTACTAAGATACATCATTCCTGACTATTTACGAATAAATTCAAAGATGCCGATTCGGATTTTTCCGATTCGGCATCTTTTTTTTACATATCATACGCTGTCCGGTGCCTGGGACTCCAGCAGTTTCAGCTTCTCTTCCCGGTTCAGATGCTTGATTGCATACTCCCGCCGCATCGCCTCCGCCTTCGTCTCAAACTCCTCATAATAGGCCAGCACTACTGGCAGACGCGCCCGCGTATACTTGGCGCCCTTTCCCATATTGTGATCGATAATTCGTTTCTCCAGATTGTTCGTCCACCCGGTATATAGACTTCCGTCACCGCATTTTAATATATATGTATAGTTCATAATCCCACATCACTTCCCACTCATTGATCAGAAGGCGCCCCCTGGTGAAGGCGGTATACTCTCACAGCATGTCCCACAGTGCGCTCTCACAGCATTCTGCGCCCGCACCGTGGATGCAGACGCAGATCCATGTCAAATTATAGCAGACAACTAAAGGAAAAACAATATTTTCTGCCAGCGCAAAAAAATCCCAGTCCTCAATAATTCGTTGAAAACCGGGATTTTTTATTCTACTCCATAAAGTCAACCGGATTCACCGGATTTCCGTCCTTTTGCACCTCAAAGTAAAGGCAAGGACCTTCTACACTATAGTATTTGGTAGGCTCGCTCAGATATCCCAGCAGCACGCCCTTTTCAACGTATTCTCCCTGCTGGACCGGCACCTCCTTCAGCTGTCCGTAGACCGCCTGATACCCATTTCCCATATTGAGCGTAACCGTAAGCCCTGTCTCGGCCGTCTGGCTGATCGTCTCGACTGTTCCCGCTGCGGACGCCAGAATTTCTTCTCCTACCTGACCGCCAATGACCAGTGCCGGATTATACTGATACTGCTCCAGCGTCGGATCATAGATCGTTTTGTCCATGCTGTAGTTCAGAACAATTGCACCACTCGCCGGCCATTCCAGAATGCTTTCCTCGTCAAAGTAAAGCGAGTCTGCCGGAGTTGCCGTGGCCGCCGACTCCTCATTTGTCTCCGCCACACTTTCCTCTTCTACGGTATCTGCTGTGTTTGATGTATCGCCTGTGCTGCTTTCCCCGTCGGCCCCTTCATTAGGATTAGTTATATTTCCTGTGTTGGCTTCTTTGTTTTCGTTTTCCGTGATCTCTTTTGCCAGCTCCTCCGACTTCGCAATCTGTTCATCCAGCTTATTCTGGGAGGCGCGAAATGTGTAAGCCCCCACCATCACAATCACTGCGACAAAGCAGAGGACGATTCCTACCGTTGTACTCTTACCTCTCATTTGTGTGTTTTTATCTTCATTCTTCAAATTCATCACCTCTGCTAGTATTTTGTCCAGAATCGGACAGGTTATACAGTGTCAGCGTGATTTTTAAAATTGATTTTATGCGTAAATCAGACGCCCGCGATCTGCTTCGCTGCTCTTCGCTTTTGCATACCGTGAGCAGGCCTGTGCCTGCCAATGATCACTCTCTGGTCTTTACTTCCGTGCCGGGGTAAAAACACTGCAGGATTTCGGCATAGCTGGCACCGTCCTTCGCCATTACATTGGCTGACCACTGGCTCATACCGAACCCGTGCCCGTTCCCGACTGTAGTAATCCGCAGCTCTCCCTTGTAGTCCTGCAGTGTAAATGCGCAGGACGGCAGCCCCATAGCGGTGCGGAACTCCTCCCCCGGATAGGTATTCTCCCCCATCCGAAGCTCCGTCACATACCCCGCGCTGTCCTGCTTTACAATTTCAAAATCGTCAAAGCTGAAAATTTTCTCCGCCTGCTCTTTTTCCACGGCAGCCAGAAACGAACGACAGTTTTTCATGGTCTCCTCATAGGAAAATGTGCTGATGTTCATCGCCTCGTCCGCCCTTTTATCCTCCGGGCATGAAACCGCGCACAGATAAGGATACTCTTCCGTGCCCAGCACCTCTTTGCTGTCTCTCGTACTCCCGGTATTTGACCTGTGATATGCCGCATTGGCATACTGATCCTGATATAGCAGGACGAGATCGCTGGTCTCCTCCACCGCACTTTTATATTTCTGGTACATTTTCTCGTAATTTCCGGCCGTGGCTTTCCCCTTCAACTCCTTCGCGGTGATATACGCTTCGCTGGCAAATCCTTTCTCCGCAAGCTCCCTCTGCAGAACGGTGCGCAGGATGACTGCCTGTGCCGCGATGGCCTCTTTTTCGTAAGTTCTCGGAATCGTGTCCGCAAGCACGCCGATCAGGTATTCTTCCCAGAGAACCTGCTTTTCTTTCCCGTCCGTGTTCACCAGCACATATTGTTTTTCGTCCTGATTCCATTTTCTGATATTCGTCCCGTTCCAGAAAACCGTTATCACATAGGGAAGCAATATCAAAATCATAAGAAAAGAGCTGATTTTCTTTATAATCTGTATCCGGTTCTCCTTTCTTTCACCGGGAAATCCATGCTCTCTGTGATAATGCCGGGCGCCTTTCCAACGATCTTTTCTGTTTTTCCACATAAAAAGAAACCTCCCATAAGAAAGTTTATGGAAGGTTTCTCTTATTTATTATTGACTCTCGTCTTTCTTGCATGAATTTAGGTATTCGTCGATGTTCTGTGATCCCTGTGGTTCATGATATTGGTAACATTCCGTCGGCTCCGAGACGATGCTCGGGCGAATCTCCGGATGCTCCACCGGGACAGAAGAATCCTCATGCACCATTTCCTGCTGCACACCATCTGACTGAACGTCATCCGGCTGTTTTTGTGTCGCATCTGCCAAAGTCTCTGCCGTCTGCTGTGCCGGTGTACCCTGTACATCCGGTGTCTGCTCTGCATTGTCCGTACTGTCTGCACTGCATTGTAAATGATTTTCCGGTGCTGCAGCACTCCACGGCTCCTGTGTCTTCTGCGGCATATCGCCACTCTGCACTCCTTGTACCTCCGGTGCTCCGTTCACGTTCTGCGCATCATGTGTCTCCGGTGCCCCGTTCACACTCTGCGCCCCACATGTCTCCTGCGCTCCGTTCACGTTCTGCGCTCCATATGTCTCCGGTGCTCCGTTCACGTTCTGCGCTCCATATGTCTCCGGTGCTCCGTTCGCCCTCTGCGCTCCATGTGTTCCCTGCGGCCCCGGCACACACGACCGGTTCCTGATTACAAAGAACAGAATTGACTCATACAGCGGAACAAGCAGCGCCAAAAATGTATGTACAAGTGCAATATTTCTGCTGCCGTAACGTCCCAGTATCTGGTAATCCACCAGCCCGTGAAGTGTCATCGTAACCGCTCTCTGGAGCAGTCCCAGAAGTGCCGCAAATACAATCAGCAAAAACAGCAGCGCCAGCACACCGGAAAATTCGTCTGCACTGCCCGTGCTCTGTGCCAGAAGTGTTCCAAACAACGCCCACGCGATGCTGTTCAGTATCCAGCTGACAAATCCCCACACAAACGGCAGGACAATCATCCAGATTCCCGGATTCTTCAGCGTTTTTCTGCCAAGCTGGATATCACCGGATAATTCTCCCTGAAGATACACTCTCGCGTAGGGGATGAAGCCCAGCCAGGGGTATTCCAGCCCCTGGCGTTTTGCCATTGTATACAGCCCGATTCCTTTTAAAATATAAGAAATCAGCTTTACCGCCAGAATCAGCAGAAACGCCATGCAGAATACCACCAGGAATCCCATCACTGCGCCCATCGCCCTCTCCAGCATTGCTTCCAATGAAGTTGTGCTCTGAATGCTCATCTATGCCTCCTAATTCTCCTCTGCCGGAGAAACCGTTACATGGTCTAATTTCCAGATATTATCCACATATTCTTTGATGGTTCTGTCTGATGTAAACTTTCCGCAGGATGCAGTGTTCATCAGTGCCATCTTCGCCCAGCCCTGCTCATCTCTGTAGGCTGCCTCCACACGCTTCTGCGCGTCCGCATAAGAACGGAAATCCTTCAGAATAAAGTAGGTATCTGCGCGGTCTGTACAGTTTGTGTTCAACAGCGAATCATAGAGATCCTTGTACATGCTGTGGTCGCCGTTTGAATAAGTTCCGTCCATCAGCTGATCCACGACTCTCTTGATATCCCAGTCGTTGAAGTAGATCTCGGTCGGATTGTAACCGCCGTTGTTCTCGTAGCTGATTACCTCATCTGAGCTCATTCCGAAGATAAACGCGTTCTCGATTCCCACTTCCTCGACGATCTCCACATTGGCTCCGTCCATGGTTCCCAGTGTCGGCGCACCGTTCAGCATAAACTTCATGTTACCGGTTCCTGACGCCTCCTTGGAAGCGGTGGAAATCTGCTCGCTGACATCAGCTGCTGCAAAGATCAGCTCTGCGTTGGATACGCGGTAATCCTCAATGAAGACTACTTTGATCTTGGCGTTGATGCTTCTGTCATTGTTTATAACATCCGCAACGGAGTTAATCAGCTTGATCGTCTGTTTTGCACGCTTGTAGCCTGCTGCCGCCTTCGCGCCAAAGATAAAGGTTCTCGGATAAAATTCCATCTCCGGATGCTCCTTGATCTGATTGTACAGATACATCACATGAAGAATGTTCAGAAGCTGGCGTTTGTATTCGTGGAGACGTTTTACCTGTACATCGAAAATAGAACGAGGGTTGATCTCCACTCCGTTATGCTTCAGAATGTACGCCGCAAGACGCTCTTTGTTCTTATATTTGATCTGCATAAATTCACGGCGTGCCTGCTCGTCATTCACAAGCGGCTTCAGCTTCGCCATCTGTGACAGGTCTGTAATCCACCCATCGCCGATGTGTCCTGTCACCCAGTCAGCAAGCAGCGGATTTGCATGCATCAGAAAACGACGCTGTGTGATACCGTTTGTCTTGTTGTTGAATTTCTCCGGCATCATCTCGTAGAAATCTTTTAACTGCTGTTTTTTCAGAATCTCTGTGTGGAGTCTTGCAACACCATTTACAGAGTAGCCTGCGATGATTGCCATATGTGCCATCTTCACCTGACCGTCATAGAGGATTGCCATCTTCGCAATCTTGTTCTGGTCTCCCGGATATTTTGCCTTCACTTCCTCCACGAACCGGCGGTCAATCTCCTGCACGATCTGGTAAACACGCGGGAGCAGTTTTGAGAACAGGTCAATCGGCCATTTCTCCAGTGCCTCTGCCATAATGGTATGGTTGGTGTACGCACAGGTCTTAGTCGTCACATCCCATGCCTCTTCCCAGGTCAGCCCCTCCTGGTCGATGAGCAGTCTCATCAGCTCCGGTACGGAAACAGTCGGGTGAGTGTCGTTCATCTGGATCGTTACTTTTTCGTAGAGCTTTCTCACATCATCGTGACTTTTTTTATACTTCGCAAGCATCGCCTGCAGGCTGGCAGAGATAAAGAAATACTGCTGTTTCAGACGAAGCTCTTTTCCTGCGTAATGATTGTCGTTCGGGTAGAGAACCTCCACGATGTTTTTCGCCAGGTTCTCCTGCTCTACCGCTTTGTGGTAATCTCCGCGGTCAAAAGAATCCAGCTGGAAGTCTGTGATTGCTTTTGCATCCCAGATACGCAGTGTGTTGACCACGTGGTTGCCGTAGCCTACGATCGGCATATCATATGGAATTGCAAGTACGGATTCGTAGTTTTCCTGAATAAATACTTCTTTTCCTGTCTTCGGATCCTTCTCAAAACGGATATCCCCTCCAAAACGTACTTCTTTCGCATATTCTTCACGGCGAAGCTCAAATGGATTTCCTTCTTTTAACCAGTTGTCCGGTGTCTCCACCTGATAGCCGTTCTCAATCTTCTGTTTGAACATTCCGTAACGGTAGCGGATTCCACAGCCGTATGCCGGGTATCCCAGCGATGCAAGAGAGTCGAGGAAACATGCTGCAAGACGTCCGAGACCACCGTTTCCGAGTGCCGCATCCGGCTCCTCGTCCTCAATGACATTCAGATCAATTCCCATCTCATCCAGCGCCTCTTTCACTCCGTTGTACGCAGTCATATTGATCAGGTTATTGCCCAGCGCTCTTCCCATCAGAAACTCCATGGACATGTAGTAAACTGTCTTTGGATCTTCTTTTTCATAGGTCTTCTGTGTGGTGAGCCAGTCGTCGATGATCGCCTCTTTTACCGCATAGGAAACTGCCTGGAAAATCTGCTGCGGTGTCGCCTCATCAATTGTTTTTCTGAACAATGTTCTCACATTGTGATTTACGTCTTTTTTAAAGTTTTCCTTGTCAAATCTCTCGTTGTACATAATTACATCCTTTCCACACCCATGGTTACGTTTTCTCCATTGATGCACCACTCTTTTGTGTAGCTTCCACTGACGGCTTCAACAGAATCTGCCTTTGTCACTTCGTTTGCCAGAACCTCCGCAGCGATTGCTGCTCCGTGCTCCGCGAAGATCGCATCTGCCTTCTCAGTTCCATTATATGATACCTTGATTTTATCCATCACCTCAAAGCCTGCTTCTTTTCTCATAGTCTGGATCTTGCTGATGAGTTCTCTTACGAATCCTTCTTTCAGCAGCTCCTCAGACAGATTGGTGTCAAGAACTACAGTTACAGTATTATCAGCCTCGGATACATAGCCTTCAGACTGTGCCATGTCGATCAGCAGATCTTCCTTAAACAGTGTGATCTCTGTTCCGCCGATATCCAGCTTCAATGCGCCTGTTTCGTTTATTTCATCCATTGCGGCATTTCCATCGAGACTGGACAGTGCATTTTTAATACCACCTAACATTTTACCATATTTCGGGCCAACTGTCTTTAATTGTGGTTTAAAAGTATAAGAAGTAAAATCGCGGACATCGTCCGTAAATTTAACATTTTTCACATTCAGCTCTTCTGTTACGATATCCTGATAAAATTCCGGCAACGTGAAGTCTGCTTTCACGAACATCTGTCCGATCGGCTGACGGTTCTTGATGTTGGCTGTATTTCTGCAGGCACGTCCCATGACAACAAGTTTTAATACATTTTCCATGTTGTTCTCCAGATCTGTGTCGATGCAGTTTTCATCCGCCACAGGGAAGTCACACAGGTGGATACTCTCCGGCGCATCCTTATCGATGCTGCACACCAGATTCTGGTAGATTTCCTCTGTCATGAACGGCACCATCGGCGCTGCCACCTTGCTCACGGTCACGAGTGCAGTGTAGAGTGTCATGTACGCGTTGATCTTATCCTGCTCCATGCCCTTCGCCCAGAAACGCTCGCGGCTGCGGCGCACATACCAGTTGCTCATATCGTCTACAAATTCCTGCAGTGCGCGTGCACTCTCCGGAATGCGATAGTTCTCCAGATTATCATCCACGGTCTTGATCAGGGTATTCATCTTGGACAAGAGCCACTTGTCCATAACCGGCAGCTTGTCGTAATCCAGTGTATATTTTGTCGCATCGAACTCGTCGATGTTTGCGTAAAGCACGAAGAATGCGTAGGTGTTCCACAGGGTTCCCATGAACTTGCGCTGTCCTTCCATCACGGCCTTGCCATGGAAACGGTTCGGCAGCCATGGTGCGGAGTTCACGTAGAAGTACCAGCGGATTGCGTCTGCACCGTACTCGTTCAGCGCGTCGAACGGATCCACTGCATTTCCTTTGGACTTGCTCATCTTCTGTCCGTTCTCATCCTGCACGTGGCCGAGAACGATAACGTTCTTGTACGGTGCCTCGTTAAAAAGCAGGGTGGAGATCGCCAGCAGGGAGTAGAACCATCCACGAGTCTGATCCACAGCCTCGGAGATGAAGTTCGCCGGGAACTGCTGCTCGAACAGCTCTTTGTTCTCAAATGGATAGTGGTGCTGCGCAAACGGCATGGAACCGGAATCGAACCAGCAGTCGATTACCTCCGGCACGCGGTGCATTTCCTTTCCGCAGATCGGGCACTTGATGGTCACATCGTCGATATACGGGCGGTGAAGCTCGATCTCATCCGGGCAGTTATCGGACATGGATTTCAATTCCTCGATGCTGCCGATGGAATGCTGGTGGCCGCACTCACACTCCCAGATATTGAGCGGAGTTCCCCAGTAACGGTTACGGCTGATGCCCCAGTCCTGTACATTTTCGATCCAGTCACCGAAACGCCCTTTTCCGATGCTCTCCGGAATCCAGTTGATGGTATTGTTGTTGCGGATCAGGTCGTCTTTAACCTCTGTCATCTTGATGAACCAGGACTCGCGTGCGTAGTAGATCAGCGGGGTGTCACATCTCCAGCAGTGCGGGTAGCTGTGCTCGAACTTCGGTGCGTCGAACAGCAGGCCTCTCTCCTCCAGATCCTTCAACACCATCGGATCCGCTTTCTTTACGAACACGCCTGCAAATGGCGTCGACTCGCTCATATTTCCCTTCTCATCTACCAGCTGTACGAACGGCATGTCGTACTTACGGCCCACCTTCGCATCATCCTCACCAAACGCAGGCGCAATGTGAACAACACCGGTACCGTCAGTCAGCGTAACGTATGTGTCGCAGGTCACGAAGAATGCTTTCTTGTTCTGCTTTGCACAGCACTGTGCGGCGCAGTCGTATAACGGCTCGTACTCTTTGTACTCCAGATCCTGTCCTTTACAGGTCTCGAGAACCTCGTAAGCCGGTGTTCCCTCTTCTCCGAGTTTTCCGAGAACGGTGTCCAGAAGTGCCACCGCCATGTAATAGGTATATCCGTCGGCAGCCTTCACCTTCGCGTAATCCTCCTCCGGATTCACACAGAGGCCGATATTGGACGGCAGTGTCCACGGTGTCGTGGTCCATGCAAGGATGTAGGCATCCTCGTCCTTCACTTTAAAGCGGACGATCGCAGAGCGCTCTTTGACATCCTTGTAGCCCTGTGCCACTTCCTGTGCGGACAGCGGAGTTCCACAGCGCGGGCAGTAAGGAACGATTTTAAAACCTTTGTAAAGCAGGCCCTTGTCCCAGATCTTCTTCAGCGCCCACCATTCAGACTCGATAAAGTCGTTGTGATAAGTCACATAAGGATTCTCCATATCAGCCCAGAAACCGACGGTGCCGGAGAAGTCCTCCCACATGCCCTTGTATTTCCAGACACTCTCTTTACATTTATCAATAAAAGGCTCCAGACCGTATTCCTCAATCTGATCCTTTCCGTCCAGTCCGAGCATTCTCTCCACTTCCAGCTCCACCGGGAGGCCGTGGGTATCCCAGCCCGCTTTACGCGGAACCATATAGCCCTTCATCGTTCTGTAACGCGGGATCATGTCCTTGATGACACGGGTCAGAACATGGCCGATATGCGGCTTGCCGTTGGCCGTCGGAGGTCCGTCATAGAACGTGTAGGTCTCACCCTCCTTGCGGTTTTCCATACTCTTCTCAAAAATGTTGTTCTCTTCCCAGAATTTTTCTGTCGCTTTTTCACGATCTACAAATTTCAGGTCTGTCGAAACTTTGTTATACATCTTTTCTCATCCTTTCTTGATTAGGTGCAGTTGGGGACGGGGTGTGATGCAATTGGGGACGTAGCAAAATTGCAACTTTACTACGTCCCCAATTGCACTTTGCCCTGTCCCTTTTTGAATTATTATCAAATCCCTTTTCTGCATATAAAATAAGGCTCCCGTCCTGCAATAGGACGAAAGCCTTTCATTTCGTTTCACCACCTGTTACATGCACTCCGGATTCACCTTTTATGCGCGTTCCCTTTAACGGCGGAACACCGTCAGCACCTACCTGTATTGACGATCTGTCTTCTTCGGCACTGCAACTCGGAAGTGATTTTCAGACATACCTTACTCGCACCGGGCTCCCACCGCCCCCGGCTCGCTTTGCCTTTGTGGTATCTCTTACTGTCTTCGTCATCGTCTTTTAGATATTCCTCGTCATTATAGACAACTTGACCCTAAAAGTCAAGTCCCAATGTCACCGTAACCCTGAACAAATCGCCATCCAGATACAGATTGAACTCACCGCCCATCAGCTCTGTCAGACTCTGGGCGATGGACAGCCCCAGTCCGCTTCCCTCGGTGCTTCGGGATACGTCCCCGCGGATAAACCGCTCGGTCAATTCATCGGCCGAGATATTCAGCGGCTCCTCGGAAATGTTCTTCAGGGCGAACGACGCCTTTTTCCCGTCCACACTCAGATCTGCATAGATCCGGGTTCCCGGCATAGCGTACTTCGCCGCATTGCCGTAAATATTATCCAGCACTCTCGAAAGCCTCCTGCCGTCCACCCGGACAATCACCGGCTCCTCCGGCAGATGCTTCACCAGCGTCAGGTTTTTATCCGCGAACTTCTCCGCGAACTCGCCCTCCACCTGGTTGATCAGCTCCACCAGATTCAGATTCATATACTCCAGTGTAATGTTTCCGCTGCTCAGCTTCGACGCTTCTACCACATCCTCCGTCAATTGCTTGAGCCTTGCAGCCTTCGTCTCCAGCACCTGGATGTACCCCTGGATCTTCGGGTCCTGGATATTCTCCCGCTTCAGCAGATCCACATAGTTTATAATAGAAGTAAGTGGTGTCTTGATGTCGTGGGATACATTGGTGATGAGGTCCGTCTTCATCCGCTCGCTCTTCATGCTCTCATCCACCGCTCGCTGCAGACCACCGCCGATATTGTTCACCAGCTCCGCCTGTCTGAGGCTGTCTCCGGAGAGACCATCGAGAGGGATCTGATACGACACATTGCCCTCGGCAATCTCCTGGATCCCCCGTCGTACCTTTTCCTTCGCCATCGCTTCCCGCAGCAGCCAGATCATTGCAGCCCCATCGACGATGATCGTGATCAGAAGCCACATCCCACTGGACGGCCTGTTGGTGAACGCGATCATGTTCACCAGGAATACGCCCGCCGACGCCAGAGCAATCTTCCACACCGATCTCCGGTTTCTCCAGAATGCTCTCAGACTCCTCAGCATCCGCCCGATCAGCCTGCAGAACTTCCGCAAAATGCTGTACTCCCACAGATTGCCTGCTTTGATTCTGCGGACAATGCTGAGATACCCCGGAATCCAGGTGCACAGTCCGATTAGAATTCCAAGCTCTGTCCAGATCCGGTCAAACCGGTAGAGATGCAGCTCATCGTCCCTGTTCGTTCTTCCTGCGGTCACTATGAGCCATACTGCGCCGATGAGGAACAATATGCCGGTGATTACCAGCGCGACGATCAGCGGCATTACATATTTCCCATAGTTCTCGTAATTATCGGCTTCTTCGTAGTAGCTGTCCTGAATCGGAAGCTTCGTGTTCACCGCCACCGCGTACGTATAGTCTACATCCTTCGCGACCTTATAATGGCTGACCCTCTTCCAGTCACCCGCAGTCGTCTGTACATTCGTCTGGAACGCATCCAGATTATTGGCCGTCACCACATAGGCGCCCAGCTTCTTCAGGTCTTCTATGCTTGCATCCGCCTGCGCGTAATCCGTGTATGCCTTGCGGTTCGTGTAGACCTTCTTGTTCGTCCGGTCCACCAGAATATAGGCCAGATTGGTATTTCCCTCCGAATATTTGCTCTCTATATCCGTGTAGCTTTCCTTATCCCGGATTAGCGTCAGCAGGGCCTCGTTAACATAATCATACATCTGCGAGAGCTTTCCATTCCACTCCGCATTCTCATTGGCGATATCCAGAAGCGTCTTCCCATCCTCCGTCTTGTATCTTTCATTGATCGCCTCATCCATACTCCAGAATGAAGTATAAACCGTCTCACCATCCTTGTTCTTCACCAGAACGTCTGACCCGGACTCGTTTATCATATAGCTGTTCTGAAGATCATACATGATCTCCGAGGTCTCCCTCTCATTCAGGTCATCTACCAGATTCAGTGTCTGATCCGCGACCAGCTTCCGAAATTCTGCAAATGTATAGTAGTGATACGTATCATCCGGCTTCTGGCAGACAACTACAACTTCCTCTGAATCCATGTAATTGTATCCATTGCCCTCCCCGCTCCACGCCTCCAGATCACCCAGCTTATAGGCAATTCCGGATGTATTCTTTCCAGTGATGGTCCCGTCCTTCACATAGGCCTCCACATCGACGATCTTTTTCGCATCATACTTCCCGTCCGTCTCGACGTTGCGCTTTACATCAATATTGTTCAGCACATTCAGGCCATCCATGTTTATCTGATCCGCAAATGCTTTCGTGTCCGTGTAGTTCTGGCTCTTCGCATCCCGGATATCAGAAATGCTGCTGAATGCAACATTCCCGCTGTTCGCCGACAAGACGATTACCCAGCCGAAAAAAACCACAAATACTGCATGCACCGCTATCATCCAGAAGCCCTTTACTCCCGCACTTCTGTACCAATATTTTTTTTCTGTCATTGTTTCCTTCCCTTTCCGATCTTCTGCCGTCACCTTCCGGCTTTCTCGATCTTATATCCGACTCCCCACACCACCTTCAGATAGCGCGGATCCTTAGGGTTGATTTCGATTTTCTCCCGTATGTGGCGAATGTGTACAGCCACCGTATTGTCTGCTCCGATGGCCTCCTCGTTCCAGATTGCCTCATAAATCTGCTCTATTGAAAATACTCTCCCCTGATTTTTAACAAGCAGCAGTAAAATGTTATACTCGATGGGCGTCAGCTTTACCCTGTCCCCATCCATAGTCACCTCTTTGAGCATGTCATCAATGGTGAGTCCTCCCACCGTGTAGACCTCCGCCTTTGTACTGTCCACATTGGACCCAAGCTGGGTGTAACGGCGCAGCTGGGATTTCACCCGCGCAACCAGCTCCAGCGGATTGAACGGCTTTGTCACATAATCGTCCGCCCCTACGTTCAGTCCCAAAATCTTGTCCGCATCCTCCGACTTTGCTGAGAGGATAATGATCGGAATCGCATTTTCCTCCCGAATCTTCAGTGTTGCACGGATCCCATCCAGTTTTGGCATCATGATATCCATGACCAGCAGATGGATCTCCTCTTTTTTTAATACCTCCAGCGCCTCTATGCCGTCGTAGGCCTTGTACACGCCGTAACCCTCCTGGGTCAGATATATCTCAATTGCTTCTACAATTTCTTTGTCATCGTCACATACTAATATGTTGTACATCTTCTCATCACCTCCTCTACAGTATACAGGATATCTCATATTTTTTAAGACTCAATCTTGTATTTTCTTATAATTTTCTTAAGAATGTAAATAATGTATAAATAATAACAGCCGGATGGCCCCTAACGTTTTGACCCCAACGCCGGATTATGTTAGAATAACCTCAATACAACTTGATTGGGGATGTTAAAATGTTTGACTATACAAAAAAAGAGTCGATCACATATAAATTCTCCTGGGATCAACTGGGCGATATTGCCATCGGCCGGGAGAATCTCGGGGCCCAGATGCCGGTCACCGTATACCGGCTGCTGGAATACTGTATCAAAGAGGTTCTGGAGGAAGACTACGGAAAAGAACAGATGCACCGCATTTTCCAGAAGGCCGGAATAATTGCCGGACGTGAGCTCGCTCATAACCTGCTGGATCTGTCTGTGGACATCCATACATTTTTCGGACAGCTTCAGGACGTTCTGAAGAATATGCAGGTCGGGATTCTGCGCGTGGAAAAAATTGACGAGAGCACCGGCACGATTTACGTGACCGTTGCCGAAGACCTGGACTGCTCCGGCCTTCCGGTCACCGGGGAGACGGTCTGTTTCTATGACGAAGGCCTGATCAAGGGGGTTCTGGATACCTACACCAACTGCTCCTACACGGTCGAGGAGATCGACTGTTGGTCGACCGGTGCCCGGGTTTGTCGTTTTCGCGCCAATAAAGAAGCGTAATTTGCAACATAATCAGTGTTATTTATGAGGGAAACATTATGAACGAAAAGGAAAAGTTGCTTATTTTCATTGACTATATCACCCACGAATATGGCGGCGAACAGGTCGATACAGACGATTTTCACGATGAATACCGTGAGATTGCGATCGCTCTGAACCATTTGAGCGCAGCGCTGCACGAGGCCATGAGCTTTGCCGCCGCTATCGCAGCCGGAGATCTCGACGTCGAAGCTCCGTCCAGAGAAAATCTGCTGTGCGGCCCTTTTCGTGCACTCAGGTCCAGTCTTTCCCATCTGACGTGGCAAAGCCAGCGGGTTGCCGCCGGTGACTACAGCCAGCAGGTAGATTTTATGGGAGAATTTTCTGATGCATTCAACAACATGATCCGGCAGCTTGAACTGCGGGAGCAGCAGCTTGTGGAAGTCACCAGGCAGGAAACCCTGCGCGCACAGGAGATGAAGGACAACAATGAACTCCTGATGTACATCACCGATCGGATCGAGGACTGGATCATCGTGATCGACAGCATTTCCCACGATGCACTTTTCCTGAACAGTGCCGCACAGCATGGTATTCGTGATTATGAACTGGATCTGGACCGCACCTGCCAGACGCTGTACAGCGACCGGCGCACCCCGCACACCAAATCCTGGGATATCTCGCTGACCGGCAAGTCGCGTTATGATTTTTCTGTCAGCAAATTTCAGATGCAGTGGAAGGGAACCTCTTCTTATTTATATATTCTGCAGGACATCACCCAGCAGAATGAGAAAATCCGTGAGATGGAGCTGCTCGCTTATCGCGATCCGGCTACAAAGCTGTACAACCGGCGTTACTGTCTGCAGCTTCTCGATTCTATGCTGCAGTGCCGGGTTCCGTTTACCCTGTGCTTTATCGATCTGAATAACCTGAAGATGATCAACGACGTGTACGGGCATACCGCCGGAGACGAGTACATTCTTCTGGTCGCCAACACGCTGACGAATATGCTCCGGCGCGACGACGTCATCTGCCGTTTTGGCGGCGATGAGATGATTGCCATTCTCCATTACTGTGATGCCGGATTGGCCCGCAAACACATGCAGCGTATTCAGGACGCACTGTTCACCACCGGGAGCGAACATTCCCGCAATTATTCGATTAGCTACGGAATCATCGAAAATAAGAATACCTTCTCTTCTTCCCGGGCACTGCTCGATGAAGCCGACAGGCGGATGTATGCGTTCAAGCAGAACTTTAAGCAGGAACACTCATTGTAACACCCCGATGGAGCTCTGACAGGATTTCGAGAATTTACCGAGTATCATTTGATGTATCGATCAGACAAGGGAAAAGTCGCGCGTATGTGCGCATTCCCCTATAGATTTGTTTAAAAGAACCCCTGCAGAATGTCTGCGGGGGTTTTGTTTTTATGTATTGGATTGAGAGTAAAGCGCGGCATCCTGAGTTTCCCCAGAATGCCTTTACTTTATGAGGGGGGATAGTTGTTTACCAACTATCTAAAACTTAGTATACTTCGAAAATGTGTTCAAAGTATGTTCAAAATATGAAAGATTTTAAAACTTCTTACTTTCCAGCCATTGATACAGATCCTCATACACGGACGCCCGATCCGTCTCATTCAGCAATTCATGGCGGTCTCCGGGATATAGCTTGATGCTGACATCCTGCATTCCGTGCGCAATATATTTTTTATATAATTTTGTAACGCCGGCGCCAAAGCCTCCGACCGGATCATCCTCTCCCGACACAAAAAAGACAGGAAGTGTCCGCGGAACCATCGCAAAGCTTTCTTTTTTCTTCGTTTTGAGCATTCCGTTGAACATGTGATAATACGCGTTGACTGTGAACCCGAAGGAACAGAGCGGGTCATTGACATACTTCTCCCGCAGCTCCCGGTCGCTGGTCACCCAGTCTGCTCGGGTCTCGGCCGGCTTGAACTTTTTGTTGTAAGTGCCGAATGCCATCTTGTTGACCAGTCTGCTCTGATAATGCCATCCTCTGAAAATAGAATCGATTCTGCACAGACTTTTTCCCGTACGCAGTGCAAGCTTCGGCATCTCACGCGGGGTTCCCATGATGATCACACCGGCCAGTCCCTTTCCGTACATCTGAATGTACTGGCGCAGCAGCGCTGATCCCATACTGTGTCCCAATATAAAATAGGGTACCGAAGGATACTTTTTAGCCGTCCGCTGCCGCAGTGTATGAATATCTCCAATCACACAGGCATTGCCGTACTTCGCCGCGAAGAATCCGTACTCCGACTTACTCTGCACGGACTTTCCGTGACCAAGATGATCATTTCCCACTACATAGTAGCCGTGTGCGCACAAAAATGAGGCAAAACCGTCGTACCGGTCAATGTACTCTACCATACCGTGACATATCTGCAGTACCGCCTTCACTTCCCCTTCCGGTTTCCATTCAATTGTATGAATCTCGGTATTCCCATCCTTCGACGGGTAGTAAAATTCATCTTTCATATTGTGCCCTCTATCTGTCGTCTAATTTTACATATTCGCGATGCTCTGCCAAAGGCTTATAAGCCGGACGAATGATCTTATCTACATTCTTGAGCTCCTCTAAGCGGTGCGCACTCCAGCCCACGATTCGAGCCGTAGCAAATATCGGTGTATACAGCTCCGGCGGAAGCCCCAGCATGCCGTACACAAGACCGCTGTAGAAATCTACGTTGGCATTAACACCTTTATATATCTTACGTTTTTCTCCGATCACTTCCGGTGCCATGTGCTCAACCATCTCGTAGAGCGCATACTCCCTCTCACAGCCCTTCTCCGTTGCAAGCTGTTTTACGAACTTTTTAAAGATCTCCGCTCTCGGGTCGGAAACAGAATAGATTGCATGGCCCATTCCATAGATCAGACCTTTTTTGTCAAATGCTTTCCGGTCCAGCAGATCCATCAGATACTGATGTACCGCATCCTTATCCGTCCAGTCAGACAGCTGTGATTTCATATCCTCAAACATCTGCGTCACCTTTACATTGGCTCCGCCGTGCTTTGGTCCCTTCAGAGATGCCATCGCCGCCGCGATCGTCGAGTACGTATCCGTACCGGACGAGGTGACTACGTGGGTGGTAAATGTAGAGTTGTTACCGCCGCCGTGATCCATGTGAAGCACCAGCGCCATGTCGAGAATCTTCGCCTCCAGCTTCGTGTACTTGCGGTCCTCGCGCAGCATCATCAGAATATTTTCCGCGGTGGACAGCTCCGGTGACGGTGCGTAGATGAACAAATCCTCTCCCATGCGGTAATTGTATGCAAGATACCCGTAGATCATCAGCATCGGAAACTGTGCGATCAGATTCAGACTCTGTCTCAGCACGTTCGGAATGCTGGTGTCGTCTGCCTTGTCATCATACGTGTATAAATTCAAGATAGACCGGGACAGACTGTTCATCATGTCCCTGCTCGGCGCCTTCATAATAATGTCGCGCACGAACGTCGGCGGCAGCGTCCTCCGCTCAACCAGTGTCTCGTGGAACTCCTGCAGCTCCTGATCGTTCGGCAGTTCCCCGAACAAAAGCAGATAGGCCGTCTCCTCAAACCCGTAGTGATCAGCTTCCAGAAATCCATTCACAATGTCCTTAATGTTATATCCTCTGTAATAAAGATTACCGGGGCACGGAACTTCTTCGCCGTTCACGATCTTCTTTGCACATACATCCGATATATTCGTAAGCCCCGCCAGAACGCCCTTACCGTTTAAGTCACGGAGTCCTCTCTTCACCTCATATTGTGTGTAAAGCTCTTTGTCAATCGCATTATTTTTCTCGCATAAAGAAGCCAGTTTATTGATCTTGGGAGTGTTCGTAAATAATATTGTCTCAGTTGAATCCTTCATAGCAGTTCTCCTTCCCTTTTTCGCCGTCCGCATAATTCAAAGTGGATATTCCTCTCTCCACTGGCACCATCGGTATAAAATCCTCGCGTGGCTCAATCATGCAGCAGTTCATACTGGTTTTATGATATCTACTCTATTATACTTTAAAACCGGGGTTTGTACAATTAACTAAGTATAAAAACTTTGTGAACTCCCTTCAGGGACAGGTTAAAACGGCAATTGGGGACGTAGCAAAGTGTCACTTTGCTACGTCCCCAATTGCCGTTTTAACCTGTCCCCAATCGTCCATTCCGCGAAAAGCGCGGTCTACATCAGCGCATCCAGAATCGGATTATTGCTATACAAAAAGCTCAGAAACGCATTGGCGTCAATCATTTTAAAGCACGTCGTTCCGATTGGCGTCGTGTAGATCGGCGTCAAAATCAGAAAGAAGATCCACACAATCACCAGTGCCGTCACACCACCTGCAAGCGCACCTGTGATTCTCGTCGCAAATCCCAGCACCGGAAGATCTGATACAATATCCACCGCCACGATCAGCGCGCGCACGATCACTGTGACCAGGATAAATGTAATCAGAAATGCCAGAATGTTAATAATAACATCAGATATAAAGGTCGCAATGTACCCCGGAAAATCCGACACTCCCAGCTTGCTGTATGACTCTGAATTGTTGTTCTCAAGCAGCGCACTCTTTAAAAAGTCCGGCACCTCCGACGCCTCAATTGCCTTGATCTGCTGGTCTTTCGGGATTGCTCCCAGGAGCCCCGCCACATCATCAATGTCGATATCGAGATTATTCAAATCCAGGCCGGCCAGCTCATCTGTGTTATAGTCCGCCAGTGCCGTCCCGCTCAGATCACTTCCCAGCAACGTCTCCGTCGTGATAGACGGTGTAAATAATTTGACACACTGGGTCTCTACCATCGCATCGATCGGTGTCCACTTGTGCATCATCTTCGCCGCGTAAGGGGAAATGAACATCACCAGCACAATGGTTGCAATCGTCGCCACGAGTGAAACGCCCATGCGTAGAATCCCCTTCACATAACCGACAATAATACATATTAAGAATAAGATTCCTACTCCAATTGCCATCCAGTTCATGGTTTCTCCTTTATTTCGCCAATCGTATCACTTTCACTTCATTGGCATTTATCACTAAGTATTTATTAATTCCAAACACCGGAATCAGCTCCGATGCATCAGCGCCAAGATCGCCCTTGAATCGCCGTATTCCGCCGATGGTATAGATGCATGCCTTCGAACCCTCGTACATGATCACCTGTCTCCCGGATATCTTAATGTGCGCATACTCCCCGGTGAAATCAACTGACATCACCCTGCGCCCGTTTTTGTTGTATGCACAGAGTTCGTATCCGGCGGTATCTGCATTCCGGAGAATAAAGCCGATATACTTGTCCGAATGAAACGCACTGACGACCTCCTTCTTCAACTTAATCGTATCTGAGGCCTCCGGTGTCTGTTTCCCCCTGTATATCACAAAGGAATCGTCTCCCACCGCAACGGAAGTATCTGCATCCATAAAAAACAGATCCGCCATCACCACACCATTGTATTCATCAAGTGTCACCTGATTGTCCGTCTTATCCTGTCCCACCGTTCCAAAATTGTAATACCCGACTTTGGAAATGAGAATACCGGTCTGTGTGTTCAGGTAGGATACCGACAGCAGATTCGCGTCCGAGGACATCGAGACAGCCACCGGATAACCGGTCTTGTTCACATCAATCTGATGTTCCACCAGCACATTGCCAACTGCGTCGTATGTAATAATCTTCGGTGAACTTTCGTTCTTTAGAATTGCACTCACAATTCCCTGGTCCGACACGGACAATTTTTCAATCGGAAGTGTAGTCTCAATCTCCCCTTTCAGACCGTCCTTCGTGAACACAAGAATCGATGTTCCGCCCACATCCCCGATCGCAAACGCCTCTTCATTGACATCTATGACCGGATTCTGTATCTGACAAGGCTGGTTCCATAATTCTTCATTCTTCCTGTTCAGAAAAACCACGCCATCTCTGCTGTAGCGGACAACCCCCGTCGCAAACTGCGCATAACTGTTGTTGTCGGCGCCCTGATTGCTGTATGTCTTCACGACACTTACGCTTGTGTACTTCTGGTAAATAAGCGCTATACCTGCAATTCCCAGAAACAGAAGCAGTATACCCAGAATCACCCCATACTTCTTATACTTTTTTTGACGGTAGTGCTTCGCTTTCTCCTCAATTTCTTCTACTGATCCCGGCACGTACAGTTTAATATTATCATTACCTGCCATTTTATCCCCTTTTTCATATGTTTCTACTATATTATCTGCCGAACTGTATTATCTGCTAAATGTAGATGCATCCGGCTCGTGAGCCCTGATGTTCGCCACCGATCTGCTGTATACCCCAGATTTCTGCGGCGCCCGGCTCATTTCTGACAGTATATCATAATGTGGTGCCGAGGTCAAAACATCCTGCATCTATTAAGTTCATCCACTAATTTCATCTATTAATTTCATCTATTAAGGCAGCAGCAGCTTCTGTCCAACGTAAATCAAATTGCCGTTGGTCAGCCCGTTCATCCTGCAGATGGCATCCACATGGGACACATCCCCGTAGGATTTCTGGCTGATGATGGCCAGCGTATCGCCGCTCTCCACCACGTATACCCCAGTTCCCGATACGGTACCGTCCGAGTTTGCCGTACTTCCTGCAGTATCCGCGGTATTTCCGCCGTCCGTGCCCGCCGCGCTCTGGGCCTGCTGAGCCGTACTGTCCGCCGCGATACCGCCCATCGTCTCCTGCGCATCCACCTCTGCGGCATCTGCCGCGCCGCTCTCTGGATTCACGGTCTCGGATTCTTTGTTGGTCATATCCGCCCCCGCCTGAACTGCGTCTGCATTTTCCAGGGCCTTGTCCGCATCTGTCTGCGTTTTGTCGGCCTGTCCTTCATCTATTTTCTTACTCTCCGTCTGATCTGAACCTGCGGACACCGAGGACGTGATACTCTCCAGCGAGTGCTGCACGGTCTTCATCTTATCAAAATTGTTAATGGTCGTAATCCCCATGATCACCACGATCAGCACAAGAATCGCGCTTGCCGCATACATGGCACGCGATCCCCTTTTCTGCCCCTGACGCTCTCCCCTGGTTCTGACTAAGCTTCTAAAATCCTTCGCAGCTCGGTCCTCAACAGTTTCACTGGGCGTAACGCCATTCTTTTTACGGGCGGAAATCATATAATTCTGCATACAGGGATTTTTCTCATAATAGACATAATGCCCGCCGATCTCCATCAGATCATTATATTTATTGACGTAAAGTGCCTCTTCGCGCTCCGCCGGCTCCTCCAGGATCAGGACACTGTTCTTCTTCGGAAATGCTTTCCGATGCATTTTCTCAATCTCCGGATTCATGGTAACGGGACCGCCGGGCACGGTAATGTACCACCCCAGCATCTCACCATCCTCAAAATACTGCTTGCAGTCCTCGTACGCGTTCTTCCAGGTCTCCTCATCAATCTCAAAGGATGTTTCTGCCCGCTTCACCGCGTGCATACGGATGGCTCCGTAGATAAAGATATAATCCAGTCCGCCCTCCGACTGCTGTTCCCCGATCAGGAACGCGCCCTGCGGGTTCTGGCCCGTCTTCTCACATAACTGGTTCAGGAATGTGTCCACATAATCTTCAATGTATATCTTCGGACTGTCACTGACATTTCCGATCTGTCGTACGTTTTTAGGAAGTTGTCTTTCCATATACTCTCACCTCATTTATATTTTTGGCAAGTGTACCATGGAAAAACTGCTAATTTTATCAACCATTGTCAGGCCTGTCCATAAACCGTTCGACCTTTGGCGACGTGTGTGGACAAGCTCTCCTGCTATCTGCGCCGGCTCGTCTCAAAAGCCCCACAATATTTGTCAACAAATGTGGTAACCCATCCTTCTTTGGTACGCGGAATACTCAGCACCGTGACCGGCCACATGTGGTTTTTGATCACGTCTTTCTCTATTCTGTTCAGTTTAAAAAACTTTGCTGCATTTTTCAGCGCCGCTTTCGGATGTGTCAGCCCATGAAAATGGTCTCCGGTTTTCGCCGTGTGTGTATGCCAGTCGTACAAGAAAAGATCGTGGAGCATTCCGCCTCTGGCTGCGGATACCGCGTCCAGATTGAACTTTCTGCAGACCTGGTAATTATAATATGCCACATTCAGGCAGTGATCGTAGCAGGAGCTATTGCCGTGATGCGGATAGAGCTTCATGCGCAGAACCACCGGATGCTCCGCGATATCGCGGATGGACTCGTAGAACGCCTCATCCCATGCGCTGTTGACATTCTCCATCTCGGCTTCTATTCTCTGTTGAAATCCAAAACTCATATATTTACACCTTCTTTGTTACTTTCCGGCTCTACGCTTTATAGCGCGCTCTCTTTCGCTTGTTGCCGTCCTCGTATACCTCTACGCCCTTGATTCCCTGCACAAATTTTGAGAATTGGGAGTATCCGAAATCCTTCGGTCTGAAATCGGTGTACTTCTCATGAACTTCATTGCTCAGCTCATTGATTCCGATATCCTTTTTCCGCTTCAGCTCCTTGCCGATAAAGTCCACGATGCACTCCCGGGAAATCTTGCTCTCCTTCAGTTCAACCATAATCGTGCTGTCCTGCTTGCGAACGTCGAATGCGGACATCTCCTCCAAAAACTTTGACAGCAGACTGTAGCCATAATTTCGCACATCAAAATCAGGATATTTATTGACCAGGCGGCTCCCGATCTCGCCGAGCCCTGTCTCACGTCCGTTGTTTTCATTTTCTGTGATAATGCTCTCAATTGTGCTCTCGATTGCTTTCTTATTGATATTCTGTGAGGTCTTCTTCTCCGTACTGTCCACTTCGTCCGGCGCAGAGAGCTTCTCCTCCACCGGCTCCTCGCTGTCAACCAGATTCTCCAGAACCGTGAACACCGAACACGCCTTCTTGAATGCCGGCGGGGTCTTCTCCTCGCCCATGCCGATCACCATCATCCCCGACTCCCTCAGCCGGCTGGCCAGCCTCGTAAAATCGCCATCGCTGGATACGATACAGAAACCGTCTACATTTTTTGTATACAGAATGTCCATCGCATCAATGATCAGCGCCGAGTCCGTCGCATTTTTTCCCGTTGTGTTACTGAACTGCTGCATCGGGGTAATCGAATTTTCCAACAGAGCAATCCGCCACTTGTTGGCGTGCGGACTTGTCCAGTCACCATAACCTCTCTTGTATGTCGAGATTCCGTACTTTGTCATCTCGTCGAGAATCGCGGATACATATTTTCCGGAGATATTATCTGTATCAATTAATACTGCAAATTTTTTGTCTTCCATGTTACTTCCTTCCATTGTCCATTCGGGACAGGTTAATGTGCAATTGGGGACGTAGCAAAGTTGCAACTTTGCTACGTCCCCAATTGCACTTTTGACCTGTCCCTGTTTTTTTATTTTTCTACTGGTTTTATTTTAACACATGTGTTAGCATTAAATATATCTTTTTCACATTTCTTTTTATCTATTATCTAATATTATCATATCTTTAAGGAGGAAATCTATGCCAAGAACACCGAGAAAAACCAGCAGTACCGACATGTATCATGTAATCATCCGCGGAATCGACAAGAATTTTATTTTCCAGACTCTTCCATCCAAATGGGAAATGCTTCATCTCCTGCATTTGTATATGGAGTCCAATCCGGTCGAAATCTATGCATACTGCATTATGGATAACCACATGCATCTTCTGATCCGTGCCCCTTTAAAGGAACTCTCCTGCTACATGCAGAAGGTGACCGGCGGGTTTGCCCGCTATTATAATTACAAGGGCAATCACACGGGCTATGTATTTCAGGGACGTTTTAAGAGTGAATGTATCGAGACCGAGAGCTATTTCTGGAGCTGCTTTCGCTATATTCATATGAATCCCGTCAAGGCCGGGCTTATCCCATCTGATTCTTTTCCGGATTATCTCTTCAGCAGCGCAGCTGAATACATGAAAAATTCCCTTTCTTCCTCACATCTGCTCCATTCCAAAGCCATGCACATGCTCCACAGCCGCTTTGATTCCAGACAATCTTTTTTACGTTTTCACCAAAAAAAGGATCTGAATATTTTTGAGGATACTTCTGAGGAAATCGAAGCGCAGCAATTGGCGTGTATCACACAACTACTTTGCACCTTTCTCTCTGATAAGGGGCTGTGCTCTAATCCATCCGTGGCAGCCGCACCGATGCTCCATTCTGCTTCATTGCGCAGAGAATTTCTGCAGCTCTTGACCGAAAAACTGCAGTTGTCGGGCCGAAAAGCTTCTCAGTTATTAAAACTTGTCGAAACCTCAAAAGGGACAGAGTAAAATAGCAATTGGGGACGTAGCAAAGTTGCAACTTTGCTACGTCCCCAATTGCCATTTTACTCTGTCCCTTTTTGAGACTCCCCGAACACATCTTTCCGAATCTGCACGCCGGTCGGCGTCGCTGCCAGACCGCCCTGTCCGGTTTCCCGGAGTGCACAGGGCAGGGAATCCCCCACCTGCTGCATGGCATCAATCACTTCATCCACCGGAATCACGCTCTCGATTCCCGCCAGTGCCATCTCCGCCGCCGTAAATGCGATCGCCACTCCGCCTGCATTCCGTTTGACGCACGGAACCTCCACCAGCCCGGCTACCGGATCACACACCAGTCCCAGCTGATTTTTGATTGCCATGGCACAGGCATTGGCCGCCATCCGCGGACTTCCCCCAGCCATCTCGACCAGCGCCGCTGCCGCCATGGCTGCCGCGCTGCCGCACTCTGCCTGGCATCCGCCTTCCGCCCCTGCGAGAGAAGCATTCTTTGCAATGACCAGACCGATCGCTCCCGCAGTGAACAGCCCCATAACCGCCGCCTCCTCCGGAAGCTTTTTCTCCTCCATCATGGCAATCACCGTCCCCGGCAGGATTCCACAACTCCCCGCAGTGGGACTGGCCACGATCTTGCCCATGGTCGCATTGTACTCCGCCACCGAAATAGCATTGGAGAGGGCATGGTTAAAGAAATGTCCCATCAGTCCCTCTGTCCCAGCGTACTGACTCATGCGGATCCCGTCACCGCCCGTAATCCCGCTGATGGACCGGCTTCCTTCCACCTGACCGCTCCGGATAGCATCCTGCATCACGTGGAGTCTCTGGAGCATCTCACGATACACTTCCTCCTCCGTACATTCGATCTGCGCGGCCTGCTCCCGAAGTGTCAGCTCTGCAATTGTAAGTTTTTCGTTCTCTGCGGTCTCCCTCAGATCTTTTATCGATTCAAATTCCATGTTTTTTCCTCTCTGTAAATCCGCCGGAGCAGGTCCACCAAATGTGTGAGTCTCCCCAGCTTCCCGAAGATTCCGACGAAAATGCCGACGAGGCTAACAACTAAGACAATGCCTTGACCAGAACCACATTGATCACATTCGGCAGACTCCGCAGACTCTCCACCTCTCCTGAGTGCATCGACTCATCGATCTCGATAGTCATCAGTGCATCCCGGCCCTTCACTGGACGGCTGGACCGGAAATCGCCAATGTTCATCCCCATCGCAGCTACCTTCTCCGTCACCTGTGCAATGGTTCCCTTCACATCCTTGTGAAGCACCAGCAGGGTATTGGACTCCGCATTGAACTCCACCGTCATCCCGTTGACCGAGCGGATCTCAATGTTTCCCCCGCCGACCGACGCGCCCTGCAGGCTGCACTCCTTCCCCGACGCTCCCCAGAGATGGATGATTGCCGTGTTCGGATGTGCCCCCTTCATCTGCGTGGTGTAAAAACGATATTCCAGTCCGCTGGATTCGGCAATTTCTCTGGCGGCACAGATTCGCTTATCATCTGTCCGCATATTCATAATCCCCGCCAGCAGCGCTTTGTCCGTTCCATGGCCTTTATAAGTCTCCGCAAAGCTCCCGCACAAGCCAATCTCGGCTTTGACCGGCACATCATCCAGCAGCTTATACGCAACTCTGCCAATTCTGGCTGCTCCCGCGGTATGCGAGCTGGACGGTCCAATCATCACCGGACCAATAATGTTAAATATATTCATCGTCTGATCGCTCCCCTTATTTTTTGTGGTTGATCACAATCTCCCTGCCTTCTTTTTTCCATAATCTGAACTCCGCGGTCGCCGTAAACAGCGCATCTGTTGAAGAGTTCAGCGCCGTCTCACAGGAATCCTGGATAAAGCTGATGATAAATCCAACCGCAACCACCTGTGTTGCAATGTCATTGTTGATGCCAAACAGACTGCATGCCAGCGGAATCAGCATCAGACTTCCACCTGCCACACCCGATGTCCCGGCCGCCGAAACTGCTGCCAGAACGCACAGTACGATCGCCATCGGAAAGTCCACCGCGATCCCCAGCGCATGTGTAGTAGAGAGCGTCATGGTCGTGATCACGACTGCTGCCCCCGCCATGTTGATCGTCGCTCCCAGCGGAATGGATACAGAATAATTATCCTCATTCAGACCGAGCGACTCGCAGAGCTCTAAATTTACCGGAATGTTCGCCGCAGAACTACGCGTGAAAAATGCGGTCAGCGCACTCTCCTTCAGACATTTGAATACCAGCGGATACGGGTTTTGTCTGAGGCAAATGAATACCACCAACGGGTTAAATATCAACGCCACCACCAGCATACTGCCAACCAGAAGTGCGATCAGGCTGCCGTAGGTCGCAAACACGCTCATTCCATTTTCAGAAACGGTCGTAAACACCAGGCCCATGATACCAAACGGGGCACAGGAAATCACGCCTCGCACTGCCATGGACACCGCCGCCGACAGACTGTCAAGCACGCTCTTCGTCTCTGCCGACCCCTGCTTCAGGGCGATTCCGAATATACACGCCCACACCAGAATCCCGATGTAGTTCGCATTGCCCAGCGCATGCACCGGATTGTCCACCGCGTTGAGCAGAAGTGTCTTCAGCACTTCCACTACTCCGCTCGGCGCCGCACTCGTATCTACCTCGCCCGATGTCAGCACGATGCTGACCGGAAAAATAAAGTTAGCGACCACCGCGATCAGCGCGGACCCCAATGTCCCCAGCGCATAAAGAACCAGGACATTTTTCATGTTGCCTCCCGACCCTTTCTTCGCCTGCGCCAGCGAATTAATTACAAGAACAAATACAAGAATCGGTGCAACAGCCTTCAATGCACCCACGAACAAATCACCAAGTATCCCGATCGCAACTACCTTTGGAATCAGCAGCCCCAGGATTGCACCAATGATCATTCCCCCCAGTATCCTTTTGATCAATGATACTTCATTCCATTTTTTAATTACATTCATCTCTCTTTTCTCCTCTTCAGTATCTATGTATGAGTGACAATTCTTCCGTATATAAATTGTCTAAATGTAGTATACACCACTTCTTATCCCAGTGGTGTCACATACAACCTTTCATTTGCAATAATTGCAGAATTTCCTCCACACCGCCGCGCGGCGCACAGTATTTTTCACTCTCCGGTCATGTTCGGAGCCCGCATTCACAGGAGATGCGTCCATGGCGCACCTCCCCTAAAAAAAAGAACCGCCGTTACTCGCGTAATGACGGTTCTAAATACTTTTTCAATTAGTCCTGAACGTATGGCATCAGAGCGATGTGACGTGCTCTCTTGATTGCTACTGTAAGAGCTCTCTGGTGCTTTGCACAGTTTCCTGTGATTCTTCTAGGAAGAATTTTTCCTCTTTCAGAGATGTATTTTCTTAATTTTACTACATCTTTGTAATCGATTTCATTATTTTCTTTACCACAGAATACGCATACTTTCTTTCTTCTGCGCGCTGGGCCTCTTCTCTTAAATCCTGAATCAGATCTTTTTTCGTAAGCCATTATTTTTTACCTCCATTATTATTTGATGGAAGTTCGACAATTCATACGGTGGTTCTCCAAAACTAAACTCAAAAAAATCTCGTCAAGTTCCAAAGAACAGTCCTCGCACTAAGTTCTAAAAATCTTACTAAGTGCTCTGGATTTAGTTAAACGGAAGTTCTTCGTCAATTCCATCCGGAATGTTCATGAATCCGTCTCCTGCATCTGCGCTTGGTGCCGGGCTCGGAGCACTTGTCTGGAAGCTTGAACGGTTTGCATCGCTCGCCGCTTTGCTCTCAGCAAATTCCTGCTCTTCTACAACAACTTCTGTTGTGTACACCTTGATACCATCTTTGTTTGTGTAGCTGCCTGTCTGGATACGGCCACAGATTGTGACACGCATTCCCTGACGGAAATACTTTTCAGTAAACTCTGCGCTCTTTCCGAATACAACACAGTTGATAAAATCAGCGGTTGCTTCGCCATCACGCTTGAATCTACGGTCTACAGCTAATGTATATCTTGCGATTGCTAATGCATTCTCACCTTGTGAATATCTTACTTCCGGGTCTCTTGTTAATCTACCCATCAATACTACTTTATTCATATGATCCTCTTTTCTATGCTTCCTGTCTCACGCATAAATATCTGAGAACATTGTCCATAATGCGGATACGTTGTTCAACTTCCGCCGGAACAGTAGAATCAGATTCGAAGTGGATGAAATAGTAGAATCCTTCTTTCATCTTCTGAATTTCGTAAGCTAATCTCTTCTTACCCCATTCATCAACGTCAGTCACGTTGCCACCGAAACGGGTAACTAATTCTTTTACCTTTTCGATAACTTCTGCTCTAGCGTCGTCTTCGATTTTTGCGTTGACAACAACTGCTAATTCGTATTTGTTCATGTCTTGGCACCTCCTTATGGTCTCTGGCCCCCGATCATGTCGGGAACAAGGAAAATTAATGATTGCTGAAAATATTCAGCGAATACATCACGAGTAATCATAATATCATGTTTTCCCGCGAATTACAAGCATTTTCCCGGAAAATTTTTAATGAAAGAATTAGGGACAGGGCAGAGGGCAATTGGGGACGTAGCAAAGTGACACTTTGCTACGTCCCCAATTGCCCTCTGCCCTGTCCCTAATTCCTCCGCTCAATCTTTCTTCCGGATTTCCTTCGTATTCTTCTCCACCAGTTTCCTCGATACCATAATCTGGTGCCCACATCCCATACACTTGAGACGGAAGTCTGCGCCGACGCGCAAAATCTCCCACTCCGAACTTCCGCAGGGATGCTTCTTCTTCATCTTGATCACATCACCAACATTAAACCTGTCTGTCATATTTCACCTCTGCGTTTCGACACTTTTTTATTTCTTTTCCGACTGTCCACAGCCTCTCAGTTCCTCACTGCTCCGCAGTTTCTCTATTGACTGCTGTTTCACATCTGCTCTTACTTTTTCACATCCCGCGTCTCAATCAGCACCCCATGCATCAGAAAACGGTCACTCTGGACAACATTCGTGCAAGTTGACAGGCTGACGATCTGAGACGATTTATCCACATTCACATCCACCTGATAAATAGACTGACTCTTAATCAGATCAATGTGTGCCTGATATTCCGCGTCATCTTTGTACGACATAATATATTGCTCCGACACCTGGTTCACCACCGCAGCCGCAAACACCTGATATGTCCGCACCTTTCCGTCGGGCGTGTAAATGTAAAAATACGGGTGCGCATTACAGAACGCCTCATCCTTATACGTCTCGGGCAGCTGTGAAAACATCTCACCACCCCAGTTCAGATTATGCCCGTAAATCAATGTGTCCTTGTCGCTGAAGTCGCTGTGATTTCCATAATTCATGAAAATCGCTCCCAGCAGGTTGTCATTTGCCTGAAATGTTCTGCTAAGATATTCATTGTTATCCGCCCCCTGCACAACCGGATAGCTGATCACAGACGGTTCATCAAATCGGATCCATGCAACCGTATCCGGATTAATTGCCAGCAGCTCGTCGAAATTAACCTGAAATGCGTCCGGTTCTCCCGCCTCACCATCTCCAGTATCCTTTGCCAGGTCCTTTACCTTGTCGTATTCCTTGCTTCCTGAATAATACGGAAACATCATAGTAATGATCTTAAACAATGAAAACGCAAAAACCAGAAGTGCAATGACCAGAATCACGTTCAAAACGATATTTGATTTTTTCTTCTCTTTTTTTTCTCTTCGCGCCATACCTAAAACCCTAATGCTTCCCCAACCAAAATCACTTTAATTCTGCCTTTTTGCCGTGAAAATCTAGTTGTCAGAATCTGGCAGCAAATGCAGTCCCCACTCTTGCAGTCAGCGCAGCACCCCGTCGTTTTACATGGTGTATTGACTTCAAATCGCTGTGCATTGACCGGTGCTGCAAGATTTCTTGCCCGTGACAGCGCATCATCCTCATCCTTCACCACTTTGTTGATTCCCACAACGAGCAGCAGATGCTTTGGTCCGTATGCGTAGGCCGATACTCTGTTTGCGTTTCCATCAATGTTGACCAGAACACCGTCCTCAGTGATTGCATTGGTACTTCCCAGATAGTAATCACAGTCATATGCCTGCAGCATCCGGCTCCGCCTCTCTTCATCATTCGGCGCCGTCTCCCGGTCGATCACCTCGAAGTTTCCCTCGTACACTGTCTTCAGAAGTCCGATTTCCTCCACCGAATACGTTCCGCCCCAACTAATCTGACTTCCCTCCGGGATCAGCTTCAGGGCCTCCTGCAGTGCATCCTCCTTCGTCTCAGCATAATAACCTTCCATGTTACGGGATTCCAGCCCTCTGATGACCCGCTCTGCCAGCATGCGGTTTCTAACCTGTCTCACGTCCATAAGTTATTCCTTTCTTTTATGACTTCCTGTCACGACTCTCTGTTATGGCATCCTGTTCTGCACTTTCTTTGTTCTGTGCACTATAAGCTCTATTCCTATACTATTCGCTCCACACTCTGCACTATCTGCCAATCAGTTTGTTCAGCCGCTCACGCTCTTCCTCTATCCTGGCATATTCCGCATCAATATTGGAATAATCCTCCGCTCTCAACGGCTCCACGAGCTCGCAGACCGCCTCAAACAACGGTGTCAGTCCAAGATTTCCGGCAACACCTTTCAGCGCATGTGCATGTTCAAACGCCTCCTTGTACTGCTTCTCACCAACCGCCTTTTCCAGTCCTGCAAATCCCGGATCATCTGCAAACTGCTCCAGACACATCTCATACAATTCTTCATCATCCATAAACCGCTCCATGGCTCCTGTCACATCTGCCCCGTACGCCTTACACTTATCCAACAATTCACTCATAGTGCCCTTCCTTTCTCTTTTACTCCATGCTCTTTTTCTGTTCCCTGCCTTTACATCCGTTTTCTCTTTACTCATCTATTTTTCGTTCTGTTCCTCACTGCACCTTCTTATCCGGAATCTTAAAGTCTGGATGTTCACCCAGCCAGCCAGTCTGAGGCATCGTCTCCAGTCTGTACATGTCTTCTCGCGTGATCTCGAACGAGAAAATGTCCTGGTTCTGTCTCATTCTCTCTGGATTCCCTGACTTCGGCAGCGGAATGATTCCCCTCTGCAGCAGAAATCTCAAACAGATCTGTGCCGGCGACACCTCGTATTTCCCTGCAAGTTCCATTATAAAAGGATTCTGCATCAATTCACTTCTTCCGCCGCGTCCCAACGGACTCCACGCCTGTGGCTGTATGTCATGTTCTTTCAAATAAGCAAGCGCCGTCTCCTGCGCATACCCCGGATGCAGCTCCAATTGGTCGACCAGCGGCTTCACAGTGCAGTGCTCCAGAATATTGTCAATGTGGTGTGGAAGGAAATTGCTCAGTCCGATTCCTCTCACCTTCTTCTCCTTGTACAAATCCTCCAAAGCCTTCCAGGTCTCCACATCCAGTTTCTTCCAGTCTGCGTATTCTGCACTCGGTCGTGGCCAGTGAATCAGATATAGGTCAAGATAACCCAGCTGCAAACGTTTCAGAGACCTCTCATATGCTGCCTTAGCCCCCTCATATCCCATCTCATCCGTCCATAACTTCGACACAATGAAGAACTCCTCCCGTGGAATCCCGCTTTCCTTGATGGCCTTTCCCAGATCTTCCTCCGTCCCATACAACGAAGCCGTATCGAAGTACCGGTATCCGGCTTCAATCGCGCATTTTGTGACCTCCACACTGTCTGTATCCATGGCTTTATATGTTCCAAATCCAACACAAGGGATCTGCATTCCGTTATTTAATGTATAGCAATCATAAATTGAATCCATACGACACCTCATTTCAGTTTTCTATATTATAAACCATTCTTCTGTAATTTCCAACCTAAGTGTTGAATTTGGATAATTGTTTGATGAAGTAACGCAGTGACCATTTTCGTCTTGCACACAGTGCACATCTCGGAAGTCTTTACATAGTAAAAAGTAAAAGAATTTCCTGTTATATAAAAAAAGCACTCAGAAGATTCTGAGTACTTTCACAAGGCGTCAGGCAGATTTGAACTGCCGATCAGGGTGTTGCAGACCCATGCCTTACCACTTGGCTATGACGCCATTCAATATCGCTAAATCGCTACGCAACAATAGCATTATATCAAATTTTCCAAACCTCGTCAAGTCAAAATTTCCTTTTTTATTGTTTTTCCTGTCCTTTTTTTATCCTTTTTTCTACCTGGATTTTCGACCTGTTATAGCAAAAAAGAAAACCCATACAATAATGAATTTTCTTTTTTTCAGTGAAGCATCGGGGATTCGAACCCCGGACAACTTGATTAAAAGTCAAGTGCTCTACCACCTGAGCTAATGCTCCATAATATGCAGTTAAATAATAAATGAAATAGAAAATGCCCAGAGCCGGAATCGAACCAGCGACACGAGGATTTTCAGTCCTCTGCTCTACCAACTGAGCTATCTGGGCATAAGCGTCTTAAATGCTCGTGTACACTCAAATGCTTCACATACACTACTAACTGTAACACGCAAATTGCGGGAGTAGGATTTGAACCTACGACCTTCGGGTTATGAGCCCGACGAGCTTCCAGACTGCTCCATCCCGCGTTATATTATTATTCTTATCTTCTTGGAAGATAAAGCCGTTGATCGGACTCGAACCGATGACCTGCTGATTACAAATCAGCTGCTCTACCAACTGAGCCACAACGGCAAGTTGTTGTGTTTAGCCGTTTAGGCCGGTAGATGATGAATAAAGATTGTTCAACATCTAAGTGGATGGAGAAGGATTCGAACCTTCGAAGGCGTTGCCAACAGATTTACAGTCTGCCCCCTTTGGCCACTCGGGAACCCATCCAGATTATTTTTTGCATTCATTCAAAAGAATCATATGCAGCTGATAAATCAGCACTATACTTTACACTTCATTCTGAATACGCAATGTACTAAGAATGTTTTGTGTAAATGGGACCTACAGGGCTCGAACCTGTGACCCCCTGCTTGTAAGGCAGGTGCTCTCCCAGCTGAGCTAAGATCCCACAGTAATATTTAAAAGAAGCGACCCGGAAGAGACTCGAACTCTCGACCTCCGCCGTGACAGGGCGGCGCTCTAACCAACTGAGCCACCGGGCCATCTTGTAAATACAGAAGATATGTAATATACCTTCAAAACTTCACACAAAGAGTTAAATACTATTCAATCCATCCTATTACCTATTCCGTTTGGTTATGCCCTCGACCTATTAGTAACAGTCAGCTCCATACATTACTGCACTTCCACCTCTGTCCTATCTACCTTGTCGTCTTCAAGGGGTCTTACTAACTTGACGTTATGGGATATCTCATCTTGAGGGGGGCTTCACGCTTAGATGCCTTCAGCGTTTATCCCTTCCCGGCTTGGCTACTCTGCTATGCTCTTGGTAGAACAACAGATACACCAGCGGCCAGTCCAACCCGGTCCTCTCG
>NZ_FQZY01000137.1 GCF_900142165.1 Hespellia stercorisuis DSM 15480
ATAAGCATGGAATAAATGCTTTTACAGCAATCAGAGAAGCCCTTTTAGGGAATTCCGATATCATCTTTAACTAATGGAGTTCTGAACAGTTACAGTTTTCTTTTAAATACAAATCAGCAATCTTCTTTTTCTTCATTCCAAGGAGCATGTAAATTCCAAATTCCGTACTCCTCTTTTCCAGCATGAACTTTACCATATAGTTGATGAGCCATGCGACAATCAATACAATAAAGAACGTGGCGATCCCTATCATTGCTCCCATAATTCCGCTCATTTCAAATGTTCCTGACAGTTCCTTATCAAAAAACAGACTGCTGAACGCATACATAAAAGCAGTAATTACGCTCATGGTCATAACATAAATCAGATAATCCTTCATCGAGCGCTGTATATTGCGAAAGGATAATTTATTCATCATGGTCCAGCTCACCTCCTGTCAAGGACAGGACATCCAGAATTTCCTGCAGAAATTCTCTCCGGCTCTTTGAACCGCGTACCAGTTCATGAAAGATTTTTCCGTCGCGCAAAAATAAAATCCTTGTGCAGTAGCTGGCAGAAAACGCATCATGTGTAACCATCAGAATGGTCGCTTTCATCTGATCATTCAGCTTTGTAAATGTCTCCAGTAAAATCTGGGCTGATTTCGAATCTAAAGCTCCCGTCGGCTCATCTGCCAGCAGCAGCTTTGGATCATTGACCAATGCTCTCGCACAGGCACATCGCTGTGCCTGGCCTCCGGATACCTGATACGGAAACTGTCCCCGCACCTCATTCAATCCTAATAATTTCAGCATTTTCTCTGTTTTTTTCTGTATTTCCTTCTTTTTACTTCCATGAACGGTAAGGGCCAGGATAATATTCTCTTCGATTGTTAATGTGTCCAGCAGATTATAGCTTTGAAATACAAACCCCAGATTATCTCTTCTGAAATCTGCAAGCGCATCCTCGGATAATTCCGTAATATCCGTATTTTCATAAAAAATATGCCCGGCAGTCACATGATCTATGGTTGCGAGCATATTAAGAAGTGTGGTCTTTCCTGAGCCACTTGCACCCATTACGCCCACAAATTCCCCTTTATTTACTTGAAAGCTGACCCGGTCTACTGCCTTCGTAACATTGACATCATTTCCATAATATTTTTCTGCATCACATACCTGTATGTAATTGCTCATTTTCCATTCGCCTCTTTCTTTGTCTTTTCTAGAGCGTGTTTAAAAGGCAGGATGCACAAATTGCGGGAATGATTTTTTAAACATGCTCTAAGAATATGTTATCAACAGAATTGCTGCTTTTGTATGTGATTTACTTACATTAACCTTACATTTTTGAAAGATACGTGCTAATTGGGAACTCTATCATCATCTTTGTGCCCTTTCCCCATGTAGATTCTGCGTGTAGATCAACTCCTAATTTGCTGCTCAGTTTTTTACATATGTACAGCCCCATACCTGTTGCACGCTCATGGGCGCGCCCATTGCTGCCTGTAAATCCTTTATCAAAGATACGGGACAGTTCTTCCTTGCGAATACCAATTCCATTATCTTCCAAAATAAGCAGGACACTCTTTTCCGTCTTTCTTGTATAAATCTTAAGTAATGGATGCTCACTCTTATACTTTACACTGTTTAGAATCATCTGATTCAGCAGAAACGATATCCATTTGCCGTCTGTGTACACCTTATCCTGACAATCCACTTCCGCCTGTATCTGGTGTTCTATCAAAAACTGTCTGTTTTTGGAAAAGACCTCATATACTACTGTTTCCAGAGAAGTCTCCTGTATCATATAGTCCTTATACACTTCCTCCGAACGCGCATAATAAAGTGCCATATCTACATAATTTTCAATCTTCTGGTTTTCAAGCCCTACTGTTCCATATTCCGGACCACCTTGCTTTCTGCGATTCTCACAGATTAAAGATATGCTTGTAATTGGTGCCTTGATTTCATGTACCCAGCCTTCAATATATTCCTTGTAATCGCTCTCTTCCTCTTCGATCTGATGAATCCGTTCAATAACTGCTTTGTTTGATTTTCGTATCATTCCCTGGTATAACTTATCTTCCAAATGCCAGGACTTTGGCATCAGTTCTCCCAAAAGATATCTCTGATCCAATCCTTCCAGTGTTCTGTCCATCTTTTGAAAATACTGACGTCTCTCCAGCCAATTTGTTATCAGCCAGGAAAATAAAATAACGAACCATACTATGAGAATCAGCCAAAAGTTTGCAATCGGATAGCCAGTCAGACAGAGGAACACTCCCATAATACACATGCACACGAATTGAAGCAGCAATAATAAAAATTTATCGTAACTGTTCAGAACTCCATTAGTTAAAGATGATATCGGAATTCCCTAAAAGGGCTTCTCTGATTGCTGTAAAAGCATTTATTCCATGC
>NZ_FQZY01000134.1 GCF_900142165.1 Hespellia stercorisuis DSM 15480
GCATGGAATAAATGCTTTTACAGCAATCAGAGAAGCCCTTTTAGGGAATTCCGATATCATCTTTAACTAATGGAGTTCTGAACAGTTACCAAAAATTTATTAAGTGTTAAGTTACTAAAAAACAATCGATAAGATAAATGAGCAATTGGCAGAGGAGACTTCACCAAGAAAAAGGATTTATACTTTCATAATCAGGAGTTGGAGCAGGAACATGAAATTATTGATAAAGAAGAACTTGTAAAATATTACACGAAGAGATTGGATAACAAATGCTTGGAACGGATATGTGCAGAAATATAATTTGTTGGAAAAATGCTATTTTTCAACAAAATAAAATTTTATAAGGAGGACAGTCGGGCATTCCATTACAGTGTATGGCAGTTTCAAAAAGGGTATTACTTCGATCCAGATTGATGGTTGAACTACATCTTTGGTTCTAAGGGCACAAACTTGAAACCTCCGGCTTGTCGGCGAGATTATGAGCATATTTATACTTAATGCAGGAAGGGAAAATATATGTCAACTTGGAGTAGTATTAGGGCAAAGCTTGAAAAGGATTATCTTGCACCTTCGCTAAGAGGCAAGATACAGTATTTTGCTACATCTTACAGAAAATGTCCTGATCACGAAAGTCGTGCGGCTGTGCGACTAAATGGAAAAGAAATTTTAAAAAGCAGTTATTATGAATACTGTTTTGTGGAATGGAATATTCGTAAAGAAATTGATAAAAGCCACAAAGATTTAACTTATCAAGAACGATACAAATTGGCTCAAAAAAAACACTTAATGATTGGATAACTTTAGCGAGGAGGAACAGCATGAAAATAACGGCATTAGTTGAGAATGAAACAAAATGTGAATTAAAGCCTAAACACGGTCTGTCACTGTATATAGAAACTCAAAATCATAAAATCTTATTTGACTTAGGTCCTGATAGCACACTCTTTGAAAACGCAAAAGCGAGGGGAATCAATCTATCTGCCATTGATACAGTTATAATTTCACATGGACATATGGATCATGGTGGAGCCTTAAAACAATTTTTAAAAATAAATTCAACTGCTAAAATTTATGTGCAGAAAAAAGCATTTGAATCCCATTACAGTAAGTTTTTGTTCTTAAAAGTGAATGTTGGACTAAATAAAGAATTTCATAATCACCCACAAGTTATCCTATTTGATGGTGATTATCAGATTGATGATGAGTTAAGTTTATTTACGGTAAAAGATATAAGCAAGTGCTACTCCAATGCAAATGATGCTCTATATACGAAAAAATTAAAAGATGACTTTTCTCATGAACAAAATTTAATTATTAGGGAACATCAAACCGCTCTAATTATGGGATGTGGTCACACGGGTATCGTCAACATTATGAAAAAAGCCGAACAATACCGGCCTGCATTGTGCGTTGGAGGCTATCACTTATTTAATCCATTAACAAAGAAAACCGTTTCTGCAGAATTGCTAAATGAAATTGCTGGAGAATTGGGACTGTATTCTGAAACTAAGTTTTATACTTGCCATTGCACAGGAACAGTGGCATTTGACTTTCTTTCACAGCGATTATCCAATTTGTTTTACTTATCTTGTGGTGAAACAGTTACGGTATAGAGCAATCAAGGGAATAAGTATAATTTTCAATCTACAAGTCTACAGTTATTTAGTGCAAATCTAACTAGGGATTGTTTTGAAACGAATGTGTGTGCAAATTCACGTTAGCCGAATTTTATTGGGAGGTTGTATGGTATATTTTTGGATTGATATGAATTTTATTGGTAAGCACTTTTCACCTGTCAAATTCTTAAAAATGGTAGATTCGCAAGATTTTGAAATAGTGTATCAAAATGAGGTTGGCGATTTAATGAAGAAACCCTTTCAATGTGGATATAAGAGGAAATATGAATTTGGGACTTTATCAATTAGAAAAAAGCGTCAATTAGGTGGAATTGAGGTATATAGCGTTCCTAAAGAACAATCTTATGAAGAATGGTATGTTAACTTTTTAGAAGAACATTGTAAAAAACTTATAGAATGTGGTATAGAGGAAATTACATTGTTAACAACGATTTGTTTTATAACAAACGAACAATGCAACTTAGAGTATTTTAATAGAGAGCAGCTGAAACGACTGATGCAGCTGCCACTAAAATTAAATTTCCCCATCAGTGTATTTAATGATACTGAATCAGGACAAAAAGAAACCTTTATAAATAATGGGTATGAAGAAGTGGATAAATTATTGAGCAAATAAACATTTTATGAAACGGAGAAGGAGAAATGGGACACAGTAGGTGGAGCAAATTATAGAAGGAAATAAGCCTACTCCAAGCATAAAATTCTAAATACATTGTACGACATACAAAAGGGGTATTGATAATCAAAAGACATACCGTATTATATTCTTGATATTAACGAGGAATATGGAATAACATAATAACGTTACAGTGTTTGAATAAACGCTATTTTATGAGAATTAAAATTTGAAAAATTGATATAAAAAAAGGCTCAATCACAAATTTTGTGGGATAAAGGATTTCTGACATAAGTCTTCCTGCTGATATCAAACAGTTTAAGGAAGAAGTATTCATCATCAC
>NZ_FQZY01000010.1 GCF_900142165.1 Hespellia stercorisuis DSM 15480
ATGACGATGAACAAATATCTGCTTAAATAGGCAGAGCGGAATCTTATATCAAGAGAATCGTGGATTCCCCTCTTGATCAGGAACGGAACACCGTCCCTTTCCCTGCCATCCCGGCGAGGGATTATGGGTCAAGAGACTGGTCCCTTGAAGGTACATAGGGCAGATCCCTATGCCACCAAAGGGCTTAGTTGTGATACCAAGAAATAATTTTGAAACTAATTTACCTTAACACAAGAACTACTTAATTCTATTAAAACAGCCCCAGTAAAAACCGGGGCTAATGTTTCACTTATTTTGGGACATTTTCAAAAACGCTTGACAGCTTTTTTTTTATTTTTTTGAAAAAAATTGTAGAAACTTTGTCAAAGGCTCAGATAGAAGCTGCTCATCCCCCATTTTACAAGGGTTTGAGAGATCTATAGCTTATCCCCGTAATAGATGGAAAGGCAAAATTCTACTCCGAGTTTGAGCAGGGATAATCCTATCATGAGGAATCCGATCCAAATGGGAGCACCCAGACCGATGCATATCAGTGCGGCAATCATGAGGAGCCATTGCAGTACATTTCCCGATACAGCGGCAGCCTGGCGTCGTATCAGAATGTTCCGTTCGTCCTGGTCTTCGATTGTCCGCAGTTTTCGCATGGCAGGATCATGGCCTTCCAGGGCGTTTCGGATTGTAAAAATCAGACCGATAATAAAAATGCAGCTGCAGAATCCATGGAGCATAATATACAGATTCCGTGGAAGCAGCCCCATGGAATGAAAAGTAATTACAACCATGCTCAACAGAAAACCAGCCAGACATAGCAGTTTATAAAAACCGGATTTTGATTTCATGTGTTATCCTCCTCACATGTGAAATGGTGTTTGTTATTCCCTGACCCGCCGCCTGGTGTTCTGCGTACCAGAAGCGGGGACTGCTTAAGGATGTTCAAATAAAAATACATCTTCAATTGTCAGTCCGAAATAGTCTGCAATTTTATGGGCGAGCAGTATGGAGGGGTTATATCGTCCGTTTTCCAGTGAGCCGATGGTCTGTCTGGAAACCTCCAGTATTGCGGCCAGCTCTTCCTGGCTCATACCGCGCTCCCTTCTCAACTCTTCCAATCGATTTTTCATCTTCGAGTCCTCCAGATGGAAAGCTTGCTTTCCTTTTCTTTAGTATACTATGTTTGGAGGAAATGTCAAGTGAACTTTCCATCCTGTGTGACCGCCGCAACGGTAAAAAAGTCCCCGCCCACCACTCGGAGTGCAGAGAGCACTGAGTGGCAGGCGGGGACTTACAGAGTTGTCCGGATGCGAAACGAATGTCAAAGGTTGCTTTATGGAATTAAATCTGCGTGATCTGCTCCGACTTGAAAAATTCTGCAGTTGTCTCATAAATGTAGCTGTCGCCTATGGTGTGCAGAAGAATCACGTTCAGATGATCGTTCAGATTCTTCTTATCCAACAAAATGGCATCCAGCAGAACATCGGTCGGGAGTGCGCACTCAAAAGGCAGATGGTAGGAGATCAGAATAGATTTGATCTGCTCTGCGGTTCCCGGTGCGGTCAGCCCGCGCAGCTGTGCAAACCGGCAGATCTGGTACATGCCGATGGCAACAGCTTCTCCGTGGCTTTCCCGCTCATAGTGGAAATGCTGTTCAATGGTGTGGGCGAGTGTGTGCCCGAAATTCAGCAGCATGCGGCGGCCAGTGTCACGTTCATCCTCCTCCACAACGCGGCGTTTGCAGTCTACGCAGGTGTAGATGATGTTGGAGAGATAGTCCTCAAGGTCCTCGAAGGATCCACATTTTTCCAGAATTTTAAAAAGTTTCGCATCGGCGATGCAGCCATATTTGATAACTTCGCCCATTCCGTCGTTGATGAAGCGTTCTGGCAGGGTCTTTAAAACCAGCGGATCGATCAGTACCATATCCGGGTGATAGAAAGCGCCCACCAGGTTTTTGCCTTGTGGCAGATCCACCGCAACCTTGCCGCCGACGGAAGAATCTACCTGTGCGAGCAGTGAGGTTGGAATCTGAACCAGCTTGATGCCGCGCAGATAGGTGGCGGCCACGAATCCGGTGAGATCTCCCACCACGCCGCCGCCCAGTGCAATAATCAGGTCGCTGCGTGAAAGCTTTGCCTCCAACAGAGCACTGTAGACGCCCGGAAGCATGTCGAAGCTTTTGGAGGGCTCGCCGTGTGGCAGCACATAGTGCGAACACTGATATCGCCCTTCAAGCTGCGCAGTCAGAAGATCGCCGTAGAGCGGGTATACGTTATCGTCGGAGATGATCATGATCCGCTTGCCCTGAAATGCGTGTTCAATATAAGAACCGGCAGACTGCAGCAGGTTATTTTCAATATAAATCGGATAAGTTTTGTGAGCCAGTTTTACGTTTAATTCCATATTCTCCCTCATTTCTGTTATATAGAGTGATTGACAGATTTTAGTCACCTGATCTGTCTGATTAAGCAGGCTTACACTCCAGTGGTAAAGAGTGCTCGGCAGAGCACAGACGTCTGGGGCTATACCTGTTTCCCGACAACCGGGGCAATCTGTTTGATTGAGTTCAATACCATATCGTATTTTTTCGGTTTCAGTGACTGTGCGCCGTCGCAGAGTGCACATTCTGGATTGTTGTGAACCTCGATCATCAGTCCGTCGGCACCGGCTGCAACTGCGGCGATTGCCATCGGCTCAACAAGCCACCATTTTCCGCCTGCGTGGCTTGGATCCACGACGACCGGAAGATGCGTCAGTCTCTTGAGAACCGGGATGCTCTGCAGATCCAGTGTGTTGCGGGTGTAGGTCTCAAAGGTGCGGATTCCGCGCTCGCAGAGGATGACATTCTCGTTACCGGATGCCATGATGTATTCTGCGGACATAATCCATTCCTCATAGGTTGCGTTCAATCCCCGTTTTAAAAGAATCGGGCGGTCTACCTGTCCGAGTTGTTTTAACAGATCAAAGTTCTGCATGTTTCTAGCACCGATCTGGATCAGATCAACGCGCTCGTTAAATACGTCAAGATAGTTGGGGGACATCAGTTCGGTTACGACCGGAAGTCCGGTTGCCTCGCGGACAGCACATAAGATGTCAAGTCCTTCCATTCCGAGTCCCTGGAACGCGTAGGGGCTGGTTCTCGGCTTAAATGCACCTCCGCGCAGAAGGTTTGCGCCAGAAGCCTTGGCTGCCTGGGCAATCTCAAGCACCTGCTCGTAAGACTCCACAGAGCATGGACCGGCAATGAGAGCCAGATGGTCGCCGCCGATCTTAACCCCGGAGACATCCACGATGGAATCCTCAGGGTGGAATGCACGGTTGGCAAGTTTATAGGGCTCCTGTACGTGCATGACCTTGTCGACAGCCTCATTTACCTCGAAGAGTTTCGGGTCGATCATAGTGGTGTCGCCGATGCATCCGATGATAGTCATGTCCTGTCCTTCGACAATATGAGTGTCAAGCCCGCGGTCTTTGACCAGTTTGTCTACATGGGCGAGTTGTTCTTTTGTTGCATGTGGTTTTAATACAATAATCATAGTAAGTTCCTCCGTATAAGAACATCAGCCCATCTTAAATTTGCTCTCAGCAAATGGGCCAACGCAACATGTCAAGTTTTTCTGCAAAATCTTAACACAAATCATAGTCACACTGTAAAATTTTAGTTGTTTAAAGCGTTGAACTATTGCTAATAGTACAATGGTTTTGGGGAAATGTCAATACTTATAAAGGAAATGATAGACGATCATGAATAAGTAGTGAAATGGACAGTGAATATCCGCATTTACGTTTAATATGCCGCGGTCAAAAGGTACCCTGACTCCGAGATTATTATAATGAAAATATGGAATAAATTATAACGAAATATGCTGCAGAAGTCAAATTTTTCATACAAACACATTGACAACTGATATGTACTGTTGTATACTGTTTATACAACAGGAGGAGATGGAATGAAAATAATAATCAATAACTCTTCACAACAACCGATTTATGAACAGATTGTATCTCAGGTGAAATCACTAATTATAGAAGGAACGCTGAAGGAACATGACATTCTCCCGTCAGTCCGGGTGCTGTCGAAGGAGCTGAAGATCAGTGCCCTGACGGTGAAAAAGTCCTATGACAACCTGGAGGAGGAAGGATTTATCGTGACGGTACACGGCAAAGGGAGCTATGTGGCCAGCACGAACCGGGAGCTTTTGGCAGAAGAGTACCGCCGGGAGGTGGAGGCGGATCTGGAGCAGGTGATCGTGAAGGGAAGAAGCTGTGGACTCAGCGACGAGGAACTAAGAGAATTATTTGAGTTGATCATGGAGGGATAACAGATGATTGTGCAGATGAAAGATGTGAAGAAGCATTATAAACAGTTTGAGCTGGATTGTACGATGGAGATACAGAGCGGGCGGATCACCGGCCTGGTGGGACAGAACGGTGCGGGAAAGACGACGGCATTCAAAGCGGTGCTGGGACTGATCAGCACAGATGGCGGTGAGATTACCGTGCTGGGAAAGAACCCGTCAAAGCTGCTCCCGTCGGATAAGACAAGAATCGGTGTGGTTCTGTCAGACGGCGGATTTAATGAATATCTGACGGTGAAGAACGTGGCATCGGTCATGAGTGCCTTTTATCCGGATTTTGATAAAATGAATTTTCTGCAGAGATGTGACCGGTCTGGTCTTCAGCAGGATAAAAAGATCAAGGATTATTCATCCGGAATGAAGGCGAAGCTGAAGGTGCTGGCGGCCATGAGCCATGATACAGATCTTCTGGTTCTGGATGAGCCCACCGCCGGATTGGATGTAGTTGCGAGAGATGAGATTCTGGATATGCTCAGAGACTATATGATGGACGGCGAGAGGGGGATTTTGATCAGCTCCCACATCGCGACAGATTTGGAAGGAATCTGCGATGACTTCTATATGATCCACGAGGGAAAGATTGTTCTCCATGAAGAGACGGATGTGCTGCTCAGTGAATACGGAGTGCTGAAGGTGGATGAAGAGACTTATGCGAAGCTTGACAGGCAATACATTTCTCAGGTGAAGAAGGAGACATTTGGCTACAGATGTCTGACAAAGAATAAACAGTTCTATCTGGAAAATTATCCGGGAATTGTGGTAGAAAATGGCAATCTGGATGAAGTGATTCTGATGACGATCAAGGGGGAGAGAATATGAAAGGTTTATTGTTGAAGGATGTGATCATACTGAGAGAGCAGAAGATGCTGCTGGTGCTGATGCTGTTTATATCGGTAATGATGATGACAGAGAACAAGGGTGATATCAGCTTTGTGGCAGGCTATGTGATCCTGTTGTCCACGACGATTGCCACGAGCAGCATTTCTTACGATGATGCGGGGAAGGGTACGGCATTCCTTTTTACGATGCCCTGTACCAGAAGAATGTATGTGGTAGAAAAATATGTATATGGTGTTATGCTGAGTCTGGTCGGAGGAGCACTGGTCCTGGGAATTGGGTGCGTGGCCAGTCTGATGGCGAAGAGCACCATCCATGTGTCCTCGTATCTGGCGACTGTGGCAGGGTGTGAGTTCATCGGAATTGTGTTTATGTCAGTTATGCTTCCGCTTTTCCTGAAATACGGTCAGGAAAAGGGAAGGATTGTATTTATCGTAATGTTCTTTTCCATCTTCGGGCTGCTGATTCTGATCAACAAGACCGGAATTACCAAAAACGTGGATGTGAATCATTTTCTGGAAAATGCATTGAGTCCGGGCATTAGCTGGATTGTCATGATTGCGGTCAGTGCGGTGCTCCTGGTCGTGTCGATACTGGTCAGCATGCGGGTGATGGAAAAGAGAGAGTTTTAGTGCAAAAATAAGCAGTGGAAAACAGGTATATCAAATAGAGATCAGGGGCATACAAAAACGGTCGGTTTGCGTATGCCCCTGATCTCTATTTGATATATGCAGATACCGCTGACAAAGTCTGTTTTAGTTGATGACCTTATTCACAAAGTCAATAATTAACTGTGCGGTTCCGGCGATTCCGAGTGTACTGCTGTTGATTACCATATCTTTTCCGATATAGCTGCCCCACTTCCGGTCTGTATAGAGCTGGTAGTATGATTTGCGCTGGCGGTCGATCATCTTCAATATCTTCTCCGCAGCAGCCTCGGATTTGATGTCTTCTTCTTTCATGATGCGGGCAATGCGGGCAGCCTTGGGTGCCCAGATGAAAAAGTGATAGCAGTCCTCGGTGTCGGCAAGGACATAGTCAGAGCAGCGCCCGACAAATATGCAGGAGCCTTCCGATGCTTTTTCACGGATAATTTTAGCCTGTGTGAGGTACAGCTTGTCACTGACAGTGTTGAAATCGTAGCGATTGGCAAAATAAGGCTCAAAAAATGGATTGATGACACGCTCATCACCGTCCAACAGCTCGTTCTCCTCAATTCCCGTCTCTGATGAAGCAAGTGCCAGAATATTGCGGTCATAGAGCGGAATATCCAGCTGCTTGGCAATCAGCTCCGCGATGGCATGGCCGCCGCTGCCATATTCCCGTCCGATGGTAATAACAATTTTCTTATTATTCATAAAAAGACCTCCTTGTTTTTTCATAAAGCAGACGTAGCAAAACAGTTTCTTCTTACATCTATTCTAACACGAATAACAAGGACTAGCCACCGAAAAAGAAGTACAAAATTATAAAAAAATCAGAAACTATAGCAAAACCAAAAGTATGCGTTTATAATGTAGGATACCAGGATTCAAAGTCGATGCTTTTCATGCTTGCATGAAAAAGCATCGATTTGGAATCCGCAAAATATGAGAAAGGAGCCCGATAGGGCGGATTTCGAATATTTTATGGATAGCGTGAGCACGAAGTGCGGAGCAATCCATAGGTATCGCCAGGATTCAAAGTCGATGCATTTCATGCAAGCGTAAAAAAGCATCGATTTGGAATCCGCAAAATATGAGAAAGGAATGGGAAAGAATATGAAGATAGGTTTTATAGGCTGCGGCAATATGGCAAAGGCCATGATTGGCGGAGTGATCAAAAATAAAGTGGTTGAGGCGGGGGACATCCTTGTATCTGCAGCCTCCCAGCGCACGCTGGAGACTGTGTCGGAAGAACTGAAGGTCAATACGACGCTGAATAACGCCGAGGTGGCAGAAAAGTCAGATGTACTGGTTCTGGCCGTGAAGCCTTACCTCTATGAAAAAGTTATCAAAGAGATTGCATCGAAGATGGATGAGAAAAAGCTGGTCATTTCCATCGCGCCAGGGAAGACGCTGGAGTGGTTGCAGGAGCAGTTCGGTGGTATGCTGAAAGTGAAGCTGGTTCGCACCATGCCGAACACACCGGCACTCGTAGGTGAGGGCATGACAGGAGTCTGCTACAACGAATATGTGACGGAGAATGACCGGGAGGCAGCTGGCAGAATCTTTGATGGCTTTGGAAAATACGAAGTGGTGGCGGAGAGCATGATGGATGCGGTGGTCTCAGTCAGTGGTAGTTCGCCCGCGTATGTGTTCATGTTTATTGAGGCCATGGCGGACGCAGCGGTGGCGGATGGGATGCCGAGAGCGCAGGCGTACAAGTTTGCGGCACAGTCGGTTCTGGGCAGCGCTCGGATGGTGCTGGAGCTCGGAAAGCATCCAGGTGAGCTGAAGGACATGGTATGTTCACCGGGCGGCACGACCATCGAGGCAGTGCGTGTGCTGGAAGAGCGAGGAATGCGCAGTGCGGTGATCGAAGCGATGAAAGCGTGCACAGATAAAGCAAGAGGTGTGTAGAGCGATAGTAAGAAGTATGCCGGGAGCTGGGGCATGCGGGGAAACAGCAAGAAGTATGCCGGGAGCTGGGGCATGCGGGGAAACAGCAAGAAGCATGCCGGGAGCTGGGGCATGCAGGAAAATAGTGAGAAGCATATAGCGCGATAGCGGGGAGGCGTATTATGAAGATTCAGGGACTGCAGAAATTAACATTGCTGGACTATCCGGGACAGGTGGCCTGTACGATATTTACGGCGGGCTGCAATTTCCGGTGTCCATTTTGCCATAACGCGTCGCTGGTGACCCATGTGGATGACAGTCTGTGCATTTCCGAGGAGGAGATCGTACACTTTCTGCGAAAACGGCAGGGCATATTGGACGGGGTGTGCATCAGCGGGGGGGAACCGCTGATGCAGCCGGATATTATGGAGTTTGCCGCGCAGGTCAAGGAACTGGGGTACGCCGTGAAGCTGGATACCAACGGCAGTTTTCCGGTGCGGCTGGCGCAGCTTGTGGAGGCGCAGCTTGTGGATTATGTGGCTATGGATATCAAGAACGCTCCGGACAGCTATGGGAAGACGATTGGAATCGAGAGATACGATATCGCTCCGGTTCTTCAGAGTGTGGACATTCTGATGAATGGGAGCGTGCCGTTTGAATTTCGCACCACGGTGGTACGGGAACTTCATCAGCGTTCGGATTTTGCGGCAATCGGCCGATGGATCAAGGGCGGGGAGCCATATTTTTTACAGAACTTTCAAGATTCCGGCGATCTGATCCAAAGTGGTCTGCATGATTATTCTAAAGAAATTTTGGAGCAGGCAGCAGAAATAATTCGAAAAAATGTGCCAAACGTTGAATTACGGGGCGTTGACTGAGGTTTGGCGCCGTTGGCACAAAAAGATAACAGATAGCAGAGGAAATAGAGCGAATTTTCTGACAAATCCGCAAACCCTTGAAAACAGGGCGTTTCAACACAATAACAACATCTAGTTGATTGGAAAGATGGCAATCACTAGATGTTGTTATTTTTGTTGACAACAGAGCAGCGCGATGATACAATGATATCAACGCCCGCATCGAGAGAGATGACGGGCACTCATATTCTGATTTTATGAAATATTCCCGTTTGTCAGGACAGATGTGGGATATTTATAAAGAAAACAGCAGAGCGGTTTTCAAAAAAATCCACTTTGCAAAAATATAGGATAAGAGTGAACGTAGCAACTATATTTACGGTAAGATTCAGATGGGGAGGTCATCGCAGGTATGTATCAGGTTACGAAAAGAGACGGAAAAATCGCAGACTTTAATTTGTCTAAAATCAGCAAAGCAATCAGTCAGGCATTTGACGCGCAGGAGAAGGATTATCATCCGGATATTATTGATCTGCTCGCATTGAAGGTGACGGCAGACTTTGAGCCGAAGATCAAGGACAAAAGGATTCAGGTGGAGGATATTCAGGACAGCGTGGAGTCAGTGCTGGTGCAGGCTGGCTATTCAGATGTGGCAAAGGGGTACATTTTATACAGAAAACAGAGAGAGAAGATTCGGAATCTGAAGTCTACTGTGCTGGATTACAAGGAGATCGTTGACAGCTATGTCAAGGTGACGGACTGGCGTGTGAAGGAAAATTCCACGGTCACATATTCTGTGGGTGGGCTGATTCTGAGCAATTCCGGTGCGATTACCGCCAATTACTGGTTGTCCGAGATTTATGACGATGAGATCTGCAAGGCACACCGGGATGCGGACGTTCACATTCATGATCTGTCCATGCTGACCGGATACTGCGCAGGGTGGTCTCTGAAGCAGCTGATCCAGGAGGGATTGGGCGGAGTTCCGGGAAGGATTTCCTCTGCACCGGCCAAACATCTGAGCGTGCTCTGCAACCAGATGGTCAATTTCCTTGGCATTATGCAGAATGAATGGGCGGGAGCGCAGGCGTTCTCTTCATTTGACACCTATCTTGCACCGTTTGTGAAGTACGATCATCTGTCCTATCCGGAGGTGAAAAAGTGCATTGAATCCTTTATCTACGGCGTGAACATTCCGTCACGGTGGGGCACACAGGCGCCATTTTCCAACATTACCCTGGACTGGGTTGTGCCAAATGACCTGAAAAATCTTCCGGCCATTATCGCCGGCGAGGAACAGGATTTCACTTACGGAGACTGCAAGGAAGAGATGGATATGATCAACAAAGCGTTCATCGAGGTTATGATTGAGGGAGATGCCAATGGACGCGGATTCCAATATCCGATTCCGACCTACTCCATTACGAAGGATTTTGACTGGTCAGATACTGAGAACAATCAGCTGTTGTTTGAGATGACATCAAAGTACGGTACACCTTATTTCTCAAATTATATCAACAGTGATATGGAGCCGAGCGATGTGCGGAGCATGTGCTGCAGACTGCGCCTGGATCTCCGTGAACTCCGCAAAAAATCAGGTGGCTTCTTCGGGAGTGGAGAGAGCACAGGCTCCGTGGGCGTGGTGACGATCAACATGCCGAGAATCGCATATCTTGCACATAACGAAGCCGATTTTTATAAGAGACTGGATCGTATGATGGACATTTCCGCGCGCTCACTGCACACGAAGCGGACGGTCATCTCCAAGCTTCTCGATGAAGGGCTGTATCCGTATACAAAGCATTACCTTGGGTCCTTTGATAATCATTTTTCTACCATCGGACTGATTGGAATGAATGAGGCAGGCCTGAACGCCAAATGGATCGGAAAGGACATGACTGCGCCGGAGACACAGCAGTTCTCGAGAGAGGTGCTGGATCATATGCGTGAGCGCCTGTCTGATTATCAGGAAGAGTACGGCGATCTTTACAATCTGGAGGCAACACCGGCAGAGTCCACGACTTATCGTCTGGCTAAGCATGATGTGGCACAGTTCCCGGATATCATCACAGCGGCGGAGGACTGCGGAACTCCGTACTACACGAACAGTTCGCATCTGCCGGTTGGCTACACCGAGGATATCTTCGACGCACTGGATGTGCAGGATGAGCTGCAGACGCGTTATACATCAGGTACCGTGTTCCACGCATTTTTAGGAGAGAAACTTCCGACCTGGAAGGCGGCGGCATCACTCGTGAGAAAGATTGCGGAAAATTATAAGCTTCCGTATTACACGCTGTCACCGACTTACTCTATCTGTAAGGACCACGGATATATTTCCGGGGAGCAGTATACCTGCCCGATTTGCGGGGAGAAGACTGAGGTTTACAGCCGAATCACCGGGTACTACCGTCCGGTTCAGAACTGGAATGACGGAAAGGCACAGGAGTTCAAGGAACGAAAGGTGTATGACATATCCCACTCGCATCTGAAGGCGAAATCCGCGGCAGCGGAGGAGACCGAGACCAAAGAACACGTGGCGGAGGAGCAGACAAAAACATTCTTGTTTACGACAAAGACATGTCCGAATTGCAGGATCGCGAAGGGGATGCTGGAGAAGGCAAATATCGCCTACGAGTTGATTGACGCGGAGGAAAACGCAGAGCTTGTGGAGCGGTACGGTGTGAGACAGGCGCCGACTCTGATTATTGTTGGTCAGGATGGTGTGAAAAAAGTTGCCAATGCATCGAATATAAAAGAGTATACACAGCAACAATAAGAGTGAGCGGGAGGTGGTCAGATGCCTTCCGCTTTTTACAGATAAAAGTAGTCAATCGGACAGCAAATGCTATAGACAGCGTAGAAAATGGAGGAGATAAGTATGTATGATATCGGAATTATCGGAGGTGGAACGGCCGGAATGACCGCAGCGATTTACGGAGCGCGGGCAGGAAAGAGAGTTCTTATCATCGAAGCGATGAATTATGGTGGCCAGATCACGGCTTCTCCCAAGGTGGAAAACTACCCGGGAATCGCGAGCATGAGCGGAAGTGAATTTGCGACGAATCTGTTGGATCAGGCCATGAACCTGGGGGCGGAGACGGAGTTGGAGCAGGTGACGGGAATCCGAAGTGAGGAGGAAGGCATCCAGGTGATTGAGACCACCGGAAAGGAATATCCCTGCCGGACGGTGATCATCGCCACCGGAGTGACTCACAGACATCTGGGAGTTCCAGGGGAGGAGCGGCTGACAGGGGCCGGTGTCTCCTACTGTGCCACTTGTGACGGGGCATTTTTCAAGGGAAAGGAAGTTGCGGTTGTGGGCGGAGGGAACACGGCACTGCAGGATGCGGCCTTTCTCTCGAATTACTGCAGCAAGGTGTATGTGATCCACCGCAGAGAAGCATTCCGCGGGGAGCAGGGGCTGGTGAAGCCGCTGGAGGCAAAGGCGAATGTAGAGTTTGTGCTGAATGCTGTGGTGAAAGAAATCCGGGGAGATCAGATGGTGGATGCGCTGCTTTTAAGCGATCGGAAAAAGGAACAGGAGTTTGAACGGAAGGTAGAGGGTGTGTTTATTGCCGTCGGACAAATTCCGCAAAATGAGGTGTTTCAGGATATTGTGAAGCTGGATGAGGCCGGGTTTATTCTTGCGGCGGAGGACTGCGTGACATCCCGGCCGGGGGTGTTTGCCGCCGGGGACTGCAGGAAAAAAGAGGTGAGACAGCTCACGACCGCGACCGCGGACGGCGCAGTTGCGGCGCTTGCAGCATGCCGGTATATAGAGGAGCAGTGCCATTAAAGTCTGTGCTTTGTACGGAGAGATACCGTGCAGGTGACAAGGGAACTTCCCGTGCGGCGTTACACATAAAAAACACAGAATGGATATTTTCTCTTCAAATTCCTTCGATACAATACCTAAGAATTATAATTTAATCTCATCAAGGAAGTCTCCCACTTCAAGTGTGAAGAACACTAAGTGGTGGGTGGGGACTTGCTTGTGTCAGTAGGAGTTCAAGCGCCTGCTGACAAGCAGCGTAGCTGCTATGAGGTTATGAGCAAGTAGCAAAGCGGATTGCGAATATCCGTTTTGACCATTTGGCGGGCAGTACAGCGGATTGAAAACTCCGTGCTGATTACATGAAAGGGTGGTTAGATGAAAAAAAGGGTATTGTATTTTTTGATGACAATGGTTTTTGCCGTTGGGATGGCAAGCGGGTGTTCTAAGACTTCATCTGCGGAGGAGACAACTTTATACGGGAAGGTGACAGCGGTCGATGGCAAGAAGATTACGATTGCATTGGCAGAGGAGCCAACGCAGGGAGAGAAGCCGGAGGGAGAGGCACCGGGCGGGGATGGCTCGGGTGAAGCACCGGAGAAACCGGACGACAGCACAGCAGGTTCCGGCGTCGAAGCTCCGGAGGGAGACGGTCAGCCGGGCGGCGGTCCGGAGCTCACACTGACGGGGGAGGATAAGACGATCACCATCACGGATGATACGGAAATCAAGAAACAGTCCATGGGCGGAGGTCAGGCACCGGGCAGCGACGAGGCTGGGACAGAGCCCTCAGATTCCAGCACAGACAGTGAAAAACCGGAAGGCCAGCCCTCCGGCGATATGGAGCAGCAGACGGAGGACGCAGCCATCGATGACATTATCGAAGGTGTCATCGTAACGGTGACGATGAAAAATGATACCGCAGCATCCATCACAATCCAGGGCGGTGGAGCAAATGATGGAGCCGGCGGTACGGATGGCACGACTACAGGAAACATCGAACTGACGGGAGTGTACACGGTGAACGGAACAAGCGAAGCGTCTGACAAAGAGACCTTCGAATCCGCGAAGGAAAATGAGAGTGCAGTGCTGGTATCCAACGGCGGTGCACTTACCATGACAAATGGAATCCTGGACAAGTCCGGAGATACAAGCAGTGCGGATGAAAGCAATTTTTATGGATTAAACGCAGTCTTTGCGGTAACCAGCGGAAGTGAGGCCAGTGTCAGTGATACGACACTGGCTTCTGGTGCTGAGGGTGCGAATGCAATCTTTGCAACCGGGGAAAAGGCCCAGATTCATGTGGAAAATGTTAACATTAATACGATCTCCAACTCATCCAGAGGGCTGGATGCCACATACGGCGGCTCCATTGATGCCACGGATGTGACCATCGCGACCGCTGGTGACCACAGTGCACCAATCGCCACAGACCGCGGCGGCGGAACTGTTACCGTGGACGGCGGAACCTTAAATGCGGCGGGGGACGGAAGTCCCTGCATCTACTCGACCGGGGATATCACAGCCAGGAATGTGACCGGGACAGCAACCGGAAGTCAGGCATTGGTTGTGGAAGGGAAAAACAGGGTCACGCTGAAAAAATCCACGCTGACCGGTGCGGGGGAGAATGGGCTGATGCTCTATCAGAGTACATCCGGTGATGCACAGGAGGGGAAAGCAGAACTCACAGCCGGGGATTCCACTATTTCCACGACATCCGACGGTCCCATGATCTACGTGACCAACACAGATGCGCAGGCGACATTTGAGAACACAAAATTAAAGTTTGAAAGCGGAACGCTGGTAAAAGTATCTGGAAACAATACGAATAACTGGGGTACCGTGGGCAGCAATGGCGGCAACTTTATTCTGAATGGAAAAAATCAGAAATTCGAGGGTGCGGTTACCTGTGACGGTATCAGTACCGTGACGCTGAATCTGGCAGAAAAAACTGCCTACAAAGGTGCAGTCAATGCAGACAATGCCGGAAAAGAAGTCCATGTAGCACTGGATAAGGACTCCACACTGGAGCTGACAGGAGATTCCCATGTGACGACCTTGACCGATGAGGATGAAACCTGCAGCAACATTATATCGAACGGCCATACGCTTTATTACAATGCGTCGGACAGCGAGAATGAATGGCTGGGAGCAAAGACACTCACCCTGAGTGATGGTGGAAAAATTGCACCGGCAGCATAAGAAAATCGTTTGAGGCTGCGCATGGACCCGCCCGGCAGGAGTTCTATCCCGGGACAGACACATTTCACAGGAAAAGGCGTATGATAACAGTGAGGAAGTATCCATTTAGGCATGGAGAACTGGCGGTGAATGATATGCGGATGTGTGAATTGCGTGAAAAAGAAGTGATCAATACCTGTGACTGCAAGCGTCTGGGCTGTGTGGTTGACATTGAGTTTGATTCCTGCAGTGGTCAGATTGAGGCAATCATAGTCCCGGGACCGGGAAAAATCTGCGGTTTTCTGGCGGCGGACAGCGAGTACGTCATACCATTTGCCTGTATTTGCAAAATCGGCCCGGATATCATTCTTGTGGAAATCCGAGAGGAGAAGTTCCTGAAAAAATGCAGCTGACAGGCGAGGAAAAAAGTTTTGCAAAAGTCGGGGATATTGTGTATAATAAACCGTATGTAAATTGTCTGATGAAGAGCGAGAGAAAGGCGGAAAACAGATGAGATGTCCCTATTGTGGTTACCCGGATACCAGAGTGATTGATTCCAGACCAGCCGAAGACAGAAGTTCCATCCGCAGAAGACGTTCCTGCGATGAGTGTGGAAAACGTTTTACAACATATGAAAAGGTTGAGACGATTCCAGTGATCGTGATAAAAAAAGACAACAACCGAGAGCAGTATGACCGTGCCAAGATCGAGGCCGGAGTTCTCAGGGCCTGCTACAAGAGGCCGGTATCGGCGGCGGATATTCAGAAGGTGGTCGAGGCGGTAGAAATCGAAGTGTTTAACCGTGAGGAGAAAGAGATCCCGAGCAGCGAAATCGGAGAGATCGTCATGGACAAACTGAAGGACCTGGATCCGGTTGCGTATGTGAGATTTGCATCGGTGTACAGAGAATTTAAGGACGTGAATACGTTCATGTCGGAACTGAAAAAGATTTTAGACAAATAGCAAGGGGCTTTCCCTTGCTGTTTTTGAACATCCGCTTTACTGTAATGTAAGCTGAGATGTTAGGGAAAGGAGCCGGAATATGAGAACATACAAGTTAACCATAGCATATGACGGATCCCGTTTCAGAGGCTGGCAGCGTCAGCCGGATACGGACCTGACCATTCAGGGGATACTGGAGCGAATTATATCGGGGCAGGTCGGCTATGAGGTGGAGGTGAACGGCTCCGGCAGAACGGATGCAGGAGTGCACGCATCCGGGCAGACTGCAAGCATCGTGCTGGCCGGACAGATTGAAGAACTTCGGTTCCGCGGGGAATTGAACCGACAGCTTCCGGAGGATATTCGAGTTCTGGATGTGCAGTTGGTGAAAAACGGATTCCACGCCAGATACAAGGCGAAAGGAAAGCATTACATTTATACCATAGACAGAGGCGAGCGGCCGGATGTGTTTACCCGGAAGTATGCGTGGCATTTTCCAGACAAGCTGGATGTGGAGCAGATGCGGTGTGCGGCGAAGGCATTGACCGGACTTCATGACTTTACCAGTTTTACAGACCGGGATGACGAGAAGTCAAAGGTGCGGAAAGTATATCGTATTGATATAGAAGAAACGGGGTCAAAACTGATGATTCACTATGAGGGAACCGGCTTTTTGTACCATATGGTGCGGATTCTGACGGGAACGCTTCTGGATGTCGGAACCGGCCGGGTCAAACCGGAGGAGATTAGGGCGATTCTTGAGGCAGAGGACAGACAGCGCGCGGGACAGCTTGCGCCGGCACTGGGGCTGTGTCTCAGGGAAGTGTATTACAATAAAGAACGATAGAGGGAGAATGCAGATGAAATTAATATCATGGAATGTAAACGGAATCCGTGCCTGCGTGCAGAAAGGATTTCTTGATTTTTTTAAGGAGGCGGATGCAGATATCTTCTGTATTCAGGAGAGCAAGATGCAGGAGGGACAGCTGGAACTGGAGCTTCCCGGATATCACCAGTACTGGAATTATGCGGTGAAAAAGGGGTATTCTGGAACCGGAATCTTTACAAAGCAGGAACCCCTCTCGGTGAACTATGGAATCGGGATCGAGGAGCATGATCAGGAAGGGCGCGTAATCACATTGGAGTTTGAGGACTTTTATTTTATCACCGTCTATACGCCGAACTCCCAGACCGAGCTCAAGAGACTGGACTACAGAATGCAGTGGGAGCAGGATTTCCTGGCGTATTTGAAGAAGCTGGAGGAGAAGAAGCCGGTGGTGTTCTGCGGGGATCTGAACGTGGCACACACGGAAATCGATCTGAAGAACCCGAAGACAAACAGGAAGAATGCCGGATTTACGGATGAGGAGCGCGCAAAGTTCACAGAACTTCTGGAGGCCGGATTCATTGACACCTATCGTTACTTTTATCCGGACACGGAAGGGGTATACTCCTGGTGGTCTTACCGGTTTAGTGCCCGGGCCAAGAATGCAGGGTGGAGAATCGACTATTTCTGTGTATCCGAATGTATGAAGGACAGGCTGGCAGACGCGAAGATTCTGACGGACGTGCTGGGATCGGACCACTGCCCGGTGGAACTGGACATAAAATAAATAATCCGTAGGTATCAAGGGTCAAAATACCTTTTGCCCCTTACATCATTAAATGTAAAGCGGACATTCGCATTCCCCCACTTAGTGCTCTATGCACTTGAAGTGGGGGAATGCTTACAGATGTTCATATTGAGAAGATAAACACATTATGCGGTGTTGCAGTTGACAATTTGAAATTTCGCGGTAAGATAATAATAGACTTTTTGCGGAAAAGTGAAAAAATATTGACAACAGGTATTGAGTGAAAGAAAAGAGGCAATAACATGACAAAAATAGACATTATTTCAGGATTTCTGGGTGCAGGAAAGACAACTCTGATCAAGAAACTGCTTGAAGAAGCGTTTACCGGTGAACAGGTGGTTCTGATTGAGAATGAATTTGGTGAGATAGGGATTGATGGAGGATTTCTGAAGGATTCAGGGATCGAGATCAAGGAGATGAACTCCGGCTGTATCTGCTGTTCACTGGTGGGAGATTTTGGGAAATCTCTTCAGGAAGTGGTGGATACGTATCACCCGGACCGTATTCTGATCGAGCCATCCGGAGTTGGAAAACTCTCAGACGTTATGAAAGCGGTAAAGGATGTTCAGGATCAGGTGGATATTCAGATTAACAGCTTCTCGACTGTAGTGGATGTGAGTAAATGCAAATTATATATGAACAATTTCGGGGAGTTCTTCAGCAACCAGATCGAGTATGCCGGAGCAATCATCCTGAGCAGAACCGACAAGGCTGCGGTGGAGAAAACGAATGCCAGTGTGGCAATGCTCAGAGAGCTAAACGCGAAAGCGCCGATCATCACAACTCCGATTGCGCAGTTAGACGGCAAAAAGCTTCTGGAGACGATGGAGCACAGCAAATCTCTTGAGGAAGAGCTGATGTCCGAGGCGATATGCCCGGAATGCGGGGAGGTGCATGATCATGACTGCGGATGTGGCCATGACCACCATGAGGACCACGATCACGAAGGACATGCGCACCACCATGAGGACCACGATCACGAAGGACATGCGCACAATCATGAGGACCACGATCACGAGGGCCATGCGCACAATCATGAAGATCACGATCACGAAGGACATGCGCACAATCATGAGGATCACGATCACGAAGGTCATGGGCACCACGATCATGAAGGACACGACCATGACTGCGGCTGTGGACATGATCACCACCACGAACATGACTGCGGCTGCGGCCACGACCATGCGCACGGCCATCACCATGCAGACGACGTGTTCACAAGCTGGGGAAGAGAGACCATCAAAAAATATACGCAGGACGGCATCGCGCATATTCTGGAAACGCTGGAATCCGACAAAGCCTATGGCAATATTCTGCGTGCAAAGGGTATGGTAGAAGGCGAGGACGGAACGTGGATCTACTTTGATATGGTACCGGGTGAACATGAAGTGAGAACCGGCTCTCCGGAATACACGGGAAGATTATGTGTGATCGGTGCGGAGCTGGATGAAAGTAAAATTGCAGATTTATTTGAGGTGTAAGAGATGGAAGAACCAAGAGTAATGGTATACCTGATGACGGGATTCCTGGACAGCGGTAAGACCCAGTTCCTGAAATTCACGATCGGTCAGGAGTATTTTCAAATAGAGGGAAAGACCCTTCTCATCCTCTGCGAAGAGGGCGAGGAGGAATATGAGGAAAAACTGCTGAAGCAGTCGAATACCGTTGTGGAGCGCGTGAAGAAACCGGAGGAGCTGAACTTTAAGTGGCTGCAGTCAATGGAGGATAAATACCATCCGGAGCGTGTGATCGTCGAGTATAACGGAATGTGGAAAGTCAGTGATTTCGAGGAGACGCCGCTGCCGACAGGCTGGGGCATCACCCAGAAGCTGACTACAGTGGATGCCAGCACATTTCAGGCGTATATGGCGAACCTGAAGCCACTGTTTGTGGAGATGGTCAGGGACGCGGAACTGGTACTGTTCAATCGCTGCAGCGACCTGAAGCCGCTGGCGGGTTATCGCAGGAGCGTCAAGGTCGTGAGTCAGCAGGCTGAGGTCGTGTTTGAAAATGAGACCGGCGAGATTGATGACATTTTCGACGGCGATGTTCCCTATGATCTGGAGGCACCGGTGATCCGGATCGCCGATGAGGATTACGGAATCTGGTATGTGGATATGATGGACAACCCGGATCGTTATAAGGGGAAAACAGTGGAAATCACCGCCAAGGTGCGCAAGCTCAAGGGGGCACCGGAAGACATGATCGTTCCGGGGCGTATGGCAATGACCTGTTGCGCGGATGATACTTCATTTCTCGGATATGTGTGCAGAACGCCGAAGGCGCCGGAATTAAAGATTGGACAGTGGGTGACAGTCCGCGCGAAAGTCGTGTTCAAGCATGTGTCTGTCTACAGAGGAAAGGGGCCGGTTCTGGAGGCGGAATCCGTAGAAGCAGCCGAGCCGATCGAGGCAATGGTTTATTTTAATTAATGGAAATGTATCTGTTGTAAGAAAAATCATAGGAGGATTGTAAAGAATGGAAAAAAAGTTTGATGTGATCGCTTTGGGAGAGCTGCTGATCGATTTTACCATGAATGGAACGAGTGAGCAGGGGAACAATATGTTTGAGGCATGCCCGGGAGGTGCGCCATGCAACGTGCTTGCGATGCTTGGGAAAATGGGAAAAAAGACGGCATTTTACGGTAAAGTCGGAAGTGACCAGTTCGGTACATTGCTTTCAGACACTGTGGCGGAGGCAGGAATCGATACCTCACATCTGTTGAAGGACGAGCAGGTCAATACCACACTGGCGTTTGTTCATACATTTCCGGATGGAGACAGAGAATTTTCATTCTACCGTAATCCTGGTGCGGACATGATGCTCCATGCAGATGAGATTGATGCAGATTTCATCGGTCAGGCGAAGCTGTTCCATTTTGGTACACTGTCCATGACCCATGACGGAGTGCGCGAGGCGACGAAGAAAGCGCTGAAGGCGGCAAAAGAAAACGGTGTCATGATTTCCTTTGATCCGAACCTGAGACCGCCGTTGTGGAGTTCGCTGGAACTGGCCAGGGAACAGATGGAGTACGGATTCCAGTTCTGCGATATTCTGAAGATCTCAGACAATGAGATTCAGTTCGTATCCGGAAAAGAGGATTATGACGAAGGAATCGCGTATCTTCGCGAGAAGTACAACATTCCGTTTATCATGCTGACACTGGGCAAGGACGGAAGCCGTGTCTACTATAAAGATATGCGAGTGGAATGCGCGGGATTTTCCTGCAAGACCATCGAGACCACTGGTGCCGGAGATACATTCTGTGGCAGTTCACTGAACTATCTGCTGGATCATGATTTCGAGAATCTGACCGAGCAGAATATTAAGGAAATGCTGACATTTTCGAATGCGGCAGCAGCTCTTGTCACCACCAGAAAAGGTGCAATCAAGGCGATGCCGGCACGGGAGGAAGTACTGGCGTTAATAAAAGAGCAGAGATAAGAGCAACAGAGATAAAAGCAGTAGTAAAAAATGAAAAGGATTGTTTATGAAAAAGGTAGTTCGGATAATCAGCATTTGCCTGTCGGTCATATTACTGGCAGGCGGGTGCGTGCAGAAACAATCGAATACAGATACCGGAGATGGTGGAAAAGTGCAGGTCGTGACGACGATTTTTCCACCATTTGATTTTGTGCGCCAGATTGCAGGAGATTATGCGGATATCCGGATGCTCCTGAAGCCGGGGGCGGAGAGCCATTCCTATGAGCCGACTCCGCAGGATATCATCGCCATCCAGAACTGCGACGTCTTTGTCTACACCGGCGGAGAGAATGATACCTGGGTGGACAGCATTCTGGAATCCATGGACACTTCGAAGATGCAGATCATCTCCATGACCGATTGTGTGGAGACGGTGGAGGAAGAAGTGAAGGAAGGAATGTTCAGCAGGGAGAGTCATGAACACGGCGAGGCAGAAACGCACACGGAGTTCGAGGGGGATGACCATGACCAGGCGGAGTTCGACGAGCATGTCTGGACCTCCCCGGTCAACGCAGTACACATCACAGAACATATTGCGCAGGCTCTGATCCAGGCGGATCCGGTCCATGAAGCAGATTACCGTGATAACACAGAAACTTATACGCAGAAACTGACTGCGCTGGATCAGGAATTTCGTGATGTGGTATCTGGCGCCGGGCGGAAAGAAGTCGTCTTTGGTGACCGGTTCCCACTGCGCTACTTCGTGGATGAATACGGGCTGGACTACTATGCGGCGTTCCCGGGATGTGCGGAGGACACGGAGCCGAGTGCGGCGACCATCGCATTTTTGATTGACAAGGTAAAGGAAGACCAGATTCCGGTGGTCTTCAAGATAGAACTGAGCAACGGAAACATTGCCGGCTCCATTGCGGAGGCGGCGGGGGCGAAGGTAGAGACCTTTTATACCTGCCACAACATTTCCGCAGAGGATTACAAAAACGGCGAGACGTATCTGTCACTGATGGAGCGAAATGTTGGAATACTGAAGGAGGCGTTGAATTGATATGAGTCTGATTACGTGTGAAAATGCGGCGTTTGCATACGAGAACAAGCCCGTGATCGAGAATCTGAATTTCACGGTGGACAGCGGAGATTACCTGTGTATCGTGGGGGAAAACGGTTCGGGAAAAAGTACACTGATCAAGGGTCTGCTTCAGCTGATGAGCCCGGCGGTGGGGAAAATCATTATGGGAGACGAGCTCCGCGCCAATGAGATCGGTTACCTGCCGCAGCAGACGGCGCTGCAGAAAGATTTCCCGGCCAGTGTCTGTGAGGTGGTGCTGTCAGGGTGTCTGAACCAGAGCGGTTTGCGGCCATTTTACGGCAGGGAACAGAAACAGAGTGCCCGAAAGAACATGGAGCAGCTGGGAATCCTGGATCTGAAAAATGAGTGCTACCGGGATTTGTCCGGCGGACAGCAGCAGCGGGTACTGCTTGCGCGGGCACTCTGTGCGACAACGAAGATGCTTCTGTTGGATGAGCCGGTGACCGGGCTGGATCCGGTGGTGACCTATGAGCTGTACCAGCTGATCGAGAAGATCAACCGGGAACTGAAAATCACGGTGGTGATGGTGTCCCACGACATCGAGAGTGCCGTGAAGTATGCCAGCCATATCCTGCATCTGCAGAATGAGCAGCTGTTTTACGGGACGACAGCAGAGTATCTGAACAGCGATCTCGGGAAGAAATTTATGCGAGGTGACTGCGATGATTGATATATTGGAACAGATGCTTTCTTATCCGTTTCTGACGAGGGCAATCGTGGTGGGGAGCCTGGTGTCACTCTGCTCCGCACTTTTGGGGGTGAGCCTGGTTCTGAAACGGTATTCCATGATCGGGGACGGCCTGTCCCACGTGGGATTCGGTGCCATGGCGATCGCCACGGCGGTGAATGTGGCCCCGCTGGCAGTGGCGGTTCCGGTGGTGATCGCAGCGGCGTTTCTGCTGCTGCGCGTGAGCAATAACAGTGCGATCAAAGGGGACGCGGCCATCGGTCTGATCTCCACCAGTGCGCTGGCCATTGGTGTTCTGGCCATATCGATGACGACGGGAATGAACACCGACGTCTACAACTACATGTTCGGAAGTGTGCTCGCGATGAGCGGGAGTGATGTCCGGCTGAGCATGGTTTTATCAGCAGTAGTGCTGATATTGTTCATTGTTTTTTATCACAAGATATTTGCGGTTACATTTGATGAGACCTTTGCCCACGCGGTGGGAATCAAGACAGGATTCTACAACATGCTGATCGCGTTTCTGACAGCAGTCACGATCGTGCTGGGAATGCGTATGATGGGAGCGCTGCTGATCTCAAGCCTGATCATATTTCCGGCGCTGACATCCATGAGAGTGTGTAAGACATTTAAGGCGGTGATCATCAATTCGGCGGTGCTGTCGGTGGTCTGCTTCTTTGTGGGAATTGTGATTTCCTATGTCTATGCGACGCCGACGGGAGCCAGTGTCGTGGCGGTGAACATGGTGATGTTTGCGGTCTATACACTGGTTGGAGCCGTGAGAAGGAGAATATAGCTTTTACAGCTCAAATATAAATTTATCACTTCGATAAACGGTACGTGCTACTTGCAGAATAATGCCGGATGGAAGTGAGACACATCGTTCTGTCAAAATAAGACTGGGGGCGTATCCTTTGATATTCAAAAGGGTACGCTCTTTATCTTTGAGTGAAGAAACAGTGAGCTGGACATTTTCGCTGTGTAAATTCAGGTATCCACAGCTATGCATGTAATCGTATAATGATGTGATTGTTTTTCCGTCCTCACGGATAGTGGGAAACAGATCCAGTGGCAGATAACTTGTGTGAATGGCGATTGGCTCATCATTTAGAATCCGCAGGCGGGTAATCTTATAAATGGCCTCGTCACTGTCCAGTCCCAGCATGGTCTGGATCAGAGAATCATCATGCAGTTTGCGGCAGCCGAGATTTCTGGTCTCAAAAGAAACATTCATAGCGGACAATTTCTTTGAAAAACTCTCATCACTCATGGATAAGCGGATTTTTTCCCGTTTCCCGGAGAAAAAACTTCCGTAACCCTGCATGGAATATACATATCCCAGTTCCTTTAACCGTTCATAAGCCTTGCGGATCTCGCTGCGCGGAACACCAAAACGCGCGGCAAGCTTGTTTTCGCTGGGCATCTTTTCGCCTTTATCATAGACCTTTTTCTGAAAATCCTGTATCAAAGAATCTGCAATCGTTTCCCAACTCCAATTCTGTTTCATATCTGTCTCCTTTCCGAATCCATAGTAAAGCATCCCCCTTACCCACCACTTAGTGCTCTACGCACTTGAAGTGGGGGGATGCTTACAGATGTTCAAATGCAGTCCGTATGGCTGCACAGTTTTTTCTATTATAACAACAGAAAAAATGTTATACAACACAAAGCGGCCAACCTTACCTAAACTTTACATAACCTAGTTGGCAACTTTACATAACTCCAATAGGATGTAAAAAGTAAATAAAACAACAGTATTTCGAGGAGGAACCATTATGAAAAAGCGGGAAGTGTCGGGGATTCTGGCACAGGCATCCAGGGATGAGGTAGGACAAATTGCAGGCAGCATCAAGGAACGGTGCCAGATACGAATTGTGAAGCAGCCACAGAAAACACTGGTTATGGTAAAAGCAAGGGAATCCATTCAGAAATCGTTATTTTATCTTGGCGAGGTCCTTGCGACAGAGTGTATGGTGACTGTAAATGGAATGAAAGGCATCAGCGTAATGGCCGGTGATGATTTCGAAAAGGTGACGGATGCAGCGATTATTGATGGTTTTTTAAACGGGCAGGAGAACGAGAAGGCACAGGTGCTGCAGGAGATAAAAAGTCTGAGTGAAAAGCAGAGAGCCCGAAGAGAAAAATTAAACAAAGAACTTAAAAAGTCAAAAGTTAACTTTAATGTGATGGGAGAATAAGTGATGATAAAGGAAATAAAGCTGGCATATGAATTTGATTTTGTTCATGACGGTCAAAAGGTATTCCGGGAACTGCTGGATGCAATGGCGAATCCGGGCACAATCAGGAAAATCACGCAGCAGAGTCAGAAGTTTGACGGCAGCTACACGTCATTGATGGCACTGGGATGTACGCTGCTTGACAATGAGGAAACGATGTACGTGGAGAAAAATCCAAATCTGTCGTCGGAGCTTCACAGCCTGACACTGGCACATGAGTCAGACCTGTGTGAAGCGGATTATGTGTTTCTTTCATCGGAGATGAATTACGGCTCCATGAGTCAGATATTAAAGAATGTGAAACAGGGCACTTATGCAGATCCGCATTCGTCGGCAACCATTTTTCTGCTCTGTGAATGTGTGGAGGGCACAGAGGAAATGACACTGCGGGGACCCGGAATTAAGGACAGCCTTACGATTTCTGTACGTCCTTATATAAAGAAAGTAATTCAGCTTCGAGATCATCTGCATGTGGAATATCCGCTGGGTGTCGACCTGGTGTTCGCAGATGAGACCGGTAACGTGATGGGGGTTCCCCGTCTTTGCAAAGTAACGGAAGAAATTACAGTTGAGTAGAGGAGAAGAACATGGCTTATGTAGCAGTAACCGGCGGAAAAGAGGCAATCGAACAGTCTCTTAAGCTGCTGGAGATATTTAGAAAAAGTGAGGAAGATCTGAGTGTAAAATGTATCAGAGAAAATATGGGACTTCTGATAGATAAGATCATGAGCGAAGCCGGATTTTATTCAGAAGAGTATGCGGCACTGGCATTGAAACAGTGCGAAGGAAGTGTCGAAGAAGCGGTTTTTCTGCTTCGGGCTTACCGGTCCACGCTGCCGAGAAATTATTATTCCAATGCCATTGACACCGCGGATATGAGGCTGATCCGAAGAATTTCAGCAGCATTTAAGGATATTCCGGGCGGACAGATCCTGGGACCTACCTATGATTATTCTCATCGTCTTCTGGATTTTTCCCTTGCGGAAGAGTCACAGGTGGAAGACTTACAGTCGAAAGACTCACAAGCAGAAGAAACCGGAGAACAAAAGGAAACATCCGGGACACCAGGAGCAGAGGGACTGGCAGAAGAGGTATCGGGGGAAGATATCCGCTGCCAGAGAGTTACCGATCTTTTGAAAGCAGAGCATGTGCTGGAGGATGTCCCGCAGGATGACACGCCGCCGTTTGATGTGACCAGCAATCTGATCACATTTCCGGCACCGCGCAGTGCAAGGCTTCAGACCTTTGCAAGAAGCGATGCGGGATTTCTCGGTGGAGTCGCATACAGTTCCATGCGTGGCTACGGTGCAGTGCATCCGACAGTCTCCGAACTTCGGTCCGGTTATGTAGAGGTCTGCGTGCCCTATGTGATGGACGAGAATGAAGAGATCTGTATCGGTGAGATTCTGGTGACGGAAGTGGAGGCGCTGGTGCCATCCCACACGGAGAGTGAGGAGGAATTTGACAAGATGACATTGTCCGGTGGATACGGTCTTATTTTCGGAAGAAATGAGAATAAAGCCATTGCCATGTCCATAGCGGATGCGAGCCTTGAAAAACCGGGAGACACTCCGTCACAGGACGAAGAATTTGTGCTCACTCACGGGGATTGTCTGGAAATGAGCGGATTCATCTCACATCTGAAGCTGCCGCATTATGTGACCTTCCAATCCAAGCTTGACCGTGTCAGAACAAAGGAGGAAGTATAAATGATAGATGAGAGGCATTATAATTTTGCGTTTTTGGATGAAGGATCAAAAAGAGAAATCCGGAGAAGTATACTGAAGGCAGTTGCAATTCCCGGCTATCAGGTACCGTTTGGTTCGCGGGAACTGCCGATCGGACGTGGATGGGGAACCGGAGGGATTCAGATCACACTGTCCATCATTGGAAAAGAAGACGTATTGAAAGTCATCGACCAGGGAAGTGATGAGAGTGTCAACGCGGTCAACATCAAAAAACTGGTAGAAGAGTGTACCGGCGTCGAGATTACCACGGATTCGGAGAAAGCCAGTGTGATCCAGAGCCGTCACCGGATTCCCGAAATCCCGATGAGGAATGATCAGATCCTGGTGCTGCAGGTACCGACACCGGAGCCGCTTCGTATTGTGGAGCCAAGGGAGGCTGTCACAAAGCAGATGCATGCAGAAGCGGAATACAGCGGAATGTGGCTGTCACTGTTTGAGGATCTGACGCAGTACGGCGAAATCAGCATCAGCTCAGAATATCCGGTTATGGTAGAAAACAGATATGTGATGAATCCGAGTCCGATTCCGCGTTATGACAACCAGAAGCTCAACGACAGCGAGACGTTGTATCTATTTGGAGCGGGACGTGAGAAAAAGATCTATGCAATTCCGCCGCACACAGAGGTGGTATCCATGTGCTTTGATGATGTGCCGTTCCGCACCGAGAACTTTGAGGGAAAACACTGCCGTCTCTGTGGTGCAGCAGGAGTATATCTGGATGAAATTATAGATGAAAAAACAGGAGAAAAAGTGTATGAATGCAGTGACACCGGATTCTGCCGTGGGAGAAGGGAGCGTATCAGCTAATGGAAAATCCAGTATTAAAGATTGATCACCTGACAGTGCGCTATGGAAAAACATGTGAGTACTGCCGCAATGGAGGGGAGCTGGATAAGAACACCTGTCCGCATTGTAAAACAGTATGGGCGTGCAATGACGTCGATGTCTCGCTGTACGAAGGAGAGATTCTCGGGATTGTAGGGGAATCAGGCTCGGGAAAATCAACGTTGATGAAAAGCCTGTATTTTGACTTTGATATTACAGAGGGAGAGGGCTATCTGAAGAATTTTGAGGATGGAAAATCTGATATATTCGCCCAGAGCCTGCAGCAGAAAAAATACATTAAAAACCACATTATGGGAATGGTATATCAAAATCCGATGTTGGGTCTGCGAATGGACTATTCCAGCGCGGGAAATATCGCAGAAAAGCTGATCGCGGCAGGACACCGCAGCTACGATGGAATGAATGAGCGCGTGGCAGAACTTTTGGATGCAGTGGAAATCCTCCAGTCCAGAAAGAAAGAACCTCCGAAAAACTTCAGTGGAGGAATGCAGCAGAGAGTACAGATATCCAAGGCGCTTGCAAACAATCCGGCAATCTTACTTTTAGATGAGGTGACGACCGGCCTGGATTTATCGGTTCAGGCAAAGGTGCTGGAGCTTATCCGCAAAATTCGACAGGAATTTCACATTTCCATTATGCTGGTTTCCCATGATCTGGCGGTTATCCGCATGCTGGCGGACAGAACCATTGTGATGCTGGACGGAAAAATTATTGAACAGGGACTGACGGATCAGATTCTGGATGATCCGCAGATGCCGTACACACAGCAGCTGGTACATTCACTACTATAGGGGGAAACATTTGATGCGAAAGATTTTAAAAAACGGGAAAATTGTTCTGGAAAATCAGGTTCTGGAGAACTGCGAGCTTGTGATAGAAAATGGCAGGATTGCAGAAATCACAGCTTCGAAAAGCAGAAATCCTATAGCGGGTGAAGGTCCTGCGAAAATCAAAAATAGTGGACAGGACGAAGCGGAAAATGCAAAAGTAAACGATACAGAAACAAACGATGTAGAAGAGAAAGATACAGAGGAGATAGATGTCGGGGGCGCATATATCATGCCCGGAATCATTGACATTCACTCCGACATGATCGAATCCTTTATTCAGCCCAGAAGCACGGCAGTCATGGATTTCGCTATGGGGCTGCGTGAAGCCGAGCGCGTGCTGATGAGCTGCGGAATCACGACCATGTTTCACTCCATTTCGATGTTTCGGGAGGGTGCATGGGATGTGAAGGAAATTCGGCAGGCACCACAGGTCAGGAAACTGGCTGGGCTGGTGGGGGGCTACCGTCATGAAGCGAGGCTGATCCGCCATCGCTATCATCTCAGATATGAGATTGATAATATAGCCTGCTATGATGATGTCATGGAGATGATCCAAAGCGGGGTGGTGGATCTGCTGTCATTTATGGACCACACGCCGGGGCAGGGACAGTATAAGAATCTGGAGATATATCGCAGGCATCAGCCCAATGAAGGCAGGGATCTGACGGAAAAAGCATTTCAGGAATTGATCGGACAGGAAGCTGAAAAAGAGATGGTATCCTTTGAACAGCTGATGGATCTTGCGGACTGTGCAAGGAAATATGGAATCAAAATTGCAAGTCATGATGATGACACCGTAGAAAAACTGAAGGTAAATCAGGAACTGGGTGTGACCATCAGCGAATTTCCGATCACCATGGAGGTGGCGGAGGCAGCAGTAGAGAGCGGACTACAGACCGTGCTCGGAGCGCCCAATATTCTGCTGGGAGGTTCCCATTCGGGGAATCTGTCGGCACTGGAGGCAATCAACGCAGGTGCGGCCACGGTTCTGGTATCGGATTATTATCCACAGGCACTTCTTCAGGCAGTTTTCCGGTTGTACCGGCAGGAGGGGATTCCTCTCTTTGAGGCTGTCCGGTATGTGACACTGAATCCTGCAAAAGCGGTAGGAATGGAGCGGGAGCTTGGCTCCATAGAAGCGGGAAAAAAGGCAGACATCCTGTGTGTAAAGCTGGAAGAGGGATATCCGCAGCTTAATCGTGTATTCGTAGATGGGGAATGTATCATGAACTGTCAATACCGCAAGGCGGATTAGGAGGAGAAGATGGAACAAATATTAGAAATACAAGGATTGGCGAAACAGTTTTTCCTTCACGAACAGGGACGGGAAATTAAAAGCTGCAAGGATATTTCCTTTACGTTAGCCAAAGGAGGATTTATTGGAATTGTGGGAACATCCGGAGCGGGGAAATCTACCGTATTACGATGTATCTACCGGACCTATCTGGCAACGCAGGGAAGTGTGGTCTACGATTCCCTCTCTTATGGAAAGCTGGATTTAGTGACAGCTGACGAACGCCAGATCATTCATCTGCGCAAAGTGGAAATCGGATATGTGTCACAGTTTTTAACAATCATGCCGAGAACAACCGCAAAACAGCATGTGATTGACGGGGCATTGGATGCCGGATTTTCATATGAGGAGTCGGTGGTCAAAGCAGAGGAAATGCTGCGCTACTTCCGCCTGAGTGAAACGCTCTGGGATATCTATCCAAATACATTTTCCGGCGGGGAAAAGCTTCGCCTGAATCTGGCCCACGCCATGGTAAAAGCGCCCAGACTTCTGCTGCTGGATGAGCCCACGGCTTCTCTGGACAACAATACGAAGCTGCTGGTCAAGGAACTGCTGATGAAATTGAAAAAAGAAGGGACATCCATGGTGGGAATTTTCCATGATCTGGAATTTATGGAGGGCCTGTGTGACCAGGTATATAACATTTCCCAGGGCAGTTTTCAAAAATCCCGGGAGGTATCTTGATGTATCAGGCAGATTTACACATTCATACGTCGGTTTCAGACTGCAGTATGAGTGCGGAGAAAATTCTTGAACTGGCAACGATGCGGGGGCTGACACATATCGCATTTACGGATCATGACACGACGCAGAGGGCCGCGGAGCATGTGGAACTGGCGGAAAGCTATGGAATCACGGCAATTCCGGGGGTGGAGATGTCCGCTTACGATTTTGCAAATGAAAAGAAAGTACATATTCTGGGATACGGGTATCAGTCCAATGCGCACATCGAGGCAATTGGGAAAGAAACCTTAAAACGGCGGGATGAGAACTGCCGAAGGCAGATTGAGATTCTGAAAGATCTGGGGTATCGGATCGAGGTCGCTGAAATCGAGAAACTTGGCGGGAGCTGCATTTATAAACAGCATATACTGGATTATCTGGTGAAAACGGGACAAAGTGAGGCCATATTTGGAAAGGTATACCAGAATATTTTCAAAAACGGTGGTCCCTGTGATTTTGACATCACCTATCCTGCTGCACAGGACGCGGTCCGGGCGATTAAAGCGGATGGCGGATATGCGGTACTGGCGCATCCGGGGCAGCAGGATAATTATGCGGCACTTCCCGGACTGGCAGATGCAGGACTTGCGGGAATGGAGTGGAATCATCCATCTAACGGGCAGCCGGACAGGAACAAAATAGAAGAATTATGCAAAAAATATCATCTGTTTATGACAGGCGGAAGTGATTTCCATGGGAGATATGAGAACACGAAGACCGCGCTGGGGCAGTATCCGGCACACGAAAGCAGCGCCGTGATGTTTCAGAATATGTGAGAGCGCAGAAGACTGTTTTACTGAAAAGTGAATGAAAAATATTTATGCAGAAATTTAACATGGATTCAACAAACAGACAACATGAATTATATGAGGAACTGGTACATTATAGTGGAAAAAAAGAATTTAATTATGGAGGTTATTATGAAAAGAATTGTGGTATTTGCAATGGCAGCGTTGTTGGCAGTGACAGCAATGACTGGATGTGTGAAAAAGGCAGAGGGACAAAACGGCAGTACAGCCGTGGCAGCAGACAGTGATGAAAATGTGCTCAATGTATATACGGCATTGGAGGATGAGCAGGTAGCGGATTATCTGACCGAGTTCAAGGAGCAGAATCCGGATGTAACGGTAAATGTCACAAGAGAATCGACAGGAGTCATTACATCAAAGCTTTTAGCGGAGAAGGACAATCCGGTAGTGGATGTCGTGTGGGGGCTGTCAGCAACAAGCCTTCTGGTTCTTGCACAGGATGGGATGCTGGATGCTTATGCACCGGAGGGGGTAGACCGGATTCTTCCGGAATTTAAGGATGATGCAGAGGTTCCGACCTGGGTTGGGATCGATGCATGGGAGACTGCATTTATTGTAAATAAAGAGGTATTGAAATCAAAAGGAATTGACACAGTACCGACATCTTACGAAGATTTATTAGATCCAAAATACAAGGGACTGATCGCAATGTCTAATCCGGCATCTTCCGGAACCGGGCTGTTGACTGTAAACGGAATCCTAAATTTGTATGGTGATGACAAGGGCTGGGATTACCTGGATAAGCTCCATGAAAATGTAGCTGTATATCTGCATTCTGGTTCACAGCCGGCAAAGGCAACTGCAGCAGGTGAATATGGAATCGGTGTTTCCTTTGGCTATCGCTGCATCCAGTCCGCTGAGGAAGTGGGAAGTGATATCTGTGAAGCAGTATTCCCGACAGAGGGCTCTGGCTGGGATCTGGAAGCCAATGCGCTGATCAAAAAGGATAATCAGAAGGAGATTGCCAAGAAATTTCTGGATTGGGCAATTTCAGATAACATCATGAAAAAATACGCAACAAACTATCCGATCGTCGCAACAGGTGTGGGTGACAATATTCCAGAAGGATATGCAAAGAATCCAATCGACCAGCTGATTCCGGATATGGATTTTGCGAAAGCGGCAAAGAACAGAGAATCTATACTGGAAACCTGGACAGAGCGTTATGATTCAAAGAGCGCCGAGCAAGAATAGGAGTATTACAATTATGAGTGTGAGTTTGAAAATAAGCAATGTCTCGAAAGTATTTGAAAAAAACATAGCACTCAATAATGTGAGTTTGGAAATCCAGGCAGGCGAATTTGTCTGCCTGCTTGGTCCATCAGGATGTGGAAAATCGACATTATTGAGACTGATTGCAGGATTAGATAAGCCTAATGAAGGCAGGATCTATATCAATGACCGGGATGTGACGAACCTTCCCCCCGCGAGAAGAAATTTTGGAATCATGTTTCAGTCCTATGCATTGTTTCCGAACCTGACAGCGTATGAGAATGTCGCATATGGCCTTCGCAATAAAAAGATGAGAAACCAGGATATTGAGGCGCGGGTGGACAGACTCTTTAAAATGATTAAACTTGACAGTGCAAAGAACAGGCTCCCGTCACAGCTGTCTGGAGGAGAGCAGCAGCGTGTTGCCCTGGCCAGAGCACTTGCGACAGAACCGGATTTTCTGTTATTGGATGAGCCGCTTTCGGCATTGGATGCCAAAGTGCGAATCTCTCTTCGCAAAGAAATCTGCAGTATTCAGAAGGAACTGGGATTGACAACGATTATGGTTACCCACGATCAGGATGAAGCACTGACTATGGCGGACCGTATTATTGTCATGAACAAATCCGTTGTGATGCAGGAAGGCACCCCGGAAGAAATTTATGAGCGTCCTGAGAATCCATTTGTAGCGGATTTTATAGGATCCATCAATTTTATTGATTCCCAAAAGTGTAAGCTGTACAATCTGTGCGAGCATGAAAAGGCGGCGATCCGTCCGGAAAAAATCGAACTCAGCAGAACGGAAAAAGAAACATCACTGCGGGCACAGATTAGAGAAATCGAATTTCGCGGGTTTTATGACCGGATCACAGTGTGCGTCAGCCATGTGGTCCACGGAGATATGTTTTTACTGGTAGATGTGCCTTTCCGTATGGTAAAAACAATGCAGTTTCAGCTGGGCGAGATGGTTTATGTCAACCTGCCAAGAGAAGAACTGCTTGGATTTAAGACAGCTTAGATGTGGAGGCGTAATTCTCTGCTTCACTGTCCGCGTCGCCCTGGAAAGGAAATAAGAGTAAAATGAAAAAAATAAAACAAAAAATAATGCATTGCACAAAAGAGGACGTTATCAGAGCAATTGCGATATATGCGGTGGTTGTGTTTCTGTTCGTTTTTCTGGTATGTCCGCTGTGCACATTGTTTGTAAAGGCGTTTCAAAATAAAGAAGGTGCGTTTGTAGGATTTGCACAGTTCATAAAGTATTTTCAAAGCAAGTCTTTAATTCAGTCGATCAGCCATACTTTTTTTATTGCAATTATGTCTACCATAATTTCAGTCACACTGGCATTTTTCTTTTCTTATGCACTTTCCAGAAAGAATGTGCCGTGCAAAAGACTGTTTCAGTATATTGGAATGATTCCGATTTTCGCACCGACGATGCTGCTTGGTATTGCCCTGATCTATCTGTTTGGAAACAAAGGAATTTTCACGGCACTGGGACTACAGGTGGCACTCTATGGAAAGGTCGGAATTATTATTGCGGAGAGTATCTACTGCTTTCCGGTGGCAACTACAATATTGATGGTCGCATTTTCAGCGGCGGACAACCGGCTGTATGAAGCGGCGGAAACAATGGGAACTTCCACCTTGAGAAAGATGATGACAATTACGATCCCAAATGTGAAGTATGGATTGATCAGTGCACTTTTTGTGGCATTTACATACAGCTTTACGGATTTTGGTGCACCTTCGGTTGTCGGCGGAAATTATAATGTCCTTGCGACGGACGTGTATAAGCAGGTGGTCGGGCAGCAGAATTTCAATATGGGAGCGGTGGTCGGAATTATTCTCCTCTTTCCGGCGGTACTGTCCTTTGTGGTGGACCGGATCACAAACCAGAAACAGAGCGCGGCAATCAATTCAAAATCGGTACCGTATCAGATCAAGCCGGACAAGAAAAGCGATGCTCTGGCGACCGCATTCTGTATCTGCATTACATTGGTAATGGTAGTATTTTTCGCGGTTGCGCTCTTTGCTTCGCTGATCAAACTATGGCCATATAATCTGACCTTCACTATTTCGAATTACGATTTAACAAAGGTTGCGTCCGGAAGTGGATTTACGGCGTTTAAAAACTCCATTCTGATCTCGCTTATTACCGCAGTGCTGGGGACAATTGTGACATTTGTGGGTGCCTATATGATAGAAAAAAACCAGAAGTTCGGGGCGAGCAGAAAGACAGCCTACTTTCTTTCAATCACACCGCTTGCAATTCCGGGAACGGTTATAGGACTCAGCTTTATTATGTTTTTTAATGCGTCGCAGTTCAATATCCCCTTTCTGGAGGGGTATGTGCTTCAGAACCCGTTTCATGGGATTTATGGGACAATCTGGATTATAGTACTGGCGAATATGATTCATTTTTATTCGGTTCCGTTTTCCACAGCAATGACATCGTTGAAGAGACTGGATAAAGAATTTGAGACTGTGTCGGAATCGTTGGCAGTACCATTCTACAGAACTCTGCGCAAGGTGACATTACCCCTTTGCCTGCCGGCTATCTGTGAAATGTGGGTGTATTTTTTCGTAAATTCATTAGTGACCGTATCTGCAGTTGTATTCTTGGCATCACCGACCGCTCCGATTGCATCCGTGATCATTGTGAGTATGGAAGGGGCAGGACAGACGGCTCCGGCAGTCGCGATGTGTATGCTGCTGTTGTTCATCAATTTATTAGTCCGGCTGCTGTACGAAGGAATAAAAGTGTATTGGAATAAGAAAAAGAGGGTGGGAGTATCGCGTGGATAAAATCGCGATGATGTGACAGCACTTGTGCTGACTGGAATTATAAAAGAATAAATGTATTGGATATCTGTTTGGACCATGGTACAATATGGCTTAAAGACGGAAGTGAAGAAATTGAAAATACAGACAAGCTTAATGCGGTAGGTATTTAGGAAACGATGTACTGTGCATCAAAAAAATAAAAGTGATCATAAAATCAATACAAGGCGGAATAATTATGGAAAGAAATGTGGATTTCAAAGAAATATCAGATGGAAAATTATACGGAAGCAATGATATGGTAAAAGCCGACTGCAACGGATGTAAGGGCTGCTCGGCATGCTGCAGGGGAATGGGGCATTCGATTGTCCTTGATCCGCTGGACGTGCACAGACTAAGTGCACATCTGCAGCAGAGCTTTGAAGAACTGCTGGCAGAACATATCGAACTGAATGTAGTGGACGGTGTGATTCTCCCGAATTTGAAAATGAGCGGACCGACAGAGAGCTGTTCCTTTTTAGATGAGGAAGGCCGCTGCAGGATCCATGCAATCCGTCCGGGAATCTGTCGATTATTTCCCCTTGGAAGATTTTATGAAAATGAAGGATTCCGGTATTTCCTGCAGGTACATGAATGTCCCATGCCGAATAAGACAAAGGTGAAGGTGAAAAAGTGGATCGATACGCCGGAATTGAAACGGAATGAAACGTTTGTCAACGAGTGGCACTATTTCCTGAAAGAGCTTCAGAAAAAATTGAAGGAGTCGGAGGAAGAGTCCGTGGCGAAGAACGTCAGTATGTATATTCTTCAGAATTTCTATATGAATCCGTTTGAGCGCGGAGAAGATTTCTATGAACAGTTTGAGGCGAGACTGCAGGGAGCGGGCATGATGATGAGACAAATACATTAGAAAATATGACTGATACGAAGGCGAATGGTTTACTTCCTTCTGTGTGATGTAATTAAATATATCAGAGAGGGGATGCATTGAATGTCCGATCTACAGGCAGCAACAAGAAAGATTCACTTGTTGCTGCCTGATTTTTTTGTGACACAGAGTTGGACGGCATTAGAAAAACTATTTCATATATTTCCTATTGACATACTGGGATAAAAGGGATATAATCCCAATATCGGATTTGAGTAAAAATATTGAACGTCCGATTTACAAATAACAAGAAGGGAGTAAATGCAATGAAAAAGTTAAATGTAACATATCAGAATAGCAGAATGTATTGTTGTCGAATGTTTCACTCCCGGGCATATCATATGGCCAGGTGCATTCGTCTACATTGTGGTGCGTCTTTGTGCAGCGATTAGATACAGGTGCTGCAGGTCAATTGCCCGGGAGCTTCGATGGCCCCGGCTTTTTTTACGCCTTTTTGTGTGACAGACTTAAATTCATAAGATAACTTTAGGAGAAGAAAGTATGAAAGAAGAACAGAAAAAAACATGTCATAGCTGTACAGACTGCGGTGTGATGAACTGCTCGAAAAGAACGGGCTCATATCCGGAGTTTTGTCCGACAGCAGCATTGACAGAGGAAGAGATAGAAGAAGTAACCAATCTGTATCTGAATAATCGTGTGAACAGGAAGGTATCAAAAATATCGGCCGAGATAGAGGGGAGTTTTTATGGAAAATATACCCGTGTGGAGGAAATCGTTGAGTTTGCCAGACGCATGGGGGCGAAAAAGATTGGAATTGCAACGTGTATCGGATTACTGGAGGAGAGCCGTATCTTTGCGAGAATCCTGAAGCTGAATGGATTCGAGGTTTACGGGATCAGCTGTAAAGTTGGCTCTGTCAACAAAACAACGGTTGGAGTGGATGAAAAATTTACCTGTGTGACAGGTCCGGTTATGTGCAATCCGATCCTGCAGGCAAAGCTTCTAAACAAGGAAAAGGTTGATCTGAATGTTGTTGTGGGCTTATGTGTAGGACATGACAGTCTGTTCTATAAATATGCAAATGGACTGACAACTACACTGGTGACCAAAGACAGAGTGCTGGCGCATAATCCGGTCGGTGCACTGTATCAGGCACGTGCATATTACAAGAAGTTATTGCTGGCCCCGGTAGGGGAAGAGATAGATTGAACATCTGTAAGCATTTTTACATCAATGTGAAAAAAGATAAATACGAGTTCAAAAAAAGAAAACGAGGGAGAACAAAAATGAAGAAGAGTACATATAAAAAGACAGCAGCATGGATAGTGTTATTGGCGGTATTGCTGACTGGCTGTGCAGGCAAGGTCGCCGATCAGAATACAAAGACGTCAGAAACAGGGAGCGCATCAGAGAGTAAAGATACATCAGGATCCGGGGAATCAGACAACAAAACGGTTACTACGAAAGAAGGAAAGACGGTGGATGTATCCGGTGTGACCCTTCGGATCGCTGCGGCATCCGGAACAAATGGTCAGACTGTTATTGAGGCGGCAGGCCTGGACAATACACCTTATAAGGTTGAGTTTTCCATTCTCCAGGGAGGAAACAAGGTCATGGAAGCACTCGCCGCAGATCAGATCGATCTGGGTGCGGGGAGCCAGATCCCGCCGCTTGCCGCTTCTCAGGCATCGAATCAGGGGAATTTTAAGATTATTGCAGTCCGGTACGGGTCGACACTGAACCAGGAGCTGATTGCGGCACCGGATTCAGAGATTACATCGGTGGAGGAGCTGAAGGGGAAGAAGGTTGGTTATGTGAAGAATACGACTGCACAGTATTTCCTTGCAAAGATGCTCGAGAGTGCAGGGCTTGGCTGGGATGATATCGATGCTCAGGCATTTACCACCTCGGACGGTGCAACCGCCATTTTGACCGGTGACATTGATGCATGGGCAAGCTACGACAATTCTATCCGTGTTCCGAAGCAAAATGGTTCAAAGACAATCGAAAGTGCACAGGACATCCTCTCCGGAAACTATCTGTTTTATGCAACTCCTGCGGCTATTGAGGACGAAGCGACGCATGCGGCAATCGAGGACTGGCTGAACAGATGGCACGAGGCACATGCGTGGGCGAGAGAGAATGATGAGAAGTGGGCAGAATTTTATGCACCGACAGTCAGTCAGGATGTAGACGAGTATCTGGAACAGTTCCGGGAGCAGAATGGGGATAAGATATATGCCTGCAAGCCGATTACGGACGAGGTGATTGCAGATGAGCAGGATATTGCAGATACGCTGGAAGGACTCGGAACCTTGACGAGCCATGTGGATGTGAAAGAGCTGTTTGATGATTCATTTACGGAGGCCGTAGAAGGGTTTACGAAATACGACTAAAAAGGGATGAGAAAAAAGTTCAAGAGAAAATTGCCAAGAAATAATTGCGAATAGATGAGGAGTACAGACATGAATAAGAAAAAGATTTCCGACAGTCATCTGGTCGGCTGGCTGTTACCGGTGATCGCACTGCTGCTTTGGGCAGTCTGGGGAGTATGTTCTTCCGGAAATACAGGATTTCTCCCCACAATCCCGGAAGTGTGGAGTGGATTTTTACGGATTCTGAAGGACGGTACACTGGTGGAAAACATAAAGATCAGCACATACAGAGGAATGAAGGGGCTGCTCTTTGGTGGACTGATCGGTTTGGGACTGGGCGTGCTGAACGGAATATCACAGAAGGCGGACCGACTGTTAAATAATACCATCCAGATGATTCGAAATGTGCCATATCTGGCAATGATGCCCCTGATTCTGGTGTGGTTTGGAATCGGGGAGGAGACGAAAACGATTTTGATTGCAATCGGAACCTTTTTTCCAATTTACTTAAACACCTATTCCGGAATCCGCATGATCGACGGAAAGCTGATCGAGATGGCGAGAAACTATGGAATAAAAAATAAAGACCTGTATCTCCATGTCATTTTCCCGGGGGCACTGCCGTCCATTCTGGTCGGGCTAAAGCAGTCCATCGGAAGGATGTGGGTGATTCTGATCGTGGCAGAAGAGATCGCTTCTAAATCAGGAATCGGCTACATGATTACCAATGCCAGGGAATTTATGCTGATGGACATCATCGTGGTAGGACTGCTGCTGTACGCAATTCTCGGCTCCGTGTCGGACGGTGTGATCATCTGGCTGGAGAAAAGGCTGTGCAGGTGGGAATATCTTGCGGAAAGGAGATCATGATGTCGGGAGGATATGCAATACAGATTCAGAATGTGGAGAAAAAGTTCGGGGAGCATGTGGTCTTACAAAATGTAAATCTTGATATAAAGCCGGGCGAGTTTATCGCCATTGTGGGAAAGAGCGGATGCGGAAAGAGCACACTGCTCCGCCTGATTACCGATCTGGAAGAATCGGACTCCGGGAGTATCCGGGTCATGGACGGAGAGCGCGAGACGAAAAAGGAGGGCGTTAAGTTCCTGTTTCAGGAGGCAAGACTGCTGCCCTGGAAAAAGGTGTGGAAGAACATCGCACTGGTGTCTCCTGATCAAAGCCGGGAGGCGGCAGTGAAAGCACTCCACGCCGTCGGGCTGGAAGACAAGGCAGACGCGTGGCCGGAGACATTGTCGGGAGGGCAGAAGCAGAGAGTGTCATTGGCGAGAGCACTCTCGTCGGATCCGAAGGTCCTGCTGCTGGATGAACCGCTGGGTGCACTGGATGCACTGACCCGTATCGAAATGCAGATACTGATCGAGGAACTGTGGCGGGAAAATGGACTGACCGTGATTCTCGTGACACATGATGTGGGCGAGGCCGTCTATCTGGCGGACCGGGTGGTACTGATCGAGGAAGGCGGGATCACCATGGATGAGCGGATCACACTGGGAAGACCAAGAGAGAGGGACAGCGATTTCGCATACTTTGAGGACCGTATTTTAAACCGCGTGCTTGGAAGAGACAGCGTTCCAGAAAAAAAGATAGAATTCATGATATAGCGTACGCGACAGCAAATGCCGATCATGAATTTGCATTTTAATTCATGATATAGTATCGGATTGATACAGGAGGAGAAAAATGAAGGTAACAAAAATAGAAGTATTTCATATACATACAAGAAAAACAACCGGACAGAGACCAATCATCGTTCGTGTAGATACCGATGCCGGGATCTACGGTCTGGGAGAAGTGGGACTTGCATACGGCGCTGCAGGTCACGCCGGGGCGGCAATCATAAAGGATCTGGCAAAATATGTGCTGGGCAGAGATCCATTTGACACAGAGAAATTGTGGAATGATTTTCTGACGAAAACATTCTGGGGACAGGGCGGGGGAACCGTGATGTTCTCCGGAATCAGTGCTCTGGATATCGCGCTGTGGGATATCAAGGCAAAAAGCCTCGGAGTGCCTCTGTACCGGCTGCTGGGAGGGAAGGTGCAGGAAGATCTGAGAGTCTACGCATCGCAGATTCAGTTTACCTGGAATGAACCTGGCAGGAGAATGCTCTCCAAAACAGAGGAGTACGCCGCTTATGCGAAAAAGGCCGTAGCGGAAGGCTATGACTGTGTGAAGGCGGATGTGCTGGCAGTAGACCAGAATGGAGCTCCTATTACAGCAACCAGAGGCGCCATTCCCCATGCTGTCGTGAAGCTGGGGGCAGAGCGTGTCGCGGCAATCCGGAAGGCGATCGGTGACGATGCGGATATCATCGTGGAAAATCACGGAAATACGGATACGGCCTCTGCGATTGAATTTGCAAAGGCGATCGAACCATACCGGATTTTATATTATGAAGAAGTGAACAGTCCGCTAAATCCGGAGCTCACGGAGCGGGTAAAAGAAAAGACAAGCATTCCGCTTGCGGCAGGAGAGCGGATATACTCCCGATACGGGTATCTCCCATTTCTCAGAGCGCGCTCGCTGGATTTGCTGCAGCCGGATCTGGGAAGCTGCGGAGGTGTCTCAGAATTTAAAAAGATCAGTGACGCTGCAGCGGTTTACGACGTGGGGATCCAGGCACATGTGGCTGGAACAGCCATTATGGAGTCGGCGGCGGTCCACGCGGAAATCTCCATACCGAATTTTGTGATTCATGAGCATCACCAGAAAGCATTTCTGGATGAGTACAGAGAACTGGTGACTGTGGATTACCAGCCAGTCAACGGCAGATACCGGCCGCTCGAAGCCCCCGGAATCGGGATTGACATCACGCCGTATGTCTACGAGCATTCGGACCGGTTCGTACTGGAGTAAAGTTACGAGAAATCAGTAAAGCTTTCTACAGGTTTTTATGATGAAAACGTAGCTATATATTATTTTTTTTCTTTTTCAAATCACGATATTGAGAAGGATGCAATAAAACACTTGCGAAAACCGGATACTTGTGCTAAAATGAGACTTGCGTATTTGCAGGAGGTATGAACAAATGGAAATTTTGAAAATTGTATTAACTATCATATTCGTAATAGATTGTATTGCATTATCAGCTATCATCCTTCTTCAGGAAGGTAAATCAGCAGGACTTGGAACCATCAGCGGAGCTGCTGACAGTTACTGGGGACAGAACAAAGGCCGTTCCATGGAAGGCGCTTTAGTAAAATCGACAAAGTTTTTGGCTGTTTTATTTTTAGCATTGGCATTGGTTTTGAACTTAGGTGTGTTTAACTAACAAGTGAATGAAGATGACAAAGACACTCTGTAACAATATGGAGTGTCTTTTTTTGTGCTGACAATGAGCCGGTCGAAATCGTGCTTGCACGAATTTCATCCGGCGAATGTCCATCATCGAACAACGCAGTTGTGAGATGGTGAATCAGCACACGATCGAGCAAGGTCCAGGCTCGATCGCTGACAATGAGCCGGTCGAAATCGTGCTTGCACGAATTTCATCCGGCGAATGTCCATCATCGAACAACGCAGTTGTGAGATGGTGAATCAGCACACGATCGAGCAAGGTCCAGGCTCGATCGCTGACAATGAGCCGGTCGAAATTGTGCTCGCACGGAAGAAAAATCGTAAACACAGGGTGACGAATCTGTCAGAAAAGGATATAATGAATAGAAGTGAGCCAAGCGCTTGCATTTGGCGAACAATGAATGGCGATCATGATAGCTGCAAAGCAGCGTCAAGCACTGAAAGTGCGAATCATGATATAATAAAGAAGAAAAACGATTATACTAGTTTATATACAGCAGAGCGGATCATGGAGATCTGCACAAAAAAGCTGTGCAGGAGAGAAAACGAGGAAAGAAAACAAGAATGAATAATACATTTGAAAAAAGAAAAAAAGTAATATATGATTTAATATGCGATGATTTTTATGTGCCAATGAAGGCAAAAGAACTGGCAATGCTTCTGGATGTACCGAAGGAGCAGCGGGGAGAACTGCGCGAGGTGCTGGATTCCCTCGTGGAGGAAGGCAGAATCACAATCTCCAAAAAAGGAAATTACCTGAAGGGGGAAAGCAAACACCTGGTGGGGATGTATCAGGCCAACGCGCGTGGTTTTGGTTTCGTGATTCTGGAGGAGGAAGAGTCGGATGACATCTTCATTTCCGAGGAGAATACGAACGGGGCGTTTCAGGGAGATAAAGTAGAAGTGATTGTGACAAAGTCTCCGGAGGAGCGCAGAAAAGAAGGAAAGATTGTGAAAATCCTGGAGCGCGGCACGACGACGCTGGTCGGTCTGTATCAGAAGAGCCGGAACTTTGGGTTTGTGAAGCCGGACAATCAGAGATTCAGCCGGGACATTTATATTCCGAACGAATTATCCAATGATGCGGTCACCGGTCACAAGGTGGTTGTGGAATTGACAGCATACGGTGATGCCAATACGAAGCCGGAGGGCAGAATCATTGAGATCATTGGACACATTAACGATCCAGGAACGGATATTATGTCGATTGTCAAAGGGTATGACCTGCCGGTCGAATTTTCGGAGAAGGTCATGAACCAGGTGGAACGCGTGTCCAATGAAGTGAGCGAGGCGGATATGGCGGGCCGCATGGATCTGCGGGACTGGCAGATGGTGACCATTGACGGTGAGGATGCCAAGGATCTGGATGATGCGATCTCGCTTGTGCGGGACGGCGACGGGTTCAAGCTGGGTGTGCACATCGCAGATGTGTCGAATTACGTGCAGGAGAACAGCGCACTGGACAAAGAGGCGCTCAAGCGTGGAACCAGTGTGTATTTGGTGGATCGCGTGATTCCCATGCTGCCGCACAAGCTGTCCAACGGAATCTGCTCCCTCAATGCGGGGGAGAACCGTCTTGCACTCAGCTGCATTATGAATGTGGATAATAAAGGTGTTGTGACAGACCATGTAATCGCAGAGACGGTGATAAAAGTAGATGAGCGTATGACCTACACCAGTGTGGCGAAGATTCTTGTGGATCACGATCCGGAGGAGATAGCGCGCTACGAGGCGGAGGTGGAGATGTTCGGACTTATGGAAGAATTGTCCGGGATCATCCGCAAGGCACGTGAACAGAGGGGATCCATCGATTTTGACTTCCCGGAAACGAAAGTGATTCTGGATGAAAATGGAAAACCGATCGACATTAAGCCGTATGACAGAAATATTGCCACGAAAATTATAGAGGATTTCATGCTTCTGGCCAATGAGACGGTTGCGGAGGAATATTTCTGGAGAGAACTTCCTTTTGTATACAGAACACATGAGACACCGGACGAGGAAAAAATCAAGACACTGAGTACATTTATCAATAATTTTGGCTATCATATCCATGTGGGTACCGGAGAAGTGCAGCCGAAGGAGATACAAAAGCTTCTGGCGAAGGTTTCTGATACGCCGGAGGAGGCACTGATCTGCCGTCTGGCGCTCCGTTCCATGAAGCAGGCGAGATACACTCCGGAGAATGCAGGACATTTCGGGCTTGCAGCAAAGTACTACACCCACTTTACGTCGCCCATCCGCCGGTACCCGGACCTGCAGATCCATCGGATCATTAAGGAAAATATCCGCGGCAGGTTAAAGGGAGAGCGCGCGGATCACTATACTCAGATTCTGCCGGGTGTGACGCTGCAGGCGAGCCAGATGGAACGTCGGGCGGAAGAGGCCGAGCGGGAGACAATCAAACTGAAAAAAGTAGAATACATGCACGAGCGCATCGGGGAAGTCTTCACGGGTGTGATATCCGGCATCACCAAATGGGGTGCATATGTAGAACTGCCGAATACCGTGGAAGGTCTGGTGCACGTGACGAACATGCGCGACGATCATTATGAATATATAGAAGACCGGTATGAATTAATCGGTGAGCGCACGCATAATATATATAAACTGGGACAGCCTGTCAAAGTTGAACTGATGGGCGTGGACAAGCTGCAGAGAACGATTGATTTTCTGTTTGCGGATGAAGATGCGATTCCGGGAGAGAAAAATCCGGACAGAATGCATCGTGAAGTGCGAACCTTCCGTCCGGAGAACAGCCGTAAAAAAACGGAAAAGCAACGTCCCGGCAGAGAGTCAGATAAAAATAAAAAGAAATATGGGAAGAACTCCGCGAAGAAAAAGGGCGGAAAGAGAGGGTTAAGAGATGGCAAAGACAGAAGGAAAGCTAATCGCCAACAATAAAAAAGCTTACCATGATTATTTTATAGAAGAAAAATATGAGACGGGAATCGTGCTTCATGGCACGGAGGTGAAATCCCTACGTATGGGGCAGTGCAGCATCAAAGAAGCGTTCATCCGTGTGGAGAACGGCGAGATGTTTATCTACGGCATGCATGTCAGCCCGTATGAAAAGGGAAATATTTTTAACAAAGACCCGCTCCGTGTGAGAAAACTGTTGCTTCACAAGAACGAGATCAACAAGATCCTCGGAAAGACGAAAGAAAAAGGAATCACAATCGTGCCGCTGAAAGTGTATTTCAAAGGAAGTCTTGTCAAAGTAGAGATCGGTCTCGCGAAGGGGAAGAAGATGTATGATAAGCGTGCGGATATAGCGAAGAAAGATCAGCAGAGAGAGGCGCAGCGAGACTTTAAAGTGCGTAATCTCGATTAAACGTGTTACCAGGGACAGGGTAAAGCGCAGTTAGGGACAGGGCAAGGGGCAATTGGGGACGTAGCAAAGTGATAGCTTTGCTACGTCCCCAATTGCCCCTTGCCCTGTCCCTAAATGAAGTCCCTGGCTAAATATCTGAAACAAAAAATCCTGTAGGAAAAGATCCTACAGGATTTGTGAGCGTGCGTGAGAAGATTCGAACTCCCGGCCTTTTGGTCCGTAGCCAAACGCTCTATCCAGCTGAGCTACACGCACATGCGATAAAACTTTCGTTTCACAGCAAGATTTATTCTATAGCATCAGCGGATATTTGTCAATGATTTTTTGAAATTAAATAAAAACTTTTTGAGATGCAGTGACAGAAGCTCTCAAATTATTTTTGCGTTTTCGGTTTATACAGATGTCTTGGGATACCATCTACCATAACAGGAGAAACATCACCCTGAATCAAAGGCTTCACATAATTAACAAATTCGTCGGTTACGTAAGTTCCTTCTATATTCACCCATTCTCTTGGAACCAGTTTTTCATCGTTGGCAATCTTGTGAACATCTTTTACCTCTGTTCCGCTCTGGTAAGGATCGTCGGAGAGACGCTTGATGACAACCATCTTGCCTGAATCTCCCTCGTCGGCAGCTTTTACAGCGGCACCGCCTACCTGATATGCTTCGAGGATATCCACGCGGGAAGCAGAATGTGATGCGGAACGCTGCAGTGTGCTAAATTCGATAGCACGCGTCTTACAGCCGATCTCACCGGCGATGAAGCTGGCCAGATATGCTGCGGTTCCGGATAGCTGTTTGTGACCAAATGCATCCACAAAATCAACACTCTGTCCGAGTTCACAGACGTAACGTCCGTCGTCGAGTTTGATTCCCTCGGAGACAGCGACTACAACGGAGGTTTTCTCGCTCAGCAGCGATTTTACACGCTCGCTGAATTTCTGCAGATCAAACGGAAGTTCGGGCAGATAAATCAGATCTGGTCCGGTACAGTCCTCGCCCTGCGCAAGAGCCGCCGCACCTGTGAGCCATCCGGCATTGCGCCCCATGACCTCGATGATGGAGACCAGACCGTGCGGATATTCCAGACAAAAACCATCCCGGATGATTTCCTTTACAGAAGTTCCGATGTATTTGGCAGCACTGCCGTACCCCGGAGTGTGGTCTGTCAAAGCCAGATCATTGTCAATGGTTTTCGGACAGCCGACGAATCTGGTCGGGTGACCGGTCACAATAGCATAGTCAGATAATTTTTTAATTGTATCCATGGAATCATTGCCGCCGATGTAGATGAATGCTTCGATCTCCAGTTTGTCCAGAATAGAAAAGATTTTCTCATATACTTCTCCGTTCTCATGGATTTCCGGCAGCTTATAGCGGCAGGAGCCCAGATAAGCAGCCGGTGTTCTCTTCAGCAGCTCCGCATCCAGTTCATTTGTAATATGCTCAGAGAGATCGATGTAGCGTTCATCCATCAATCCTTGTATTCCATGCAGCATACCGTAGATTTTTTTGGCACCACGGTCCTTGGCGGTGCGGTAAACACCCGCCAGACTTGAGTTGATTGCAGCGGTCGGTCCGCCGGATTGTCCTACAATTACATTTCCTTTCATACCTTGTACCCTCCTAATATAGTCAGTCGTTTATAAATAGTTTAGTGCATTTTGCTGTATTTGTAAATGGAAAATAGAAAAAAGTTGTGAAAAATGCAAAAAACATAAATGTTAAAATTTAGTGAAGATAGAGATTGTCGGCTTGCGAAAAACGTCAAAAGATGATAAACTATATCGGCATATGTAACATGTGCGTGAAAAGGTAAAAGATATGGAATAATGTCAATATATGATCACTATGCGACAGGGGAAAGGGAACAATTATGGGAAAAGGAAGTTCAAAACGGCAGGAACGTGAGAACTATAAGAAAGCACAGGAACAGAAAAAACGTCAATTGGAAAAGCGTCAGGCGAGAAACGGAGGAAACCCGGCGAAGTCTTACACCGGGGAGCCGAGGGGCAGAAGATCCGGGAAAAGCAGCGGCAGGTCTTCGGGTGGAAACAATGAGATTGGCAAAAAAGTCGGACTTGTGCTGTGTGCGCTGCAGCTGCTGGCATCACTTGTGTTCATGGGATCGCTCCTGGTATTGAATATGCTGCCGAATAAATATCTGATTGCAGTCGGCGGAGTCCTTCTCGTATTACTTATTTTGATTGGGATCAGTCAGTTTTTGTCGCGGAAAAATGGAATCGCAGGGAAGGTTGTCAGTGTGATTCTGATTATTGTTCTTGTGGCAGGTTCTTTTTATGTGATTAGAGCAAACAGCGCGGTTTCGAAGATTACAAAGAGCAGTTCGGATGGGAATTACAAAACCGATAATATCGTAGTAGCGGTCAAGACAGAAGACTCTGCGAAAAAGATAAAAGATGCCAAGAGTTATAATTTTGGTGTTCAGTATGTAATGAAGCCGGAGAACACAAATGAGACAGTGGCTGCGATCAATAAAAAGCTGGGTTCTGAGATTACGACAACAGAATACCAGAGTCTGCCGGAGCAGGCCAATGCATTGATGAATGGAGAGGTGCAGGCGATTATTTACAATGAGGCATACACGAGTCTGTTAGAAGATTCGGTGGAAGGCTATTCAGACAACGTCCGCATTATCTATACAAATAAGGTAAAGAGCGAGGTGTCTGTGGAGGAGACCAACGCAACGGTGGATGATACATTTACAGTGTACATCAGTGGTATTGATGTTTACGGAGATATTTCGACCAGCAGCAGAAGTGATGTGAATATCATTGCAGTGGTCAATCCGACATCACATCAGATTCTTCTGGTCACGACGCCGAGAGATTATTATGTACAGATTCCGGGGATATCCGGGGGACAGTGTGATAAGCTGACGCATGCTGGAATTTACGGGGTGGATGCCTCCATGGCAACATTGGCACAGCTGTATAACACACAGATTGACTTTTATTCCCGCGTGAACTTCACATCGCTGGTACAGATCGTAGATGCACTGGGCGGGGTGGACGTAGATTCGCCGCAGACATTTACAACGAGTGAGGATTCCGGACTGGTGATGGATGTTGTGCAGGGAATGAACCACTTTACTGGTGAACAGGCTCTTGCTTTCTCCCGTGAGAGACAGAACGTGGAAGGCGGAGATAATCAGAGAGGTGTCGATCAGCAGCTTGTGATTACAGCGATGATCAAAAAGATGCTCTCTCCGGCGATGCTGACAGGAGCGAACGGCATTATTTCCAGCGTCAGCGGCAATATAGATACGAACATGTCACAGGAGCAGATTCAGCAGCTGATCAAGACGCAGCTTGATACAAATCCGACATGGAGCATTAAGTCGGTGGCGGCAGATGGAACAGCGGATGAACAGGCATGCTTCTCTTCCGGCGAAGAGCTGCTATATGTTACGCAGCCGAATATGGATACGATTAATGCGATTCAGGCAGAAATTACAGCCGTTCATAGCGGCGAGGCACTGACGGATTCGGCAACATTGAGCGGAGAGTAAAAAACAAGAAAAAGAAAGAAGAGCGACATGATGAAAAAAATCACAGAAAGATGGAATCTTTCATTTGTATACAAATTGCTGTATCTGATACTGGACGCGATATTCATTAATGTGAGTTCCTTTCTGGCGTTGTGGATACGCTTTAATATGCACACATCCGAGATCCCGATCGAATATATGACATCTGTCAGGGATGTCGCATGGGTTAACACCCTTGCAACTTTGGTGATATTTGCGCTTCTCAGGCTGTATTCCAGCCTGTGGAGATTCGCGAGCATCAAAGAGCTGGTTTATATTATGGAAGCTTGTGCGGCGTCTGTTCTGGCCAATGTATTGTTTTACTTTTTGACATACAGGACTATTTACAGAAGTTACTTTTTGATTTATGCAACGGCACTGTTTTTGCTGACCTGTGTCAGCAGGTTTTCGTATCGTTTGGTTCGACTTCTTTACCGCGGGAACATTCACGGAGCACATGCAAGAAATACGATGATCATCGGAGCAGGCGAGGCCTGCAACATGGTTATGAAAGAGCTGGAGCTCAGCACAGAGCTGGATGCAAAGATCTGCTGCATTATTGATGATAACAAAAGAAAACACGGGACATATCTTCATGGAATCAAGATTGTCGGCGGCCGTGATGACATTTTGAAATATGCAGAAAAGTTTGGAATTACAGAGATTATCGTTGCAATTCCGAGTGCAGGAAAAAGGGATCAGCAGCAGATACTTCAGATCTGTCAGCAGGTGCCAAATTGTGAACTCAAGATTCTTCCGGGTGTTTATCAGCTGGTGAATGGCGAGGTCAGTGCATCGCAGCTTAGAACGGTTGAGATAGAAGATCTTCTGGGCAGGGAGCCGGTTCAGATTACGACAGAAAAAATCGGTCGTTATGTTTCGGACAAAGTGGTTCTCGTCACCGGAGGCGGCGGGAGCATTGGCAGCGAGCTGTGCCGCCAGATCGTGGCAAACGGAGTGAAACAACTGATTATTTTTGATATTTATGAAAACAATGCGTATGATATTCAACAGGAATTAAAGCAGGATTTTCCGAATCTGGATCTGGTAGTTTTGATCGGTTCGGTGAGAAACGGACGCAAGATCAACAGTGTGTTTGCACAGTACCGTCCGGACATCGTGTATCATGCGGCAGCGCATAAGCATGTGCCGCTCATGGAGGACAGCCCGAACGAGGCAGTCAAGAACAATGTTTTCGGAACATATAAAGTAGCATTGGCAGCAGATAAATTTGGAGCGGAGAAGTTTGTTCTCATCTCAACGGACAAGGCGGTAAACCCGACCAACATCATGGGAGCCACCAAGAGAATGTGCGAGATGGTTATACAGATGTTCAACAACCATTCCAAAACTGAATATGTGGCGGTGCGCTTCGGTAATGTACTCGGAAGCAACGGAAGTGTGATTCCACTTTTCAAAAAACAAATTGAGGCAGGTGGACCGGTCACGGTGACACATCCCGATATCATTCGGTACTTTATGACAATCCCGGAGGCAGTGTCCCTTGTGCTTCAGGCCGGTGCAAGCGCCAAAGGCGGAGAAATCTTTATTCTGGATATGGGGCAGCCGGTTAAAATTGTTGATCTGGCGAAAAATCTGATCAGTCTTTCAGGCTACACGCTCGGGGTGGACATGGAGATCAAGTACACCGGACTCCGGCCGGGGGAGAAGCTTTACGAGGAAATGCTCATGAGCGAGGAGGGCCTTCAGGCAACGGAGAACAATCTGATTCATATCGGGAAACCGATTGATTTTGATGAGAAGGAATTTCAGGCTGATCTCGCGGCTCTCTACAAAGAGGCGTACGGTGAGACAGACCATATGAAGAGGATCGTTCACAAGATTGTGCCGACTTATCATCTGCGAGAAGCGGATATCATCCGTGACCGCCTGATTCAGGAGAGTCTGAAAGATGATTTCCCAGATGTAAGCTCAGATCTGCCAAGCGATTTTCTGGAGCAGGGAATCGCGGATACTCCCGCAGCAAAATAAAAACGAATATTAATAAGACAGGCAGAAGGGGACAGGTTTTAACTCGTCCCCAAATCTGATTGTGGGAATGCATTGCTATGTACAGAAGATTCCCGGAAACGTTACCCATAAAAAACAAAACACAATGAATGAAATATCAGAAAAAAGGAGCAGCACAATGAACATACCGTTTTCACCACCGGATATCACAGAAGCTGAAATAAACGAAGTGGCAGACGCTCTCAGGAGCGGCTGGATTACCACGGGACCAAAAACCAAGCGCTTTGAAAAAGAGATGGCACAATTTTGCCAGACGGAGGGAGCTCCGTCCCTGATGGCAGTGGCACTCGGGTCGGCAACCGCTTGTATGGAGATGACGCTCCGCGTGATGGGAATCGGACCGGGAGATGAGGTTATCACCACGGCATATACATATACGGCGACCTGCAGTGTGATCTGTCATGTTGGGGCGACTCCGGTACTTGTGGATACATTGCCGGGATCGTTCGATATGGATCCGGCACAGGTTGAAGCCGCAATTACGGAGAAGACCAAGGCGGTAATCTGTGTAGACCTTGCGGGAATTGTATATCCGTACTACCAGGAGATCATGGAGATTGCGGAGCGGAAAAAATCGCTCTTCACCGCAGGAAATGACAGACAACGCGCTTTTGGGCGAATCCTCGTCATGGCAGATGCGGCTCATGCGTTCGGAGCAGCCCGCGGCGGCAGAAAAGCAGGGGAGATTGCGGACTTCACGTGCTTCTCCTTCCATGCTGTAAAAAATCTGACGACAGCAGAAGGCGGAGCCGTGATCTGGCCGAGGCGGGATGGCATCGACAACGAAGAGCTTTACCATGAATTTATGCTGCTCTCCCTCCACGGGCAGTCCAAGGATGCACTGGCTAAGACGAAGCTCGGCGCCTGGGAATACGATATCGTGGCACCGTACTACAAGTGCAACATGACGGACATCATGGCATCCATCGGGCTGGCACAGTTAAAACGCTATCCAGAGCTCCTGAGAAGAAGAAAAGAAATTATTCAAAGATACGACGAAGCGTTTAAAGAGCTGGATGTTACTGTGTTGGAGCATTACACAGAAAAGACACATTCCAGCGGCCACCTCTATCTCGTCCGCATGAACGGAAAGACCAGAGAAGAAAGCAACGAGGTCATCACCAGAATGGCAGAGGCAGGAATCGCAGCGAACGTCCATTACAAGCCACTTCCGATGATGACAGCATACAAAAATATGGGGTTCGACATAACAGATTTCCCAAACGCGTTCCGCCAGTTTGAGAATGAAATCACCCTCCCCCTCCACACCTGTCTGAAGGATGAACAAGTAGAGTATGTTATTAACACATTTTGTGATATAATGTACGCGACAGCAAAGAGCAGTGCCAGCAGGTGACGACAAGTGTTTACGTTGTGCTTGCACATAAGTAAATACTTGTCGTCACCTGCTGATAGGGCGAAAGCCCGCGAGTGAGATGAAGCAGAGCGGAATCGAACGGCACGGCGGATGACGATCATGAATTGGCACTTTAATTCATGATACAAAGCCCGCAAGAGAGCCAAGCGTCTACATTTGTCGAACGGCTCTGCGAACAACTGGAATTATATATTGAAATCGAAAAGCAAAAGGAGCGATTGCCATGCTGAATAAGTGGTCTGCACTACCTGGGAAAATGAAGAGAGAGGCTGTAAAGCCATATTATATACTATTACGTAAGAAGGAGTCTGACCTGCGCTTAAAGCGCATGCTGGATTTCTTTCTTGCTATTTTCCTGACGGTGATCCTGTCCCCTGTGATGCTGATTACAGCCATTGCAATAAAGCTGGACAGCCGCGGACCGGTGTTCTACCGGCAGGAGAGAGTGACGCAGTACGGCAGAATCTACCGGATCTTCAAGTTCCGGACGATGGTGACCGATGCGGACAAAAAAGGACCACTTGTGACTGGAGCCGGGGATGCAAGAATCACAAAAGTGGGAAATAAACTGCGCAAGTGCAGGCTGGATGAACTTCCGCAGCTGTTCAACATCATCGCCGGGGATATGACCTTTGTGGGAACCAGACCGGAGGTGATGAAGTACGTGGAGCAGTATACTGATGAGATGTATGCAACACTGCTTTTACCGGCGGGGGTGACCTCCACGGCGAGTATCGCATACAAGGATGAGGATGACGTGCTGGAGCAGTGCATGGCAGAAGGCATGAATATGGAAGAGGCATACGTAAAGCGTGCTCTTCCCGAAAAGATGAAATACAATCTGGAGGATATCCGCAGTATGAGCATAAAAAATGATATCCGCATTATGATAAAGACGGTTCTTGCCGTACTTCGATAAAAAGGTAGGAAAGAATACTATGAAAAGAATAGCAGTCATTACGATGGGCGTAAAATTAAATGATGAGAAGGGCTATACGAGATTCCGTTATCTGAGTGAATTTCTGGTAAAGGCCGGATATGAGGTGGATCTGATCACGACGACCTTCCAGCATTGGGAGAAAGAGCAGCGTGATATGGAGCGGATTCAGAAAGACATCGATGGGGGTGTGTATCCGTTTGGCCTGAAATTTATCTATGAGCCGGGGTACAGGAAAAATATTGATCTGAAGCGTGTTAAGAGCCACAGTATCGCGGCAAAAAATCTGACAAAGCTTCTGGAGGAGACGCCGGATTACGATCTGCTCTACTGTGAGATCCCGCCGAATGATGTGGCACTCGCGGCAGCAGAGTACGCAAAAGCGCACAACATCCCGTTTGTTCCGGATGTCAACGATCTGTGGCCGGAGGCTATGCGGATGGTGCTGGACGTCCCTGTAGTCAGCGATATCCTGTTCCATCCGCTGCAGAGAGATGCGGAAAAAGTATATTCTCTGGTGAGTGGAATCATTGGAACCTCTGACGAATACAGAGATCGGCCGTTGAAAAACCAAAAGCTCAGCGTGCCGAAAGCAACGGTGTACGTGGGAAATGAACTGGCAGAGTTCGACGCGGGAGTCGCAGAGCACGGTCCGGAAGTGGAAGCGAAGAAAGGTGCCGATGAATTTTGGGTATCCTACGCCGGAACAATCGGGACGAGCTATGACATCCGAACCATGGTGCTGGCGGGCGAGGAACTGAAAAAGCGGGCAGCACTTTATTCCACAGACGAAATGAAAAAGAAAGATCCGGGCAATATCCGCATCAAGATTCTCGGGGGAGGACCGCTCAAAGAAGAATTAGAGAAACTTGCACAGGAGCGGAAGTGTGACAATGTAGAATTTGTGGGTTATGCACCCTATCCGGAGATGGCCGCGTATCTGGCAAAATCCGATATTCTGGTCAACTCCTTTGTCAAAAAAGCACCCCAGAGCATCGTGACAAAAATAGGCGATTACCTTGCAGCGGGAAGGCCCATGATCAATACCTGCATGAGTCCGGAGTTCCGGAAAAAAGTGGAGACGGATGGATTCGGAATCAATATTATGCCTGAGGATGTAACAATCCTTGCGGATGCGATCGAAAGCCTGTACAATGACGAGGAGACGAGAACACGGATGGGAATGACGGCACGGAAAATTGCCGCTGAGCAGTTTGACAGACCGAAGTCTTACAGAAAAATCGCAGAGTTGATTGAAACCGTAATCGACCGGTCAAAAGGTGTGAACGGCTAATCGCTCGAGAAAACCAATGACGATACAGAGGAAAAATTATGAAACAGCAAATTAAGTCAGAGCAGAGACCGTATTTCAGCATTGTGATGCCGACCTACGGTGTGGAAAATTACATCAGAAAAGCAATAGACAGCATTCTTGCACAGACATTTACCGCTTGGGAAGTGATTGTGGTAGATGACTGTACGCCAGATGACAGTGCGAAGATCGCGCAGGAGTATGCAGACAAAGATGCGAGAATCCGGGTGCTTCACCACGAGAAAAACAAAGGCTTAAGTCCTGCCCGGAATACAGGTGCCGCAGCGGCATCCGGAGAATATATCTGGTTCATGGATCCGGATGACTATGTGGATGACAGTCTTCTGCAAGAGGTGTACAAATCATTGCAGAAGAACAGAGCACAGATTGTCGTGTTTGGTCTGATCGAGGAGTATTACGATAAAAAAGGAAATCTCAGCTACAGCCATAAGGTTGCACCGCAGGAAGCTTATTACAAGACAGCGGAAGGACTCCGTAAAAATGTGATTTATCTGGAGCAGGAGACGCTCTACGGATATGCGTGGAACAAATTTTATGATCTTTCGTATATGCGTACACTGAATCTGCAGTATGAGAATGTGAAGCTCATAGAAGATATTGTGTTCAATGTGAAATTCTGTACGGACATTGAACGGATGAATCTGCTGCCCATCACGCCGTATCACTACGCGAAACGAATGGAGGCCAATCTGACGAATAAGTTTGTACCGGATTACTATGCACTTCACAAACGGCGCATTGACATCATATTTGACCAATACAATTACTGGAACATGGACACCCAGGAGGTGCGAAGCATTCTGGGCAGTCTTTACGGGCGGTATATTGTGTCCGCGCTGGTGCGAAACTGCGATAAGCGGTCTGGTATGCACAACAAAGAACGCTACAAATGGTGCAGGGAAGTGTTCGCCAGTTCACTCTTCAATGAGCTGATTCCCTGCGCAAAATCCAGTGGAAGTGTCAGCCTGGCGGTTGCACTGTTTTGTCTGAAATGGAAAAAAGCAATGTTCTGTCTGGCACTGGGGCGGTTTGTTTACATCGCGCGGGAAGCGCTGCCGATGGTTTATTCAAAAGTAAAATCAGGGAGATAATTATGGGAAAAATACTATCCATTGCAGTTCCAAGCTACAATGTGGAGCAATATCTGAATAAAGGTTTACCGACCTATGCGGATGACCGTTTAAAGGAAACGCTGGAGGTACTGATTGTCAATGACGGTTCCACAGACCGGACGGCGGAGATTGCACAGACCTATGTGGAGCAATATCCGGAAATCTTCCGTCTGATCAACAAGGAAAACGGTGGACATGGCTCGGCGGTGAACGCGGGGATCGACCATGCCACCGGGAAATATTTCCGTGTCATTGATGGCGATGACTGGGTGAATACGGACAATCTCGTGAGCCTGATCGAGCAGATGAAAACACTGGAGACGGATATCGTCATTGACGAAAAGCGGGAAGTACATATGGTGACTGGAGAGACCGAGCATTTTCAGCTGCCGGATTATGTTGAAAAAAACAAAACACTGCAGTTTGCGGATATATGCAGCCGAGAGGACATTGGATCCTACATTATGATCCACACATTGTCGGTGAAACTTGAGGTTTTGAAAAAATACAAAATTCATCTGTTGGAACACATTTTTTATGTGGACTACGAATATATTGTAAAGGCGACCTGCGAAAGCCGGACGATCACGTTCCTGCCAATTGAAATCTACCAGTATCTGGTGGGCAATGCAAATCAGAGCGTGGCGGCGGCGAATTATGTGAAGCGCTACAGCCACCACGATCAGGTGACAAAAGAAATGCTGCGGTTTGCGGCATCGAAAGACTATACAGGTTCCAGGAAAGCATATCTGGAGCGGAAGGTAAATCTGATTGTTCATACACAGTATAACATCGCATTGATTTTCAATCCGGACAGAAAAGAGGGGATAAAGCAGGCGAGGGAATTGCGGGCATATCTGAAAACCAACTACCCGCAAAATGCGCAGGCGACGGACAAGCGCTATCACCAGGCAGTGATCCTGCACTATTTGGGATTTGACGACAGAAAATTAAACAAATTAATGGGGAGAAATTAATGAAGTTAGATAAAGCAATGAACCAGATTAACGTAATTTATAAATGTGTGTTTATTATAGCCATGCTGATCAGTGCAGTGCCTTTTTTACATGAGAAATATTCACAGTATATTAAGATCCTGCTTCCGGTAGGGGGAGTGCTGCTGCTGTATGAGGTTTATAAGGGCTGGAAGAGCAAAAGCTGTCCGCCCGTATTGCGTTCAAAGTATGTCTGGTGTCTGTGTGCGTTTATCGCGTCCTATGGAATCACGATTCTGATCAATCGAAGTGGACATTTTTCTGAAAATGTGAAAGCATGGTGCCACATGATCATCATTCTGGTCCTGTTTTTCGGCGTGGACATGACCCGCCCGAGGGAGACTGTGATCAAAGAGATCCGATGTGTCTACAGGACGATAATCTATTCGACATTTGTCTGCTCACTGGTCTGCTTCTGGACATTTCTGATCCAGCTCAATGTGATGTACAAGATTGAGGGGGCAGAGATGCACATCGGTTTGTATGACAATCGATTGTGGGGACTTTATAATCCGAATACAGGTGCGACCCTGAATGTTATTTCGATCATTCTGACACTGGCTGCACTTCTGGAACAGAATAAAATAAAAAAATACAAAGGAAAACGTGTCTTTTTAATCTTCAATCTAATACTTCAGTACCTGTGTCTGGTGCTGTGCGGATCCAGGGCGCCGACGTTTTCTCTGCTGATGGGAGTGGGGATCATGGTTATTGTACTGCTTCCAAAAAAACTGGCGAAGACAGGACTGATTACGATTGGACACTATGCGAAGGCAGCGGTGGTGGCACTGGTAATGATCGCGGTGCTGCTCGGCGTGGAAGGAAGCGTAAGAAATGGGCTCTGCTATGTACCGCATGTCTGTTATAATTTAACGGAAACACCGAGGAAGGTAAGCACAGATCTGGTTGAGAGCAAGCTGCTGCCGGGTACGGTGAAGGTTCATAAGGCGAAGAACAGGAATGTCAGTCTTACCAGAAAAGAAAAGACGGAGGATCGGGAAGGCGGCATGCTCACCGGGCGTACGGATTTGTGGAATGCCGGACTGCAGGAATTTAAGAAGACGCCTGTGTTTGGAATCGGCAGGGAGAATGTATACGACCGATGCAAGTCTTACATCACCAGTAAGATATGGCTGGCAAGTCTGGATGTGGGTGGTTTGCATAACATGTACCTGACGATTCTGGTGTCATCCGGAATTGTTGGATTTCTGATTTTTGCAGTGTTCGTAATCCTGACACTCAAAGGAATCTGCCGTTATGGGTTTAAACAGCAGGGCTTTACAGACAACCACTTATTTCTCGCAAGCGTGACGATTCTGTTTTCCATGGCAGTAATGGAGACTATGGAGGCAAGAATACTGTACAGGGTAGGTATTTTCTATGTTCTGTTTTTCATGATCTATGGATATACCATGTATTTCGTACAGGCAGAAGATCAGGAGAAATCTGATGAAAATCATTAACGCGGCAAAGAGACAGAGTCTGGGAACGGAACGCTCAAAGAGCACCCGGGACAGAGGAAGACAGAGCAGGCGTGAAAAGGAGTAAGATATGCCAAAGATATCAGTAATCGTACCGGTCTACAACTGCGAAAAATACATAGAACACGGCATTAAGTCTGTCCTCGGACAGACTTATACTGATTGGGAGCTGATTTTAGTCAACGACGGTTCCACGGACAGCAGCGGAGTCATTTGCAGAACCTGGGAACAGAAAGACAGCCGGATTCGCGTGCTGGAAAAGGAGAATGGCGGAGGTGCAGGAGAGGCGAGAAACCGAGGGACGCAGATAGCAGAGGGCGATTTTATCGCGTACTTGGATTCCGATGATTACTACAGACCGGCTATGCTGGAGGAACTGGTGACTGCACAGGAAAAGCACGATGCAGACGTGGTCGTTGCCGGTTTTGAAGAGTTCGTGGACGAAGAGAGCAATCGGTTCCGCGGGAGGACGGCGTATCCGGAGCAGACACTCTCTGACAGCGAAGAAGTGAGAGACTTTTTTATAGAACATTATCCGGAGGGACTTTTGGGGTTCCCGTGGAATAAACTATACCGCGCGTCAATTATACAGAAGTACTGTATTGAGTTTCCGAAGATGCGGAGGCTGGAGGACGGTATCTTTAACGTATTGTTTTTTGAACGGTGCGATCGCGCAGAGATCATCGGGACAGCCTCATACTGCTACCGGGCAAGCGGCCAGGTGGAGCAGGGAAAGCTGCCCTATGATTTTTTTCAGATCATGAAAGTGTTCGTGAATCAATATTATGATGCGCTGGATCGCTGGGGGCGCGACATTGGAGCCAGTGAGAAGAGCATGGTGAGTTATTTTCAGAATGATCTGGTGTGCTGTCTTGAGAACATGCTGCAGTCGTGCTGGAAAAAGCCGGTGAGAGAAAAATACAAAGATATAGAGCGGATTCGCCGGGATGAGCTGACACAGCGCATGCTCGCCAAAGAACGGTATGCTGGGAAATATGCGCGGATCGCATTGCGTCTGTTTGAAAGTCGTCATTTTGGACGGATGAGAGTCTGGATGCGCATGAAGGCATTCCTGAAAACAAAATGTGGAAGTATATTTTACAGACTAAAAGAAAAGTTGAACAGATAATCTGACCGTGAAGGCGCGCAGAATGCTGTGTCGGTGAAGCAAAACGACAGAAAGGAAAACAGATGAGTAAGCTGTTGGAAAAACTAAAGAAAAATCCATATGCGGCAAAATTTCTGACAAATACAGGATGGCTGATTTTTGACAAGGTCTTTCATATGGCGCTGTCTCTTGTGGTCACTGGAATGGTGTCTCGTTATCTCGGTACAGAAAAGTATGGCTATCTTAGTTATGGATTGGCATTCATAGAGATTTTCACCATTGTCTGTAAACTTGGAATTGATGGAATTATTGTAAATGAATTGGTGAAGCAAAGAGAAAAAAATGGAGAAATATTAGGGACGACAATTGTGCTCCGTTTGATTTCCAGCCTCCTGTCGCTCGCACTGACAGCTGTTTTTGTGTGGGTGCTGAATCCGGGAAAGATGGTGATACTTGCGATTACCATGATTCAGTCTGTCTCGTTGATTTTTGTGGCGTTTGATACATTGGACTATTATTTTCAGTCGGTGCTGCAGTCAAAATACGTGGCGCTGGCGAGAAGCATATCCTATCCGCTGGTCTGCCTTTTGCGTTTGATTCTGGTACTTGTCAAAGCACAGGTCGCGTGGTTTGCCTGGGCAACCGTGCTGGATGCGGTAACAATCGGAATTGTGCTGGTATACTTTTATTACAAGAGCACTGCAAAGCTCCGGCTGGACGAAGCGGTACTGACGAATACAGAACCGGTGGACGGAGATGATGGAACACAGACGCTGGCGGGAACAAAAAGATACAAATTAAAGTTTTCAATGTCTATGACCCGGTATCTGATGAGCCATAGCTATCACTTTATTGCCGTTAGTCTGCTGGTGACTATCTATACACAGATGGACAAGTTGATGGTAGGGTATCTGTCCACCCAGACGGAGGTGGGACTTTACTCGGCTGGAATGCTTGTTGCCAATCTCTGGATTTTTATTCCGAATGCAATCATTGATTCCGGACGCCCCCTTATTATGACACTGAAAGCGGAGGGGCGGGAGGAAGAATATCAGAAAAGAATGAAGCAGCTGAGTGCAGGCATTATCTGGGTCAGCATACTGGCGGGGGTATTTTTCAGTGCTGCAGGTACTTTTGTGGTATGGATTATTTTTGGGAAAGACTTTATGGCAGCAGCCACTGTGCTGCGAATTTTGATCTGGTCAAGATTGTTTTCGCTGCTTGGAACTGTGCGGAGCGTATGGATGCTATGTGAAAAACAGGAAAAGGATATCAAATATTTCATCGGTCTGGGCGCGGCGGTCAATGTGGTGCTGAATGCGGTTCTGATACCGCAAATAGGTGCGGCAGGTGCGGCGGTGGCAACGCTTGTGACAGAAGTAGTATCTTCATTTATTGCAACAGGAGCATATAAAAAGACGAGACCACTCTGCAAAATGTATCTTGAGGCATTGCTGCTGAAGGGAGTATGGAAATAAAAGGAAGCGAATGCTTTGGGAGCTGTATAATCGGTGTAGTGCTTGATTTTAGCGGCTTGGCGTGAAATCATATGCATGGAAAAAGGGTAGCATTCACAAGCAGGATATGGTATAATATGACGATAAATATTAAGAAATGTAATAAAAATGTAAAAAATACGAAAAGAGGAAGAAATCATGAAGATAGCAGTAGCAGGAACAGGGTACGTTGGACTGGTTACTGGGGTATGTCTGGCAAGCAAAGGGCATGATGTTACATGTGTGGATATTGATGAAGACAAAGTACAGGTAATGAAACAGGGAATTTCACCGATCTATGAGCCGGGATTATCCGAGCTGATGAAAGAGAACATGGAGCATCTGACATTTACCACAGATTATGTATCAGCTTACAAGGACGCGGAAGTAATCTTTATCGGTGTGGGAACGCCGGAGAAGCAGGATGGATCCGCAAATCTGACGTATGTTTATCAGGTGGCAAAACAGATTGCGCAGAGTGCAAAGCGCGACTGCGTGGTTGTAGTAAAATCAACGGTGCCTATTGGGACAAACGATAAACTGGAGTCTTATATTCATGATAAGCAGAAAGCAGATGTCAACATCTATGTAGCTTCGAATCCGGAGTTCCTTGCACAGGGAACGGCCGTGAAGGACACACTGCATGCATCCAGAATCGTGATTGGCGTGGAGTCTGAGGAGCCGGGAGAGATCCTGCAGAGAGTGTATGCTGACTTTGAAGCACCGAAGCTGATCGTAAAGCGAAGAAGCGCCGAGATGGTGAAGTATGCTTCGAATGATTTCCTCGCTTTGAAAATCAGTTATGTCAACGAAATTGCCAATCTGTGCGAGACAGTAGGTGCAGACATCACAGAGGTTACAAAAGGCATGGGCTATGATGCCAGAATCGGTGACCGTTTCCTGAACGCGGGAATTGGTTACGGAGGATCTTGTTTTCCAAAGGATACCAAGGCACTTAGCTGGCTGGCAAGCTTCAATGATAAAGAGATCCGCACGGTGAAGGCTGCAATAGAAGTGAATGACAGTCAGAAGTTCAAGCTGATCAAAAAAGCGAAAAAATACTATGAGGATTTTCTGTTTTTGAATGTAGCAATTCTTGGATGCACATTTAAACCGGGAACGGATGATCTGCGCGAGGCACCGTCACTGGTGAACGTTCCACTGCTGCTGGAGGATGGCGCACATGTGAGAATCTGGGATCCGGTGGGCACAGATAATTTCCGGAAGAAAATACCAAACCAAAAAATCCAGTACTGTGAGAGTATTGATGAGGCACTGGTGGATGCAGATATATGCTTTATCTTTACGGAGTGGGATGATGTAAAGAAATATGATGTTCAAAAATACAAACAGCTCATGAAAACGCCAATTGTTCTGGATGGAAGAAACTGCTACGGGCTGGATGCGTTTGAAAACACAGGGATAACATATGCTTCTGTAGGCAGACCTACAGTGAATGACAGATAAAGCGAGGGTGAACGAATGAAGCTGATAATTCAGATTCCGTGTTATAACGAAGCGGAGACATTAGAGGTAGCACTGAATGATCTACCAAAACATATAGATGGCATTGATGTGATAGAGTATCTGATTATCAATGACGGAAGTAAGGATAATACAGTCGAAGTAGCAAAAAACTGGGGCGTAAATTACGTCGTGAACTTCCGAAACAATAAGGGGCTTGCCAGAGGTTTTATGGCAGGTCTCGACGCGTGTTTAAGGAATGGTGCGGACATCATTGTAAACACAGATGCAGATAACCAGTACTGCGGTGCGGACATTGAGAAGCTGGTGAAGCCGATTCTTCGCGGGGAGGCTGGAATGGTGGTCGGAGAAAGACCGATTGATGAGACGGAACATTTCTCACCACTGAAGAAAAAATTACAGCATTTTGGCAGCTGGGTGGTACGGAAAGCATCGAAAACGGATATTCCGGATGCGCCGAGCGGATTCCGTGCATACAGCAGACACACTGCGATGCGTATGAATGTTATCAATGAATATACATACACGCTTGAGACAATTGTACAGGCCGGGCGTCAGAAGATGGCAGTTAAATCTGTGCCGATTCGTACAAATGCAGAACTGAGACCGTCGAGACTATTCAGCAGCATGTTTGGATATGTGAAAAAGTCCATGCTGACAATAGGGCGGGCGTTTATGATGTACAAACCGCTGTTCTTTTTCAGCTGGATATCCGGTATTTTTGGCGTGACAGGTGTTGCGTTAGGCATTCGATTTCTTGTGTATCTGTGCGAGGGCCGTGGCAACGGACACATACAGTCTCTGGTACTGGCAAGTATGCTGATCATAATCGCAGTTCTGGCCGGGGTGATCGGGCTTCTGGCAGATGTGATATCAGCCAACAGAAAGCTGTTGGAAGACATTCAGTTTTCCGTGAGAAAAATGGAATATGGAAAAGGTCACGAGGAGAGCAAAGAAGAGAACGAAAAAGGTCACGCGGAGAATAAAGAAGAGAACGAAAAAGGTCACGCGGAGAATAAAGAAGAGAACGACTGCGAGGAATAACATTAGTTGAATAATAATATAGAAAACATAATAAAGTGCATAAAAGGAAAAAAAGTAGTCTTTGTATCCACAAAAAATAAGGATTATATAAGAAATACGCAGGAAATCAATCTCCTGACCGGAGAGGCTGAGCACTGTGAGGTGATTGCAAGCGGCAGCAGCTCTTATGTAAAAAGAGTGCTGTATGTTTATTGGCATTTACTGAGGACATTAATAAAAAAGAGATATGATGTTATTTTTATTGGTTTTGCGCCTCAGTTATTGCTCCCATTTTATGCGTTTATGAAAAAACCGGTCATTATTGACTTCTTCATTTCGATGTACGATACCTTTGTAGATGACCGGAAAAAGGTGAAGGCCGGATCAGTCATCGCAGGAATATTACATTCTATGGATAAATATGTTCTGAAAAAGGCGGATCATATCGTATGTGATACCAGAGCACACAGGGACTACTTTGTGGATGAATTTGGTGAGGACCAGAGTAAATTTAATGTTTATTATCTGGAGGCAGACACTTCCATTTACAGCAGTGCAGCGTGTGCGGAGAAAAAAAGTAATACAGGAAAGTTCAATGTCCTCTATTTTGGAAGCATTCTGCCGCTGCAGGGGGTCGATGTGATCTTAAAGGCAGCACATAAGCTGCAGGATGAGGATGAAATCAAGTTTGTTATTATCGGCCCTCTTGAAAAGAAATATGATGAAGTAAAGAGGAAGATGAAAAACACAGAATTTATAGATTGGCTGCCACAGCAGGAACTGGCAAAAAAGATCATGGAAGCGGATTTATGCCTGGCAGGCCACTTTAGCGGAACGATCGGGAAGGCAAATCGCACAATCGCAGGAAAGACTTATATTTATAAAGCTATGAAAAAGCCAGTGATATTGGGTGATTCTGCTGCAAACAGAGAATTGTTTGAGGAAGATGCAAAGGAAAATTTCTATGTTCCACGCGGGGATGCGCAGGCACTTTCAGACTGCATCCGGAAGATATACTGTATGAGAAATAATGGAGAAAACGTATAATGAAAAAAAAAATCGGCATCGTGACGTATTTGCGATCTAATAATTATGGTGCCCGTATACAGGGGTATGCAATGTACAAGGTCTTTAAAGACGCAGGGTATGAGGTGGAGATGATTGACGTCGACTATCCGAAAAGGTACTATAAGTATTGTCTGGGCCGTATCGTGGGCCACAGTGCGTCATTGAAGGAATGGGTGTACAAATATATTGTGGCGGTGAAAATGATCAGGTTTACCAAAAGATACCTTCCGGCAACAAAGCATCTGATCACGTCATCAACTGATAAGATGACAGACTTTGTCAATTCACGGAATTATGATGCGGTGGTATGTGGCAGCGACGAAATCTGGAGTTCAAGAACAAAAGAGATTGCACCGCCCAGCATTTACTTTCTGCCTGAAAAAATACAGGCAAAGTGTATCGCGTTTACACCGTCAGCGAACGGAAACCATACATTTACAGATGCAGAGCGAAAATGGCTGAAAAAAACCTTTGAGAATTATGGATACATCGGGGTTCGCGACAAGCTGACGAAAAGGCTGGTTGAGTCAATCGCAAAGGACAGCACGCCGGACTTGATCTTTGATCCGACTTTATACACAGATTTTGAGAAGACTGCATTGCCGGAAAAACTGACAAAGAGCAGAAAAAAGAAAATAGCTTTTGTTTTTACAAGACCTCACAATGATTTCCCGGAAGAACTTCTCAAGCGGTTGGATACAGAGGACATAGAGTGTTATTCTATATTTACGTTGGTTAAGAACACAACTTTTTTACCGATTTCACCGGAGCAGTTTACGTGTGTGTTTCAGGAATTTGATATTGTCTTTACCAATTTCTTTCATGGAGTTATTTTCAGCCTGAAAAATCAGACACCGGTGTTGGGATTTGACACGTTTGAAAAGTACTTACATAGGGAGAGCAAGGTGAAGGATCTGCTGACACGCCTGGAACTTCCTGAGTTATTCCGCTCTTATCTGAAATACGATGAGACTAAGCTGGAGGAGATTGCGACCTGGACAAAAAGTGTTTTGTCGGGAGAACAATCTTATGATTTCACGGATAATCTGAGAATAGCATATGATGTGCTGGATGACAGCATGAAAAAGGTTAAGGAAGTTATTGATGAAGAAAGCACTATTTAAGAATGACTATTTTAATACGCTGTACACGAAGATGTTTTATTGTATAATTACATTTATTGCGACAGCGATTTTAACAAGGTATCTCGGTACACAGTACAAAGGCGAATACACCTGGGTGACGAGCGTGTCGAGCATCATTGCTATCGTTGCAGGACTGGGAATCTATCAGTCAATTGCATTTTATAGAAGAAAAGGCGAAGAAAATATAAACGAACAGTATGTGAATATGTTTATATTGCAGGCTTTGGTCTACTGTGTGATCGCCGTTGTGTTGATTATCCTTTTTCCTGAAAAAACAGTGATTCTGATCGCAGTGATGACGATCGTGGATACGATCAGCCAACAGATGAACATGCTTCTTTTAATTGACAACATAAAAGAAAGAAACCGGATTTTGCTGCAGGGAGCAGTTATCAATTTTATTCTCAGCGCGGTTCTTTTGATTTGTGCACCGGCTTCGGTTGTGGGCGGTGCGGCTGTTTTGATTTCAACAAAGCTGTTTTACACTGTATTTTACACACGACAGATGCATGTGAAAATCAACCCTTTCAGTGTGAGCCTGAAAAAAATATTCGAGAAAATCAAGTTTGGAATATTGCCGATGTTTTCTTTCTTACTGGTGACACTGAATTATCGTGTCGACGTACTGATGCTGAAACAAGCCAGCAATATAGATGCCGTTCAACTGAGCTATTATGCTGCGGGAGTTTCTATTGCGGAGATCGCATGGCTGATTCCGGATATTTTCAAGGAAGTATTGTTCTCAAAAACAGCAAAGGATAACAACTATGATCAGGTGTCAGCGGCACTGCGGATCTCTAATCTGATACTTGTTATTGTGATTGCAGGGCTGATTGTGCTGGGAAAACCGGCGATTTATATTTTATACGGAAAATCTTTCGTTCAGTCCTATTCAGTGACGGTATTACTGTTTTGCGGAATCCCTGCGATGGCCTGGTTTAAGATTATTAATACACTGTTTGTTGCACAGGGGAAAAAGTCCATTGGTTTTGTTGTTTTATTTATCAGTACTACGATCAATATCATTGCAAATGCACTGATGATTCCCCAAATGGGGATTAGCGGTGCGGCGATAGCGTCTATTATCAGCTATTCAATTTGCGGCCTGGTTTTTCTGATTATCTATTCAAAAGTTGCGAGAGTTTCATTTTTCCGTTTGTTCATTCCGACCGTAGCAGATGTGAAAACGATTTTAAACAGGCATGGAAAGGAAAAAAACATTGATTAGTCTGGCGTCGAAAGCGAAATGTACAGGATGTGCAGCATGTGCAGATTCCTGTCCGAAAAATTGTATAGAGATGAAATATGATAATGAGGGGTTTTTGTTTCCGAGCCGGGACACACAAAAATGTGTGGAATGCCATATGTGTGAAAGATCCTGTCCTATTGTCACCGATAAAAAGGTGGAGCGGACTGAACCGCAGGCGGCGTATGCAGCGAAACATTTACAAAAAGAGGTGTGCGGAAAAAGCAGTTCGGGCGGCGCATTTGCGGCATTGGCAAAAGTGGTTCTGGAGCAGAACGGAGTTGTTTTCGCAGCAGGAATGGACAGTGATTTTCATGTGTATCATTCGAGGGCGGCAACGCTTGAAGAACTGAAGCCGCTGCTGCGGGCAAAGTATCTGCAGAGCAATATGACAGGAATTTATCGGCAGATCAAAGAAGCACTCGAGACGGGGGTACCGGTTCTGTTTGTGGGGACACCGTGTCAGGCGCGGAGCGTGAAGCTGTACTTTGGTGATGCGACGAACCTGTATACGGGTGAGTTTATCTGCCACGGAGTGCCGTCACAGGCCGTGTTTGCGGAACACATAAGGCATGTGGAAAAGAAAACCAAAGCCAGGGTGAAAAAGTATGATTTTCATACCAAGCGCCTGAGCTGGCGGAGGAATACAATTCACATTCAATTGGATAATGGAAAGAATCTGGATACAAATAGCTATAATAATCCATTTTTATATGGGTTCTTTAAAAATAAGATATTGAGAAGATCCTGCTACGACTGCCAGATGCGGACCGTGGAAAGAACTTCAGATATAGTTTTGGCTGATTTTTGGGAGATTCGCGAAGTTGATAAAAGATATGATGATTATGACGGCGTATCCATGATCATTGTCTACACTGAAAGAGGAAAAAAATTACTGAAAAGTTCTGAGAAATATATGAAGTGCAATGAGGTCTCGCTGGATGATGTGATCAGCTGTAAAAAAAATCTAAAGCCAAGAAGCTATAGCATGGCTGGCAGAGAAGCTTTTATGAGAGATTACATGACAAAGGGCTATGAATATGCACAAAAGAAGCATTTAGAACCGGCAGCATACAAAAAGCCGCTGAAGTATCTGAAGGACAGTATTCTGGTACTGCTTCGAAAAAAATAAACGGAGTTTGATGAAGTGTATTGGATCAGGGAGGAAAAAAATGAGGTATTTTATAACAGGAGGAGCTGGATTTATCGGTTCACATCTTAGTGAGAGTTTATTAAAAGAAGGACATGATGTAGTTACGATTGATAATTTTTGTGATTATTATGACGTGGCTATAAAAAAGAACAATCTTGAATGCGTAAAAGACACAGCAAAAAAGGCTGGTGCAAAGTATGAGTTCTTTGAAGGCGATATTCGCAATGCCGATGATTTAAGTCCGGTATTTAATAGTAAAGTGGATGTCGTTGTTCATCTTGCCGCGATGGCAGGTGTGCGTCCGTCCATTGAGAATGAACAGCTTTACTGGGATGTCAATATCATGGGAACAAGAAATCTTCTGGAACAGTGTCAAAAGCAGGAGGTCTCCAAGGTTGTTTTTATTTCAAGCTCTTCTATTTATGGAAATAATCCAAGTGTGCCTTTTAAAACTACAGACAAAGTAGATGCTCCAATCTCCCCGTATGCGGCAACCAAAAAAGCTGGTGAATTACTTTGCCATACGTATTATCATCTCCATGATATGAATATTGTCTGCCTCAGACTTTTTACAGTTTTTGGCCCAAGGCAGCGTCCGGACCTGGCAATTAACAAATTTACAAGAAATATTTTAAACGATGAGCCGATCACGCTTTACGGTGACGGGTCGACATCAAGGGATTACACTTATGTAATGGATATTGTTCAGGGAATCAAAAAAGCAGCAGAATGGATAAATACCGGGGAACACCGCTTTGGTGTGTTTAATATCGGGGGTGATGAGCCGATCAATCTGCTCCGGATGGTAAAAACTATCGAAAACAAAATCGGCAGCAAAGCTAAGATCGAATATCTTCCCATGCAGCCGGGAGATGTGGAGAGAACCTGTGCGGATATAACAGAGTCCACGCGAGTGCTTGGATACAAACCGGAAACATCTTTTGAAGAGGGAATTTCAAACTTTGTGGATTGGTATAAAAAGGAGACATTCAAATAATGCAGGACTTAATTACAGTAGCAGTAGCGGTATATAATACAGAAAAATATCTTCGCAGATGTGTGGATTCTATTCTGAAACAGACATATCAGAATTTCGAGGTAATTCTGGTGGATGACGGCTCTACAGATGGAAGTCCGCAGATATGCGATGAATATGCACAGCAGCAGGAAAAGGTCTCTGTAATTCATAAAGAGAATGGAGGCTTATCTTCAGCGCGAAACGAAGGAATTAAAAAGGCAAATGGAAAATTCCTGACCTTTATCGATTCAGATGATTACATTAGCTGTGATTATCTGAAAATATTGCATACGAACATTGTGGCGACGCAGGCAGATGTGGCTGTATGCGGGTACTTCAAGGACAAAGGGAATGGAGTGGTTTCAAGAAATACAGCAGGAAAAAAATCCATTTTTGAATATGATGAGGCTATGGAATATTTGTTCTGCGAGAATAGCTTTGGAGCATATTCCTGGAATAAGATCTTTCGGCTGGATATCATCCGGGAGAACAATGTGTACTTTGATCTGGAACTGAGAATGACGCAGGATCTGGTCTGGGCATGTCAGTATATGAAGTGCTGTACGAAGATATCATATGATCCGACACCGATATACTATTATTGCTATAATGAAGATTCCGTGTGCCGGAAAGCTCGTTCGACAGGTGTATTCAATAAAAAAAGCCTCATTACTCTGACGGCACACAAACGGGCCGGCGAGATTATCAGAAACGACAGCAAAAGAGTGACGCGGGCTTATCAGGGACGCTGTGTCTGCACCTATATGCGTCTCCTTGTCAATCTGTATTATGCCAACAACAAGGATAAGAAGCTGGAAAAGCTTGGAAGAAATGGAATCCGAAGAAATCTGCTGGCTTTTCTGACAAGACCGTTCTATGGAATAAAAGAGAGAGGCGGAGCTGTAATGATGGCAATCTGCCCGGCATTTTTCTTTAAAGTATACGAGATTCTAAATAGATTATTCGGTATTGAAATTGCATAACCTTAAGGATGCGGGTATAAAAAAGTTTTATTTTGAATTAATGGGGACAGAAGAGTGAAAAGTATGAAAGCTATATATCGTGGAGTAATTGCAACAATCGGAAAAATGAATAGAAAAAAATGGCGGAATGCTGCCGAAAAAAAAAGATTGCAAAATACTGATTTTACGATTTTATGCAACAATTGCATCGGGGGAGTCATATCCCATGATATGGGACTGAGATTCCTGTCCCCAACTGTGAACCTGTATATTCGCCCGTTTGACTTTGTGAAAATGCTGAAAAATCTTGATTACTATTTGTCAGCAGACATCGTGGAATGTGAGAGCACTCTTCCCTATCCGGTCGGAAAGCTTGATGATATTATCATCTTTTTCAAACATTTCAAAACGATAGATGAGGCACGTGAAAAATGGGATGACAGAAAAAAAAGAATCAACTGGGATAATGTCTATGTCATGATGACAGATCGCTGGTGCTGTCCATACAGTACACTGCAGGAATTTGAAAATCTGCCTTTTAAGAATAAGGTGTGTTTTACGTTAAAGGAGTATCCCGAATTTGCTTCATGCCGTCAGGTTACGAAATGGCACGATAAAGGATGTGTCGGAGTCATTACGAACGTGGTTGGAGCAACGGGAAAGCGCATGTATCAGTATGCAAAACAATTTGATTATATTACGTGGCTAAACAAGAAGTGAATCTGCGCCCTACAGGAGATAGAGAATGTTAAAACGTTTAAAAAAACTGGATCAAAATAAGAAAAATCAGATATTTATATTTATAGTATGCTTCTGCATGCACGAGATATTTAATCCGCTGCTTCGTACGATTACATCCATTCCAACGGAATTGGCAGCATTTTCTGTTGCGTCCAGATTGGGAGGATATGATTGGTCAAGTCTGATGGCCAGTACGGAATACTATGGAACTGGATTTTTTTCCCTCTTTTTCCCGCTGTTTTTATTGATAAAAAATTCTTATGTCCTTCATCAGGTCTTATTGGCAATTGTTGTTGTGATTGCATGCATTCCATCCATTCTCTGCTATAGAATGATGACGCAGTATTTTAAAATTACGAATGGTGCGTATGCGGTCATTGTGTCCATCACGGTTTCCTTTCTCTCAGTAGCAAGGACGAGTGTGGCAATTAATGAGCATCCGCTCACTCTGATCCTGTGGATCGTGCTGTACATGCTCATCGCGATGTATCACACCGAGGACCAGAAAAAACGAATCATATATTCTGTCCTGATCGCTCTTTTGATGGGATATTCATTAACGATCCATACAAGAGCCATTACACTGATCATTGCAGTCGTGCTGACGGTTGCTGTATATTATATTGTATACCGCAAGTGGATAATCAGCGTCATACCATTTGGCGTGACGACAGCAGTGATGTGGTTCGCGAGCAAACAGTATAACAGCATCATTGTAAAGAAAATCTGGAGTGTAGTCTCAAGTGGCGAACTGAAAAATTCAGAGTCTACGCTTTTGAGCGGGTTCGACAGCATCAAGCTGCTGTTCAGCAATGATGGAATAAAGGGTTTTCTCAATATATGCCTTGGTCAGTTTTTCAGTGCGACCATATACACTGGTGGGATATTTATCCTGATTTTCTGTGTGGGTGTATTTCTGGGAGTGAAAAATTTCAAGTATCTGTTATGGCATAAGAAGAAAGCTGATGTACAGACAAATGATAATGTGAGACAGTATTCCATTGTTATGTTGATTTGTCTGGCATGCATTGTGGCGACAATTTTGATGCATGGTTTTCTCAGCCTTAACGGTGCGATTATTTCGGTTCAGGCAGGATCGGGAGCAAAATCATATTTTTATCTGCGTTATTTCTTTTATTATATTTCTCCGGCATTTATGGTTGCCATGTGTGTACTGAAAGAAAAAAGCAATCTGTTTAAGAAATACTGGCTGATAGTAGTCGCAGCTTTTGTTTTATGTACGATTTATATCTTTTTGTATATTGTGCCGACCGTGATTACAGGGCCAACGTTACAATTGGACAAATCACAATACTTTTCAGCATTGAGTCTTCGAATGCCTGGAGAGTATCTGACGCAACGTCATTTTTTCGTGTGCACAGTGATTGTCCTGTGTTTGCTCTGCGCGTACTATGTATTTTTGAAAAAAAGAAAAGTATGGTTGATTTCCCTGGTAATGCTTCTGCTGTTAGTATATGAATATAGCTATCTGAATATTACAAATTCAGTGCAGGATGCAAATGCATATTATGATCTTATGAATGGATTTTTGGAAAAGGTTTATGATAATCCGGAATTAGATGATGCGTTTAAGAAACTATATTATAAAGATAATGGGTTTGCAGTATATGCAATTCAGTTTGAGATGCTGGATAAAGAAATTTCCTATACTCTTCCGTCGACGGAAGATGATGAAGCAGTATTGCTGTCGAATAATATCAGGGATGAAGAAGAGGTAGACCTTAGTAAGGACTACATGGTCGCACAGCTCGATGATAACGAATACGTTTATGTAAAGGGAGCAAAACTGCAGCAGAAGTTTATTGATGCAGGTATCCCATTGGAGAGTTTTACTGCCTACACCAGCAAAATATGGGCAGCAGATATTTCTACGCAGACAGGGTCTGTATATTACGATGAGAATTACAAGGAAGATGTGCTTGAATCAAGTGGTGCGGCAGGATACCTGAGTTATGAAACGAATATTGATCTGCAGCGAGGAGAATACAAGGTATCGTTTGATCTGGAATTGATAAAAAAAGCGAAGAATGAAGTCGGAGAATTTTCGATGAGACAGGATGAGACATCCGGCGTGATAAAAACAATACCGATCACGCAGTCCGATTTCGATGCAGACGGAAAATATCATTTCGAAGGTTCTGTATCATGTAACAATGTGAGCGGGATGGATATCTGCGTGTACGTAAACGAAGGCACAGTTTTAAAAATGACAGGGATCGAGTATCAGTATGTATCGGATAAATATGATTTTATTTCGGAGGATCAGGCGCAGGCATCTGTAATTGCGGGAACCTATAATCAATTGGGGCTGAAAAATGATATCGTCTATGTATCAGCAGATAACAAGCATGTGATTGACAGCGTGAAATACGACTATATAAATGGGCTGTTAGATGGAATGACAATGAGCGGAACTACTTACTCAGAGTTTTCAGACCGGAAAAATTCAGATGTACAGTATGTGATTATTGACAATGATTATGAGAAAATCTTTGAGTTGCTGCCGGAATATATGATTATAAACAAGACAAAATCATATACGATGCTGGTGAAAAACAGTGAGCAGATGCTTCCCGTTGTAGAAAACAGTGGTATTGAACCCATGTCAGATGGCAATAAGATTGAATTACGGTATTTTGCTCAGCAGGATAACGGAGCCTTTTCTTATAATTATGATATGTCGCTGTCTGACGGTGTGTATGTGGTGAGCGTGCTGCCTGAAGCGGAAGCAGATCAGGGCTATATTTCGCTGAATAGGGATGGAGAAGAGATTGAGACCTTGCCAATTGATGCGGATGCCACGCAGGACTATACATTTGAGTATGCTTCTGTGGGAGGCAGTGTGCTGGGGATAAAGATATACTCCTACACAAGCAGACCAATCGGCGTAGGGAAAGAATATATTTCCTACTATCCAAACACAAAGAATGCAATGGCATTCATAAAAACCAGCTATGCGAGAATACTTACAAGACAAGCCTTGAACAGTGAACTGTGCTATTGGGGAAAAGAAATCGGAAATGATCCAGACAAGATAAATGACTTCTTGCTTCTCCTGCTGCAGTCAGAGGAATTTTTGCATGGAAATACATCTCCGGAAGATCAGGTCGTAAAATTATATCAGGGGCTGCTGAACCGGGTTCCCGAGGATGACGAAAGCAGAGACTATGTGAATAGAATCTCTCAGGGGGAAAACGTGACGGATGTGATAGATGAATGTGTGAAAAAACTGATGGAGACAGAAGAATTTCAGGAGAGAATTGTTTCATATGAATTGAAAGACAGATTATAATTGCCTCTGACTTCTAAATGCAAAGCCTCAGTGTTGGGGCGAAGGCATCTATGGCAGTGGTGTTGGCAATAATTCAGGCAGAATGGGGATACGGGCTATGAAGAAAAAAATAAATATATATAAATGGCTGGCATTTTTAATAGTATTGATTCCCAAAGCTTCATTATGTCTATTTGCTTATCCAGTCAGTGTCCTGTCGGACGAGGTGGCGACAATATCAGGAGCCACTCTGCTGACAAATCTGGACTGGTCAGCGGTAGTATCGCAGGCAGGGTATTATGGAACCGGATTTACGGCGCTTATGGCGCCGTTCTTTTGGTGTACAGACAATCCGGTTATTCTGTATAGGCTGATTGGCTTTGCCTGTACTCTGGCACAGAGTGTGACGGCTTTGATGGCGTATTCGATTTTAGAAGATTTTTTAGAAATTAAGGATAAAAAATATCTGGTACCAGCCTCTGTTGCAAGTGCTTATCTTGTTGCAAACCGTGGAATTTTGATTTTTAATGAGCATGGTTTGATTTTGTGTGTCTGGCTGGTTGTCTGGCTGATGACAAAATTACTTCGAAAACAGAATAATAAAAAAGAACGCTGTTTTTACACGGCATTGATCAGTCTTGTACTTGCATATTCCCTGACACTGCATACACGTGCAATTAGTCTGTGGCTTGCATTTGGGATTACAGTACTTCTGTATGCATGGATTTACCATGTGTGTATTGTGTCGCTGCCAACAGCATTTATCACCGGGGGAGCAGGTTATATTGCGGCGAAAGCCTTTATAGAGATGTCCCAGAACAGGCTGTGGCTGGCAGGGGGCGGAGAGACACTGCGCAATACAACACTTGTGGCAGACGGTGGAGTCGCAAGACTTCTGGATGTTGATAACTGGCAGGCACTGGGGAGTATTCTGATCGGACAGATTCATACGATCGGAGTAATGACAGGAGGATTGGGAATTATCTTTCTGGTTATATTTGTGCATCGGCTGTGGCTTGGGATTCTGAGAAAAAAACAGATTGTGAGCAGCCCGGTGGAACAGAGAATCATGCCGGTCGTTGTTTTTTCACTGGCGGGAATCGCCATTATTATTTTGGGAGTATCCATAACCTGGCTGTCTAACGTATCATCTGCGCTTCAGGAAGGATACTATAATAGTGCCTATGGGATTAAAGGAATAACGTATGTGCGATACTCTGCACCATTTTATGGTCCGTTGCTTCTGATGTGCTGTGCTTATCTGTATCTAAAGCGTGATATGGTCCTGGGGTATATAAAAGCGGGAATCGCAGCGGTGATGACAGTGGGTGGGATATGGCTTCTGTTTATTGTCCCGTTTCTGAGTCACACGGGTCAGACCGTCGGTTTTGAATTTTACGCACCGTTTTCATTTTACCTTCTGGGAGAAGAAGCTCGTGTGAGAATGCTGCTTCCGGCATCTGTCATGTTGTTTGCTATGGCATTCTTATTATGGTTTCTGCTTAAAAAAAGACTAGAGCATGTGTGGCTGATCATTCTCAGTGCGATTCTGATGTATTCATATATCTTTCTTGGAATCACATGGGATTTGAAAGGGATGAATGAGGGATATTCTTTTGGCAATGCAGGAAGTGAGTTTGTGTATGAACTGGAAGAGAAAGTCGATTTCCCGGATAAGATATATATAGAAGATGTAAGGAAGATGCTGAATCATCAGACTTTTTATGAATACCAGCTTTTGCTGAGCCGCTATCAGGTGCAGACTGATATTCCGGAGGATTCGGTAGAGGAGGCGGTTGTTTTTTCGAATAATTCATATGGTCAATATCCGGAATGGGAAGAACGGGGATATAAGTATGTGATTCTGGACGACAATGAAGTGGTTTTTGTAAAAGGTGATAAATTACAGAAACAGTTGGAAGAACAGGGAGTTGAATTACAGTGAAAAAATTTTATGATACTCATAAAACAGGATGTCTACAGGGAATATTAATCTTTTTTGCTTTTACAGGAACAGAAGGGTTGGCGCATGTTATCAAATCTGATTCGGCCAGCCTTGCACTGAGTAATAGTATACTTGCACTTTTCGTATTTCCCGGACTTTTTTTTCTGTTTAAAAGGACCCTTCGGATCCTTGACAGGAGGCTTGCAGCCTGCTCTCTCGTAACAGGATTTCTGTTTTCTGCCATGTTGATAATTGGAACAAAAATGTATTTATACGACAATGGGGAATGGAAGCATGTTATGACTTATATTGCCATTGTGGAACTGACACCGGTGTTGGCCGCAGGGATAGCAAATCTCATATATTGGTGGGGCTATGGCACAGAACGGATGAAACAAAGCTGGATAGAGGAAAAGTGCAGGCGTTTTACAACAGGCAGCAGAAAAAGTTTTATTATGCTGTGGGGATTCACATTTCTCTGTTGGATTCCAGGACTGTTAGCCACATTTCCGGGGATTTACGGTTACGATGCAATCTATCAGGTCCGTTGGTTCCAGAGGGGACTGATGAGCAGTCATCACCCCATACTGCACACGTATTTTCTGGGTGCCTGCATTACAATAGGGGAACGGTACCTGGGCTCATACGAGCTGGGAATGCTGCTGTATTCTCTGATCCAGATGGCGGCAATGTCATTTGCGTTTGCGTATATTGGAAAATTTGTGTGCAAGAAGCTGCCAAATGTGGTGGCGGTAACCGTATTTATCTGCGGTGCATTGCTCCCACACAATGTATTAATGTCATTTAGTGCGACAAAAGACGCATTGTTTGCAGGGCTTTTTGCAATATTAGTGATAGAATGCTATAAGGTTGTGGAGAATATGGAGTCCTTTTTCGGCAGCAAATGGCGTCAGATCTATTTTGTGGGGCTGATATTCCTTATGTGTGCATTTCGCAATAACGGTTATTACGCTTTGCTGTGTATGCTGCCCATATTTGTTTTTATATGCAGAAAGTACTGGAAGAGAGCACTTCTTATCTCTGTGGCGTGTATATGTCTGTGGAATCTTTACACGGGACCGGTGTACAATATGCTGGGCGTGGAAAAAGGCCGCACTGCGGAGGCGCTGAGTGTTCCGATACAGCAGCTTGCACGGGCGATGCGTGACGAACAGAAAAATCTGAGCAAGGACGAGATCCAGGAGATAGAAGAGTACCTCCCGACATGGGATTGTTATCAGGCGAGAATTTCTGATTCTGTAAAAAATACGTTTAACGAGGAGTTGTTCGATAAAAATAAACTGGAATTTATCCGCTTATGGGTTGACGTGGGTCTGAAATGCCCCAGAACCTATTTGGATGCATTTGCATCTCTGAACCTGGGGTATTGGTATCCGGATATGATTTACCGCGATCCCGGTGCATGGCATCCATATATGGAATACAATAATTTTGATAAGGCGACGGCCGACGTCGGGGAATATGATCCGGACGAGTATGTTTTTGTTGAGCGGACGTCCTATCTTCCCGCATTATCGAAGTTTTACAGTACATTTGCCTACCAGACAATTGCTCAGTATGTTCCGGTCATTTCGATGTTATTTAATCCGGGTTTCAGTTTCTGGGTGATAGTATTTGCCATTGCACTGTGTGTATATCGGAAGTATTATCGAATGGCAGTTCCACTCAGTATCCTGGTGGGCCTGTGGATGACGCTGATTTTGTCTCCGGTCGTGCTGATGCGGTATGCGTACCCGATGATGATCAGCATGCCGGTTGTACTGTGCATGTGCTGCCGTGCCTCCGGTGCGGCGGTTTCAAAAAACATCCCTCTGCAAAAGAAAGCGTGTGAAGACAGGACGCAGGATGGAGTGCGGGTCTCCGGCAGGCAGCAAAAGATGAAGAACGGGAGAGAAACAGAGGACTAAGATGAAGAGTAAAAGAGATTATTTAAACCAGATAGGCTTCTATGTAGTGATTATGATAAGCTGTGGTGCCATATTCCTGACCGGATTATGGCATGGCGGCTTTTTCCCGTTTGGTGACCGTTCGATGCTACTCTGGGATATGCAGCTTCAGTATATCGACTATTTTGCATATTTTAAAGAAGCTCTGAGTGGAAATGTGGGAATCCTGTATTCCTTTACAAAATCGCTGGGTGGCAACATGATCTCCCTGTGGTCTTTTTATCTGATGAGTCCCTTTAATCTTTTCATTCTGCTCTTCTCGAAAGAAAATCTGCAGAGCTTTGTTGTGCTGGCCAGCGGCCTGAAGATGGCGATGTGCGGTCTCACGATGGGAATTTATCTGAAACAGCGCTTTCAAAAACTTCTGCCGTGGCAGATATGGATATTTGCAGTTTCGTATGCGTTTATGGAGTATAACCTGCTCCAGATCAGCAATCTGATGTGGATTGATGGAGTGTATATGCTCCCGCTTGTGCTGCTCGGAGTCTATCGTTATGTGACACAGAGACGCCACGGACTTTTGGTTGGAACGGTGGCCGCGAGCATTTTGTTTAACTGGTACAGCGGATACATGGTCTGCCTGTTTGCGTGCCTGTACTTTCTCTATGAAAAACTGCGGTCCTTCGACTGGCGGTGGAGGGGAAATCTTAATGCCTATATCAAGAGCACTCTGGGCTTCGCCGGGAGGATGCTGCTCGGTGTCGGGCTGACGATGCCGCTTTTTCTTCCAAATATCATGCAGCTTACAAATGGAAAAGGTTCCTTTTCCATGGAGATATTCCATCCGGAGTTCACCTGCACACAGGGGCAGTTCCTTCGCGGATTTTTCGTGTTTGAGTGGGGAAAGAATGGAGAGGTTGCAGTGGCACCGGGAATACTGATGCTGCTGCTCGGTATTGCGTTTTTCCTGAATCGGAGAATCTCAAAGAGAGAACGGGGATATACCTTTTTATTCCTTGGATTTATGTTATTTTCCGTGCTGTTCGGACCACTGAACTGTATCTGGAGCGGTTTGCGATTTGTGTACAGTTACCTGTATCGGTATGGGTTTGTGGTGCTGTTTTTACTTTTGTATCTGGCAGCGGTGCAGACCGAGAGTCTGATGGAAAAGTATGGGCGGGCGGCTGAAAAGAAAAAAGCTGCTGCACGCATAGTCAGCGCAGTCTGTGTCACATGGGTGCTCTGTGAGACTTTATTCAATCTGTCGTACATCTACCAGAGATTGTATGGCGTGGATATCAATGAATATAAGACCTATACGGCAGCGGAGGAGAAGCTGACTGACGAGATAAAGGAGCGGGAGGATGCAGCATTTTATCGTGTAGACACGACGGACTCACGCTGTGGTACAGGAAATAACCTGAATACTGTGCTGAACGAGAGTATGGCTTATGGCTACAGCAGCATCAATCACTATTGTTCAACATTTGATTATAATACGAATGTGTTTATTTCAAAGCTGGGATATTCAGACTATGATATGATGTCCGTGTTTGACTATCCGATTCTTTCCTCAGATGCCCTGCTGGGTGTGAAATATATGGTGTCGGAGAGCGAATGTCCGGGATATGAGAAGACGGAGATCGGGGATGGGACAAGAACAGTGTATGAGAATCCTTATAGTCTGGGACTGGGAGTAAAAGCAGAGGCTTCTGTGACAGAACCGGTCAAAGAAACCAATCCGTTTCTATATCAGAATCAATTGTTTACCAACATTCTGGGGGAGGAGACACCGCTGTATGGAGCGGCTGCATATTCGAAGACAGAGCAGGAGAATATGGTGGAATATAGTTTTACAGCACCGGAAAATCGTGGTATCGTATATGCATATATAACAACTGAGACCGATAAAGAAGATGTACATCTGTTTGTGGATGGTGAGGATCGGGGAAATTATACTTCATGGATGGCTTACAAGGTCTTTCCAGTCTGCGAGGCGGACGGGAAGGAACATCAGATTCAGCTCAGATCGGACTCTGCGCTCAGTAGGGTGGAGGATGTGCAGATATACACTCTGGATCTGGATGTTCTCGCATCAGTATCCGACACTTTGAATCAGGAGAGCATGGAAACTACGCAGTTTGAGGATGGTGTGGTTTCGGGAACATACGAATCAGCGGAGGAAGGAAAGCTGCTGTTAAATATTCCATATGATGCCGGATGGGAGATCAAAGTAAACGATGAGAAGATAACGCCGGAGACAATGGAGAACTGCCTGATGGTCATTCCGGTTTCACAGGGGGAGAACCAGATTGAGCTGCGGTATAAGCTGCCGGGACTGATTCCGGGACTTTTCACAGCGCTGCTGGCGGCGGTCGTGCTGCTGATACTGCAGCTGAGGGAACGCAGTGCATGGCGTGCTTCGGGATGCCGGAAGGATGCGAAATCATGTGCTGTGCATTTCCAGGAAAAAGTATAATTGGGGGATTCACAGAGAGTGTTCAGACAGGTATAATAGTTTCAGAGAAGGAGAAGTAAGGATGAAAAAAGTGTCAATTATAATCCCCTGCTATAATGAGGAAGAGGTATTAAATATATTCTATCAGGAAATGAAGCGGGTAATGGACAGCATGCCGGAGTATGCATTTGAACTGCTGTTTATCAATGACGGATCAAAGGACGGAACGCTCTCTATCATGCGAAAACTCGGGGAGGAGGATAAGCGTGTGGTGTATATATCATTCTCCCGCAATTTCGGAAAAGAGGCCGCCATGTATGCCGGCTTCTGCAATGCCACCGGAGACTATGTGGCGGTGATGGATGCGGATCTGCAGGACCCACCGGCACTTCTCCCTGAGATGGTGAAGTGTCTGGAGGAGGAAGATTATGACAGTGTGGCGACGCGGAGAGTGACGCGAAAGGGGGAACCGCCGATTCGCTCATTTTTTGCGAGAATGTTCTATAAAATTATCAACCGGATCGCAGATGTGGACATCGTGGATGGAGCCCGGGATTACCGTCTGATGAAGCGGGATATGGTGGAGGCAATTATTGCAATCGGAGAGTCTAACCGTTTTTCAAAAGGAATCTTTGGCTGGATCGGATTCCGGACGAAATGGCTGCCCTATGAGAACACGGAGCGGGCGGCCGGAGAGACAAAATGGAATTTTTGGAAACTGTTAAAATATTCTGTCGATGGGATTATCAATTTTTCGCAGGCACCGATTGCAATCGCATCCGGGATGGGATTGCTGTTCACCGTAATCTCATTTATGATGATTATATTTATTGTCGTGCGCAAGCTGCTATATGGAGATCCGGTGAGCGGATGGGCCTCGGAGGTATGCATTATTATTTTCATCGGGGGAATCATTCTGTTCTGCCTTGGAATTATGGGACAGTATATTGCAAAAACGTATATGGAGGTGAAGAAAAGACCACATTTTATCGTGGGCGAGACGAACAGCAGCGATGTGAAACGCATTCGGTAGCTATTTTTACCGTCCGTTTTACACAGACTGAGAGAGCGTAAAGATGCGGAAGATTACGAGGAAGCAGGCGACATTCGAGTATCTGCCGGGCTTCTGAAAATACGGGGAAAGAAGGGATATTATGAAAAGGAAAAAAGTAGTGTGTTTTTTGCTGGCGGCAGTGATGATTTTGGGAGTTACCGGCTGTAAGAAGGAGGCTCCAAAGAAGGAGACTACCACCAAAAAAGTGGAAAAAGCAGAGGAAAAGAAAGAGGAGAAACCTGCGGAGGAAGTACCTGCGAATCAGAATCTTCTGACTGGGCTTGGAAATCTGTCTGACGGAGCAATCGGAAAACGTCCTGTGGCTGTCATGGTCAACAATGTGCCGGAGGCGATGCCGCAGTATGGCGTAGAGCAGGCGGATCTTATTTTTGAGATCCCGGTTGAGGGGGATAAGACGAGGTTTATGGCGCTGTACGCAGATTATACGGCTATGCCGGTGGTGTGTGCGGTCAGAAGCTGCCGTTATTATTTTCCGGCAATTTCACAGGGATTTGATGCATTTTACTGCAATTGGGGGATTGATGATACAATCGCAGAGTACCTGGAGCAGCTGGGGCTGGATCAATATGACGGAATGACTGACGGAAACGGACTTTTCGGAAGAGATCAGGACAGGCTGAATGCAGGGTATGCATTGGAGCATACAGCCTTTTTTGATGGGACACAGTTTGCCAATGTGGTCAACAGCAATGGCAGCCGGACGGATCTGGCCGAAGATAAAAAGGGAACTGCGTTTAACTTTAACGGTATGAATGAGAAGGTGAAGCCGAGTGGTGGAGACTGCGGCAGTGTGGATATCAACTTTGGCGCACAGTCCTCCCAGTTTACATATGATGCAGCGAACCAGGTTTACCTGAAATCGCTTGATAACGGTCCACAGGTGGATGGCAGAACGAACAATCAACTGGCGTTTACGAACGTATTTGTTCTGGAGACAGACATCTCCGTGCGGGATGACGTCGGACACAAGAGCGTTAACTGGGAAGGCGGAGACACCTATACAGGCCACTATATTTCCAATGGTGGAATCCAGACGATTCACTGGAGAAAGGATCCCGGAAATGAAAGCTCTTATCTGCAGTTTACGGACGAAAATGGGAATCCGCTGTCCATCAACAGAGGAAAGAGTTATATTGCATTCAATTACCCTGGACAGGCTGTATTTCAGTAAGCTGGCAGAAATGCTCTGAGAGAGTGACCATTACTTACGATGACTATACAAAAGATGTCCCCCGCTTCGTTTAGAAGCGGGGGACATCTTTGTCTTCGCGGGAGCTGCGGGCTCCTGCGAAGATAGCAACAGCACTTCGATATTATCTTCGAATCCGTCTTACAATTTTCCGAATGAGCAGAACCAGAAGAACAATGATCAGTATCAAAACAATAATAACCGCGGCAAATAACGCCACATAACGGTTCGGATTTTTAAACCGGCTGACCAGATCCGTGCTGTCATCCACCACCTTGCGCTCGTGGGTGGTACTGTAGTATTCGGGAATGGCAGGGATGCCGTCTTCGCCATCCTCAAAAGACTGCATGTAATCGGCGATTGCCTGCCAGGCTTTCACTTCATTGCCGTTTTTGTCCCGCACGATGCAGGTGTCGAAATCGGTGACCTCATTGCCGTCGGCATCCTTCGGTACGATGGAGAGCAGTCCGGCACTTTGAGATTTGATGGAACCGATGAGCTGCCCGGAATAGTAGTCGAATATCACGCGGTACAGCTTATCATCCTGGAGCTCGATCCGCTCATCATCTGCGCCGGTCAAGTGCACGTCCGTCACCCTGTTCAGGATGATCCGGTTCGGGTTGAAGGTGAAAGACAATCCGGATGTATACAGCCTTGCAGAGGGCATCAGATCCGAGCAGGAGGCATCGAATTCTGCCGCGGTCCGCAGCTCTTTTCCGGTCAGATACGCGCTCACAAGCGGGTAGCCCACAACACGGTCCGGCCCGATTCCGAGAGAGAAGGAGTTGAACACGGAACTGACGGTGAGCTTGCCCTGCGCGTAAGTCTCGCGGATCACACCAGACGGAATTACCGCGACATCCACAGGATTGGTATCGTTTGCGCCGAGGTCTGCCGCGCCATAAGCAAAGCCGTCAGCCATCAGATTACCAAGCGTATAATCCTGATGATTGTCATACAATGACTGAATGTCATCAAACACGTAAGAGTTTTCAGCCAGAAGCTGGTCCTTCGTATATCCAAACTGTTCCAGATAATCGCTGTCCACCAGTGAACCGAAGGAGTCGACCTTTTTCTGAATGGCGAGATCCTGATCGGTGTCCTCTGTGATCGGAATCAAATCGTATCGGCTGACGGCCCAGTTCCCTTCAGAATCTTCCTTCATAGAGAGACTTCCGAGGCAGCTGCCATAGCATTCGCAGGATACGATGGAAGTGCTGCCGACAACGAGCGGCTCTTCCAGCTTTCTGTGTGTGTGGCCGCTTATGATTAGATCGATTTCCGGCACGGATTCTGCCAGATTCTCATCCTCCGGCTCCGGAATGCTGTCTCCGGTTCCACTGTGGGAGAGGCAGACGATCATGTCCACATCTTCTTTTTTCAGGATTTCAGCGACTGTTTCCCTGGCGCCCTCGATGGGATCCTGAAAAATGAGTTCACAGGTCGGTGCACAGTCGAGTGCATCCTTTCCGAATATTCCCATAATTGCAAGCTTCACATCACCCTTTTCCACCACGATGTAATCTTTTACACCATAGTCATCGAAGGATTCTTTGATGCTTTTGGCACCGGCGCTGGTGGAGGCATCCCAGTCGACATTGCTCAGCACGAAGGCAGGCAGAGGATCGCCGCTTGCGACCGCCGCCTCCATCATGTTGTGGAGTCCCTCTGAGCGGTAGTCGAACTCATGGTTTCCGATCGTGACCGCATCGTACCCCATGGCACCGAGCGTGCGCAGCTCTGCAGCCTGCTCTTCGAATACGGTCTGATACAGTGTTCCCATGGAAAAATCACCGCCGTCCACCAGAAGGGTATCGGGATTTTTCTCACGCTGTTCATTGATGCGGGTCTGAATCCGTGACAGTCCGCCTGTACGCACACTGTTCCCATTTACGACGGTGGAAAATGTATCCAGATGGGAGTGGATATCGTGGGTGAACAGGACATCCAGTGTCTTTGCGTCACCTGCCGTGGAGGCGAAGGTGAATAGGGATAACAGCAATGCGAGGAGAAGCCCGGTTTGCAAGATTCGTTTTGGAAAATGTTTCATATTTTGTGCTCCTGTTCCAGCCGGCTCAGCGGCTAATAATATAGTTTAATCATACGTCATTTCATGAAAAACGGCAAGCGTGAAACAAATGCTGATGTATGGAACCACAAAAATCATGCGGGAACGGGCAGGAGAAGGAGGATTTTCCGTATACTTTTATGGGACAAAATGGTATAATTCTTATAAATATGTCAAAAAAGTATAGGAGATCTGTGATGAAAAAATACGATTATCTGATTGTAGGAGCCGGGCTGTATGGAGCAGTTATGGCGTATGAGGCAAAGAAAAAAGGAAAGAGCTGTCTGGTGATTGACCGGAGAGACCACATTGCAGGGAATATTTACTGTAAAAATGTGGAAGGAATCAATGTGCATGAATATGGGGCACACATTTTCCACACCTCGAATAAAGAAGTGTGGGATTACATTAACCAGTTCGCGGAGTTCAACAATTATATCAATTCCCCGATCGCGGTCTATAAGGACGAATTGTATAATCTCCCGTTCAACATGAACACATTCAGCCGGATGTGGGGAATCCGTACGCCGAAAGAGGCGCAGGAAAAGATTGCGGAGCAGGTAGCTGAGACGGGGATCACAGATCCGCAGAATCTGGAAGAACAGGCGCTGTCACTGGGGGGACGTGACGTTTATGAAAAGCTGATCAAAGGCTATACAGAGAAGCAGTGGGGACGAGACTGCAGGGAACTTCCGGCATTTATCATCAGACGTCTGCCATTTCGCTTTACGTATGATAACAACTATTTTAACGACAGATACCAGGGAATCCCGATCGGCGGTTACACTGCAGTCGTGGAGAAGATGCTGGAAGGGACGGAAGTCAGAACCGGAGTTGATTTCTTTGATTTCAGAAAAGAGAATCCAGATATTGCGGATAAGATCATTTTTACCGGCATGATCGATGAATATTTTGACTATAAGCTTGGCGCGCTGGAGTACCGGTCTGTGCGTTTTGAGACAGAGGTTCTGGACGAGGAGAACTACCAGGGCAATGCGGTGGTGAATTATACGGAGCGTGAAGTTCCTTATACCAGAATTATTGAGCACAAACATTTTGAGTTCGGAAAGCAGCCGAAAACAGTCATTTCCAGAGAGTATTCTTCGGAGTGGAAAGTCGGGATGGAACCATATTATCCGGTGAATAATGAACAGAATGATGCATTGTTTGGAAAATATAAAGCTCTGGCAGAGCAGGAGCAGAACGTGATTTTTGGAGGGAGACTTGGCGACTATAAGTATTATGACATGGATAAGGTGATTGAAGCGGCACTGAAAGTCGCAGAACAATTGTAATTGAGAACCTGAGAGGGAGGTGCGGGAATGCAGTACAGAAACCGGAAAAGGGTAATTTCGATAGGGCTGATACTGCTTCTTGTGCTGTCTCTTTGTCCGTCAGAGGCCATCGCGGTGGGTCGGGAACCAGAGACTCGAAGTGAGATACAGGCCGGGGAGCAATCCACTGATGCAGAAAACAGCAAAATGCAGGCCGGGGGACAGCTCACCGATGCAGAAGACAGCAAAATGCAGGCCGGAGAGCAATCCACAGATGTAGAAAACAGTCAGCAGAATCCGGCGGGCGTCACAGAGCCTGCGGATGAGAGCACTTCGGAGGGGGTGCAGGAAGAGCAGGCCGCGTCGGAGGGAGAAGCACCAGAAGAGCAGAATGCTTTGGAAGATGTTCCTTCCGATGAGGGCGTGAGATACATACTGGGCCGGCCCATGACAGAGGAAGAAAAAGCGGAGCAGGAGGCAATGCAGCCGGAATTGCATGACATGACGGTTCCGGAGGGGGAGACCATAGATTTATCCCGGAACCTCTCCGTTTACAGCGATGAAACCAGCGATTATGCACCGTATTATAACGCTGCAGATGACGGATATGTGACCTCGGTCAAAAACCAGAGTCCATATGGGACCTGCTGGGCGTTTTCGGCCATATCCGCAATGGAGACGGCCGCGATCAAAGCGGGGTTCGCCGATGCTGGAGTAGATTATTCGGAGGCACATCTGGTCTATTTTTTCTATCATTATCTATCCAATCCATTGGGGAATACCATCGGAGATTCAAATGATATCACGAGGCCCGGGGCTTCGTATCTGTCGCTGGGAGGCAATATTCTGTTTACCATGCATGCGCTGGCAAGTCAGCTCGGAGCAGCGGGAGAGTCTCTTGTTCCCTATGAGTCGATTTCAGCGGCACCGGATGACGGTGTCGCATATGAGGATGAAGCTGTTCTGAAAGAGGCACATATTTATGACAGCGCATCCACGCTGACGGATTTAAAACAGGGAATCCTGGACTATGGTTCACTCGTGGTATCGTATGAACATCTGGATTCATATATGAATTATGAAACGGCAGCATACAATAGTCCTGAAGCCGGTGCGAATCATGCGATTACCGTTGTGGGCTGGGACGATACCTACTCGAAAAAGAATTTCAGCAGCACTCAGCAGCCACAGGCAGATGGGGCGTGGATCGTAAAAAACAGCTGGGGAGACCTATGGGGCGAAAATGGTTATTTTTACATTTCTTATGAGACACCGATCAGCTACGTGGCCGGCCTGTCGGCATCACCTGCCAAAGCATATGACAATGTCTATGAATACGATGGCACGGATGGAGCAGCTGAGGATCATGTGCTGAACGGCGGCAGCATTGCGAATGTTTTTGAGGCGAAAGCGAACGGCGGGGAAGGGGAAATTCTGAATGCGGTTCAGTTTTCCACGGGTACCGATGAGATTGATTACAGCATTCAGATTTATATGGATGTTACAGATGTACAAAATCCGAGGAGCGGAACGGCAGCACTGGCGAATCCACTGACCGGGCAGACGCAGGAATACGGCGTCTATACGGTTAATTTTGACGAGTATGGGATAGAGCCCATTGCGCTGTATCCGGGAGAAAAATATGCGGTTGAGATTACACTTTCAAAGGCGAATACAGAAAGAATATATTTTGGGATAGAAAGAACATATTCCAATTCAGACTGGGTAAGATTCACAGCACAGGTAGAAGCGGAGCAGAGTTTTTATTTATATAACCCGGACAATAACCAATGGACAGATTTCGCATCGGAATTAAAATGTGCCAGAATCAAGGCGATGACAAGAAATGAGTCCAGGCCGGTCACGCCGAAAGTATCGTTAGCAGCGGGCCAGTATGCAGGTGCGCAGCAGGTGGAACTGAGCTGTGGGCCAAGAAACGATTCGATTTGTTATACACTGGATGGAACCGATCCGGACCCGGCCGGTACGAATGGAACCACCTATACGGGACCGATACAGATTATGCAGTCGACGATATTAAAAGCAGTGTCATATGACCCGGCAGATCCGAATACGGTCAGCAGAGTGGGGAGCTGGAGTTACACGATCATAGAGCTTTCGGCACCGGAGATTACAAAGATCGGCTCCGGGGCGCGTCAGATCAAAGTGACCTGGAAAAATGTGGATGCCGCAGCGTATTATCAGGTCGCATGGGCAGTCCGTAAGGATGGAACGTATAGTAAATCTGCTGAAATTGCTGCCGGAACGACGAGCTATACAATAGAAGATCTTGAAATCGGCAGAACGTACTATATCAAAGTCTGGTATATAGATACTGTCACAGGATTACAAAGTCCGGTCAGTGAAACTGCGGTCGGAGTCACCAGCCCGTCCACGCCGAAGATCACGTCTGCGGCAGGTGTACATACAACAAACAGTGCACTGATAAAATGGAATGAGGTGTCCGGCGCAACGGGGTATCAGGTCTACGCCTATACGAAATCCGGAACCACGTACACGCAGAGGATGAGCACGGACGTGGGAAATGTGACGCAGAAAACCGTTACAGGCCTTCCCTATGGGGCAACCTGTTACTTCCGGGTGAGGGCGTACAGGGCGGACGGCTCTCACAGAGCAACGGGCGGTTATTCCTCCTATATCAGCTGTGGGACGGCGCCGGTAAAGACCTCCATCACCGGAGTCAAGAACGGTTCCGGACAAGTGACGGTCAATTGGAAGGACAGCAGTGGAGAGTCCAAATACCAGATTCAGTACCGGACTTCGGCCAGCGCGAGGTGGAGCAGTACTGTGACACTTGCAGCCAACACGGTCAGCTATCGGAAAACAGGTCTGAAGCAGGGATCCACCTGCTATTTCAGAATAAGATCTTACCGTACGGTGAACAGCGTCAATGTGTGCAGCAGCTGGGTTGAGACCTACGGCGTTACCGTTCCGGGAACACCGACAATCAGTTCTGCAGCCGGCGGCAGCGCCCAGGCAGTCCTGAACTGGACAAAGACTACCGGTGCGACGGGATACCAGGTATATGTTTACACGAAATCCGGAAACACCTACACAAAGAAGTCAACGATCCGCGTAAATAGCGGTACGGCGACAACGGTAAAGAGCCTGTCAAATGGAACAACCTATTACTTCAGAGTCCGGGCATACCGTGCGGTCGGCTCACAGAAGGGATGGAGCGTCTATTCTGCGTATACAGCCTGTGGAACGGCACCGGCGAAGACGTCCTTTACGGGAGTCCGGGGGAGTGCAGGAAAAGTCGCGGTAACCTGGAAAAATGTGAGCGGAGAGAGTGGATACCAGATGCAGTTTAGGACCTCTCCCCGTGCAGCCTGGGGAGGAACCGTGACGTTGAAATCCAACACGGTCAGCTACCAGAAGACCGGCCTGAAGCGAGGTTCCACCTGCTATTTCCGGATAAGGGCTTACCGTACGGTGAACAATGTCAAAGTATACAGCGGCTGGGCAGATACATACGGAGTGGCGGCAGCAATGTGATCGTTTGTTCTAGTTTTCAAATCGGACTCCCTTGTCTTGCACTTGCTTTTTTTCTAAAAATGTAGTATAAGTATTTTTAAAGAATTTCTATCAAAGGCGATAACTTCGATAGAAATTCTTTTTTATTTCTGGATTGTGTGATTGGAGGAGATGGGACATAGCATGGAACCTTTGAAAAGCCGCCTGCAGAGCAGCCGGTATATTTGGATTCTTTCGATGATTATATTTGCAGGCGTGGCGATGTCCATGATCTTTAGTACCTGCTATATGAATACGTCAATTACGCAGGAGGAAGATGCACAGACGAGAAGAAACCAGTACCGTGAGCAGGGGGAAACACTTGCCGATGCATCTGATTACTTGACCGCAGAGGTGCGTTATTATGCCGTCACGGGACAGATGGAGCATTTTTATAACTATTGGTATGAGATATACGAGAGCAGGCAGCGGGAAACGGCAATTGAAAATTTTGAGAGTACGAATCCGCCGCAGGAGGAAAAAGCACTTCTGGAAACGGCAAAGGAATACTCAGACCTTTTGGTCGAGACAGAGATGTATTCCATGAAAATGGTTTTGACTGCGATGAACGTCTCGAAGGAGGACTATCCACAGGACGAGAATATGCGGGCATATATTGAGAAAGTGATGGCGTATGAATGGCCGGAAGAAACAGCAGGCCTCTCGCCGGAAGAGATGCGGGAGAAAGCCATCGCAATCCTGTATGATGAAAATTATGAGGCATATAAGGCGGAGATTATGACTCCCATCGAAGAGTTTCAGTCGACGATGAATAATCGGCTGGATGGTGAGGTCGAGAGTCGAAAGCGCAACACGAAGATTGCGACGGCTATTCAGATCATTCTTGCCGTGATTTCAATCGGAGCCATCGGTTTTATACTGAGTCTTATGAACAGCCTGTATGTGATTCCACTCAAAAAATATACGCAGGAGATCAAAGATGCGGATTATCTGAGGGAAACCGGGGAGAGTGATGACGGTGCGCTGCAGATTCTGGACGCCAAGATCGTTCCCTTCGGCGCGAAGGAACTGGTCCTGTTTGCTGAATCCTTCAATCATTTGATTGACTGCTTCTTTCAGGAACTTTGCCAGAGAAAAAATGCACAGGAGAGCATGCGCAGAGCGCGAAATGAGGCAGAACTTGCAAATCAGGCAAAAAGTATTTTCCTGGCACAGATGACGCATGAGCTTCGCACACCACTCAATGCGGTTGACGGGTATACCTACATGCTGGAGAGATCCAATCTGAATGCAGAACAGAAGAAATATGTACGGAATATTCGATATTCTTCCGGTGGACTTTTAGAACTCATCAACCAGATTCTTGATTTCTCAAAAATAGAGTCCGGTCGGTTCGAGCTGGAGCAGATTGATTTTGAGCTTCGTAAAATTGAGAAAGAAATCAGGGGAGTGATGGAAAATCAGGCTGAGAAAAAGGGGTTGTATCTGCACATGGAATTGGATGATGCCATCCCGGAAGTCCTGGTTGGAGATCCGCTTCGTATTCGCCAGTTACTTTTAAATTTGATTGGAAATGCAGTAAAATTTACAGAGAGCGGGGGCATCACAGTCCGAATGATCTTAGAGACACAAAAGAAAGCGGAGTGTACACTGCGGTTTGATGTGATTGATACCGGAATCGGGGTTTCAAAGGATTCCAGAGAAATTATTTTCCAGCCATTTATGCAGAGTGACAGCTCTGTGACAAGGAAATACGGTGGAACCGGGCTGGGTCTTCCAATTTGCAGCCAGATTATTGCACTTGCCGGAACCCAGAACCACCGTCTGCATCTGCGAAGCGAAGAGGGAAAGGGTTCTGACTTTTATTTTCGTATGGATTTTCCCATCTCATCAAAGGAAAGGCTGAAAAAAACAGCAATAGCGATTACGGAGATAGATTTAAGCGGAAAAAAACTGCTGGTGGTAGATGATAATGATGTCAACATTCAGGTTGAGACAGAGATGATACAGATGTGTCATGCGAAGGTGCGCGCAGCAGCCAGTGGAGAAAGAGCAATCCAGATTCTTCAAAACGAGACAGATATAGACCTGATCCTGATGGATATTCGTATGCCGGATATGGATGGTTATGAAACAACGCAGCGAATCCGTAGGATTCCGGGATATAAAGAAATACCGATTCTGGCGCTGACGGCAGATGCGATGCCGGCGGTACGTGAGAAGGCGAGCCAGGCAGGAATGAATGATTGCCTGTTAAAGCCGATTAGACAGAGTCAGTTGTTTGCACGGCTCAGCCATTATCTGCTCGGAGTGGATCAGCAGAGTATGGAGGAAGATACAGATGCGAATGTATTGTTTGACCAGGAACACTGTCTAAGACAGCTTGGCGGAAACAGACAGGCAATGGCAGCCATTGTAGAATCCTTTCTTTCACTGCATCGCAGCGATGAAGAAATACTGAAGAATTATCTTGAGCAGGGATGTTATAAGGAGGCAGAGATCCTTGTTCATACATTAAAGGGAGTTACCGGAAACCTGAGTTGTATGCCGTTGTCGAGATCCTGTGGGAAACTGCAGAAAGAACTTTTAGAAAAGAAATATGAAGAATGGCAGCATTTCGTCTCACTGTGGCAGCCTACGCTTCAGGTGCTGGATACATACCTGCTTTCACAGGCAGAAGCTCCGCAGCAAAAAAAGCAGATGCATTCAGTTACGAAAATGCAGGCAGAGAGCAACAAAAGAGAGCTTGTGGCAAATATTATTGCACTTTGCAATCAATATGATACAGAGGCGATTACAATGGCAGAAAGAGAGCTGGAATATCTGCGGAAGTATCTGACGAAAGAACAGGCAGCGAATTTGAAGCGGTGCTGTCTGCAGTATGATTTTGAAGGAATGAAGGAGTGCCTGATCGAATTGGCAGAGAGGAGTTGAGGCTTGTGTACCGAGTGATGCTGGTTGAGGATGACCGCACAGTGAGATATGTCTATTCGAGAATGAGGGAGTGGGAAAAGCAGGGATTTACCATTGAGTGCGAGGCTGCAAACGGGAGTCAGGCGGTTGAGATGCTGAGGACACATTCGGTGGATATTATATTTACAGATATCAGAATGCCGCTTATGAACGGTATCGAGATGATGAAACAGATGAAGGAGCTATATCCCGGGATGCTGTTCGTGCTGATCAGTTCCTATAATGAATTTGAATATGCCAGAGAAGGATTGAAACTCGGGGCGTTGGATTATATCACAAAACCGATGGAAGAGAAAGATCTTTTAGAAGTATTGGAACGGGCAAAGGTTATTTTAGATGATGCATCCGAGGGAGGAATGCTTCAGAAGCTGATCATGATCAGTAAAAATGAGGTGAACGAAGAAGACTCTCTGCTGGCGAATCTGTGCGGATATCTGGAGGAACATTTATCGGAAAATCTGACAATGGAGGATGTGGCAGAATATTTGAATATGAACAGGGATTATCTCGGAAAGCAGCTCAAACTCAGGACAGGATATACCTTTCGAAACCTGTACAACAGCCTGAAAATGGAGTATGCGAAGGATTTAATCCATGAAAGCAGCCAGAAGATTTATGAAATCAGTGACAGTCTCGGTTATACCTCGGCAGACTATTTTTCCCAGCTGTTCAAGAAAAGTGTGGGAATGACGCCGGCAGAGTATAAGCGGGGACGAGAATGATGAAGATTACGGAATTTTCATGGTAAATGTCGGATTTTTAAGGTTTGAATTTTCAAATTTCTATGATAAATTTTATACAACATCAAAACAATATTGATGAATGGGAGAGACAAAGAGGTCATTGCCGATACGGCAGTGGCCTCTTTTTTTCCCGGCAGCAAAAGGCAGCATAGAAAGGCGAGGTAAAAGTTATGAAAAAGAGAGTAATCAGTGGATTGATAGCAACAATGCTGACAATGACAATGGTCGTAGGGATGACAGGCTGCGGTTCATCGGACAGCAGTTCGAGTGATACGGTAAAGGTGGGACTTCTGCACTCCATGACAGGCTCTATGGCAATTTCAGAGCAGGCGGTATTGGATGCAGAAAAACTTGCAATCAAAGAAATCAATGAGGATGGCGGTGTACTCGGCAAGCAGATTGAGTACCAGGAAGAAGACGGAGCATCGGATGCATCTACATTTGCAACAAAGGCAGAGAAATTAGTGGATCAGGATGGAATCTCGACTGTATTCGGATGCTGGACCTCTTCTTCCAGAAAGGCAGTAAAATCTATTTTTGAAGATTATAATGCGTTGTTATTCTACCCCGTTCAGTATGAAGGAATGGAATCTTCCAGCAATATTGTATATACAGGAGCAGCGCCAAACCAGCAGATCGTACCGGCAATTGAGTATTTACTGGATCAGGGATATACCAGGTTCTTCCTGCTTGGATCTGACTATGTATTTCCTCGTACCGCCAACATGATCATCAAAGCGCAGGTAGAAGCAGCCGGACAGACGGTTGCCGGTGAGGAATATGCTGATATGGACCAGACAGATTTTGCAGCAATCATTGCGAAAATCGAGGCAGCACAGCCGGATGTCATCATCAACACATTGAACGGAACAGGAAATGTATCCTTCTTTAAACAGATGTCTGAGAAAAATTACACAAGTGAGGACTATATGACAATGTCATTCTCCATCGCAGAGGAAGAAGTTGCGACAATCGGAGCAGATATTTTAAACGGACATATGGTTTCCTGGAATTACTATCAGACAACAGACACAGAAAAGAATAAAAAATTTGTTGCGGCATATAAGGCAGAATACGGCGAGGACCGTGTGACGAGCGATCCGGCTGAGGCAGCCTATGATGCAGTCTATCTCTGGAAGGCAGCGTGTGAAGAGGCAGAAAGCTTTGAAGTAAAGGATGTACTCGCGGCAATCGACAGTGGAAAAATTTCTTTTGATGCGCCGGAAGGAACCGTTACCATTGATGGAGAGAATCAGCATCTTTCAAAACCGGTCCGTATCGGGCAGGTTCAGGATGACGGTTTGATTTATGAAGTCTATTCGACAGATGCACCAGTCGAGCCAGACCCATATCTGACAACGTATGACTGGGCAGTCAAAGCAGGAATTAAACCATTAGAATAAGACAAAAGAGAGGAGATGCTCGGGATGACAGATTTGATCACTACACTATTTAACGGGCTGAGTTTAAGTTCTATCTATCTGCTGGTTGCACTTGGACTGGCAGTGACCTTCGGCCTGATGGGTGTCATTAATATGGCGCATGGAGAATTTATTATGATTGGCGCATATATGACCTATATTACACAGAAAATAATCGGTGGAAATGGCAGTGTGGCGTATCTGCTGTCGATACCGGTGGCATTTCTTATCACATTCCTTCTGGGATGTATTTTAGAAAAGACATTGATTACAAGACTGTATGGAAGAAAAATAGACAGTCTTCTGGCAACCTGGGGAATCAGCCTGATTCTCCAGCAGGCAGCCAGATCCATCTTTGGGTCACAGGGAGTGAACGTGAATGCTCCGGCATTTTTGAAAAGCGGGCTGACGATTGGTGGAGTTACGTTTGCATTTAATCGTATTTTTATCATTGGACTGGTCATCGTATGTCTTGTGGCAGTATGGCTTCTGATGAATAAGACTGTTTTTGGAGCAAAGATGAGAGCGACCATGCAGAATCGTGCGATGGCGCAGTGTATGGGAATCAATTCGAAAAAGATTGACTGCATCACCTTCGGACTTGGTTCTGGACTTGCGGGGGTGGCAGGCTGCTCTGTGGCGCTGCTTGGCTCCGTGGATTCTACGGTCGGTCAGAACTATATCGTTTATTCTTTCATGACGGTAGTACTCGGCGGTGTCGGAAATCTGCTCGGTACAGTTATCGGAGCAATGATTATCGGATTTTCCAGCATTTTCGTGGAAGCATACCAGAGCGCATCGATTGCGCGAGCAATTGTACTTCTGATCATCATCATATTTTTACAGTTTAAACCAAAAGGATTATTTGTCATTCGAAGCAGAAGTCTGGATGAGGAATAGGAGGGAGAGAGCATGAAAAAAACAGCGATATACAAAGAAAAAGGAAGTCATATTTGTTTTGCGGTGATTGTACTGCTGCTGGCGATCAGCCCTCTTTTGATTTCTTCTACATCTATGGTACAGTTTCTTGGGAAATGTATGTGCTACTCCATTGTGGCAATTGCATTGGATTTGATCTGGGGGTATACCGGAATGCTCAGTCTTGGACATGGAATTTATTTTTGTCTGGGCGGTTATGCGATGGCAATGTATCTTCGTCTTCGGGATAATGGCGGAAAAATCACGGATTTCATGCAGACGGGAGGATTAAGTGACCTTCCGACATTCTGGAAACCATTTGAATCCCTGCCGCTTGCGATGATTGCAATCATACTGGTGCCCGGTGTTCTCGCCGGAGTCATTGGATTCTTCGTATTCCGAAGCAGAATCAAGGGCGTGTATTTTTCGATTATCACACAGGCATTGACGTGGGCAGCATATTCTCTTTTTATTGCAAATTCAAAATATACGGGTGGAAATAACGGAATTACAGACGTTTCCTCCCTGTTTGGAAATACGAGAGGACCTGCAAATAAATCAAATCTTCTCCTGTTATTTTGGGTTACACTGCTTGTGCTCATTATGGTGTACGTATTGGCAATGTTTCTTGTGAACCGGAAATTCGGAAAGCTGCTGATCGCGATACGTGATGGGGAGAATCGTACTTTCTTCTCCGGATATTGTGTCAATAATTATAAGAACTTTGTATACACATTATCGGCGATCCTTGCGGCAATCGGCGGAGCACTCTTTGTAAATTTCAACGGCAGCATTACACCGTCGCAAATGACCATTTCCTATTCGATTACAATGGTCATCTGGGTGGCAGTGGGAGGCCGTGGAACCATTATTGGAGCTGTGATCGGAGCATTTTTTATCAATATGTGTGAATATAATTTAAGCTCAGGTTCTCTGGCGGTCATCTGGCAGTATATTATCGGAATTATCTTCTGTGTCACGATTGTATTCTTCCAGGGGGGCATTGTTGGAATCTTTAAGACGCAGCTGCCAGCCCTGATCAAACGGCATTCAGGGAAAGAGGAGGTGGCGTAAATGCAGACGAAAATTGAAAATGTGTTGAATATTAAGCATATATCGGTTGTATTTGATGGTTTTAAGGCGCTGACCGATGTAGATATTCAGGTGAAGCGAAATACAATCCATTTCTTTATCGGACCAAACGGCGCCGGCAAGACGACGCTTCTTGATATCATCTGCGCAAAGACGAAACCGACATCAGGAACTGTTCATTTTTATCCGCAGAACGGCAGCGATCTGCGGCTGACAGGGATGAAGGAGTATAAGATCGTAAATGAAGGAATCGGGCGAAAGTTTCAGGTTCCCTCGGTATTTGTCGAACTGACTGTGATAGAAAATATGATGCTTTCACTTAAGGGGCACAAAGGTGTCTGGAATTCTATTTTTTATAAACTCTCGAAAGAGGAGGAGAAGCAGATTATGACGGTGCTTGAAAAAGTTGGGTTGGAAGGCAGAAGAGATGTTCCGGCAGGATCTCTTGCCCACGGTGAGAAACAGTGGCTTGAGATCGCAATGCAGCTGGTACAAAAACCGGAGATCATTATGCTGGATGAACCGGCAGCCGGTATGGGAAAACCGGAAACATTCCGAACCGGAGAGCTCTTACAGGAAATCAAAAAAGACTGTACGGTTATTGTGGTAGAGCATGACATGGAGTTTGTAAAACAGATTGCAGATACCGTAACTGTTCTGCATGAGGGGAAGGTTTTGATGGAAGGTGATATTACAGATGTTCTGGCGGACCAGACGGTTCAGGCGGTCTATCTGGGAAGAGGAGGTGAGAGAAATGCTGAACATTAGTCAGGTGAATGCCTGTTATGGTGAGAGCAGTGTTATCTCAGGATTGGACATGGAAGTGAACGATCACAAAATTGTGTGTCTGATTGGCAGAAACGGCGTTGGAAAAAGTACAACCTTAAAAAGTATTATGGGGCTGGTAAACACACCGTCAGGCAGCATCAAGCTGAATGGTACTGAGATGATGAAGATGGCGACTTATGACCGTGTGAAGCTTGGAATCGGCTACGTGCCGCAGGGACGTGATATTTTTCCGCAGATGACGGTTCAGGAGAATCTGGAACTGGGGCTTCATACAGCGGGAAAAGAGAAAAAAGTTCCAGATTATATCTACGATCTGTTTCCGATTCTTCCAGAATTTGCGAAAAGAAAAGGCGGAGACCTCTCCGGAGGGCAGCAACAACAGTTGGCGATTGCGCGTGCGCTCGTCACGGGACCTGAGATTCTGATCCTCGATGAGCCGACGGAAGGAATCCAGCCGTCAATCATTCAGGACATTGGAAGGGCAATCAAGCGTGTCAATCAGGAGCTTGGAATTACGGTTCTGATTGTGGAACAGTATCTGGAATTTGTGCTTGATATCTCAGATGAGCTCTACATTATGGAAAAGGGAAGTATCGTAATGCAGGGGAAGACGAAGGAACTTCCGGTAGAAGAAATTCAAAAAATCATGACAGAATAAAAGAGGTGATAGTGGTATGCCCGAAACAGCTGTGTACTCCGTGATGGTCGTTGATGACAGCCCGGAACAGATTCGTTACATCAGTGAAATATTAAAAGCAGAGGGGTGCCGGATTTATGCGGCAACTTCCTGCGAGGCTGCGTTTAAAATCCTTGAGCACAGCCTTCCGAATCTGATTATTCTGGATATTGTCATGCCGGATATGGACGGATTCGAAATGTGCCGCCGTCTGAAGGCGGATCAGACGACGGAGGATATTCCGGTTATGTTTGCCACAGCATATCATGATTCTGATTATATCGGGGAAGGATTTGCGGCAGGAGGCTGCGATTATCTCGTCAAACCATTTATCCGGGAAGAGCTTTTAGAGCGTGTGAAGGTTCGTATCCGGCTGTCCAGAAAGCGAATTGAGCTTCAGGAAGCCTATGCGGAGCTGGATAAATTCTGCTATACCCTGTCTCATGATATCCGGGCCCCGCTTTATGTGATCAGACAGCTTGCCGAACTTCTAAAGAATGAAGTCAGTGGCGGAGATCCGGAGGAAGCAGTCAAGATCAGCAATATGATTCTGGAAAAGGCGACCGGGGCAGCGAATATGACCGATGGTCTGCATCATTTTTCAAAAGCACTCTATGAGACGGTTGATAAAACAAAAGTGGATATGGATACAATTTTTGAAGAGGTTTATGAAGAACTGTCGATGCTGGAAGAAAATCGGGAAATTCAATTCGAGAAAAAAGTGCTTCCATCATTGATGGGTGATTCTGTGCTGGTCAGGCTGGTAATTCAGAATGTACTGAGTAACGCATTAAAATTTACGAGAACATGTGAGGTGGCGCGTATTTCTGTAAGTTTTAGGAAGACGCATGATTGTGTGAAATACGGTATCACCGATAATGGGATCGGCATGAAGCAGACAGAGTCGGAAGATGTATTTCAGATTTTTAGACGTCTTCACTCACCGGAAGAATATGAGGGGGAAGGAATCGGACTTGCCACAGTAAAACGAATCATGTTCCGTCATGGCGGAAATGTAAAGATCGAATCAGAACCGGGGAAAGGAACCAGCGTATGGCTCATCTTTCCAAGCGATGTATAAAAGAAAAGCGAAAAGGAGGATATGTGTATGGAGCATTATATTATTACGATAGCCAGAGGATTTGGCAGCGGTGGAAAAGAGATCGGAAATAAACTTGCAAAGAGACTGGGGATTCCCTGCTATGAGTCGCAGATACTCAAAATGGCATCGGAGTACAGTGGAATCAATGAGTCTCTGTTCTATAAGGCCGATGAAAAACTGACGCAGCGAAAAACGATTCTGGGATATTTAAAGAAGGTTCCCTTTACATCCATAGCAGAACCTTATATGAAAGAATTTACCTCAGATGTAAATCTATTTAATATCCAGAAACGCATCATTGAGACACTCGCAAAGTCGCAATCCTGTGTGATTGTCGGAAAATGTGCAGATTATGTTCTACAGGATTTTCCAAACGTGGTCAGTGCATACATCGAGGCTCCGCGCACAGAATGTGTGGACTCTATTGTCAAAAAGCTGGGTGTGTCCCGGGAGGAGGCGGATCAGCTGATTGAGAAGACGGATCGTTACCGCGCGGCATATTACCGTTACTATACCGGAGGTGCAAAGTGGACCAACCCAGTCAACTATGACCTGACACTCAACAGTGCGCGCGTGGGAAGAGAGAACTGTGTGGATGTTCTGGAATGGTATACAAAGAAAAAACAGAATTTATAAACAAAAAGGAGGTTTATTATTATGCATTTAACACCAAGAGAGAGTGAAAGATTGATGGTCTCTACCATGGGAGATCTGGCAGCAAGAAGGAAAGCAAGAGGTGTGAAGCTGAATTATGTAGAGAGTATTGCATACATTTCCGCCGATATTTATGAAAGGGTCCGTGACGGTAACATGAGTGTTGTAGAACTGATGGAGTATGGTGCGACACTTCTGACCAGTGAGGACGTTATGGAAGGAGTAGCTGAGATGCTGCCATCCGTATCGATCGAAGCGACATTTCCAGATGGCACAAAACAGGTTACGATTCATAATCCCATAAGAAAACAGGGATAGAAAGGGGAAATTTATATGATTCCAGGAGAAGTGTTTTATAAAAATGAAGATATTACAGGGAATATAGGAAGAGAAACAATCGAATTAGAAGTGAAAAATCCAGATAAACGCCCAATCGCGGTTGGATCCCATATGCATTTTTTTGAAGTGAATAAGTTTTTGCAGTTTGAGCGGGAGGCTGCGTTTGGATTTAAACTGGATATTCCATCAGGAACGGTAATTCGCTGGGAACCGGGGGAGATAAAGAAAGTAAGACTGGTTACATTTGGAGGCAGGCAGGTTGTGAAAGGCTTGAATAATCTTACCAATGGTCAGATCTCTGACTGTAATAAGAGACAGGCAATGTTAAATGCGAAATTAAAAGGCTTTATTCAGGAGTAAATGATTCATTTACGGAATGTGAAAGGAGACAGAAAATATGAGTTTTACAATAGACAGAAAATCATATGGCGGAATGTATGGACCAACGGTAGGAGATAAGGTACGACTGGCAGATACTGATTTGATTGTAGAAGTGGAAAAGGATTATACAGTTTATGGGGAAGAATGTAAATTTGGCGGCTCCAAGACGATTCGAGATGGAATGGGACAGAAGTCTGGTATGACAAATAAAGCAGGGGCATTAGATTTTTGTCTGACCAATGCACTTGTGATTGATTATACAGGAATATATAAGGCCGATATTGGTATTAAAGACGGACTGATTGCCGGAATTGGAAAAGCAGGAAATCCAGATACGCAGGACGGTGTAGATCCAAAGATGGTCATAGGTACCGGAACTGAAATATTATCGGCAGAGGGATTGATTGTCACGGCAGGTGCGATTGATACTCATGTGCACTACATTTGTCCGCAGCAGGCAGAGACAGCATTGTATTCCGGTGTGACAACCATGTATGGCGGTGGGGATGGGCCTGCAGACGGAACTTTTGCCACAACATGCGCACCGGGACCATGGAATATCAAAAGAATGCTGGAGGCGGTGGATGAGCTGCCCATGAATTTTATGATTCTGGGTAAAGCAAATTCCTCACACCCGGATGCGCTGGTCGAACAAATTGCGGCTGGAGCATGTGGATTAAAGCTTCATGAGGATTGGGGGACCACACCGGCAGCAATCGACTGCTCATTGTCCGTTGCGGATCAATATGATATTTCCATCGCGATTCATACGGATTCTATTAACGAATGTGGCAATGTGGAAAATACGATCGAGGCATACAATGGACGTACCATCCATACCTTTCACACAGAGGGAGCCGGCGGCGGACATGCGCCGGATACTATGGTAATGGCAGGCGAGGCGAATGTGATTCCTTCTACCACAACGCCAACCATTCCTTATACGGTAAACACATATGATGAGCATTTGGATATGCTGATGGTTTGCCACCATATGGATAGTGATATTCCGGATGATATCGCATTTGGAAAATCGCGGATTCGCAAGGAAACCATTGCCGCAGAGGACGTTCTGCACGATCTGGGCGCAATTTCCATCATTAATTCAGATTCCCAGGCAATGGGACGACCTGCTGAAGTCATTACAAGAACCTGGCAGCTTGCAGATAAAAATAAAAAGCAGCGCGGTAAACTTCCGGAGGATATGGAGGGGAATGACAATTTCCGCGTAAAACGTTATATTGCAAAACATACGATTAATGCAGCGCTCGCTACAGGCACAGCCGATTATATCGGTTCTGTTGAAGTGGGAAAGATGGCAGACCTAGTGGTCTGGAGACCAGATATGTTCGGCGTGAAACCAGAAGTAATCATCAAAGGTGGATTTATGATTGCGGCAAAAATGGGAGATGCCAATGCTTCGATTCCAACACCACAGCCGATTATCATGAAATCGATGTTTGGTGCTTATGGAAAGGCCCGTGCAAAAACCTGTGTTACCTTTGTTTCACAACTGGCATACGAGAATGATATCAAAGGAGAACTGGGATTGGAGAAGGTAGTGTTACCAGTAAAAGGGTGTCGCGCAATCAGTAAGAAAGATATGATTTTTAATGATGCACTTCCAAAAATTGAGATTGATCCTGAAACCAAAAAAGTGAAGGCAGATGGAGTGGAAATTACATCAGAGCCGGCAAAAACACTTCCAATGACGCAGTTATACTATTTGTTTTAAGTAGTTTAGGACATTGGCGTATAAACAGTAACATAAAATTAATTCTTCACCGCTGAAATGGAAAAGACTTTGTTGAAAGTATACAGCTGTAGGTGTATACTGATAAAAACAAAGTCTTTTTATTTACCGTGCATGGAAGTAAAGGTCTGGAGAACCTTTCGCTTGTTGTATGTGCATATTTTCGATTATATAGCTATGGGAGGGAGTCCGGCAATATGATTTTATACCACGGTTCGAGTGAGATTATCCAAAAGCCCATATATGGGAAAGGAAAAGAATATAATGATTATGGAAAAGGATTTTACTGTACAGAGCATATGGAATTAGCCAGAGAATGGGCCTGTACAGAGGAACAGGACGGCTATGCAAATAAGTATGAGTTTGATTTAAACCAGATGAAAATACTGAATCTTTTCACCCAAAAGGATGCGACGCTTTGCTGGCTTGCGTTGTTAACGGAATACCGGGAGATTCGATTGTCCACACCGGTTATGAAGCAGGCATATCAGTGGCTGCAGAGCAACTATCATCTTGACATTCAGGAATATGATGTGATTATTGGATATCGTGCAGATGATTCCTATTTTAGCTTTGCAAGAGCTTTTCTTAATAATACAATATCTTTTGGGCAGCTGTCCTATGCTATGAGACTGGGAAAACTGGGAGAACAATATGTATTAAAGAGTGAGAAGGCGTTTCGTACTATTCAGTTTGTGGATGCAATTCGGGCAGAACGGGAAGAGTACTTCGTGAAACGAAAGTCCAGAGATGATGATGCACGTGAAGCCTTTTTCAGGGAAATGAACAAAGCGGATATGGAAGGAACTTATGTGATGGATTTAATCAGAAATGAGGTGAGCAGGGATGACCCACGCATACAGTGAGCACTATTTGGATGATGCAAGAGAAAATTTGGGTGAGATGGTAGACTATGCAGTGAATGCGTGTCATTTGGACATCGATGAATTCTGGGAAATGTTTTTGGTGAGCGGCTATGCACATTCCTTTGAGGTTGGAAATCCGAAGATTATTTGTGGACATTCAGGGACAGAATTGGTATACGAAGTGCTCCGGAAAATAGGAATTGAGATGGAATTTCCTAAGCCACAGGTGGAATATGACTATTCACCGGAGTATTGGTCTGGTTGGATATTGGCTTATTATCAATGGAACATTGGGATGCCTTTTCAGGAAATCTACAAATATATGAAAATGTATGAGTTGGCGAATCTCTATCATCCACTGCATGAAGCACCGGAGCAGAAAGTAATCGGTGCAATCAGTGAAAGAATCCGGCTGTTAAGCTATGCCACGAAGCTTCAACAGCTTCGCAAGGCAAGCGGATATTCACAGCGGGAGCTTGCAGAAAAGTCAGGTGTCAGTATTCGTATGATCCAACAGTATGAAACGCAGACGAAGGACATAAGTAAGGCGGCGGGGGGAACAATACGGGCATTGGCAAACGTACTTGGATGCAGGATGGAAGATCTTGTATGCTAGAATAACCAGCGTTTCGCATAATCCTGCGTGAACGCAATAAATTTTTCCACACGGCTGTTTACGTATTTTCCCTTTTGCCATACGATCCCGATTTCCTGTTCGATTGTCGGTGAAATCGGGATTCCGATATTTTCAGGCATCGTATCAAGGAGTAAAGAATAAAGACAGGCACCGCCCAGATTATGCTTTAGAAAATTGCGAATGGTATGCAGCTGGCTCGCACGCATGATGATGTTGGGGGCGATTCCTGCATTTTCAAAGAGCTTGTGGAACATACTGTTTTGTACAGAGTCGGTATTATACATCATAATCGGTTCATCTTTCAGCATCTCTATTGTGATGCTCTTTTCATCCGCGAGGTGATGTTCTGGTGAGACACAGAATATAATCTTGTCAGATAAAATCTTATAAGAATTCAATTTATCAATTTCATAAAAATTCATATTAACAAGTGCCAGATCCAAAACATCTTCCTGCACCAGCTTTGCCGCGCGAATGGACCCATATTCAAACAGTTCCACAGGAATGTCCGGATATTGTTTTTGAAACTCAATGAGCATATCCGGAAAGAAAATCGTGCTAAGGAGAGGCGGAATCCCAATTCGGATTGGAATCACCTGTTTTCCGATGTCAGTCAATTCAGAGGAGGTCTGATTAATGGTCTTCAATAACCTGGAGGCTTTCTGATAGAAGAGTTCCCCTTCTTTTGTCAGTGTCATGTGATTCTTTGTGCGGGTAAACAGGCTGACTGAAAACTCTTTTTCCAATTCATTGATTGCATTTGAAATCGCAGGTGGTGTTACAAATAATTGCTGGGAAGCCTGTGCGATACTGTGATGTCGGCGGATACAAATTTATGGATTATGCAAAAGCGGGTTTCCCACTGATTATTATTGCTACTGTTGTGAGTATGGTTATTCTTCCAATTGCATTTCCATTCTTCCCATGATGGATGAAATTATAGGATTTGGAATGTGGTTTGAAAAATAATAAAAAAGAGAAGGAGATTAAAAATGGATAAGAAAGAACAAGTAGAGCAGCTTACCAATTATATGGCCAATTTTGTGTCTTACATTGCAAAAGTGCTGCCGGATGACATTATTGAGAAATTAGATGAGCTTGCAGAAAAAGAGGACAGCCCTCTCTCTAAGGTTATCTATGAGACCATGAAAAAGAATCAGGTTTTAGCAAAAGAGCTGAACAGACCAAGCTGTCAGGACACCGGAGTATTACAGTTTTGGGTAAAATGCGGAACAAAATTTCCATTGATCGGTGAGTTAGAGGCACTGTTAAAAGAAGCAGTTGTAAAATCTACATTTGAAGCACCACTTCGTCACAACAGCGTAGAAACCTTTGATGAGTACAATACCGGAAAGAATGTTGGAAAAGGGACACCAACCGTATTCTGGGATATCGTTCCGGACAGCGATCAGTGTGAAATCTATTCTTACATGGCAGGCGGCGGTTGTACCCTTCCCGGAAAAGCAATGGTATTAATGCCGGGGGCAGGATACGAAGGTGTAACAAAATTCGTTATGGATGTTATGACGTCTTATGGTCTGAATGCATGTCCACCACTCTTAGTAGGAGTTGGCGTAGCAACGTCAGTCGAGACAGCAGCACTGCTTTCCAAGAAAGCACTTATGAGACCACTGGGAAGCCACAATGACAATGCAAATGCAGCATCCATGGAGAAGCTGCTGGAAGATGGAATCAATTCCATCGGTTTAGGACCACAGGGAATGGGCGGAAACTATTCCGTTATGGGTGTTCATATCGAAAACACAGCAAGACATCCATCTGCAATTGGAGTTGCTGTAAATGTAGGATGCTGGTCTCACAGACGTGGACACATCATTTTTGATAAGGATCTTAACTACACAATCATAACACATTCGGGGATGACGTTATAATGTTGGAAATGAAAGATGGAAAGAAAACTTTGACAACGCCAATTTCAGCAGAAGATCTTGCTGACATTCATATTGGAGATATTATTTACTTAAACGGAAGCATGACTACCTGCAGAGACGTGGCGCATAGAAGGCTGGTGGAAGCGGGACGTGAGCTTCCGGTAGATGTAAGAGACGCAGCCATTTTCCATGCAGGCCCCATCATCCGTCCATTGGAGAATGACAAATTCGAGATGGTTTCTGTAGGACCGACAACCAGTATGCGTATGGAAAAATTTGAGAAAGAATTTGTTGAGCAGACTGGCGTAAAAGTAATCATTGGCAAGGGTGGTATGGGACCGAATACAGAATATGCATGCAAGAACTACAAAGCAATTCACTGTGTATTTTCGGCCGGAAATGCCGTTGTCGCAGCCACGGAGGTAGAAGAAATTGTTGACGCACAGTGGAGAGACCTTGGAATGCCTGAGACCTTATGGCACTGCCGCGTAAAAGAATTTGGGCCACTGATCGTATCAATCGATACAGAGGGAAGGAACCTTTTTGAAGAAAACAAAGTGATTTTCAATGAGAAAAAAGATAAAGCAATTGAAGAAATCTGTAAACATGTAGGATTTATCAAATAATAGTAATACAAGTCAACGAAAAACAATCAAAATTTGCCACAATGACCATGTATGGGAGGAATTGCCACTTCTTATGCATGGTCATTTGTATTCACCAGTCATTTCTTTTATTCTTTGACGGATTGGATTACCGAAATGGCAGATCCAAGAAATCAAAGCTATACCACGTATACTCAGGCGGATCTGGAATACATGGCAATCCTTAAAAATGAATTTGACTTAGAGGTAAAGAATGGTGTATTATATGCTGTGGCTGGTGTGCATTGTGGATATGTCGGTGCACTGGCGAAAGCAAAGGAGAAATAAATCAAATTATGGAAAAGAAAACATCATTATTTCAGCAGATACTCCGTTTTGGAGTCGTTGGAGGCGGCGCGTTTGTCATAGATTATGGAATTATGGTCTTCCTGACAGAAGTCGTAGGAATCAACTACCTGTTATCCAGTGCCATTTCATTTACCGTTTCGGTTATATTTAATTATATATTAAGTGTCAAATGGGTGTTCAATGTCACCGGAGAGCGGAGCCAGAAACAGGATTTTGCAGTGTTTATCGTGCTTAGTATTATTGGACTTGGAATTAATTCACTGGTGATGTGGATCGGTGTCACGAAATTCGGGATCAACTACATGATCACCAAGATTGGTGCAACTGCAATCGTGATGGTATATAATTTTATCACCAGAAAGGTTTTTCTGGAAAACGGAAAATAAAGGCTTTTGTTGGAAAAAAGATAATTTTAGTTAAATAAAATCAATCAGAGGGAAAAGCAGGCACAAAAAAGTGCTTGCTTTTTTTTCTTGCTTGCAGTAATATACTAATTACTTCGATTCACATTCACAGTGAGTTGCATTTTCAAATTATATTGCAGAGGCGTTTTTCATAAAACGGAAGGCCGGAGCAATCGGGATGATATTCTATCCGCATTTTCATTACGAAACATTGCAAAATTTTGATCGTTTACTTTACCAGGTGCGAGAGTGTTTTCGCCTGCTTATTTGTTTAACCTCATCAAGGAAGTCCCCCACTTCAAGTGTGAAGAACACGAAGTGGTGGGTGCGGGCTGGTAGGGAAAGCACCCGTAGGAGTTCATCTTTCGTAGACGGAACCAGCGATGTAGACAGGACCGGGAAAAACAAGTTTAAAGCAGGAAGAAAACAGGTTCAAAACAGGTTTTAATCAGGATCAAATCGGGATCAAGACAGGTTCAAATCAGAATCAAGACAGGTTCAAATCAGAATCAAGACAGAAACAAAAGGCAGTAAAGTAAACGGAATAAAGGGAGGAATTTACATGGAAGAGCTGGAAGGTTATGAGGTGATCCGCTTTCTGGAGCATGATGGAAGGTGCCACGTGTCTATGGATTTTGTGAAGGGGCAACTCCTGATCCGGCATTTGAAGGAGGAACCCCAGGTGACGAAAGCGCAGCTGTTTGAATGGCTGCGGAGTCTGGCAAGGCAGATTGAACAGTATCACAGGTGCAGAAAAAACCAGTGTTACCGCTATCTCAATCCGGAGAGTATTCTGGTGCGGGAGGACAAGAAGCTGCTGTTTCTGGATCTGGCAGCGGTCAGTAACGAGTTTGTCATACGGGACATGCAGAAGAGAGTCATGCGGAGGCATTTTGTGAAAAAAGTGCTGACGATGAGTGGCAATCCCAGGCTGGAGACAGATTTGTACAGTTTGGGAAAGTCAATGCAGTATATTCTTGCACACACGCAGGTGGAACCACCATTAAGCAGAACGGAAGAGCACCAATTATCAAAAATCATTTCAAAATGTCTAGGGGAGAACCCCAAAAGAACATATCAGGATTTCAATCAGATCCAAAAGGAAATTCCAAGGATCCAACATCCAAAAATCAAAAAAATAAAAAAACAGGCAGTGGCAGCAGTTCTGGTGCTGTTGGTCGTGGCAGCAGGTGTGAATCATCTGACAGGGAGAGGCGGTGGCGACAGCGAGGGCAGTGCAGTCACAGGTGCAGCCGTGACAGTACCGGAGGAAAGCACGATCACGAAAGCAGAGGATGCCGGGCAGGAGAATGCTGAGCAGAAAGATGCCGGGCAGAAAGATGCCGGGCAGGAGGATACCGGACAGGATGCTGCTGTGCAGAACAACAAAACAGTGCAGGATAGTAAAACAGCAGAAAATAGTGGCGTCGAGAAAGAAATGAAGAACATGCAGACGGAACTGGAGCAGATCGAGGAGGCCATACAGCAGAATACGACGGCAGATAACAAGATCGTGATTGATCAGGCGAGAAGCCTGGAGAGTAAGCTGCTGCGGTATCTGGCGACGGCTTATGACCGGGAAGAAATGGTGGATGAAGCGATTGCAGCGTATGGGCAGGCATGTGCGATCGAGACGGATGGAACAATCTTAGAACAGCTTTACCAGCGCAGGGCAGATCTGGAAGAAAAAGCCGGAAAGCCGGAGCAAGCTCGCAGCACATACAGTGAAGCAATGGAAAAGCTGGAGAATACGCAAACAATCGGAGTCCGGTTCGCAGGCATGATCTGCGGTGATACGTCGTTGTCTGTGGAGGAGAAAAATAAATATCTGCAGCAGATTGTTGAGAGCGCCCCGGGCATTTTGTCGGAGAAAGCATTTCAGAAACTGCAGAGGGAGCAGGGAGTTCAGGTGGAAGGAGATAAGGTATGGATCGAAAAAGAAGAAAAAGAATAGAACTAAAAAAGGTTCGCAAATACAAAAAGATAAAACGGATGCCAGGGAGAAGTGAAATCAGAAAACGGGTCTGTCTTTACATGGTGATCGGAATGACATGCCTCATGACCTGTACCTCCACCATAAACTGCGTTGGATACGTGAAAGCGCAGGAAACAAAACGAAGGAGCGAATATGAGGACTCTGGAAAGATAAAACAATACGAACTTGAAATTTCCAGAAAGCCGGGCAGTTTTGGATATTATACAGAAAAACCGGAGGTGTCGATTCGGACAAAAGATGATACGGCAGTTACAAAGTACGAATTTACAGATGCAGAGGGGAAAACAGTAGGCGGGGAACTGAAACGTGCAGGAGATAAGAAACTTATTGCGTCGAACTGTATGAAGGAGGGGGAGAACAGCCTGAAAGTATGGATGGAGGCACCCCATGAGGTGATATCGGATCCCGACCCGGAGCCCGATCCAGAACCAGATCCTGACCCGGAGCCGGAACCGGACCCGAAGCCAGAACCTGACCCAGAGCCGGAGTCCAAGCCCGACCCGGTTCCCGACCCGAAGCCAGATTCAGAGTCCGCACCCGACCCAGTTCCCAATCCGGAACCGGAGCCCAAGCCCGACCCGGCTCCCAACCCAAAGCTGGAGCCCAAGCCCAATCCCAATCCTGCCCCCGACCCGGAGCCAGATCCCAAGCCCGACCCAGAGCCCAAGCCCGATCCCGATCCAGAGCCCAAGCCAGATCCAGAGCCAGATCCGGAGCCAGAACCCAAGCCCGATCCCGATCCTGCCCCGGTAATAGTCTGGGAAGTTGTTGAGAAAAGTGTGCAGCAGCATATATTTCGAATAGATACTAAAGCCCCGGGCAAAGTGTCGCTAAGCTATGAGCGGGATCCGAGTGAGGGCATACTATTTTACAATACTCCGGCCAGGCTGGTGATTCGGAAAAGTGGAAATGAGGAGGACCTGAAGGGAATTTGTTATAAGATTGGTGAGGAGCCGGAGCAGCTGGCTGAAAATGAGGAAGTGGAGCTTTTACTGCCATTGGGCTTTTATGGAACGGTACAGGCATCAGCACTGGACAAGGCAGGAAACCGCAGTGAACCGGTCACTTCGGTGGTATTCCTCTGTGAGTCGGTTCAACCAGCGATTTCGATGACGGCACCGCGAGGATTTGAGACATGGTATGACCAGGAGACGCAGATACAGGTGCGTGTGGAGGATACCGGACTTTCAGCAGGGCTGGAGAATGTGAAGTGTTTTGTGAACGGTGTTCAGGTGACGCAGAATCATCCGCCGGTATGGGAGAATGAGAATGTCGCGACTGTTGCAATCCCGGTTCAGGAGGTTTCCGAAAAAGGAAGTGTAATTCCGGTCATTGTCGAGGCGGCAGACAGGGCCGGCAACGTGAACAGCCACACAGAATTACTGCATATAGACAAGCAAAAACCGGAGATTGAGGTGAAGGATCAGGACGGAAAGCAAGTGGAGGATTGTATGATTACAAGCAGAAGCCTTGATGTCATCTGCGAGATTCGCGAGGAAAATGTGTTGAAAGGTGCATCAGTCCAAGGAAGTCTGACGGATGTTGAGGAAACATCCAGAGAGTTACCAGAAGCCATCTGGGACAGTAAGGAAGGAAAACAGACTGCACATTTGAAACTGGAGGAAAACGGAGTGTATCAGATCACTGTATCGGCGGAGGATGCGGCAGGTCATAGCGTCGCAAAGAACAGGCAGATTCTCATTGATAAGGAGAACCCGGTCATCCGTTATGTAGAACAGCTGGATGGAAACTTTTTGCGCTACTTCCAGTGGAACTACGAGCTGAGAGAAATGATCCAGGATCATACCTCCTACACGTATGAGATGCAGCTGGACGGGAAAGCCTATCGTACTGGGGAGAAAATCACGGGAGAAGGCCGCCATACCCTTCAGGTCAGAGCCACAGATGCCGCAGGAAACGAGGCGGAGAAGCATGCCGAATTTACAATTGACCACACAGCACCTTCTGTAGTGTTTGGAAATGTAAAGGATGGGGCAGTCTACGAGGACAATGTTACGCTGGCAGTCAGCCTGAAAAATGCTTCTGATAAAATAACAGAGATTACGATAGACGGGGAAAAGCAGCAGATAGATAAAAGCAGCCAGGTATTTCGGTTCCCGTTTCAGGAAAAAGGAAATTATTCGGTGGCAGTAAAAGCGGAGGATATCGCAGGTAACCGTACAGAGCAGAGCGTGCATTTTCGCATCCGGGAGCAGTCCGTACTATCGGCGAAGGTAGTGCAGCCGATTCGAAGAGTATTTACCAGACGTCCTTCAAAGACAGAAAAGGAGAACGAAAAAAAGGCGGAAAAGTCCTCTTTTTCTATACTGGCACGGGTAATTATTTATGGAGTAATAGGTGTGGCCATACTGGGAGGCGTTCTGGGAGGAGGTTTTCTGTTGTTGCATAGAAGAAGCAGAAAAGCAGATTAATTGTGAGCAGTCATCCGACAAAAAATGTCTAGAAAGGGAGGATGCCGGGTAATCCTTTCGGATTCCCGGCATGTATTATGAAAAAGTTTATTCCAAATAGTATTGTAATACTAGATAATGGTGTTTTTAATTTATTTCCTTCATTTGATATACTTAGTATACTGAAGAGTCGTGAAGAATTAATGTTAATTAGATGAAGGTTTTTTTAATGATATATGAATAAATTATGAACACCTGTTTCGCTAAAAAACTAACATTGTCTGCGATAAGCGAAATCCGGCATACCGTCCTTTTTGGGAATTTCAACATCTCCCTGAATCAATGGCCTGGCGTATGCGATGAACTTTTCGTTCACATCGGATCCGTCGCTGCTGATCCAGTCTAATGGAACTGTTTTTTCTTCATTGCAGATTTTATTTACATCTTTTGTAACTGTTCAGAACTCCATTAGTTAAAGATGATATCGGAATTCCCTAAAAGGGCTTCTCTGATTGCTGTAAAAGCATTTATTCCATGCTTATGAGCAGTCCCAATATAGCTCATGATTGTAAGATATTCCTGTGCGCCTTCCTCACTGCGAAAACATCCTGAGACCTTGGTTTTAACCTTAATCATGCGCAAATCACGTTCCGCAAGGTTATTATCAAACGGAACACAGAGATTCTTTATAAATAAGCAGACTGATGCCTTGTAATTCACAAGTCTGTCAATTAGATTTAGTACCTTGGTCTTTTTCTTTCGACCACGCTTTTTGGTTGTGACTTCTG
>NZ_FQZY01000041.1 GCF_900142165.1 Hespellia stercorisuis DSM 15480
AATCCTTTACCAGAAGTCACAACCAAAAAGCGTGGTCGAAAGAAAAAGACCAAGGTACTAAATCTAATTGACAGACTTGTGAATTACAAGGCATCAGTCTGCTTATTTATAAAGAATCTCTGTGTTCCGTTTGATAATAACCTTGCGGAACGTGATTTGCGCATGATTAAGGTTAAAACCAAGGTCTCAGGATGTTTTCGCAGTGAGGAAGGCGCACAGGAATATCTTACAATCATGAGCTATATTGGGACTGCTCATAAGCATGGAATAAATGCTTTTACAGCAATCAGAGAAGCCCTTTTAGGGAATTCCGATATCATCTTTAACTAATGGAGTTCTGAACAGTTACAAATTATGTATATTAGAAGCATGATGCGGATAAGATGAAGTCGAAGAGAATGAGGGACAGATGCAGAAAAAAATGACCAGACGAAGAAGGGCAGCATTTTGGATACTACTGATTTTGGGGCTGCTTTTGATAATTTATAATGTGGTAAAACTGAATATATATGTGAAGGCGGTAGCTGAAAACGAAATCAGCAGTCTTGAGAAGGTGGAGCTTGGCGGCTATGATCAGTACATACTCTGCGAAGGCAAAAAAGACGCCCCTGTACTGGTCATGCTGCACGGGGGACCGATGACACCATCGCCCTTCGGCATTGGATACAGAGGGGCGTACCCGGAGCTGACAAAGGAATTCCTTGTGGTCAGTTGGGATGAATACGGCTGTGGAAAGAATTTTGTCAAAGATACGAAGGATTTTACGGCACAGGGGCAGGTTGATATCATCTGTGATCTGGTGCGCTGGATCAAGCGGACGTATTCGCGGCAGAACATTTATCTGTTTGGCTATTCCAATGGCTCGCTTCTTACGATGGAGGTGGCAAAGCAGCTGGGGAATCAGATTTCCGGTGTGATCAACAATGGTCCGATTACCTCCATGCAGGAGGACGCAAGAGATATCATCTATCAAGTGCTTGGCGAAGTCTCTCTGACGAACAAGCAGAACGCCCGGCTGGAAGAGGACTACAAAAAAGACAATGCCGAGGGCTTTACGGACATGGAGGCGCTGGTGAATGAATGCACCGACCGGATCATGATTCGAGGAGATGATATGGGGCTGTCAAGCACCGGGAAGGTCTATCTTCGATCTTTGCGTATTCTTTTCAGTCCGGATTACAATCTTCTGGATCTGTATCACGCATTCTATTATTATCTGTATGGGGAGTCTGCTTATGCGGAGGTTTGTCAGGATTATTATGTAATGGATGAGAAGCCGGTTTATGAGTCTTTGAACGTGCCGGTTCTGATTCTGCAAGCGGATGGAGACGTTTACGGAAGACCAGAGTATTTTAAGGAGCTGGCGAAGGAACGGGAGAATATCACCTATATGAGCATCAAAAACTGCGGACATTTCCCCACAAATACGGGAATGGACACCATACTCAAAGAGATGACACAATGGATTCAAAGAGAGAAAAACAAGGAAGGATGAACGTAATATCAGGATTTACAGGGAAAATGCAGCTATTTTCACGATAGTAGCTACCTCTGCCGCGCTACTGATTTTAAGCTTTGTACATAATGCGGTCATAGAGCAGGATATGTATGCATTTCTGGCAATGAATCGAATGGCAGAGCGTATCATGACAGTTGTGCTAATTATTGTCAGCTACAATCTGTACAAGATCCGGCATTCTTAAAGGAGCTGTATGATTTCTGTGACCACAGTGCGCTGCATATGTTTTTCCTGAGCACCACGGAAAAATCCCTTGATTATTACAAGGAGTTCAATTACAGCATTGTAAAATGCGGGAAGAGGCAAGATTTCATTTGCAGGAATATAATATTACCGGCAAAAAGGGACAGAAAATGCGTTCCAGCATTAATCATGCGACCAAGGCAGGACGACTTATCGTGCACGAATAAGAGGTGAAAAATCGGTGGCAGCACCACCGTTTCACACACCTTGAATCCCTCGTAAGCCCTTATTTTACACGACTTAAGATACAAACTGTTTCGCAATGAACGGTCATCGGGAACATATCCACCGGTGTCACCGCCTGCAGCCTGTAACCGTTCTTGCACAGGATCTTCAGATCCCGCGCCAGTGTTGCCGAATCACAGCTCACATAGACGATCCGTTCTGGCTTCATCTGCGTCATCGTCTTCAGCAGGGTCTCATCGCATCCTTTTCGCGGAGGATCTACCACGATCACATCTGCCCGGGCTTTTTCTCCCGGATGCTCGCGCTCATATTCTGCGTAGTATTCCGGCAGTACTTCTTCTGCTTTCCCCACAAAAAACTCTGCGTTGTCGATTGCGTTGATCCGCGCATTTTCTCGTGCGTCTTCTATGGCCTGAGGTACGATCTCCACGCCGTAGACCTGCTTTGCCTTCTGTGCCAGGAACTGGGAAATGGTCCCGATTCCGCAGTACAGATCCCACACAGTCTCCTGACCGGTGAGCCCTGCGTATTCCAGTGCCCTGCCGTACAGATGTCTGGTCTGGACCGGGTTGACCTGATAGAAGGACAGCGGAGAAATCCGATACTGGATATCGCCGATGTAGTCCGTAATATAACCCTGTCCCCAGATCACCTCGTAGGAATCGCCCAAAATCACATTCGTTTTCTTCTTATTTGTACTGGTGGTAATACTCTTCATGCCGTCGATGCGCCCAAGAGCTTCTGTCAGTTTCTCCACCGCGGGAAGTTTCTCCCCGTTGATGATCAGACAGACCATCACTTCTCCGGTTGTAAACCCGTAGCGGATCAGGACGTGGCGCACCAGTCCCTTTCCGGTCTGCTCGTCGTATGCCGGAATCCGGTTTTTCTCCATCCAGTCCAGAACAGTGCAAAGCACCGTTTTGTTGACCGGCACGCCCAGTGCACAGTCTGTGTTGGCAATAATGTCGTGGGTTCTGCCCGCATAGAATCCGGTGACCAGTTTTCCGTCTTTGTCCGTTCCCACCGGGAACTGTGCCTTGTTGCGGTATCGGAATGGATTTTCCATACCGATAATCGGGCACATCACTTCCTGCAGTTCTTCCTCTGAGAATCCGCCGATTCGCAGAAGATTCCCCCGCACTTTTCCAGCCTTAAATTCCAGCTGCTTCTGATAGGACATCTCCTGAATCTGGCAACCGCCGCAGGCTCTGGCGTACCGGCACTCCGGCTCCACGCGGAAGGGGGAGGGCTCAATGACCTTCATCAGTCTGGCGTAACCGTAGTTCTTCTTCGCCTTCATGAGCTTCACTTCCACCTTGTCCCCGATTACGGCATCCTTGATGAACAGCGTATAGCCATCCACTCTGCCGATGCCCTCACCGCTGACGCCGATATCCTCGATTGTGGTGATTACGGTATCATTTTTATTCATAATTTATACACTTGTCTTCCTGAGATTTGATTCAAACAACCGGTTATATCCCAGCCAGTCCATACTGTCCTTCGCGCGGAATATCTCGGTCAGCGTCTGCAGCTTCGCGTCCGCGGAGTCTGCATAGTTTAGTGCAACTGCCTCCGCCAGTGCCGGTTTCTTCGGGGAACCGTACTCCAGCTCGCCGTGATGGGCGATGATACAGTGCTTTAGTTCGCTCGCCAGCTTCTCCGGAAATCCCGGAATCTCGCGCACCGCGTCCCCGACCATCTCCACGCCGATCACGATGTGACCGATCAGCTGTCCGTCATCTGTGTAATCATTATCCGGGAAGTTCGAAAGTTCTTTCGTCTTGCCGATATCATGGCAGATTGCCGATGTGTAGAGCAGGTCCCGATTCAGGATTGGGTAGGCTCCCGCAAAATATTCGCACATCTTCACCACACTCAGCGTATGCTCAAGAAGTCCGCCCGCAAAACCGTGGTGCACAGTCTTCGCCGCGGAATGGCCCTTGAAATTCTTGATAAATGCGTCATCCTTTACAAAGTAAAACTCCACCACCTGACGCAGATACTCATTCTTGATCTGACTTATATAGCCCAGCAGTTCCTCATACATCCCGTCGATGCTCTTCTCGGAAGTCGGCATATAGTCTGCCGGATCGTACTCTCCCTCCTGGGCTCTGCGGATCTGCTTGACGTTCAGCTGGAGGTTGCCGTTGTAGCTGATCACATCACCGACCACATCGATAAAATCCTTCTCGTCGTAATCTGCAATTCCCTGGGAATTTGGATCCCATACCTTTCCGTCCAGCGTTCCTGTCTTGTCCTGGAGAATCAGGTTGTCGTACGGTTTCCCGTTTCTTGTCTCCGCGCTGCGTTTTCCTCTGCAGAGGTAGATTCCCCTGACCGACTCATTTTCTTTGATATCTTTGATATATTTCATGTCATTCCTCTTTCTATCTGATTTCTATCTGATTACTTTCTTCTATATTAGTGTCATGCATCTGCGGCACAGCTTACACTCCGCGAGCCTCCTCATTAATCCCGGCTCCCGACCTTCGCCACAAACTCAATTTCCTTGTACCCGTCGTTCCCACGCCGCTGCCCGGTAATCTTGAGTTCGTCCCCTGTCTTCGTGTTCAGAAGGGTATTGTGGTATCCATCAAAGCTGGTGATCTCCGACGCTCCGAGCTTTGTCAGGATATCGCCGCTCTGGATTCCCGCCGCCATGGCCGGCGAGTCCGCCGCCACCTCAGTCACGTAAAATCCTTCCGGAACCCCCTCGGCCTGCTCCGTCGTTTCGTCCACCATCTTTCCCCTTATGCCGATATACGGAACGCTTTTCCCATTGGAGAGCAGCTGAATCGTGCTTTTCAGATCCGAGATTCCGTACACGACCGCGTCGTTTTTCCCTGCTGCGTCATCAGAAGCCGCCGTATCGCCCGCTTCTTTCATATTAGGCATCACAAGCCCAACCACTTCGCCGCGCAGATTGAACAGCGCACCGTTTTCCGTCTGGGTAAATGTCATATCTGTGGGCAGCACATCCAATTCCATATCTGTGATCGTGACCTGAAGGCTCTCGTCCTGAATCGTCCCAAAGCTCTGCCTCTGCGCGTTTCCGCTCTCCCTGCTCCATGCAAGAACCGGCTCACGGATCGACACCGTATTCGAGTTGCCCAGCATCGCCGTCTCGATCGCCTCCCAGCTCTCGGAGGTGATCTGGCTGCGGGAAATGCTCAAGACCGCAAGACCGGTGTTCTTGTCCCGGGCCTTCAGCGCGGCCTGCTGGCTGCTGCCATCTGCCATCCGAATGAGCCAGCTGTCTGCCCCATCCGTGACAGAATTTTCTGTCAGAACCAGAAGTTCCTGCCCATTGTCCGCGATCAGAATGCCGGACGCACTCCCGCCCGCTTCTTTTTCCACCGGACCGCCGGCTGTAGTCTCTGCCTGGGTGATCGTCACGATACTTTTCCTGGCCTCGGAGCTCGCCTGATTCAGCTTCTCCACCACATCGGCATAGTCCTCCTGCGTGAGTTCCCGTTCCTGCGCTTCTGACTGCTCCGCCTGGCCAGTCTGCCCTGTCTGATCTGTTCCCCCTGACGAGTCCGCTGTCCCGGCCTGGTCCCCCGCACCCACAGTTCCCTGCTGTGCGTCGCTCTGGGTTTCCTGTTCCTCCGACTGGCCCGTCCCGTCCTCCGGGATGGTGACCGTGTTCGTATTTTGATGTAACCTGGATTCCAGCGGCGTTTTTAACGCACAAAAAGCAAGGCATGCGCACGCTCCGAACAGTGCACCGCCAAGGGCTGTCTTTCCTATCTTTTTTGCCGTCTTTTTCCGGACGGATTCTTTTTTTATCGTTTCCTGCAGAAAGGCATAATCCTCATTCTCAGCCTCCGGCTTTTCATTCGGGTCCTGCATAGGTGTACGCTCCTTCTTTGTCCAAGTACGTCTAAGTCGCTCCAACATTCTTAGTATATCTTATTTCCCTGCCAAGTTCAACATTTATCCCTTTTCTTTACTCGCCAAATAATGTAATATATATCTTAGTGAAAGAATGACTCCCGCCTCTATAAATGATGAGTGAGAAACCAGTCTTAGCGATGAGTATCAATCTCCCTCTAAGATATAGCCTTCGGCAGGATAGAACCAGGTGAAAAATTATGAATAAAAAAACTTTAACAAAATTGGAATACAACAAAATAATGGATTTATTGGTGACACAGGCCTCTTCCGAGCGCGGAAAGCTTCTGTGCCGCAGGCTCGTTCCCATGACGGAGCTGGCCGACATTGAGACTGCGCAGGAACAGACTGCCGCAGCATTTACAAGAATTGTGAAGCTGGGACGGCTGGATTGCAGCGATGCCAAGACAGTCGGTGAGTCCATGAAACGGCTGGAGATTGGGGGGATTCTCGGATGCAACGAACTGCTCCGCATCAGCCAGCTGCTCAAGTGCGCCGGACGCGCCAAATCTTATGGACGCCACGACACGGTGGATGAGCTGGCGGACTGTCTGGACGCTTATTTTGATGCCCTGGAACCGCTGACTCCTCTGGTAAATGAAATCGAGCGCTGCATCATCGGCGAGGATGAATTTTCGGACGATGCCAGCAGCACACTGAAGAATATCCGGCGCAGTATGAACGCCATCAACGGCAAGGTCCACGCAACTCTGACGAATCTGGTCAACGGCTCTCTGCGTACTTACCTGCAGGATCCAATCATCACCATGCGTGGAGACCGTTACTGTGTCCCGGTGAAATCCGAGTACCGTTCCCAGGTAAACGGCATGATCCACGACCAGTCCTCCACTGGCTCCACGCTCTTTATCGAGCCCATGGCGGTGGTGAAGCTGAACAACGATTTGAAGGAGCTGTACGCCAGAGAGCAGGAGGAGATCCAGGTGATTCTGGCCGGGCTGAGCGAGGCGGCCGCGGAATATGTGGAGCTGATCCGCACGGATTACCGCGTGCTGACTGAACTGGACTTTATCTTTGCGCGAGGCTCGCTGGCTCTGGACATGAACGCCAGCAAACCGGTCTTTAACACGGAGGGACGCATTTCCATCCGCGAGGGCAGACACCCCCTTCTGGATCCACGAAAGGTGGTTCCGATTACGCTGTCGCTGGGGGACACCTTTTCCCTGTTGGTGGTGACCGGACCGAACACCGGCGGTAAGACGGTTTCTTTGAAAACGGTCGGACTATTTGCCCTGATGGGGCAGGCCGGGCTGCATATTCCGGCGGGGGACCGCTCGGAGCTGACCATCTTCCATCAGATTTTTGCGGATATCGGTGACGAGCAGAGCATCGAGCAGAGCCTGAGCACATTCTCTTCCCACATGACGAACATTGTCTCCTTTTTAAAGGAAGTGGACGAGAAGTCTCTGGTGCTTTTTGATGAGCTTTGTTCCGGAACTGACCCGACAGAGGGTGCGGCTATGGCGATCGCTATTCTGTCCTACCTCCACAGTCGGGATATCCGCACCATGGCGACCACCCATTACAGCGAGCTGAAAGCATTTGCGCTGACCACTCCGGGCGTAGAGAACGCCTGCTGTGAGTTTAATGTAGAGACGCTGTCGCCGACCTATCGGCTGCTCATCGGGATCCCCGGGAAGAGTAACGCATTTGCCATCTCTTCCAAGCTTGGTCTTCCAAAGCACATCATTGACGATGCGAAGGCGCGTCTCACCGAGCAGGACGCCTCTTTTGAGGATCTGATCGCGGATCTGGAGACCAGCAAGCGCACCATCGAGAAAGAACGTCAGGAGATTGCCGCCTACAAGCGAGAGGCGGAGACTCTGAAGTCCCAGACCCTGCAGAAGCAGGAAAAACTGGAGGAGCAGAAGGAGCGGATTCTGCGCGAGGCCAATGAGAAGGCCAACGCCATCCTGCGTGAGGCCAAGGAGACAGCCGACGAGACCATGAAGAACTTCCGCAAATTCGGCAGGGAAAACATTTCCGTGGCGGAGATGGAACGGGAGCGGGAAAAGCTTCGCAAGAAGATCAAGGAAACGGGAAGTAAGGTCACGCTGGAGGCGCAAAAGCCTGCCAAAGCCCACAAACCGGAGGATTTCAAGCTGGGCGAGTCCGTAAAGGTGCTGAGTATGAACCTCACCGGTACCGTCAGTTCCAGGCCGGATGCCCGTGGCAATCTGTTTGTACAGATGGGAATCCTGCGTTCTCAGGTGAATATTTCGGATCTGGAGATCATCGAGGAAGAGCCGAGCTATACCGCCAAGAACATGCGCCGCACTTCCAAGGGGAAGATGCAGGCGTCCAAGTCGCTGTCGATCAGCCCGGAGATCAATCTGCTGGGCAAGACCGTGGACGAGGCAGTCGCAGAGCTGGACAAATATCTGGACGATGCCTATATTTCCCACCTCGAGTCGGTACGTGTGGTGCACGGAAAGGGAACCGGGGCGCTGCGGCAGGGCGTTCACAATTATCTCAAACGGCAGAAGCATGTCAAGTCTTTCCGGTTAGGGGAGTTTGGCGAGGGCGACGCCGGGGTGACGATTGTAACTTTCAAATAAGAGAAATGTAACTCATTATATTATAATGTAGTGTGACCACTTGGTTACGAAGTCCGGAGCCTGACTTCTTCCGGGTCGTTACATATAAAGGAGATTATCGTGATTGCGAAACAGAAAATATTAATCGTAGACGATGACGAAAACATCGCAGAATTAATTTCTCTCTATCTGGTAAAGGAGTGCTTCGACACCCGGATGGTACACAGCGGGGAAGAGGCGCTGGTCGCGTTCGACGGATATCACCCCGATCTGATCCTGCTGGATCTCATGCTGCCGGGAATCGACGGATACCAGGTCTGCCGGGAGATCCGGGCCAGAGCCAATGTTCCGATCATCATGCTCTCCGCCAAGGGAGAGGTGTTCGACAAGGTTCTGGGGTTGGAACTGGGAGCGGACGACTACATGATGAAGCCTTTCGACTCCAAGGAGATGGTCGCCCGCGTCAAGGCGGTTCTGCGGCGATACCAGCCGGTCAAAGCACCGGAGCCGGTGGTTGAAAAAATCAAGCGCGTCAATTACGACGGGCTGGAGGTCAATCTGACCAACTACTCTGTCATCTGCGACGGACAAAATGTGGATATGCCGCCCAAAGAGCTGGAGCTGTTATATTTCCTCGCTGCTTCGCCGAATCAGGTGTTCACGAGAGAACAGCTGCTGGATCAGATCTGGGGATACGAGTACATCGGCGATACCCGAACCGTGGATGTTCATATCAAGCGGCTCCGCGAGAAGATCAAAGACCATGCTGCCTGGAGCCTTGGAACGGTGTGGGGGATTGGATATAAGTTCGAATCGAAGTAAAATGCGCGCCAAAGACATTTATAACATGCCATAGGAGTATATCACATGAAGAGTACACTGTACCTGAAGTTTATCGCCATTTATATTACGTTTGGCTTTCTCTCCCTGTTTCTGGTGGCTACGCTTACCTCGCAGCTGATTCTGATGAATCTGGAGAATGAGTCTTCAGGCACGTTGTATCAGGAGGCGAATCTGGTTGCCACGGACTACCTGACCGGATATTTTTCCGAGGATTCCTCACCCGCCGCGGTGCGGTCCCAGCTGAACGCCATGCGTCTCTACCTGAACGCGTCTCTGTGGTTCGTGGATTCCGAGGGGACGATGATCATGTCATCCAAGCTTGTGAATACCAGTGCGCCTATTTCCATCACGGACTTTGATCCGACGGAGAGCGGTGCCAGCCAATATCAGATTGGCCGCTACCATGATTATTTTTCCGAAGATGTGATTACGGTAACTGCACCGGTCACACAGGGCTTCTCAACCAGAGGATACCTTCTGATTCACAAGCCGGTGTCTGACATTCTGGCTGAGCGGGATCGTGTCCTGATTCCGGTCTACATCACGATTCTGGTCGTGTATGCATTTTCGTTTATCATACTGATCGGTTTTCATTTCTTCATTTACCGGCCGCTTCGCAAGATCACAGAGGCCGCCACTCAGTATGCGTCCGGCAATCTGACCTACGAGATCCCGGTCAACGCCCACGATGAAATGGGATATTTGTCGGCATCTCTCAACTTTATGGCTTCGCAGCTTCAGGACATGGAGGACTATCAGAAAAACTTCATTGCCAATGTCTCTCATGATTTCCGTTCGCCGCTGACTTCCATCAAGGGGTACGTGGAGGCCATCGCAGACGGGACCATTCCGCCGGAGATGCAGGGGAAGTACCTGGGAATCATTCTGTTTGAGACGGAGCGTCTGACGGATCTGACTAAGGATCTGCTGACCCTGAACGAGTTTGACCGCAAGGAGCTGATGCTGGACAAGAGCACCTTTGACATTCAGGAGATGATCAAAAATACTGCCAACTCCTTCGAGGGGTCCTGCACCTCCAAGAAAATTTCCATCGAGCTGCTGCTCATGCCGGATGCGGAGATGGTACATGCCGACCGCAGCAAGATCCAGCAAGTGCTCTACAACCTTCTGGACAATGCGATCAAATTCAGTGAATACGAGTCCACCGTCACCGTCGAGGTCACCGAGCGCAATGACAAGGTCACGGTGTCCGTAAAGGACAGCGGAATCGGGATTCCGCGCAAGGAAGTCAATAAGATCTGGGAGCGTTTTTACAAATCCGACCTCTCCCGCGGCAAAGACAAAAAGGGAACCGGGCTTGGGCTGGCCATTGTCAAAGAGATCATTCAGGCGCACGACGAGTACATCAATGTGGTAAGTACTGAGGGTGTGGGGACGGAATTTATTTTTTCTTTGAGCAAGAAATAGGATGGGAGCGCAAAAGGGGACGGGTCAAAAGTGCAATTGGGGACGTAGCAAAGTGACACTTTGCTACGTCCCCAATTGCACTTTTGACCCGTCCCCTTTTGCACTCCCTTTCAGAATTTCCTTCTGACCTTTATTGAGAGCTTTATTGAGAACTTTATTTATACAGCATGTTTACAATAGAGTCGTCTGTCATATTGTCCTTGGTTACCCAGATGTATCCAGTGTCTACTACTGCTTCATTTCCCTGATTCAGGATTGTTCTCGCGCAGGCTACCACTGCCGCATAGCCCATGCCAAATGGATTCTGCACGATCAGGCCGCTCAGCGTCCCATCCTCAAGCGCTTTCTGCTGGTCTTCTCCATAGTCGAAGCCTACGACCTTGATGCCCGTATTCTTCATCTGTTTACAACTGTCCAGTGTCAGCTGTGTTGTGAGATCGTTGGTGGCAAAAACCCCCTTCACCTCTGGGTGGATCTCCAGATAGTACGCTATCACATCTTCATCGCTCAGATCATCCACCGTCACTTTTTTCGTCTCATCGATAATTCCTTCGTTTTTCTTCTCCGCAATTGTCTTCTTCATCGCATCCATCTGACTGTTGTAAATGGTCTCCACAATCTTCACATTGGGATGATTGTTCGTGATCTCATCCGTGAAGCCTTTCACCCGCTCCTTGCCGGAGGATGAATTTTCATCGTGAGCAATGAGAATCACTTCACCGCTGTCTTCGATCTCTCCACATAGCTTGGCCGCCGCTGTTCCCGCTGCTTCCTCGTTGTTTGTTCTGCAGGTGCACAGAATGCCCTGATAATTATTGCCGGAGTCGAATGCGACAATCGGAATGTCGCTCTCCGTCGCCAAATCAAACTGCATGCTGCAGGCACTGTCATCAATGCTCGCAATTCCGATTGCATTCGGATAGCGCGACAGCTCCTCATCCAGAATATTGACCTGTTCATCGATATCCTCTTCCTTCGACGGTGCGTTGAACGTCACTTTGATCTTGTCGTCCCCCGTGTATCCCAGTGCAGTATTGAGATCCTCCGTCGCCTGCTTTACCCCGGCTTCAACCGTCGTCCAGTACGGCGTAGCCTCCTGGCGGCCGATAATGGAGATAAATGTCCCCTTCTCCAGATCCAACCCGTCTACATTGTTATACGCCAACGGATTAATTGCGTTAAGATTCCCCTGATATGTCGGCACTTCCCCTGCCTTGAGCGTTGCGGTATTATCGATTTTCTCACTGCATGCGCTCAAAGAAAACACCATACTTCCAGCTAAAAACATAGCGATCATTCTTTTTTTCATATTTATAACCTCTTTTTGTCAACAAATCATAGTAATTACCTATACTACTATACACCAATCCTGTGAAAATAAAAGGAATTTTTTCTTAAGTTTTTAATCCCTCCTGAATTGTTCGCAAAATAGACCATAAAAGCCCTTGTATATTTATTTTTTTTGTATTAGAATGTAGGAGTAACGGTGTAGAACTACATACCGAATTCAGAAAAAAAGGAGGATACTTAACTATGGCACACGTAATTAGTGATGAATGTGTAAGCTGCGGAGCTTGTGAATCAGAATGTCCAGTAGGAGCAATCAGCCAGGGCGCTGACCACTACGAAATCGACGCTGACGCTTGTGTAGATTGTGGAGCATGTGCTGCTCAATGTCCAACAGGAGCTATCTCTGCTGAGTAAGAAATATGATAATTTCCAAAAAGTACCTGCCGTCTTGGCTGGTACTTTTTTGTTTGTCCATAAACTGCAAATGTGCTGGACGATCATGAGGAAACGGCGAAACGGATTCTGAATGTCCGCTTGGTTGTCCGAATTTTGCTGTCAGCATTTGACGAACGAAAAATATGGGAAACTGGCTGTATCATGCTATAATTAGTACAAGCAATCGTTGAGTGCTTGTATTAATTGCGCTGAGGAGACCCCGCCAGAGGTGCGGATTCCCGCCTTAGCGCCTGCGCAGATATCCGCGGACGCTGTCTGCTTTCAAATGGATCTGCCATAATATAATAACAGGGAGTATTAACAGGAGGGATTGTATAGTATGGGCGAAGTACGCTACATGATCTCGGAGGCTGCCAAGCAGGTGGATGTGGAATCACATGCCCTGCGCTACTGGGAGGACGAGCTCGGACTCTCCATCGGCCGCACCGAGATGGGACACAGATACTATACAAAAGATGACATACAATTATTTCTTTGTATCAAGAAACTAAAAGACAACGGGATGCTTCTCCGGGAGCTGAAGCCGCTGATTCCTGAACTGCTGGCGACCAGAGCAAAGGTAGCGGAAAGTGTGCCACCGGAATTCATCCGAAACGCTGCGCAGAATACGCTGAATAATACGCTTGCAGGTACGTCCAGGGATCCGGAGGCCGCTTTTGCCAAGGACAGTACCGGCAAGTCTGTCAAGAACAGTGTAAAAAGTACTGCGGAAAACAGTCCCGGGGATTCGTCCCAGAAATCAACCAGTAAAAATCCGATTCGGAATACCGCGAAGTCCACCACCGCAAATACGGCGCAGAGCTCCACGAAACCTGCTGCCGCAGGCAATTTCGTCAATTCCGCTCCGGACAACACAGCACTTCCCGCAAAGCATAGGACAGATTCCGGCCATCTCGAAAGCACCGAGAGGCCATTCGAGGTTATCACCGACGAAAACCTGAAAAAGATGCGCTCCCTGATCGGCGAGGTAGTCGGCGAAGTCGTAAACGAAGCGATCACCGATAATAACATACAGCTTAAAAAAGACATCACCCAGACCGTCACTTCCGATGTGGTGCGGGAGATGGGCTATCTGCTTCAGGCAAAAGAGCGGCGGGAGGAAGAGCATTTCCGAAAAATGGACTGCCTGATCCGCCAGCAGCAGGCGCACCGCAAAGAATCCGTCAAACGGACGCCGCTCGTGCGCCTGCGGGATCTGCTTACATAGCGCTGTTATCAGCGGATCAACTGCCCGGCAAACACAACCAGGAATACAACTGGGGATCATTGGGGACAGGTTAAAAGGCAATTGGGGACGTAGCAAAGTGTCACTTTGCTACGTCCCCAATTGCCTTTTAACCTGTCCCTACTCATACGAATCGTTTCCGCCGCCAACGGCATTTCCGAAACGTGTGTACTGTGGCAGCCATGCCAGGCGCACGGTTCCGATCGGACCGTTTCTCTGTTTGGCTATGATAATCTCTGCGATATTTTTGTCTTCTGTATCTTTGATATAATAATCCTCACGGTAAATAAACATAACAACGTCGGCATCCTGCTCGATGGCTCCGGACTCTCGAAGATCGGAGAGCATCGGACGCTTATCGGTTCTCTGCTCCACGGCACGGCTCAGCTGTGACAACGCAACCACCGGCACATCCAGTTCTCTCGCCAGCCCCTTCAGCGAACGGGAAATATCCGAAATCTCCTGCTGCCTGTTGTCCGAGTTTCTGCCCGGTCTTCCCGACATCAACTGCAGGTAATCGATGATGATCATGTCAAGCCCCAGCTCCAGCTTGTACTTTCTGCATTTCGAACGCATCTCCGTGATGGAGATACCAGAGGTGTCGTCGATGATCATCTTGGACTTTCCAATGGTTCCCGCACCCTCGATCAGCTTCTCCCAGTCCGTGTCCTTCAGGTTACCGGTACGGATCAGCTGCGCATCCACATGCGCCTCCAGAGAGAAGAGACGATTCACCAGCTGTTCCTTGGACATCTCGAGACTGAAGATCGCAACTGTCATATTCTCACGAAATGCCACATTCTGCGCAATATTCAGCACGAACGCCGTTTTACCCATGGAAGGTCTGGCCGCGATCAGTACCAGATCCGACCTCTGCAGGCCGGACAGCTTGTAGTCCAGATCCATAAATCCGGTGGGAATACCGGTGACGGTTCCCGTGGTCTTCGACGCCTTCTCGATTCGATCCAGCGCGTTCATGACTACCTGCTTGATCGGCGTATAATCTTTGGTATTGCGGTGCTGTACTAGCTCAAATATTCTCTTTTCCGTATCCTCCAGAATGCTCTCCAGAGGCTCACTTGCCACATAACATGTATTTGCGATCTCCTCGTTCAGCTTGATCAGCCGGCGCAGCGTCGACTTCTCCTGCACGATCTCTGCATAATACTTTACATTTGCCGATGTCGGCACATTCGTGATCAGCTCCCGGACGAACTCCATGCTGCTGATCTCTGGCGGGACATTCTTCTCCCGCAGACGCTCCTGCAGCGTGACCAGATCCACCGGTCTGCCCTCGTTGAAGAGCTCCACCATTGAATCAAAGAGTACGCCATAAGCCGACTGATAAAAATCACTGCCGTCGATCAACTCTCCGGCAGTCATAATTGCATCCTTATCCATCAGCATCGCACCGATTACGGACTGCTCCGCTTCTATACTATGAGGCAATATCTTCTTGATAATTGCTTCTTCCATGATACGATGTTCTCCTATCTTATTCCTCGCCAACCACAACCTTCAGATTCGCGGTTACCTTCGCATGCACCTTCACCGGAACGATATGCTCACCCAGAGTCTTGATCGCATCCTTGAGCACAACCTTCTTCTTGTCAATTTCAATTCCCATCTGGTCTTTGACCGCCACCGCGATCTCCTTGCTGGATACGGAACCGAATGTCTTACCGCCCTCGCCAACCTTGATGGCCAGACTGATCTGTCCCTTCTCGATCTCTGCCGCCAGCGCCTTCGCCGCGTCCAGATTCTCCTGGGCAATGCGGTCCTCGTTGTTCTTCTTCAGCTTCAGATCATTCAGATTCTTGCTGGTCGCTTCCAGGCCAAGGTTCTTATGCAGAATAAAGTTTCTCGCGTATCCGTCACTCACGTTGACAACCTCACCCTTTTTTCCGAGGGATTTTACATCTTCCAATAAAATTACTTTCATATTAAATGTCTCCTTCTTCTAACATTCTGTCTATCGTTTTCTTTAACATACGTATCGCTTTGTCCATATCCGTAAATTTAAACTGCATTCCCGCGGCATTGATATGTCCGCCGCCGCCCAGTTCCTCCGCAATTATCTGCACATTCAGCTCATCAATGGATCTGGCGCTCACAAAAATTTGTCCGTTGTACTCCACGAACACAAAGGACGCCTTGATTCCGCTGATGTCGAGCAGCTCGTTGGCCGCCTGCGCCGCCAGCACAGTCGGACTGTCGATGTCGCTCGGGCAGACCGCAATCGCGAACTCGTCGTGGTAAACCTCCGCCAACCGTACAGCCTCCGCCTTGGCGCGGTAGGATTCCATGTCGTCACGGAACATCTTGCGGACTCTCGTGATGTCGGCCCCGCATCTCCGCAGGAATGCCGCCGCCTCAAATGTCCGGACACCGGTACGATTCATAAAGTTTCTTGTATCAATCATAATTCCCGCGTACAGGCAGTCCGCCTCCACGATTGGAATCTTGATATCCTCGACAATATACTGCAGTACCTCCGCCACCATCTCGCAGGTGGAGGACGAATACGGCTCCACATAGGAGAGCACTGCGTTCTCAATCTTGTTGCTGCTCTGTCTGTGATGATCCAGTACTGCGATCGTCTTCGACTTGGTCAGCAGTTCCGGACACTCTGTCATACCCGGCTTGTTGGTGTCGACCACAACCACCATGGTGTTGTCGGTCAGATAATCCTTCACCTTCTCCGAGGAAATAAACAGGTCCTTCGGATATGCCTTATTTTTTGCAATTTCATCATACAGCGGCCGCACAGAACTCGTCACCTCGTTAATGATGATGTGTGCCTTCTTCTCCAGTTCACTCGCCGCGCGGTAAATGCCGATGCAGGCTCCCAGAGAATCTGCGTCAGAAATGCGGTGTCCCATGACCAGTACCTGATCCTTCGCCACAATAAACTCCCGGAGTGCCTCCGCCTTAACTCTTGCCTTGACCCTCGTATTCTTGGAGGTCTGTTCCTTCTTGCCACCGAAGTATGTAATTCCGTGGCAGTCCTTGATGACCGCCTGATCTCCGCCCCGGGCAAGTGCCAGGTCGATCGCCACACGGGCATAATTATAGCTCTGTGCGTAAGTCGCCGTATTCAATCCGAGTCCAATGCTCAGCGTCGCGGATCTCGCATTACCGATATTCACTTCCTTCACGTCCTCGATCAGGGAGAACTTATCCTCCTTGATCGTGTTGTAGCTCTTCTTTTTGATGACAACGAAATATTTATCTTTCTCCAATTTCTTCACAATACCGTCGACCTCACCGATATACTGGTTGATCTTGCGGTCGATCAGCGCCACCAGCAGTGACTGGCGAACCTCCTCGACGCTCTCCATGACCTCATCGTAATTGTCGATGTAGATCAGACCGGCGATAAGCTTCTGGTCCTCATTCTCCTGCACGTAGGCGTTCAGCTCTGTGACATCCTTCATATGGACCGCGATAAAGTATTCCTTCTCCTCCGGAATCTCGAGCAGCTGCTCCGTCTCGCTGAAACCCTCCACGGAAACCTTGCGCATCTCCACCTGATAATCGCGTTCTTTGTAGGTGATGTCCATCTCCATGTGCTCCGTATCATTCTTCGGAAATACACTGCGGTTGAGCTCCGGAATCATCTTACTCAGATACTTTTCCGGTTTATCCCCGACCACCGTTTGAAAACTGTCGTTCATCCAGATGATTCGCCCATCCTCCAACAGCAATGCATAGGGCAGTGCCAGTTCCTTCAGCAGCGTATTCTGTACCACACCGTACTGCGTCGCAAACTCGATCAGATCCGCATAGATCACAGACCGATTATGAAAATACAGAATACATACGACAACCGCATAAACTATGATTCCAAGCGCCATAAAGACACCGGCCTTCTTGTCTGTCATAAATATCCATACGTTCATGACAATCAGCAATACTGTCATCAAAATGGGCCACTGCATATACGTTCGCAGCTGCCCTTTTAACTGCATGTTTTTTCTCTTCATTCTTTTTCCTCACATCCCGCGACAAACACTCCCCTTTTCGTCAACGGCATTCTTTATCATAGCCTCCACACTGCGCACCAAACTCCGCTTCGCATTCTCCGGCTCACAGCTTGCCTGAACATTATACCACTTTTTCATATATTCGCAAATACCTGCCTGAAATGTTTATTATGCAAAGCCGTTTACACGGCAATTCCATTCCCCGGCTGTATCCCCGCTGCCCTGCACAGGACTTAAAGCAGCCCCCGCAAAACAGCGCGTTCATTGCACCCGCACCATGGCAGTCACGACAAATGTATCCACCGCATCCCGATACTGGATCACACCGTCATATTTTTTTACGATATCCTCAATGATCCTGTGTCCCTGCCCGTGCTCCGCGCCCTTCCGGCTCTGAAATTTTTCCTCCACCGGCTGTGCATCCTCCGGCTTCGAGTTCTCCACCACGATGCACCAGAAATTCGCCTTCAGCTTCGTATGGATATGAAGAAAGCGCGCGCCGTCCGTCTTTCGCATACAGGCCTCCAGTCCATTGTCCAGAAGATTGCCGAACAGTCCTACCATATCCACCGGGTTCATGCGATTCGCCTCCGATGGCGGAGCCTCGATCCGAAGCTCTGTCTCGATCCCCCGCTCCGCACAGGTCTGCTGCATCTCCTGCAGCATCACATCCATGACGGAATTGCCGGTGTGGATCCGCTCCACATCCCCAGCCTTATCCGAGGCATATCTGCGCGCGGCAGACTCCGTAAGTTTCCCGGAATCCACACTGTCCATCAGCTCGCTCCATTCTTCCCGCACCCGATTTCCCTGTTCGATAATCTGACTCATCTCGCGGTTATCCATGTCCTGCCGGCTCTTATTGTACACCATCAGCACTCCCAGCGTCATCAGCATCAGCGCCCAATAATAGACAAATATCCAGTAAATCTCTGACGGAAATTTCAGAACAAAGTGAACGGGCAGCAATGCGAGCGCTATCTCCAGGATCATAAGTCCTCCCAGAACCATCGCCATCACCGGATATTTTTTCTTTTTTGCCTGGACTTCCACCGGCTTCGCAAGATACGTGTCATAAAACTGCAGCAGCTGATGCTGATAATCGGCTTTCTCTTCTGCCAGCTGCTCCGTGACCTGCATATGATTGCCCAGATCATGGCGCAGCCTGCGCATATCGATCTGGCAGCGCCGGATTCTGTCATAATAGGCATACTGGCTGTCCAGAATCTCTTTGTACTTCCTGCTCAGTACTCTGCTCTGGTAATACCGGTTTCCCAAAATGACTGCAAAAAATGTAAATGCCACGCTCAGTGACATGAATGTAGCAAAGATTCTTGTGACCGAATATCCCTTGCTGAGAGTGGCCATACCAATCGTAAATTCAATCAGCACCGTTGTCATCACAATCAGCCCTGCCCAGCGATACGTGATCCGCTCGAACACTTTTTTCTTCATCGCCGCTGCGGCCACACCTATACCGATTGCAGTCAGAGCAAGCGGCCATAACGTATCCCCTGTCTTTACCTGACTGTAAAGAATCATATCCAGGTTTTTGAACACCAGTGCCTGCAGAACCGTCAGCAGTTGAATCGTATATCCGGCAATCGTATGATAGATGTGCCATTTCACAAAATAATACAGCCCATCCTGCAGAACGAATCCCATGTACAGTATTTCAATCAACAGCCGTGAAAAATCGACCACCACCAGCCCTGGCGACAGGTTTTCGGGATGTATGCCTTTTAAAACACCACTGATCAGCAGGATATCTGCCAACGTCAGCAGGGTGATCACCGTGGATACGCGCCATCGTTTGTCCTCGCCCTTCATGCTCCAAAAAGAAAGGAGCCATGCCATCGCCCCCAATCGGATACAGCTTGTGACTACTTCTGACATCGTCCCCCCCTATAATACATCTGCAAACGAGAAATTCAAAAACTTCTCTTTTGCTTTTTTATATTTAGAACGGCTTATCGGAATCTCATGCCCGTTCTTCATAATAATCTTTTCTGAATTGAAGTACTCAATATAATTCATGTTGACCGTATAACTCTTATGACAGTCCAAAAAGTCGTCCGCAAGCTGTTCCGCAAGATCTGACATCTTCATATAGACGGAATAGGTCCCCGATGCCGTGACAATGTTCAGCCGCCTCCGGTTGCTCTCCACGTAATAGATCTCGCTCCTGTTTATCTGCATCACGCCCGACTTGCTCTTGAGCCTGATCGGTCTGCTCATGCAGTTTCTGCGAAATTCACCCACACACCGCAGTGCATCTGCGAGTTTCACATCATCAAACGGCTTAACCAGAAAGTACGTCGGCTTCGCGAGGAAAATATCCGTCGCGAACTCCAGGTAACCCGTAATAAAAACCAGCGCCACCCACGGGTAGTTCCTCTGAATCTGTGCAGCAGTCTCAATCCCGTTTTCGTCGCCCAGCTGAATGTCCATGAAAATGGCATCCGGACTGATCTGATTTCCCTCGAGCAGTTCCCGCAGCTCCGCCGCTGAACCACATTCATGAATGCTCATTTCTTCCGCTGCTATCACACTAAGTTTTTCTCTTAACTGCTGCCTGAATTTCACTTCATCATCACATATTATAATGGTAAGCATGTCTTCGCCTTCTCTTTCAGTATTCTTTTGCAGACACCGGCCGGCTCTGCATAAACGCTGATCCGACCTGACGTTCTCAGTCAGTGACATCCCCAATACGTGTTATAGAGAGTTTACCACAAAAAACATTAAAAGTCGATGATTCCATATGCCATGTTCTGAAGAATCTGCAGCCCCTCAGGCGTCAACACAGACTCTGGATGAAACTGCACTCCGCAGACTGGAAATGTCCTGTGTTCCACTGCCATCACCTCGCCGTCCGCGGTTCTTGCCGTGACCTTTAACTCCTCCGGAATCGTATCCGCCCCGGCCGCCAGAGAGTGGTATCTCGCTACCCTGACCGGATTCTTCATCCCGGTAAACAGCCTGCTGTCTTCGTCAACGATGACCTCACTGACTTTTCCGTGCATCATCTTCTTCGCATAAGTAACGTTCGCACCATACACCTGACAGATGACCTGATGCCCCAGGCAGACTCCGAAGATTGGAATCTCCCCACCCAGCTCCCGCACCACCTGCGGACAGATCCCTGCGTTCTCCGGTTTTCCCGGACCGGGAGAGAGCACGATCAGATCCGGTTTCATCTCCTTGATTTGCGAAATAGTCACTTTATCATTTCTAACAACTTTAATATCTTTCTCTATTTGTCCAATCAGCTGATACAGATTATATGAAAAGCTGTCGTAATTGTCAATCAGTAAAATCATCGGATTCCCTCCTTTGCAATCTCAAGCGCCTGCATGACTGCCTTCGCCTTGTTCACACATTCCTGATACTCATTTTCCGGCACACTGTCCGCCACGATTCCGGCGCCGGAACGGACGAACACTTTGCCGTTCTTTGCAAATGCCAGACGGATGGCAATGCAGGTATCCAGATTCCCGGTAAAGTCAATATATCCGATCGCACCGCCATAGATTCCCCGCTTGTTGTGCTCCAGCTCATGGATGATCTCACAGGCCCGGATTTTTGGTGCTCCAGACAGCGTCCCTGCCGGCAGGATGGAATCGATGGCATCCAGCGCATCCTTCCCCTCGGCAATCTGTCCAGATACAGTGGAACCGATGTGCATCACGTGGGAGAACCGCTCAATACTCATGTATTTGTCAACATTTACAGTTCCAATCTCGCTGATCTTCCCGATATCGTTGCGCCCGAGGTCCACCAGCATGTTGTGCTCCGCCAGCTCCTTTTCGTCAGCCAGCAGTTCCTTTTCCAGCCGCAGGTCTTCTTCCTCATCAGCCCCCCGCGGTCTCGTCCCCGCAAGCGGAAATGTATAGAGATCCCGGTTCTCCAGCTTCACCAGCGTTTCCGGTGATGCCCCGGCAATCTCCACATCGTCGCTGGAAAAATAAAACATGTAGGGCGACGGGTTGGTCGTGCGCAGCACGCGGTAGGTGTCCAGAAGGCTCCCCTCCATGTCCGCCTCGAACCGGTTCGAGAGCACTACCTGGAAGATGTCACCCTCGCGAATATAATTCTTGGCTTTCTCCACCATTTCGCAGTAGGCGTCACGCGAAAACAGGCTGCGAAATTCCGAGGTCAGCTTCAGCGGTTTGTTTTTCTCAGGCTCACCGTCCGCGAGCAGGCTGGCCATATCACGGAGCTCAGCCTCCGCATTGTGGTAATTCGTCTCCAGATTGTCCGTTTTGGCGTTGACGATCAGCACGATCTTCTGACGGTAGTTGTCAAACGCGATCACCTTGTCGAACAACATCACGTCCATGTCCTTGAAATCCTCGCCCCCCTCGTCTGTCACCTCCAGTGTGGGCTCGCTGTATTTGATATAATCATAGGAAAAATATCCTACCAGCCCGCCGGTAAACGGAGGGAGTCCCGCCAGCTTCGGGCTCCGGTACTGCTGCAGGATATCGCGGATAAATGCCCCCGGATGTTCTGCCTGAAAGGTCTGGGTCATTCCGGACGTCATCCGCACCTCATGATTATGGCACGTCAGTTCCAATATCGGGTTGTATCCCAGGAACGTATATCTCCCCCATCTCTTGTTGTCCTCCGCGCTCTCCAGCATGTAGCAGTGCCTGCTGACATGCTTTAAAATCCGCAGCACCTCCACCGGCGTCTTGCGGTCAGCGAACAGCTCCATGCTGATCGGGATGATTTTGTACGCCTCATCTGCAGCGATTTGTTTTGCCTGTTCTAAACTTGGATAACACATTATCTTCTCTCCTCCTTCTGAAATTAAAAAGACCGTCCACGACAGAATCTTCTTCTGTCAAGGACGGTCATAGTAAACTAATCTCCGCGGTACCACCTTGATTTGCGGGATGAATCCCGCACACTTTCCAGATACAAACATATCCTGAGCAGATAACGGCTGCCTTCCGTCGCAGGGTAATCGGGATTCTCCCTTTGGCTGCGCCCTCAGCGGTCCATTTAACAAGCTGCGTTCTGTCCGGTTCTCAGCAATCCGGTCTCTCTGTAAGTGCACGATTCGTTTTTATCTCCGCTTCATTGGTTTGTTCTTGGTTCTCTTATTTATCACTTTACCATATTATAGTATGTCAATTTTCAGATTGCAAGCCTTTTTTTCAATTGGGGACGTAGCAAAGTTGCAACTTTGCTACGTCCCCAATTGCACTTTTGACCTGTCCCTTTTTGAAGCTCCTGATGTCCCGGCTACATTCCTTCGCTCCGGCAGCTTCTCCGGTATTCTGCCGGCGTGATGCCTTTTGCCTTCTTGAAGACCTTGGAGAAATATTTTTCATCCCGGAATCCCACCTTGTACGCGATCTCGTAAGTCTTGAGGTAGCTCTGGGACAGGTAGGTGCACGCCCGCTCCAGCCGCGTCCTTGTGATCATCTCGCTGAATCCGCAGCTGCAGTATTGGGAGAACAGCGTAGACAGATATCCTGGGGTGATCCCTACATACTCGGCAACCGTCTGGGCGGAGATATCCTCGTGATAATGTTCCCGGATATAGGCTTCGGCCTTGATCACCGTCGTCGGAATCTGCTGGCGCTCCACCGATTCCCCCTTCGACTTTCCTGCAATCTCGTCCGCAATATGATTCACCAGATTTAAAATGTCTGAAGACCGGGCCGGCTTGAGCAGATAATCCTTCGCCCCGTAGTGTATGGCCTGCTGCGCGTACTTGAACTCGTCGTAACCACTGAGTACAATCGTCGCCGGAAGGATCTCCAGACGGGCTGCCTCCTCCATCACCGCGATGCCATCCTTAATCGGCATGCGGATATCGAGAATCATGATATCCGGACGGTACAAAATAATCTGATCGATCGCTTTCTGTCCATTCTCCGCCATGTAAACGGAATCAAACCGCTCCGAATGCAGTTGAATATATTTGCACATTCCCTTGCGCACGACCTCCTCATCGTCCGCAATCAATAATTTCAGCTTTCTTTTCATTCTGGTTCCTCCCTCATATGTCTGCCAGATTCTGATCTTGTTCCTACTGTCCGTCCCGCGGCAGCCGGATCGTAATTTTGGTTCCCTCTCCCGGCACGCTGTCCACAAGCAACTTAAACCTCCCTCTGTAGCGGAGCTCCAGACGCTCTCGCACATTCTTCATCGCATAGCCGCCAATTCGCTGGCCTTTATAGCGCTCCGCATCCTCCGCGCTCTCCGCCTGAAATATCTGTCTGATTTGTTCATCTGTCATACCAATTCCGGTATCCCGGATCACAAATTCCATTCCATCCTCCGTCTGTTCTGCTGTCACATAGATCTCGCACGGAGCCTCTGAGTTCTCGAAGCCGTGGACCACCGCATTTTCCACAAACGGCTGCAAAATCAGTTTTGGAATCTGCTCCCCGGCAATCCGCTCATCCAGATCGATCTCATAGGTGAGCCGCCCTGTAAAACGCATCTTCTGGATCTTCAGATACTCCTCAATCAGTTCTATCTCCTGGCTGACGCAGACCACACCCTTTCCCTTGCCCAGCACCAGCCGAAACAGGTTCGAGAGCGTCAACACATTCTCTGCGAGCTCATCGTTGCCTCCATTCACAGCCTGCCAGTAGAGGGTATCCAGCGCATTGTACAGGAAATGCGGGTTGATCTGCGCCTGCAGCGCCGTCAGCTCGCTCTCCTTCTCCTTCAGCTGCATGACGTAATTCTCCTCAATCAGAATCCGGATGTCCGTCACCATCTGATTAAAACATTCCGCCATACGACCCACCTCATCCTGCGTATCCACTTCCACCTGCTGGCTGAAATCGCCGCCGCGAAACTTTTTCATTGCCTGTTCAACCATGCCCAGCGGCTTTGTCACAATATTGGAAATCAGCGACAGCACCGGAAACAGCCCTACCAGCACTACCGTCAGGAAAGCCAGTGCGGTGCCGAACACGCTCAGAAGCTGTTTGTTCACCGCACTGTCCGGAATGATGGTGCAGGTGATAAACGAATTGTCATCACTGCGCTGTACGTAAATCATCTGGTTTCCATGATGAAAATACGTGGTTCCATCTTCCTGCAGATGTTTCCCGAAGCCATCTCCCTCCAGATATGCCTTCGTCTGATCTCCGATACGACCTCCCGTGAGAAGGACCTCTCCCTGCCGATTGAGAAGGACCGCGCCATCCTGCCGGTAATCCAGCACACTCTCGCAGATTTCCCGATACTTCTCAATATCCGCGCCGATGGTCATGTATCCCAGGCGCTTGTTCCCGGACAGATCGAAGACCTCCCGGTACAGCACCATTTTCTCTGTACGGTTCGCCTCATAGAAGTCCCCATAGCTTTTCCCGACGACCGCCCAGCACACCTTTCCTCTGGCGGTCAGCGCGCGCTGGTAGGCATCCGTCTCCCGCACCGCTTCTATGGTGGGCAGGCTGACGCTGGAATCAATACACCGCAGATAAGGGCGCACACCATTCTCCGGATAAATTGCCCACGTCTTGACATATCCCTTGATTGCCAGAATGTCCTGCACGAACCGCATAGGTGCCTCGTCCAGCCAGATCTGGGGATTCTGGTTCAGTTCCTCCGCATTCGGGGCGTTGAGGATCTCGTTGACATCGCTGTTGATCCCAATGTAAGTCGACATTTCGATCATGTTTTGATTCAGTTCCTCCAGGCTTCCAGCCAGATTGTTTACCTGATTTTCCCCCTGCGCATTCTGTTCCAGCGTCATCTCCTCGTAATTTTTCTCGAGAATCAGTCCGCTGATGAGCAGCAGGACCGGTGTAATGACAATGTAGGTGTAAAAAATAAATTTTTTCTTTAGCTCCAGATTTCTGATCCACCGTTTCATTCGCACACACCGCCAATTATACGGAAAAACTCCTCCGTCGATTTTGTCCCGTTTGTCATCGCCTGGATCTCGCTCTCCATAAGCGTCTTCAATGCAGACGGTCCACAGTCGTTGAGCGGCGTGCCGGACAGCCCTGTTGACGTCTGCAGCAGTGTGACAAACTGGCGCTGCAGCGGCGTCTCATCCGCATCCATATACGCGGACTGATCCTGCGCCGACATCCCGACCCCGTTCTCCCAGCTGTACTTCGACAGCTCATCCGGGCGGAACATAAAGTTCAGAAATCGGATTGCCTCCTCCCGCACCGCAGAATCATAGGAGACGGCATAACCGCCGCCATTCCACGCTGCAATGTTGGTGGAGCTTCCTTTGCCCCCGCCCACAACCGGCATGGAAAATGCGCGGATATTGGAACGAATCTCCTCGGGAATCTCTGTGTCGAGGCTCATGGGCGCCTCCCAACTGCCCATATAAAACATCGCCGCCTGCCCGCTGGTAAACAGATTCATGGCTGCGGCATAGTCCTGCACGTCATATCCCTCCTGAAACAGACCTGCCTGCGCCGATTTCCGCATCAGCTCCGCTGCCTGGGTGAAGGGCTCCGCCGTGAAATCCCCATCCGAAACCGCCTCAGAGAACAGGTTCTGGCATTCGCCATTGATCTTGTTGATCAGATCCGTCATGTAGATTGCCAGCGGCCAGCCGTCTCCGCCATCCATCGCCACCGGAACCTTTCCCGCCGCGCGGATCGTCCCGGCCAGTGCCAGCAGATCCTCGTAAGTATCTGGAACCCTCCAGCCATTTTCCTCGAACATTTTTTTATTATAATAGAAGACCGCCACGTCCGTACTTCGCGGCAGACCATAGAGCACGCCCTCTTTCTTGAAGCCATCCAGGGAGCCGTCAATAAAACCGTAGTCCTCATAATCCGCACTGTTGAGCGGCGAGAGAATACCTGCATCCAGCACCTCGTTCAAAAAACCGGGCTGGCCCCAGATGCTTACGATATCCGGCATGCCGTTCATGACGTAGGCCCGGAACTTGATCTTATAGGCCTCCTCTTCCAAAGCCTCGACCTGAATATGGACTCCCGGATTCTCCTTCTCGTAGTCATCGATGACCATCTGCTCCGCCAGCCCTTCCCCGTTCTTCCGGTCCGGAAGGTTGGAAAATACCTTCAGGGTGATCCCCTCGTCCGTCGGAACGGCCGTGGCATCTACTCTCTGGCAGCTGCACAGAAGCAGGCCCGCCAGCGTCAGTGCAAGCACTGCCGATATTATTCTCTTGCGCATAGTTTTCCTCCCTGACTTCCACCTCTATTTTATCATTGAAAAAAATGTCAAAACAGTACCCTTATTTTTAAAAAAGTGGAATATTTTTGAAAATGTGTCTTATTTCCCATATAAGGCTCCGTTCTTCGGTCGCTCCCTCCCTGTCGCCGCTCAGCCCCTTTATCCATGCCGTTCACTCCCTGTCGCCAGTCAGATCCTTCATCCATGCTGTCCCGCCAAGACGCCATCCGCTGGTGAACACCTTGAGCATCTGATCCAGCTTCAGCACCGTGTAGACTGCCAGGACCGGAAGTTTCCAGACAAGCCCTGCCATAAATCCGAGCGGAATCGTAAAAAGCCATAGAAAGAGCAGGTCATTCCACATGGCGAACCGCACATCTCCGGCGCCGCGCAGGATCCCCATGAGATTCATGCACTGGATCGAGCGGAAAAATTCCACCGCCGCACCCACGAGCATCATCTCTGAGGCATACTGTTTCGTGACATCACTGACCTGATAGAGGTCGATCAGAAATCCTCTGCAGACCAGCATAATTGATGCCGCCAGCGCGCCCACCGCCACCGCCGCACCCTGGAACTGCCGTTTGATCTGTGTGAGTGCGCTCTTTTCCCCTCTTCCGATTGCCTGACCGACCACCACGCCTGCCGCCGCATTCATGCCGGACATCGTGACGCCGGAGAGCTCGCTCACCACCGCGTAAATGCTGTTGGCAGACACAACCTCCCGCCCCATCCTTCCCAGGATCATGGCGATCACCGCCTCACCGAGCGCCCAGAACAGTTCGTTTGCGGTCACCGGAATGCATACCTTAAAATAGAGTGACGCAAATCCCGGCTTCACTGTCCGCAGCTTTCCCAGGCGGATGTGCAGTCTGGATTCCTGTTTATTAATATACCACATTAACGCGCAAAACTCCACTGTTCTGGCGCAGAGTGTGGCCGTCGCTGCCCCCGCGATTCCCATCCGGGGCATCCCGCATTTTCCAAAAATCAGCAGGTAGTTCAGCCCCGTATTGACACAGAGAGACAGTAAGGAAAGCTTCATGGCAATCCGCACGTCCCCCACCGCCCGGAGCAGGCAAGTCGTGATCGTGGTCCCCGTGTAAAACAAGTAAGACACAGACACAATCCTGAGATAGCGCATACCCTGACCGATCACGGCCCGGTCCCCAGTGAAGAGGCGCATGATCTGCCCCGGGCAGAACAGGGCGGCTGCCGCCATCAACAGGGCAAATGCCATGGCCGTCCGATAGGTGTACGCCAGAACCGTATCGATCGATTCCGCATCCCGCCGGCCCCAGTACTGCGCCACCAGAACATTGGCCCCGCCACCGATTCCATAGACCGCCAGCGTCACAATAAAAAAGACCTGATTGGCCAGCGAGGAGGCTGCCAGCGGCAGCTCACCCAATTGTCCCAGCATCAGGGTATCCATCATGTTCACCCCGAAATTCACCAGATTCTGCGCGGCGATTGGAGCTGCGATCCATATCATACTTTTTAAATACTCTGTTTTTTTCTCCATAATCTTATCCCTGTTTTCTCAACTGACATTGTTTCCCTTCATCCAAGTTCATACAAGGGGCTAAAATCCCCCCATTTTCTTTTTCTCAACTGACATTGTTTCCCTTCGCCCCGCAAAATAAAATCCCCTTCCCGCTTCGGGCACACTGTGTGCCGAAAGTGAGAAGGGGATTACATGAGGTCTTTTTCACCAGATTTTACAATTCAGACTCGTCAATGGTAATCTTATTGATATCGATGCTCTCGCCCAGCTCGTCTACTTCTTTCAGGATCTTCTCCGCAGAAGCGCATCCGATTCCGAAACGGCTTGCACCTAATTTGTACATTTTCAGCAGGGTATCCAGAGAGCGGACACCACCGGCTACCTTAACCTTTGCTCTGTCACCAACTGTGTCTGTGATCACTTTTACATGATGCAGAGTCGTCGGGTTCGCTGAAAATCCTGTACCTGTCTTTACATAGTCAGCTCCGCCTTCGATACAGAGTTCGCATGCTTTACGAATCTCATCGTCTGTCAGAAGCATCGCCTCGATGATGACCTTCATGGACGTTCCTTTTACTGCCTCTCTGACTGCCTTGATGTCCTGAAGCACGAGATCATATTTTCCTGATTTAAGCCAGCCTACATTCATCACCATGTCGTTTTCTACCGGATTCATGGTCATGAAATACTCTGCCATCTGTACCTTGGTTGCCGTTGCTTCCTGTCCGGATGGAAAACCGAGGGATGTTCCGAATGCCGTGTTTGTTCCTTTCAGTAATTCCACGAGTTCCGGATAGTAGCATGGCCAGCAGAAGCAGGTTCCACAGTCATATTTCTTACAGAGTTCCACCATGGCTCTCACGTCCTCAATGGTCGTATCCAGCTTTAATACACTTGGATCCATCATGTATGCTATGTCTTTTTTTGTTAAAATGTCTTTTCTGATCTCTTTCATTTCTTTGTCACCTTTCTTTTTGTAAATCTACATTTCTGTTATAAGTTATATAGTCAAACGGTGGGTTTCCCCCGTCTCACCCATGTTTTAGCGCTGCCTGTTCTATGTGTGCAGCTCCGTCAGTTTCCCCATTTCCTTGCGGATCTCCACCAGACGTTTCGCATACGGTCTGTTGTAGGCTACACATCCAACAGGCTGCTGTCTGATCATCAGTTCCTCACAGTTCATACACTGGGTACAATACTTGATCTCATCCTCGCGGCCCTCCCGCAGCTTCAGCGGTGTCAGCGGATCAGCGAAGGACTGTCTTCCCAGTCCAATCATATCCATCATGCCATCCTCGATTACTCTGGCTCCCATGGCGAACATGGAAGACTTCTCCGGCTCGATGGAAAGCAGTTTGTTCTTCTTACCGCGGAATGCGGAGAAGTTGGAACCGACTACCACCGTCTCCGGCTTCAGTGCCTGCTTCATCATATTTGCGAAATACATATGCAGATATGCCATATATGGCTCTTCCTGGATGGACTCCATAAAGTTCATGGAGCTGTGAACATTTCCCAGTGACTCTATAAAGTAACTTGCGCCCCGCTCCTCAAGTCCGCGGATCAGATCCAGCGGCTCTGTCATATCCATGAGCGGTGAGTCCGGACCTGCGGAACCAAATCCCCCCGGATAGCCCTCCCACATAGACATCTTGGAACCGATCAGGAAATCTTTATCCTGTACGCCCGCTTTGATCCGCTCCATCAGATCATAGGCAAATGCAGATCTTCTCTCCCAGGAACCGCCGTACTTCCAGTCCCTGTCGTTGAACGGACGGATGATCTGTGATCCCAGATAGCCGTGGCACAGCTTCATATCGATGCCGTCGGCTCCCACACTCTCCGCAATCTTGGATGCCAGCACGAACTGGTCAATGATGTGGTCCACTTCCTCCTCGGTCAGAACCTCCCCACCGATTCCATAGGTCGGTTTCACGCAGACCTTTCTGGAGAAATCCGATTCACTGATTTCGCCGGAATGTGTCAGCTGGAACACGATCAGTGCATCCGGGTTGACTTCCTTCAGGCTGCGGATGAAACGCTCCAATGCCTTTTCATTCCGCGGCATGATCTCCAGCTGGGTCTTTCTTGCACGGCTCTCATTAGTCACCGTGATGGCCTCCAGATCGACCAGTCCAAATTCTCCCTTGTATAAGTTCTCATAACGCTGCAGTGTGAGATCGGTCGGATTTCCTTCTGCGTCCGAATCCACACATTCCATGGACTGTGCCATGAAACGGTTCTTACATTCTTTGCTGCCGATCATAATCGGTTTCAGCAGTGTTTCTTTATATCCCATATTCCAAAAACCTCCTCTATCCTGTCCGTTTTTATCCTGCAAACCGGCTTTTCCCGGCCGGCATTTTTTATTTCTCCGATTCGTTATTCCAGGGACTCACCGCTCGACAATTTCATCAGGTTCTCCTCCGAGAACTCTGTCTGATGCAGTTCCCCTGTCATATCCCCTTCATGCATGACCATGATCCGGTCTGAGACCCCCATCACCTCCGGCATCTCGGATGAGATCATGATGATACTCACACCCTCCTGTACCAGATTGTCCATCAGCTGGTAAATCTCGTACTTGGCACCTACATCGATTCCTCTGGTCGGCTCATCCAGAAACAGGATTTTTGATCCCGAGGCAAGCCATTTGGCCAGAACCACCTTCTGCTGGTTTCCTCCGGACAGGAACTTCACGATTTTTTTCGTGTCCGGTGCAATGACATTCAGTTCTTTAAAATAATCTTCCGACAGCTTCCGCTCTTTCTCACTGCTTACAAATCCCCCGGAAGAGATCTGCTCCAGCGCCGAAGCCGTAATGTTCTTCTCGATGCTCTGATTCAGAAACAGCCCCTGGGCTTTCCTGTCCTCCGTCGCAAACCCGAACCCCTTCTGCACTGCCACATGGGGGTGATTGATGTTTACAACCTCTCCATTCACTGTGACCGTTCCGCTCTTGACCTTGTCTGCGCCAAAGATTCCGCGAAGCACCTCAGTACGCCCCGAACCGACCAGTCCGGTCAATCCCAGAATCTCCCCGCGGTGAAGCTGAAAGGACACATCCTTGTAGCGTTCCCCTGTCAGGCCCTGCACATCCATGACGACTTCATCACTTTCGATGCGCCGTCTCGGCGGGAAGGTATCCTTCAGGTCACGACCGATCATCTTGCTGATCAGCCAGTCTTTATTTATTTTTGAGATATCCTCATCCACGATGTACTGTCCGTCCCGGAGCACCGTCACGGTATCGCAGAGCTCGAACAGTTCCTCCAGCCTGTGTGAAATGTAGATGACGGTAATGCCATCCTTCTTCAGCTGCCGGACACATTTGAACAAAATCTCGATTTCTCTGCTGGTCAGACTGTCTGTAGGTTCATCCATGATGATGATCTTTGAATTGTAGGAAAGCGCCTTGGCGATATCCACCATCTGCTGCTGTGCGACACTCAGGTTTTTCACCGCTGTCTTGTAATCATTCAGCGACCCTTTCCCCACATAGTCCAGATATTTTCTTGCAAATTCATTTTCTTTCTTAGAGTTGATGATCTTACAGGTATTGATTTCCTGTCCCAGCATCACATTCTGGATGGCATTCAGCTCCGGCACCAGACTCAGCTCCTGGTAAATGATCGCGACGCCTTTTTCAATGGCATCCTTCGGATTTTTAATGGTGACCTCCTCGCCGTCGATCAGAATCCTGCCCCCATCCGGCTTGTATACACCGGACAGAACTTTCATCAGCGTTGATTTTCCCGCTCCGTTCTCCCCGATCAGTGCATGGATCTCGCCTTTTTTTACGCGGAGATTCACGTTGTCCAATGCGGTTACTTTTGAAAATGTCTTCGTGACACCCAGCATTTCCAATGCGTATTCGCCCATATTCTTCACTCTCCTTATATCCGTCTCCGATACGCTGTCCGGTCATGCTGCAGACCCGCCGGGCTCGCTGCCGGCCGGATTCGTATTAGTCGTTTTTGCGCTGCACCAACACTGCCAGGAGGATGATGAAGCCTTTGATTACAATCTGAAGGTTTGGATCTGCACCTACCAGGTTCAGCACGTTGTTCATGATCGCCATGATCAGCACACCGGCTATGGTTCCAGCCAGTGTTCCGCGTCCGCCTGACATCGCTGTTCCACCGATAACGACTGCCGCGATCGCATCCATGTCATATCCGTTCGCTCCGTTCGGCTCGCCGACACGCACTCTGGCCAGAAGCATAACTCCTGCCATTGCCGCTGTAAGTCCACAGATGACATAGGCCATGATCTTGTGAACCTTTGTCTTGATTCCAGTCAGTCTCGCCGCTTCTTCGTTGCTGCCGATTGCGTAGATATGGCGGCCAAAAACAGTCTTATGTAAAATGATACCGAAGATGGCGATCATTATCACCCACATAATAACTGCGTAGGGTATTACCCCGAACAGTGACTCTGAACCGAAGGTCTTCCATGCATTTGTGACTGCTCCGCCCGGAGCACCTTTTGTATAGATGTAAATAATTCCCTTGAGCACCTGTCCGGTACCCAGCGTGATGATGAACGGTTCCACGTTACGCAGTACAATGATTGCACCGTTGATCAGACCAACCACACAGCCGATCAGAAGTACAAGGAGCACTCCGCCCAACTGGATTCCGTCTTTTCCATCCGCCACCTGCTTCGCCATGATATTCGCCAGGATACATGCGCTGATTGCCATAATGTAAGTCACTGACAGGTCGATACCTGCAACCAGCAGGACAACCGTCATACCGATACTGACCATACCAACGATGGACGCCGTCCTCAGGACATTTGCAATATTCGTAAATGTCGGGAAAATATCCGGGGAAGCAATGGTAGAAATAATGAACAGGATGATCAGCGCTATGTACGGGCCACTGATCGGATTACTTAGTATCCTTTTTACAATGTTGTTTGACTTGCTGTTATTATCTGCATTCACTGCACATTCCTCCTAGTCATATCTCACGCAAGGTGGACTTTCAAATCCATTGTTATCCCTCACCGTGAGCATTCTCTATATTTTCTTGCGGCTGTCCGGCGCGAAGGCCGAAACAGCACACTTCTCTTATTCTTTGTATAAAATAGTTCTCTCCGTCACCTGTGGGCTCACTAAGACTTTGATCAGCTTCGGATTCTTACGGATCTCATTCAGTGCGACCTCCAGCTCCTCCAGCGGAACAATCATGGAGATCAGCGGCATCGGATCCACACGCTCGTACTCGAGCAGTGTCAGGGCATCGCCCCAGTCGTAGCCGATTCCTGCGGTACTTCCGCCTACCTTCTTCTCGGAGAGCACGAACTCTACCGGTGCAAGGCTCGCATAGTCATCATCGGAACAAATACCGAAGGCCTCGACCTTTCCGCCCTTTCTAACCATCTGGAACGCCTGCTCATAGGTCTTGGAGCTGCCTACCGCCTCCAGAACAAAGTCTGCTCCGACGCCGTTGGTCAAACGCATCACTTCCTCGATCGGGTCTGTCTCTTTTACATTGATGGTGTAGTCCGCACAGATTTCTTTTGCCATGGCCAGACGGTCCGCATTGGCGTCGATAACGATGACCGGTGCTGCTCCGCGCAGCTTGGCAAGCTGTGCATGCATGATTCCAAGTCCCGCTCCGATCACCACCACGCTGCGCCCGATCTGGCACTGCATCTTCTTGGATGCATTCAGACATGCGGTCAACGGCTCTACGAAAGCTGCCTTTTCATCGGACACGCTGTCCGGAACGATGTAAACATTTTTCCATGGAACCTTGACATACTCTGCGAATCTGCCGTCCAGATGGATTCCGATCTGTTTGAAGTCCGTGCAGAGCAGCGGTTCGCCGATACGGCAGTGATAGCAGGTGCCGCATGGTTTACAGATGTCAACTGCCACACGGTCTCCAACTTTCAGACCCTGCGAATTTTTTCCCAGCTCCTCGATGGTTCCAAAAAATTCATGTCCGGTCGTCAGTGGAATACATGCCACCTCGTCTGCATATTTTCCGGTGTATGAGCCCCAGTCGGAACCACAGATTCCGCAGTATTTGATCTTGATCAATACTTCATCATCCGTAATCTCCGGCACTGGAACTTCTTTTAATTCAAAGTGATACGGTTCTGTCAGAACCTGTGCTCTCATTGTTTTCATGATATCTACTTCCTTTCCTTATTTTGTTATAGTCAAGCGGGCATTCACAATCCGCTCTGCTGCTTTATAAGATTATATTGGCTATTATTTTGTAAACAGCTTATCGTTTCTTCCTTCATACGGTGCATCGATCATCAGCGGGCGCAGGAAATCAATCGTCTTCTTCGTTCCGTCTGCGCGGGACATGATCACATCCTCGTGCTCATAGTTGAAGACGTAGTCATAGCCGGTCAGGAACAGTTCACTGATCAGACGTTTCCAGTCCACATCTCCCCATCCCGGAATCCGGAAACGGAAAGAACGGTCCAGCCGTCCCCAGCCATCCTGCATATACATATTCAGACCGCCTTTTGCAAGATTATGCTTCACGATCTCGCAGTCCTTCGCATGCACCACAGCGATACGTCCGCGCAGCTCATACGCAAACTTGTTGACGTCCACACCGGAAAACAGAATGTTGGCCGGATCCAGATTGATTGCAAAGCTCTCATGGTGATCCACCACATCCAGCAGGCGCAGTGTCGACTGTGTATCATACACGATGTTGTTCGGGTGCGGCTCAAATGCCACTTTTACCCCGTACTCCTTATATTTATCAAGCACATATCCCCATTTCTCGGCGAATTGCTCTTCCTCGCACTTCCAGCCGTTTGGCTCCGGCCAGTCGTTGATATGTCCATAGTTTTCCATGCCTGAAAATGCAACAACCGCAGGTACCTCCAGCAGGTTGGCAAGCTGTGCCGACCGGATCATACTCTCGGTTCCAAACTTGATCTTCTCCTCTTTTGTTCCCGGGCAGATGGAGTCCATCCCGGCACTGTAAGGTCCCATGATCAGCGGGGAATCTGCATGGTTGCTCAGCGATGAAATAAACAGGCCGCGGTCCTCGATCATTTTCTTCATCTTTTTCGCATTATCACCTTTGAGCATCTCATCCATGTCGACCTGCCCATTGTCTGTGTAAGACGGCAGCTCCACCGCTTCATATCCGTTGGAAGCTGCGATATCCACAACCTCTTCCAGCGGTTTTTCCGAATAATTTACTACGCAAAATCCAACTTTCATATTCTCGTTTCCTTTCTGTCCTGTGTCTTTTTATTGTAAGGGTTTGAAAATGCTGTGCTGCGTCGTACAGTACAGCATTCTCACTTTTCCTCTTTTTTAATTTTCTATCCGGTCTTGCAATTGCTGTCCGCCTGAATTTTAATATGTCCAGTCGTAATCGTCTCCGTCAGGAATCAGGTAGTCATCCACATTATCCTTTGTGACAACGATAGAATCCATCGTAATGTCTTTATCCTTCGGGTCCTTGCCTTCCAATGTATCGATTGCTGTGTGGAGTGCATCTACACTTGCCGCACATGGGAATTGTGTGAACCCAACTGCTGTTCCATCTTTCACCATCTTCGCTACACCATTGATACCATCTGCATTGACAATCAGAATCCCGTCTTTGTCTCTTCCGGCTTCCTTGATTGCATCCATTGCTGCCAGTGTAACGCCGCCGTCCTGGGAGATCACTCCATCAATTTCGCCCGGGCCATATTTGCTGAGGCAGTCCTCCATAAAGGATTTGCCTTTGCCTGCTTCGAAATCTGTGTACTGTCTGTCGATGATCTTCACATCCGGGTACTTGGAGAATACGGAATCCTGTCCTGCTTTCTGGAAGTTGTCTGTGCTGGAACCTGCGATACTGTCGAGTGCAATGATGTTTCCCTTCGCTGATCCGTTTTTCTCTGTCAATGCATCCACGAGCATCTGTGCACATTCTGCACCGTTCTCTTTGTCAGAGTATCCTACGAAATGTGTGTACTCATCTGTGGTGCAGGTACGGTCGAAGATGATGACCGGGATTCCTGATTCAAACGCTGCCTCAATTCCCGGGTTTGCCGCATCCTCTACACAAGGTGTGATCAGGATGGCATCCAGATCCTTCTGGAGCATTGCCTCAATGTTACTGTTCTGTGTGTTTGCATCGTCGTGGGCATCTGTCTCGATCAGTTCAATGTTCTCTTTCTTACATTCGTCCACCAGCATCTGTCTCATCTTTACTCTCCAACTGTTTGAAATGGAAGCATTTGCGAAGCCGATGCGGTATTTGTAATCTTTTCCTCCGCTGCTTGCGGTCGAACCACTGTCCTTGGATGAATTGCCACATCCGAATACCATTGCCGCTGTCATACAGACAACCAGTGCTGCTGCTAATACTCTACGCTTTTTCATAAAATTCTCCTTCTTCCTTGTTTTTTGAATGGACTACCTTTACCGAGCTCGTTTTGTTGCTAAAAATATATCATACTCATTTTTATTTGTACACCGTAATTTTTTCATATTTTCTCATTTGTTTTTTATTTCTTTTTATTTGTTTTCATTTCAAACCGCGTTTTTCTTTTATTTGCCTTTATATTAGGGTGTAATTTTTTCATATTTGCATTTCTTTTTATTTTAGATATTGTTATTTGATTTTCTCCATGATATGATAGGTACGAAATATATATCAGAGCATAACGGTTCTGAATCGTCATCATCCAATAAATAATTCCGGCAGCGGCCCACAGGTGCTGCCATTTATAACGAGAGGAAATACATTGTTTAAAGTAGAGCGTATTCGACGCATCAAGGAGATACTGACAGACTGCAAGCAAATCGATGTAGGCACACTGAGCGGTCTGCTGAGCGTATCCGATGCTACTATTAGAAATGATTTCGAGGAACTGGAACGAGAAGGCTTTCTCACCCGCTTTCACGGCGGTGCCACGCTGAATGCAACACAGACAGCGGAGGAGCTTCACAATCCATTCACCGGAACCGCCATAAAATATGATAAGAACAAAGAGGAACTGGGAGAAATTGCCGTGCGGCTGGTCCGCGACGGCGAGTGGATCTTCATCGGTCCCGGCACCACTTCCTATTACATCGCCAAGGCACTGCTTAGCCGATCCGGCATCAACGTGCTGACCAACAACTTTCTGGTCGCAAGCGTGCTCAGTGCCAATTCGAGCATTCAGGTGCTGTTCATCGGCGGACGCCTGAATTGTGCCGGTTTTTATTCATTTCCGGATAATATAGAAGCGGAGCTTCAGGACGTTCACCTCGATAAGTGCTTTTTTTCTGTCGACGGCGTGGACATGGACGGCGGATATACACTTTCCGACTGGAGCATCCAGGAGCTGATCACCTCCATTGCTGCAAAATCGGAGAAGATCCTGTTTGTCATTGACTGCTCCAAATTCAACAAGCGCTCATTCCGCAGAATCGGAGATCTGGACTATCCGGATATTCTGGTCACGAATGATAATATACCAACTGAATTTAAAACCTACTATCTCGAGCATCGGGTGTGCACCTACACCTCATATGATCTGGATAGTCTCCATCTATAACTGGTGAGAAAGCCTATGAAACAGTTTTCATTTACAACGAAAGATCTCAGTAAAATTTCAGACAGACCGCTGATCAACGATATCAATTTCTCGGCATATTCCGGGGAAATCCACGCGATCATCGGCAATAACGGAGAGGGCAAAACGGTCTTCGCACAGGTACTTGCGGGGATTCGTTCCAAGACCGCCGGCGAGATTCTGATTGATGGAAAACCGGCGCTCTATTCCGATATCTGCTCCGCCCAGAGACTGGGCATCTATATGATCCAGCAGGAGATTCAGCTGTTCCCGGATCTCAGGGTCTGGGAGAATCTCATCAGCGGCAACGAGGAGCGTCTCTGGGGAAAGCACATTTTTGCCCCCTCCAGGAAACGCATTCTGCAGTACTGCCGCGATGTGCTGGAGGATCTGGACATTCCTATGGATCTGCACGCTTTTGTGACCAGTCTCCACGAGGCCGACCAGCGCCTGCTCCAATTGGCGAGGGTGCTGATCTGCAAACCAAAAATTCTCATCCTGGATGAGTTTTCTACTTTTTTGAACAGCCGGGAAACAGAGCATATTTACGCTCTGCTGGAACGCCTGAAGGAACAGAACACCCTGATCATCCTGATTACACATAAGTACTCAGAAATCCCCCGGTACTGTGACCGCGTATCCGTCATCAATGACGGTACCATAACCGGTACCTTTTCCAAGAGGGAATTTGGAAGTGATAATTTCTTCGATCACATTTCCTGCATGAATCTGGAATACAAATACCCCAGAATCGACATGGATCCCGGGGAGGAGCTGCTTCACGTGTCTGCTCCGGTCTGTTCCAGCCTGAGGAATCTGGACTTTCATCTGTACCGGAGGTCTATCATCGGGATTGCCGGGCTCACGATCCCGCAGAAAGCGGAGCTGTATACCTACATCTCCCAAAAGCTGCCGGGCACGAGCCTGATTCCACAGAAAACCGCGGAGAGCACACTTTTTCTAAACCAGTCTCTCCCTTTCAATATCGCGGTCTCCAACTTCGGGAAGATGCTGGAGCACGGATTTATATCCGACTGGAAGTGCAACGCCTATGCAAAAAGTTATCTGCACAAGCTTGGCTTTCACAATGTGGATATCCACACAAGGCCGCGGCACCTTAGCTCCGGGAACCAGCAAAAGCTGTTGATTGCACGTTCCCTGCTGTGTGATGCCAGCCTCTATTACTATGACGACCCCACCAGGACGCTGGATGCCACCAGCCGTCTGGAGTTGTACAATATATTAAATGCATTGGCGCTCAAAGGCGCTTCTATCGTACTGCTGTCTACCAATTATTCCGAGCTGATTGGGATTTGCAGCAGAATTGTTCTCTTCAAGGACGGAGAGCAGATAGGAAATTATGCAGCGGACTACCTTTCCAGTGAAGTTATTTACAAAAATATCTAACGCCACAGAAAGGAATCTTTACTATGAAAAAAAAGTAACTGTTCAGAACCCCCTTGGGGAACTAATTAATTTTTGTACAAAACAGAGAATTTTTAAAACCTGTTTTGCGATATTATTTCGGTAATTGGT
>NZ_FQZY01000016.1 GCF_900142165.1 Hespellia stercorisuis DSM 15480
ACGAACAGCATTGCTTTTCCATCCGGTCAAGGGTGGCGTAACAAATCAATACATTACGTGGTGTCAATCCCACGAAAAAAATGATTGACCCCAAAAATCATTCAATGATAAAAGAAGTGCGGCAATAAAGTGCATAAAAGATTATCCCTTAGATAAAGAAACATATAAAATAGTGTTACGTCAATTAGGGGATCAAGATTATGAACTGGATAGGTTGACAACTTTTCTTGGATTGAATCATGAATTATATAAACAAAAAGAAAGTTTAATGGAATCAGAACGAGACAAAATTGATTTTGATGATGAGCAATCACTAAAAAATGGACTGTTACAAGTAGATAAAACAGAGAAAAGGTTGGGATTCCCGAATCCTAAACTCCGAAGAGATATAGAAGAAAAACTAGAATTTATTGATAAAACAGAGAAAAGCGTATGTACTATAAAAATAGATGATATAAATACATATTCGACAGTAGATGGAAAAAGGATAATTTGCGAAAGCAGAGAATTAGCTGTAGAAGCTCGAAAAGTAAGAGCAGAAATGGTTCAATTGGCCGAGGTTGTTGCGAATAATCGTAAAAATTCAGACAATTTAAAAAGACTGTATGTACAATTACAAGAACTAAATTCAAAATTTCAACTGGGGAACGACATGCTTGTTACATTAGAAAAAATGATTGCAGATTTAGATGCTTCTAAGTTCATGGTAAATGGTGTCCGATATGAAACAGTGGAAGAAGCTGATGAAGTTAGAAAACGTACAGTTGAAAAAAATACATTTGATTCTGTGGAAGAGGCTGCAATATATCGAGGAGAACATGAGCAACTAGTGGAAATCTTAAATAGAAAATTACCTGATTTAGATGCAAAAATACAAGCATATAAAGAAATAGTAAATAAAAAATGGACGCATGAAAAAAGCAGAAAAGAAATACAAGAGTACGCAGAGCAAATAAAAGAAGAATATTATCAAATGGTTAGTGGAACTCAAGAGAAAGGACTTACATCAAAATTTATATTAAAACTGATACTATGGGCGCTTCTTTGTCTGATTGCACTATTAATTGGACTTCCAAGATTGTTGTATTCAGGATGGTTTATGAAAATAGTAATTATAATTATTTATTACAATATTTATGTAAAAGTGAAAGATTGTATAGAAGATTATATTTTAGATAAAGAAATAGATAATGATACGCGAAATGATATTATTATGGCTAGAAGACTTATTGAAGAAAAAAATGGAAAACTGCTACTTCGAGGAACTAATATTTGCATTGGAGATATTGCACTAACAAAAACCAATAGAATTTATTGTACAAAGTGTGGACAAGAAATTGAAGAAACGTGGTTGGTATGTCCTTGTTGTGGTTATGAAATATTACGATAGTTAAAATGTGAGGGGGTTAATACATGTTTTGCAAATATTGCGGTAAGGAAGTCAAAGAAGGTTGGGTTAAGTGTCCATATTGTGGAAAGAATATTGTACAAGATAGTGACAAAAGCAATATCGATGAAAATGATATCAATGAGTTAGTAAATGATAAGGTCATGAGTTTTAAGCATGATATATCTGAAGAGAAGAATGCGAAGATAGAGAAAATTTCAGATGCGATTATACCTGTTCAGCCGGAATATGAGATACCAATAGTTTCAAATGGAAATAGATGGAAGAAAATTATTATGATTCCAATATATATTATTATAGGATTATTGTTGTTGATTGGACCTTTCACGGCAACAGGAGCAGGGACAACTAAGGATGTAGTTATTGAAGTGGTTCAGTATTATATTGCAATTGGTATTTTGTTTATTCTTCCAATTATGCTTATTACAAATTTCAAAGGCATTAGAGATAGATTACCATTGTATAAAAATCATAAAATAGGAACCACACTGTTAGCAACAATTATAACTTATGTCTGCATTAGTATAGGTTTATCGCTAGGATTTTTAGTTACAGATGCAATGCATACACAGACATACAGTAATGAAATAAAAGCACAAAATGCACAAAAGGAACAGGAATTGGCAGATAAGGAAGCGGAGAAGCAAAAAGCTGAAGAACAAGAAAAAGTAGAAAAAGAAAAAGCTGCAGAAGAAAAAGCTGCCAAAGAAAAAGCAGCTAAAGAAAAGGCGGCAGAAGAAAAAGCTGCGAAAGAGAAAGCCGCAGAAGAAAAGAAAGCAGCGGAAGTAAAAGCTGTGGAGGAAAAGAGGGCGGCGGAAGCAAAAGCTGTGGAGGAAAAAAGGGCGGCGGAAGCAAAAGCTGCGGAGGAAAAGAAGGCGGCAGAAGCAAAAGCCGCGGAGGAAAAGAAGGTGGCAGAAGAAAAGAAAAAAGCAGAGGAAGAAGCGGCAAGGAAAGAGACACTTGCGACACTACCATATTTATCACTTGAGTATCAAAAAGCTTATTTAGAAGATAACAATATTCCGGTAAAAACGTTCAGCGAAATTAGTATGATTCAGGATTATTGCGACGCACATAAAGAGGATATGATATATCTAGAAGAAAAAGACGGATTCTTATCTAGCAAAAAATATTATGAAAAATCTTTTGAAGAAACGGATTTAGTATATATCGGGCAGACGAAAGATGACAAACCAGATGGAATGGGAATAATAACAAAAATGGTAGATGCTCAAATAAATAACGGAGAGCTTATTATTAGTGAGTATGATGGATTTTTTTCAAAAGAAGAAAATAGCTATTTGCTTTTGAAATATATAGGGAAATTTAGTGAAGGACATTATGAAGGAACAGGGATGAGTTTTGCCACACCAGTAGATGAAGAATTTACGAGTCAGGATATTCATTGGGAAGCTTTTTTTCAAAATCAAAATAATGATATGGCTTCTTCACTACTTAATTCGTTAAATCCATGTATTTATGAAGGTGAATTTGAAAACGGTGAATATTCTGGAAAAGGCAACCAGTATGGATATGGTTTTCTTTCAGTATATTTGGTAGATGCATCTACAATTAGAGATTTTAGCGTTTATACAGGAGAGTTTAAAAAAGGAGAAAAGAATGGCAGAGGCAAATACTATGAAAATGGATGGTTGCGCTATGATGGTGATTACAAAAACAGTAAGTATTCAGGAAAAGGGAAAAGCTATTATCGTTCGACAAATCAAGTGAAGTATAGTGGCGAATGGATGAATGGGGAATATAATGGAGAAGGTACACTCTATAATGAAAATGGAGGAATTGAATATAGTGGTGAATGGAAGGATGGAGAGAATGGAGTTGTAGATGCTTTAGGAAATTAAATGTTGTAATTTGTGAAATTATATTTTGACCTAGTCAGCCATATCTTGATAATAGGCAATCTTTAGAAGAAGGGAACTGTCTATGAAGATATGGCTGACTTTTTTTACGGAGCGAAATCCTTATGTTGGTGCCAATACGAATTACGCCGAACATTCCTGTCTTGTAACAGGAACGAATCAATGCCCCACCACCAATGTAACAGCACATAACACAAGTGATATTGCCATGACCACATCGACCTGCTTCCGGTGATTCTGAAACAGTTTCTGAAGCGATACCCCGGCATACACCCAAAGAAGGTTCGCGATCGGACCGGTAAGTGGAAGGAACAGTCCGACGCACAATAATATCCAGAAGGAATCTGTGTAAGGAAGTACATAGCAGGAGAGTGCTGTCGTGCAGGATACCATGATCTTGACATTGGTAAACTGCAGGAACATTCCTGTGAAAAAATTCGGTGCGTGGATGTTTTCTTTTTCTTCATATGCGGATGAATGAAAGGTGTGCCATGCAAGCCAGAGTATGTAAACAGCCCCGACCCATGAAAGGTATTTTACATACTGATTTAAAACGGTCCCAATCAGGTGCGTAATCAGGACCGCGCCCATGGAAACGATGAAATATCCAAAGAAGATTCCTCGCCATTGGCGCAGTGCTGTCTTTTTTCCATAGCGCAGAGCCGTGGAAAGCGAACACAGGTTGGCAGGTCCGGGCGTAACGCCGGTAATATAGCAATAGAGCAGAAAGGATGGAACGATGGTAGGTGGCATAATAGATCTCTCCCTTTTATTTTGATATCAATAGTGTATCAGAAATAAAAACATTTGAATAATGAAATTTTTTTAGATATAATATTTATAATACAAATGAATTGAGGAGGGGAGCCACAGCATGGAAATCAAACATCTCAGAACACTGATTGCAATCGTTGATCATGGCAGTTATCAGAAAGCGGCAGAAGCACTTGGATATACCCAGTCTACGATTACAATTCAGATGCAGCAATTGGAAGCAGAACTTCGAGTACCATTATTTCAGCGGATCGGACGAAGGATGTCTCTGAGTCAGGCCGGTGAGAAGGTGGTCGAACAAGCCAGAGACTTAGTAGAGATCGCAGATCAGATCGGCGGTATTGCAGATACATCACAACCGCTTACCGGAACGCTGCGGGTGGATATTGTAGAGACGCTGCTGTGTTTTCAGATGCAGGAGGTTATTCGAGAGTTTCGCGCCAGAGCGCCGCTTGTGAAGCTTATACTGCGGAATCGTAACTGTCTGAAAATCTCAGAAAACCTGAAAGAAGGAAGCTGTGATCTGGGAATCTCTTATCGCATGGATTGGAATCGGGATGTACTTCAGACGGAATCGTTGAAACAGCAGGCGGAATGTATTCTTGTGGCATCCAGTGAACTGACAGATACGGATTTTGTGACACCGCATCAGGTCAAATCGATTCCACTCATCAGTGACGAACCGGACAGCCTTTTTCGCAGACAATTTGAATCCTATCTGCAAGAACAGGATATTCAGTTGGAAGAGACGATTGAACTGTGGAGCACGGAGGCGATTAAACGTTGCGTGATGAGCAATCTGGGAATTACATTTCTGCCAAGATTTGCGGTAGAAGAAGAACTTGCCGATGGCAGACTGGTAGAGCTTTCTGCGCCTGTCTCCGGAATTAGAAATCCGGTTTTATGTATCAAGCATAAAAATCGCTGGACAACTCCTGCCATGGAACTGTTTTTGCAACTGATCAGAGAACATTTGCAAGAGAATCTTTGATAATATGAACGAAAGATTTGAGTACTAAAACGGGCTGCAGAGAAGTCTCTGTTTTGGGTCAAGAGTGAATTAAGTGAGAAAGAAATTAACATATTGCACAAAAAATGCTATAATATGCTTAAAACGATAGAAAAAATCACAAAACAGGAGGGTACTATGCAGGATCAATACAATCGAAAAATTGACTATCTGCGTATTTCAGTGACAGACAAGTGCAATTTCCGCTGTATGTACTGCATGCCAGAGGAAGGTGTAGACTATATTGACCATAAAGACATCCTGCGCTTTGAGGAAGTAATCCGCATATGTCGATGCGCAGTGAAACTGGGGATTCATAAGATAAAAATAACAGGGGGAGAGCCGTTGATCCGGCGTGGTGTATGTGATTTGATTCGTGAAATCAACAGAATTCAGGGAATTGATTCCATTACATTGACTACAAATGGATATCGGCTGCAGGAATTTCTCCCAGAGCTAAAGGAAGCAGGAGTGACCGGGATTAATATTAGCCTTGATACACTGGATGAAGAACGGTTTCAGAAGATTACAAGGCATGAAGGGCTTGAGGCAGTACTGAAAGGAATACATGAAGCAGTTCGGATCGGAATTTCCTCTGTAAAAGTCAATTGTGTTCCGATGGGAGTCAACAGTGATGATTTCGCAGAGGTGGCAATGCTTGCGAAGGATGAGCCGGTACACGTGCGCTTTATTGAGATGATGCCCGTCGGAATCGGAAAAGAATTTGGCAGGATTGAACAGAAGGAGATCATGAAAAAACTGGAGGAAAAGATCGGTCCGCTGATGCCGGTCGAGGAGAAGCTTGGAAATGGACCGGCCAGGTACTACAGTGCACAGGATTTTCAGGGGCGCATCGGCTTTATCAGCGCCATGAGTCATGAATTTTGTCAGGACTGCAACCGGATTCGGCTTACAGCAGATGGATACCTTAAATTGTGTCTGAATTATCACAGTCATCTAAATGTGAGGGATTTTATCCGGAGCGGGGTTACGGATGGGCAGTTGGAAGAATTTTTGCGGGAGGCAGTCTATCATAAACCGCGCAGACACGGATTTGAGGAGCAGGATAACGAGGAGCGGGAGGACCGCAGGATGGCAGGAATTGGAGGATGATTATGGGAGTGGTAAAGGCTGTCTGTACAAGCGACAGGCGGGGAATACAGAAGACGGATGTGACGAGTGCACAGTTTCAGGTGGGGTTTGGAATCGTGGGAGACGCACATGGTGGAAACTGGCATAGACAGGTCAGTCTTCTTTCCTATGAGAAGGTAGAAGCGTTTAATGAAAAGGGTGCAGATGTAGGAGCCGGTGCATTTGGAGAGAATCTTGTGGTGGAGGGATTTGATTTCCGAAACCTTCCGGTGGGCACCGTATTCCGGTGTAATGACGTGGTTCTGGAGATGACACAGATCGGAAAGGAATGTCACACGCACTGTCAGATCTATCAGAAGATGGGAGAATGCATCATGCCGACACAGGGCGTATTTGCCGAGGTGCGCCACGGGGGAAGCATCCGTGTAGGTGACGAGATGGTGATCGTGCCGGAGATGAAGGATCCACGGATGACTGCCGCCGTCGTGACCCTGAGTGACAAGGGTGCGAAGGGAGAACGTGAGGACAAGAGCGGTCCGCTGATCAAACAGATGCTGGAGGATGCCGGTTACCGTGTGATCGAGAAGGTCTTGATTCCGGATGAACTGGAACGCATCAAAATCGAACTGATGCGCCTGGCTGATGGAAGACAGGCGAATCTGATTATCACTACGGGCGGAACCGGATTTTCTCCGAGAGACTGTACACCGGAGGCAACCATGGCGGTAGCAACTAGAAATGCACCGGGAATCGCGGAGGCAATCCGTGCATTTTCTATGACGATCACAGACCGGGCGATGCTCAGCCGCGAGGTGTCCGTGATACGGAATCAGACATTGATTGTAAATCTTCCCGGAAGTCCGAAGGCAGTGTCGGAGAGCCTGGGATTTGTCTTACCATCGCTGAAGCACGGTCTGGATATTCTGACCGGTGCGGATGCAGAATGCGCAAGATCATAGAAAGTGAAAATACCGTGAATTGGGCGCGAGGCGATTTTCAAAAGGATTGCTGCAGGATACATCTTTCTGCAACAATCCTTTTTGCATGCAGATAATCTACTTATAGAAGCAGATCATAACAACGATTGTACTTCTGCGCGTATGGTGGTAAACTATAGTAGAGTAAGTTTAACCTGACAGAGTGTTTTGCGGGAGGAGTTGCGGATGACTATACGAGAGCAGTTGGAAGAACGTGAATTGGAGTATTTAAGTCCCTATGCAGCATTGAGTAAAGATTCCAGAGGAAGGGATGTAGAGGAAGATGAGTGCGATATCCGGCCGGTGTTCCAGAGAGACCGGGACCGGATCCTTCACTGTAAGTCTTTCCGCAGGCTGAAACAGAAGACCCAGGTGTTTCTGCTCCCCAAAGGAGACCATTACCGGACCAGACTGACACATACACTGGAGGTGTCACAGAACGCGAGAACCATTGCCAAGGCACTGCGTCTGAATGAGGATCTTGTGGAGGCAATCGCACTGGGACACGATCTGGGGCATACCCCGTTCGGTCATGCAGGAGAGCGCGCTCTGAATCAGGTCTATCATTTCCGCCACAACGAGCAGAGCGTGCGGGTGGTGGAATGCGTCGAGAAGCAGGGAAAAGGATTGAATCTGACTTGGGAGGTGCGGGACGGCATCCTGAACCATCCCACGGCGGGAACGCCTCATACGCTGGAAGGACAGGTGCTGCGCCTGTCAGACAAGATCGCTTATATCAATCACGATATTGACGATGCAATCCGCGGCGAAATCCTTGTGGAGGACGATATTCCGAAGGAGTTCCGGGACATTTTGGGAGGTTCACTGAAAATCCGACTGAACACCATGGTCCATGATGTGATCACCAACAGTATGGATCAGCCGGAGATTCGGATGTCTGAGAAGGTGGAGCGGGCGATGATCGGTCTTCGCCAGTTCATGTTCGAGAATGTATACAAGAATCCAAAAGCGAAGGGCGAGGAAGACAAGGCGGTTCAGATGATCGTGCAGCTGTATGAGTATTATATCAGGCACATGGAGCTGCTCCCGGAACAATACATACTGGCTGTCGATCAGCCGGAGAATACGAAAGAACAGGTGGTGTGTGATTATATCGCGGGAATGACCGATAATTACGCGGTAAAAAAGTTCGAGGAATATTTTATTCCGGAATCCTGGAAAATTTAAAAGGAAATCAAGAAGTTGTGTCGAATATATATAATATGGGGTATAGAACGCATAGATGGAGGGAGACATGTACTATTCAGAGGAACTGTTAGAAGAAGTAAGATTGAAAAATGATATTGTAGATGTGATTTCCGGATATGTCAGACTCCAGAAAAAGGGCAGTTCCTACTTTGGGCTTTGTCCGTTTCACAACGAAAAATCACCCTCCTTTTCGGTGAGCAGAGACAAACAGATGTATTACTGTTTCGGCTGTGGAAAGGGAGGCAACGTATTTACATTTATTATGGAATATGAGAATTACTCCTTTGTGGAGGCGCTAAAGCTTCTGGCGGACCGCGCCGGAGTGGAACTGCCCGAGCTGGAGTATTCCAGAGAACAGAAGGAGAGAGAGAATCTCCGGGGAACAGTTCTGGAACTGAATAAGCTGGCAGCCAAGTATTTCTACGCACAGCTCAAGAGTGAGCGTGGCAAACTGGCACACACCTATCTGACAGACCGGGAGCTTACGGAGGAGACGATCACAGCCTTTGGACTTGGGTATTCCAACAAGTACAGTGACGACTTATACAAATATCTCAGGACAAAGGGGTATTCGGAGGAGGTCATTCGGCAGGCCGGACTGGTCAATGTGGATGAGAGACAGGGAGTTTATGACAAGTTCTGGAACAGGGTGATGTTCCCCATCATGGACGTGAACAACCGGGTCATCGGGTTTGGAGGGCGTGTGATGGGAGATGGAAAGCCGAAATATCTGAACTCTCCCGAGACGATCGTGTTTGACAAGAGCCGGAATTTATATGGGCTGAATCGTGCGCGGACATCCAGAAAACCGTATTTTCTGGTCTGCGAGGGCTATATGGATGTGATCTCCCTGCACCAGGCGGGATTTACGAATGCGGTGGCATCGCTGGGAACTGCACTTACCGTGGGACATGCATCTCTGATCAAGCGTTATGTCAGGGAGGTGTACCTGACTTATGACAGTGACGAGGCGGGAACCAAGGCTGCGCTCCGGGCGATTCCAATTATGAAAGAGGCGGGAATCGCGGCGAAGGTAATCCGGATGGATCCCTATAAGGATCCGGACGAGTTTATCAAGGCGCTGGGTGCGGAGGCATTTGAGGAACGGATCGGGAAGGCAAGAAATGGTTTTCTTTTCAGTCTGGAAATGCTGGAACGGGAATATGATATGGATTCTCCGGAGGGCAAGACCGCATTTCTTCACGAGGTGGCTAGACGTCTGGTGGGATTTGAGGAAGAACTGGAGCGCAATAATTACATAGAAGCGGCGGCGAGACAGTATCATATCAGTTTCGAGAGTCTTCAGAATCTGGTCAGCAAAACCGCGGTGAACATCGGACTGGCAAAGCCGGTTACGAGGCCGAAATCTACGATGAACAGGGAAAAACAAAAAGAGGACGGAAGTCTGAAATCCCAGAAGATTCTGCTGACCTGGCTGGTGGATGATGAGAGTCTGTTTTCAGTGATCAGCAAGTACATCAGACCGCAGGATTTTACGACCAGTCTGTACAGGGAGGTGGCGGAGATCCTCTACGGTCAGTATGAGCAGGGCAGCGTGAATCCGGCAAAGATCATGAGTCATTTTACCGAAGAAGAGCAGCATCATGAAGTGGCGAGTCTGTTTCATACAAAGATACAGGAACTTACAACAAAGGAAGAGCAGGAGAAAGCATTAAAGGAAACCATCATCCGGGTGAAGAGCCAGAGCATCGAGGCTGCCACCAAGGCACTGGAGCCGACGGATATGGAAGGTCTGCAGCGTCTCATGAAAGACAAAAGAGCACTGGATGACCTGCGAAACCTGCATATTTCCATTGATTAAGGATAGAATAAAACAAGATAGGGAAGGGAAAGAACACATGGACAAACAAATGGATGATAACATGCAGAAATTCATGGAGCGGTTGAAAGAACTGGTCACTATCGGAAAAAAGAAAAAAAGCATTCTGGAGCTGCAGGAGATCAACGATTTCTTCAAAGACCTGGAGCTGGATGCAGACCAGATGGAGCGGGTTTTTGAGTATCTGGAGACCAATAATATCGATGTGCTTCGAATCACCGGCGATACGGAGGACGATGACGACGATATCGAGATCGTTATCTCGGAGGAAGATGAGGTCGATGTGGAAAAGATTGATCTTTCTGTTCCGGATGGAATCAGTATAGAAGATCCGGTGAGAATGTATCTGAAGGAAATCGGCAAGGTTCCTCTTCTGAGCGCGGAGGAGGAAATCAGTCTGGCCAAGAGAATGGAGGAGGGTGACGAGGAGGCGAAGAAGCGTCTTGCCGAAGCCAATCTGCGTCTGGTTGTCAGCATTGCCAAGAGATATGTCGGCCGTGGAATGCTCTTTCTGGATCTGATCCAGGAGGGAAATCTGGGTCTGATTAAGGCGGTGGAGAAATTTGACTACAATAAAGGCTTTAAGTTCAGTACTTATGCGACATGGTGGATCCGACAGGCAATCACAAGAGCGATTGCAGACCAGGCGAGAACCATCCGTATTCCGGTGCATATGGTGGAGACAATCAACAAACTGATCCGTGTTTCCAGACAGCTGCTTCAGGAGCTGGGACGCGAACCCACGCCGGAGGAGATTGCCAAAGAGCTGGACATGCCTGTGGAGCGTGTGCGTGAGATTCTGAAAATCTCTCAGGAACCGGTATCTCTGGAAACACCGATCGGTGAGGAGGAAGACAGCCATCTGGGAGATTTTATTCAGGACGACAATGTTCCGGTTCCGGCCGAGGCAGCTGCAGCTACATTGCTGAAGGAGCAGCTGGACGAAGTTCTTGATACACTGACAGAGCGGGAGCAGAAGGTGCTTCGCCTCCGTTTCGGAATGAACGATGGACGTGCGAGAACACTGGAGGAAGTCGGCAAAGAATTTGATGTAACGAGAGAACGTATTCGCCAGATCGAGGCAAAGGCGCTCAGAAAGCTGCGTCATCCGAGCAGAAGCCGTAAACTCAGAGATTATCTGGATTAAGAGGGTATTATGGAATTATCAAACAGATTACAGGCGGTCGCCGACATGGTGACGCCTGGACTTCCAGTTGCTGATGTGGGATGCGACCATGGTTACATCCCTATTTATCTCGTCCAGAACGGAATCAGTCCGCATGTGACTGCCATGGATATCAATGAGGGCCCGCTGGAGCGTGCGAGAGAGAATATCTGCCGCCAGCAGGGGGAACTCCCAATCGAGCTGATTTTGTCGGACGGCCTGAGGGCTCTCAGACCCGGCGAGGTCGAATCCGTCATTGTGGCAGGAATGGGCGGCGGACTTGTGATGAAGATATTAGAGGACAGCATGGAAGTCGTGAGAGAATTAAAAGAATGTATCTTGCAGCCACAGTCTGAAATCTATAAAGTGAGAGCCTTTCTTTTAGAGAAGGGCTTTTTGGTTATTTCAGAAAATATGATCTGTGAAGACGGAAAGTACTATCCGATGATGAAGGTGCGCTTCGAGGGAGAATACGTATCCAGAAACCGAAAGTGGTCCGAGACAGAACTACGGTTCGGGAAACTGCTTTTGTCGGAACAGAATCCGGTGCTGTATCAGTTCATGGAAAAAGAGCTGGAAATCAAACAACGCGTACTGTCCGGTCTGGCAGACAGGCGCGGAGAAAAAATTGTGGAGAGGATATCCCAGCTGAATGAAGAAATACGATGCATTCAGGAGGGGATCGCATACTATAAATAAAAGAAAAGGGGAGATACTATGTTGTGCAGAGACATTATGAAACAACTCGAGGAGATGTATCCAACGGACGCGGCACTTGATTTTGACAATGTGGGTCTGCTGGTCGGCAGAAGCGATAAAGAGGTCAAAAAAATCTACATTGCTCTGGATGCCACAGAGGATGTCATTGAAGACGCCATTGGGAAAAATGTTGACATGCTCATTACGCATCATCCGATGATCTTTGATCCGCTGAAATCCGTGACCTCCGAACATTTTACGGGCAGAAGAATCATAGATCTCATCAAGTATGATATCTCTTATTATGCCATGCATACCAATTATGATGTTATGGGGATGGCCGGACTTGCCGGACGGCTGTTCGAACTGCAGGAGCCGGTGGTTCTGGAGGAGACTTACTGGGACCGCCGTGAGGGCATGAATACATACGCCCGGGACGGGATCGGCAGGGTTGGCCGGCTGACTCATCCTATGTCGTTAAAAGAGACGACGGACTGGGTGAAGGAAAAACTGCACCTGGAGCAGGTGAAGGTCTTCGGCGATATGAAACAGGAGGTTTCGGTGATGGCAGTTTCTCCCGGTTCCGGAAAAAGTATGATTGATGCGGCACTGGAAAAAGGTGCGGATGTTCTGGTGACCGGTGATATCGACCACCATGCGGGAATCGATGCGGTGGCAAAAGGGATTGCGATCATCGATGCGGGACATTACGGGACGGAATACATTTTTATGGAAGATGTGAAGTCCTATCTGAAAGATAGTATAGACGGAGTGGAGATTGAGACAGCAGAATTTTGTCTGCCGTTTCAGATTATATAACAGTGAGGTGTGAGATGGGAGAAAAAATGTGTACGGTCCAGGTCGGACAGATAAAACGCGAATATCCGAGAGGAACCGCATACAAAGTGATTGCAGAGGATTTTCAAAATCAGTATCCGTATCAGATCGTGCTGGTTTTTATTGATAAATATCGTCTGCAGGAATTGTACAAAGGTCTGGATGGAAACCATGAGATTGAGTTTGTCACGATCGGCGACAACATCGGGCATAAGACGTACAAGAGGAGCATGTGTCTCATGATGGTCAAAGCGGTTCACGATGTGGGCGGCAAAGAACAGATAGAAAAGGTGCGTATCCATTACTCACTCAGCAAAGGGCTTTACTGTACGATAGAGGGAAAGCAGAAGCTCACAAGAGAGTTTTTGGATCGGGTCGAGGAGCGCATGTGGCAGATGGTTGAAGAACGGATGCCGATTAAGAAACGCTCAGTCAATACGACCGAGGCAATCCGGCTCTTTAAAAAGTATGGAATGCATGATAAAGAACGGTTGTTTCAGTACCGCCGTGTCTCGAGAGTGAACATTTACACCATGAATGAGTTTGAGGACTACTACTATGGGTACATGGTTCCGGATGCGGGATATCTGCGCTATTTTAAGCTGCATCTGTATGATGAGGGCTTTGTTCTGCAGATGCCGGTGATGGAAGCGCCGACGGTTGTTCCGCCGTTCCAACCACAGGAAAAGCTGTTTCAGGTGCTGAAGGAGTCCACCAGATGGGGCGATCTTCAGAATATCGAGACGGTGGGGGCGCTGAACGACATGTCCGCACATCAGAATATGCGGGAAGTGATTCTGGTACAGGAGGCATTTCAGGAGCGGAGGATTGCCGAGATTGCGGAACAGATTGCTTCAAGAAAATCTGTGAAGTTTATCCTGATTGCAGGACCGTCCTCCTCGGGGAAGACTACGTTCTCGCACAGGCTCTCAATCCAGCTTCGGGTAAATGGAATGATTCCTCATCCAATCTCGGTGGACAATTACTTTGTGGACAGGGAAAAAACGCCCAGAGATAAGGACGGAAACTATAATTTCGAATGTCTGGAGGCAATCGATGTCAAAGCGTTTAACAAAGATATGAGCGATCTTCTGGATGGAAAAGAAGTAGTGATTCCCACGTTTGATTTTGAAATCGGACGCAGAAGCTATGTGAATAAGCCACGGAGACTGGGGGCACAGGATGTACTTGTCATAGAGGGGATTCACTGTCTGAATCCAAAGCTGACGGAGATGCTGGCAGATGAGAATAAATTCAAGATTTATATCAGTGCACTGACACAGCTCAATATCGATGAACATAACCGGATTCCCACAACGGACGGGCGGCTGATCAGACGGATTGTGCGGGACGCAAGAGCACGCGGAACTTCCGCGCAGAAAACCATCTCGATGTGGCCCTCGGTGAGAAGGGGAGAGGAAGAGAATATTTTCCCGTTCCAGGAGGAGGCAGACGTGATGTTCAACTCGGCGCTGCTCTATGAGCTTGCTGTCCTGAAGCAGTATGTGGAGCCTCTTTTATTCGGCGTGGAAAAAGAAAGCGATGAATATCCTGAGGCAAAACGTCTCTTGAAATTTCTAGATTATTTTGTTGGCGCCGGGAGCGAGAACATCCCGATCAATTCATTGCTCAGAGAGTTTACGGGCGGTGGGTGCTTCGACGTGTAGAATGGATCGACAGCGGAGAGCGATAAGGAGAACGAGAGAGAACGCGGGAGTGCGGGAAAAGAACAAGAAGGAAAAGACAAGAATAATGGGAGCTGGTTTTCAGCCACCTCCCATTATTCTTGTCTTTTTTCTCTTCTGACAGCAGCCAGATTATTTAGATTTCGCATCTCTCCACAGCCAGATTACTTGGATTTCGCATCTCTTCACAGTCAGATTATTTAGATTTCACATCTCTCCACAGCCAGATTATTTGGATTTTACTTCCCTCCACAGCCGGTTGTATAGGGCATCGTTCTCATCCCCGAGAAACTTAAACGTCTCACAGTTGGCCAACTCAGAAGCATCCGGGAAGGCAATCCTGCTGTTTCGAATGTCTGGGTCCTCGATCAGTTCACGACCGGCAGTGTTCGGTGTGGAATACGTAATATAGTCGAAATTCATCTTGGCAATATCTCCGCGGCACAGGAAGTTGATAAATGCCTCCGCATTTTCCTTGTGCTTTGCATTCTTTGGAATGACCCAGGAGTCGATCCAGACATTGGAGCCTTCCTTCGGAATAACATATTCCAGATTTGGATTTTCCTTCTGTGTGTAGATGGCCTCGCCGGAGTAGATGACGCCAATGGCAGCCTCGTTTCCGATCATTTTGTCCCGAACCTGATCCACAACATAGGCCTGCACGAGTGGTTTCTGTTCAATTAGCAGATTTTTAGCTTCTTCCAACTCATCCAGATCGGTGGAGTTGAGAGAATATCCAAGATATTTCAAGGTGACACCGAAGGCATCACGCACACTGTCCTGCATCAGGATGCTGTCCTTGTATTTTTCATCCCACAGAACACTCCAACTGTCGATGGGCTCATCGACCATCGTCTTGTTGTAAAGGATACCGACAGTTCCCCATGTATATGGAACCGAATAAAGATTATCCGGGTCGAACTGGCGTGACTGCTCCATATAGGTCGTGCCGATATTTTTGAGATTTGGAATGTTGTCAAAATCAATCTCAGCCAGCAGATTACTTTCAATCATTCGCTGGACCATATAATCTGACGGGCAGACCACATCGTATGCAATCGCACCGGACTGTACCTTGGGGTACATGATCTCGTTCGTCTCGTACTCCTCATATACCACATCAATTCCGGTTTCTTCTTCGAACATATCAAGAACATCAGGATCCATATACTCCCCCCAGTTGTAGACAATCACCTGATTGCTGGAATGACCGGATTCTTTCGAACCGTAGTAGCAGCCGCCGATGACGATGGCGATAATAATAGCGGCCGGAGTCAGCTTGCGCAGACAGAAACGCCTGATTTTGTGACCTCTGGAAACAGAGATGCGCTTTGCGCTGGTGGCAGCATTTTTCTCCGGTGCCATATTAATCAGCATCAGAAGAACCAGAACCGTTAAAAACAGCAGGGTCGATAGCGCGTACATTTCCGGCTTGATGCCTTTGCGGACTTCACTGTAGATCTTGGTGGACAAGGTGTCAATTCCAGGTCCTTTGGTAAAATGAGTGATTACAAAATCATCCAGTGACATGGTAAATGCAAGCAGAAATCCGGAAAAAACACCGGGGATGATGTCCGGGAAGACCACCTTGAAAAAAGCGTAGACAGGTGATGCACCCAGATCGAGGGCCGCCTCATAGGTCGAGCGGTTCGTCTGCTTCAGCTTTGGCATGACGCTGAGAATAACATATGGAATGTTAAATGTAATATGCGCCAGCAGGATCGTTGAAAATCCCAATGAAAACCGGAAAGCGATGAACAGAAGCATCAGGGAGATACCGGTTACGATATCAGCATTCAGCATCGGAATGTTCGTGATGCCCATCATCAGGGTGCGGAATCTGCGGCGCATGCCCTGAATCCCGAGTGCTGCAGCCGTTCCGAGCAGCGTTGCGATCAGTGCGGACACCAGTGCGATGATCAGGGTCGTATACAGGGCGTTCATGATGTCCTGATTCTGAAACAGCGCGCGATACCAGTCAAGCGTGAAGTGCCCCCACTTGGAGCGGGACTTCGAACTGTTAAAGGAAAGGACAACCAGCGTGAGGATGGGAGCGTAGAGCAGCACCATGATCAGAAACAAGTATATTTTTTTAAGCGATTCTTTTATCAAAATGCAGTTCCCTCCCCATCTTTATCGTATTTGTTGATCAGAGCCATGCTGGCGATGATAAAGATCATCAGAATCAGCGAGAGACCGGAACCGACGTTCCAGTTGCTGCCCTGTTTAAATTCCTGTTCGATCACATTGCCAATCAGCAGAATCTTGCTGCCGCCCAGCAGATCAGAGATGACGAATGTGGTCAGCGAAGGTACAAAAACCATCGTGATTCCACTGATGATTCCTGGAACCGTCAGCGGGAGTGTGATATAAAAGAAAGTCTGCCAGTAGTTTGCCCCCAGATCCGCGGCGGCGGAAATGACGTCTTTGTCAATTTTGACAAGGACATTGTAAATCGGGAGCACCATAAAGGGCAGGAAATTGTAAACCATACCGAGCACGATGGCGTAAGGTGTGTTGATGATTGTGAGCTCCGGGAGATGAAAGAACGAGAGAACGATGTTGATGACTCCGTTTTTCTCCAGAAGATTCTGCCATGCCATTGTGCGCAGCAAAAAGTTCATCCACATGGGAAGAATAAAAATCAGCACAATAAAGCTGGTCTGATTCATGCTCAGCTCAGATAGAATCATTGCCAGAGGATACGCAAGAAGCAGACAGAACAGCGTGCTGACCAGCGACAGAAGGATGGATAATCCCAGCGCTTTCAGGTTTTCCGGTGTCGTGATCTGTGCCAGATTGCTCCAGGTGAAGTGCCCCTTGGAATCGGTCATTCCGTAGTACACAATCATCAAAAGTGGGATGATGATAAAGGAGACAGCCCAGAACAGGTAGGGACCGGCCAAAAGCTTCTTATTCTTCAATGTTAGAAACCTCCTCGTCCTCGGACTCCGGTTTTTTCATAATCTGGATATCGAAGGGATCCACTTTAACTCCCACTTCGGTTCCGACCGGGAACATATCAGTGCTGTGTACCAGCAGTTCATAGTTGTTGGCCAGGACTTCCATTTCATAGTGCACGCCCTTGAAAATTAAGTTGGTGACTACACCGTTGATGACGCCTTCGCCTGGCTTGACAAGGTCGATGTCCTCCGGGCGCAGAACGGCATCAACCGGCTTGTTCTCACCGAAGCCGACGTCGACGCATTCCCAGATGGCGCCGAGCATTTTCACGACTTTATCTTTTACCATCGTAGCGGCAAAAATATTGCTCTCACCAATGAAATCGGCGACGAACGCGTTCTGCGGCTCGTTGTAGATATCCTCCGGAGTTCCGATCTGCTGGATATACCCCTGGTTCATGACGACGATGGTGTCAGACATGGTGAGGGCCTCCTCCTGATCGTGGGTGACATAGATGAACGTGATTCCCAGCTCATTTTTCAGGCGAATCAATTCATACTGCATATCCTGACGCAGCTTGAGATCCAGTGCTCCCAGTGGTTCATCCAGAAGCAATACCTGGGGTTCATTCACGATGGCACGGGCGATGGCGATACGCTGCTGCTGGCCACCGCTGAGAGAGTCAGGAGTCCGCTGCTCGAAACCGTCCAGATTCACCAGCTTCAGCGCATACCGGATTTTGTCATCGATGTAGCTTTTGGATTTGCCTTTGATCTTCAGACCGAAAGCGATATTCTCTGCGATGGTCATGTGGGAGAACAGCGCGTACTTTTGAAACACGGTGTTTAACTGACGCTTGTTTGGTGGCAGTGCGTTGATGTTCTTTCCGCCAAAGATAATATCTCCCTTGTCAGGAGTCTCGAAACCACCGAGTATACGCAGAAGAGTAGTTTTTCCGCATCCACTTGGCCCGAGGAGGGTAAGAAATTCATTCTCACGGATGTACAGATCCAGTTCGTCCAGAACCAGATTTTCACCAAAGGATTTGGAAACTTTAACGATGTCGATTAATTTATTAGTCATGATGTTTCCTCCGAATAGAATTGTTTGATTTTATCGAACCGGCTGCTCATGTTCTCGAAGAGCAGGTCAATCAGGGTGAGCGCCACCATAGATTCTACCACTACAACAGCGCGAGGGACGATGACCGGATCGTGTCTTCCGTGGATGGAAAGCTCAGCAGGCATCCCGTCCTTCGTGACGGTCTGCTGAACCTGGGAGATTGAGGGGGTAGGCTTAACTGCAACCTTCAGCAGAAGATCTGATCCGTCACTCATTCCACCGAGAATCCCGCCGGAGTGGTTGGTGTTCTTGACGATTTTCCCGTCCGCAGTGGTAAATGCATCGTTATTTTCAATCCCGGTTGTCGTGGAAACGGCAGCACCGTCCCCGACTTCTACCGCCTTAACGGCACCGATGGACATCAGTGCTTTTGCGAGGCAGGCGTCCAGCTTATCAAAAACAGGTTCCCCGATTCCGATGGGCATGTTCCGGACAATACACTCGATGCTTCCGCCTGACGAATTTTGCTGCATGCGGAGTTCATCCAGATAGGCCTCCGCCTTCCGGGCATACTCGGCACTTGGCATGTAAAGCGGATTGCCTGTAATCTCATCAAAACAGTAAGCAGATGCAGGAACCTCCACCGGACCGATGGATTTTGTGAAAGTCAGGATGTCGATTCCGAGCTCCGCAAGGAGTTTGGAGGCAATGGCGCCTGCCGCCACCCGTCCGATGGTCTCGCGGCCGGAGGAACGTCCGCCGCCGCGGTAATCGCGATGAAGGAACTTCCGGTCAAAAGTAAAATCCGCATGTCCCGGGCGGTAAAGTGAAGCCAGATCGTCGTAATGCTTTGAAATCTGGTTTTCATTTCTGACCATCAATGCAATTGGTGTTCCAGTGGTGATTCCCTCAAAAACACCGGATAGAATCTCCACGCAGTCGGATTCCTTTCTCGGAGTGGCAAACCGGCTCTGTCCGGGCTTCCTCCTGTTTAAAAATTGTTGTATATCAGCTTCGCTTAAGGCAAGACCTGCCGGACAGCCGTCGATGACGACACCGACACCGGCTCCGTGGGATTCACCCCAGGTCATGATGCGAAATGAATTTCCAAGTGTTGATCCACTCATGATGTTGTTACTCCTTTCATATTGTAATGTGGGGGCAAAATGTATCCTGTGCCCTTGATATCGGGGGAAAACGGTGTATGATATCCTTTTAACCCCTACATCATTATATAAGAACATAAATCAAGTATCAATCTTTATTTTGCGGCGTTTCACTGTTTTTTCACTGTACTTTTATAATGTTTCGTATTATAATGAAAATCGTATATGGATAAATAAAAGGGAGTTTACTAAATGAGTGAATTTAATAAGGAAGAAAATAGAACAAGTCAAGAAGGAATGGAGAGCGGATCACATGGAGGATCTAAGCCGAAAAGCCAGCCAGCGGATGGAGAATCCGGGCAGGAAAAACAGTCAGCAGAAGGAAAACCAAGGAAAAAAAATCGGTCTGCAGCTGGGCAGGATCAGCCGAAAAACCGTTCCAATGATGGAAGACCAAGAAAAAAGAGACGTCCTGCAGATGAACAGTCCAAGCCAAAAGCTCAGTCGGCAGACGAACAGCCAAAGGCTGGAAAACAACAGGTCAGAGAGCAGTCCGCGGCAGAAAATAAGCTTGTCGGAGAATCGTCCGGCGCAGAAAACCGGTCTGACAAAGAACAATCCAAGCCGGAAAAACAGTCGGCAGAAGGTCAGTATGAAACAGAAGACCAGCAGGAGGATAACGCAATTCAGAAAAAACGCAGAAAAAAGAAAAAAAATATTGAGGACCAGCATATTCAGGCTGCTGAAGCAGTTTCGGATCCTGAGTCTTATGATGACGCTGATGACCTATTTGGTGCTGACGACCCTGAACCAGATAGAAAGGGATTCAAGATAGCAATGATTACGCTGGCCAGCATCGTGGGGATATTGGCAGTGGCTTACATCGGAATCTCGGTATTTTTTATGAGTCACTTCTATTTTAATACAAAAATCAACGGAATTGATTTTTCGACAAAAACAGTGGCGGACGTCGAGAAATATGTAAAAGAGCAGGTGAAAGACTATCAGCTGGTCATCGATGAAAAAAACAACGTAAAAGAGACCATCAGCGGGGAGGACATCGGCCTTTCTTATGTGGAAAACAACGATATCAAGAAAGCACTGGATGCGCAGGTTTCATTCCTGTGGCCAAAAGCATTTTTTTCAAAGAACAGTGCAAAGGTTACAATCGATGTGTCTTACGATAAAGAAAAGCTTTCGGCCGCACTGCAGCAGCTCAAATGTATCAGTGAGGTGGAGCAGGTTGATCCGGTCAGTGCGTATCCCAAGTTTGCGAACGGAGCATTTGCTGTTGAGCCGGAAGTGCCTGGTACGAAGGTAGATATGGATCGCTTTACAGAAGAAGCAAACAAGTATGTGTCCAGCTTCAAGACAGAACTGAACATGGAGGAAGACGGATGCTATGTGATGCCGAAATATACATCGGAGTCTCCGGAGGTACAGGCAGCCTGTGATAAGATGAACAGTTACTGCAAGGCAAGCATTACATATAATATGTCACCAAATACAGAAGTGGTGGACGCCACATTGATATCAGCATGGGTAACCTGTGATGAGAACATGAATGTTACCTTCAACCATGATGCTGTGGCAGGCTATATGGCAGAGCTGGGACAGAAATATGATACAGTAAAGACAACACGTAATTTCACATCGATTAGCGGTGCGGCAGCCAGCGTATCCGGAGGAACCTATGGATGGTCCATCGATGAAGCGACGGAAACACAGAATCTGATCGCGAGCATCGAGGCCGGTGAAGTCGCTACGAGAGAGCCGGCGTACGAGCAGACAGCGGCATCCCACGATGCGGTCGATTGGGGAAACACTTATATAGAAGTGAATCTGAGCTCTCAGCATATGTGGTATGTTGTGGATGGTGTGGTGAATTTTGAGGCGGATATCGTTTCAGGCCTTCCAACTCCGGAAAAAGCGACACCTACAGGAGTATATCAGATTCTGGAAAAGGAATCACCGTCTATTCTTAAGGGTGAGATACAGCAGAACGGTGAGCGCGAATACGAGACAGAGGTGACGTTCTGGATGAGAATCACCTGGTCAGGAATCGGATTCCATGATGCGACATGGCAGTCATGGTTTGGCGGAGATAATTTCACGGTGAACGGATCTCACGGATGTCTCAATATGTCTTACAACGATGCACAGACATTATACAGCATGATCAATATTGGACTTCCTGTTATTGTTTATAATTAAGGACGTTTAAACCTGGTGTGCCAACAGAAAGTGATACGCCACTACAGGAAAACGTCAAATCGGATTTCGAATGTTTTTAGGATTATGGAAGCACGAAGTGCGGAATAATCCGTAGGTATCAAGGGTCAAAATACCTTTTGACCCTTATCATATAATGAAAATGAGGGAAATATGTATCAGTTAATTGCAAAGGACGGAGCTGCCAAAAGAGGCAGGCTCCATACAGTACATGGGGTCATTGAGACCCCTGTATTTATGAATGTGGGTACAGCGGCTGCGATAAAGGGAGCGGTGTCCACAGAAGATTTACAGCAGATCAAGACGCAGGTGGAGTTGTCGAATACCTACCATCTGCATGTGCGGCCAGGCGATAAAGTAATCAAAAAGCTGGGCGGACTTCATAAGTTCATGGTGTGGGACAAACCGATTCTGACGGATTCTGGCGGATTTCAGGTTTTTTCACTCGCTGAGCTTCGCAGGATCAAGGAGGAAGGGGTATATTTCCATTCTCACATTGATGGACGCAAGATTTTTATGGGACCGGAGGAGAGCATGCAGATCCAGTCGAATCTGGCATCGACCATCGCAATGGCTTTCGACGAATGTCCGTCCAGTGTGGCGGATGAGACCTACATGAGAAATTCTGTTGCCAGAACAACCAGATGGCTGGAACGCTGTAAAAAAGAGATGGCCAGATTAAACGATCAGGAGGATACGATCAACAGGCAGCAAATGCTGTTTGGAATCAATCAGGGCGGCGTCTACGCGGACATCCGTGTAGAGCATGCAAAACAGATTCGGGAACTGGATCTGGATGGCTATGCGGTCGGCGGTCTTGCAGTGGGAGAAACTCATGCGGAGATGTACCGGATTCTTGATGCGGTGGTGCCGTATCTGCCGGTTGAGAAGCCCACGTATCTCATGGGAGTCGGGACACCTGCGAACATTCTGGAAGGAGTGGAGCGGGGCGTGGATTTTTTTGATTGTGTGTATCCGAGCAGGAATGGCCGTCACGGTCATGTCTACACAAATCATGGCAAAATGAATCTCTTTAATGCAAAATTTGAGCTGGATGACAACCCCATCGAGGAAGGATGCCAGTGTCCAGCCTGCCAGAAATACAGCAGGGCATATATCCGTCATCTGCTGAAAGCAAAAGAGATGCTGGGGATGAGACTGTGTGTGCTGCATAATCTTTATTTCTATAACAATATGATGGAAGAAATCCGGGCAGCAATAGAGACCGGGACATTCCAAAAGTATAAAGCGAACAAGCTGGAAGGTATGGAGCAGGGCGAATAATCACGTTACTGTGCATGATGCAAATAGCAATATATTTATTAAAGTTGTATGAAAAAGTAAAAAGAACTTGAAGTATTGTGTTATTTTGTGTATGATATGCCTAGTGCAATGTAAAATAGGAGGAATTTTAGAATGAATGGTTTATTAGCAACGAGCAATCTTTTGAGCGGTGGCGGAATTATTGTGATTTATGCAGTGCTTATCGGAGCAATGTGGTTTTTCCTGATGCGTCCACAGAAAAAAGAACAGAAGAGAGTTCAGGCAATGATCGCTACAATGGAAGTTGGAGATACCGTGCTGACATCTTGTGGTTTTTATGGTGTGGTCATTGACATTACGGACGAAGATGTTATTGTGGAATTTGGCAGCAACAAGAACTGTCGTATCCCAATGCAGAAAGCGGCAATTGCGCAGGTAGAGAAGCCATCTGCAGAGTAGGATATGCCGGCTAGCCTGAATGATAAGAGAATATGTAAAAGAGAGACGGAGTTTCATCTGTCTCTCTTTTTGCTTTCGGGGCGGAGTACTGCTCTTTTGAGGCAGATACATTTTTGGAGGTGTGCAGAGGAGGGCATGGAAAAACGTACACTTCTCAGCTGCCGGAGACTTGGGGGCAATTTAGCGAAGTAAAGGGTTGAAATGTGTAGAAAAATGCGGTATTATATTAAACAGTATTCATAAGTATAATTTATGGAAGGAAGAAGAGAAATGCAGTTGAAAATTGGAGTTATCAAGGGTGATGGAATCGGTCCGGAGATCGTGACCGAGGCAATGAAAGTATTGGATAGGGTTGGGGAGGTCTATGGCCATACCTGTGAGTATACCCAGCTTCTGATGGGCGGAGCATCGATTGATGTGAATGGAGTTCCGCTGACAGATGAGACCATTGCGAAGGCAAAGGAATGTGACGCAGTGCTGATGGGATCTATAGGTGGAGATGCAAAGGTTTCTCCGTGGTATAAGCTGGAACCGTCGAAGAGACCGGAGGCGGGACTTTTGAGAATCCGAAAGGAACTGAATCTTTTTGCCAATCTCAGACCGGCGGTGCTCTATGACGAGTTAAAGGGAGCCTGCCCACTGAAAGAAGAGATTACAGAAGGTGGTTTCGATATGATGATCATGCGTGAACTCACAGGAGGTCTTTACTTTGGAGAGCGCAGGACAGTTGAGGAGAATGGAGTGATGACGGCCCATGATTCTCTGACATACAATGAGAACGAAATTCGCCGCATCGCAAAGCGCGGTTTCGATATCGCGATGAAGCGTCGCAAAAAAGTGACCAGTGTGGACAAGGCAAACGTATTGGATTCTTCAAGATTGTGGAGAAAGGTCGTGGAGGAAGTTGCGGCGGATTATCCGGAGGTTACACTGGAAAATATGCTGGTTGACAACTGTGCGATGCAGCTGGTGCGTGATCCGAAACAATTTGATGTGATTTTGACAGAAAATATGTTTGGAGATATTCTCTCGGATGAAGCAAGTATGGTTACCGGATCCATCGGCATGCTGGCATCTGCAAGCCTGAATGAGACAAAATTTGGTCTCTATGAGCCGAGCGGCGGTTCTGCACCGGATATCGCGGGACAGGGCATTGCCAATCCGATCGCAACCATTTTATCCGCATCTATGATGCTGCGTTTCAGCTTCGACCTCGACAAAGAGGCGGATGCAATCGAGGCAGCGGTGGATCAGGTTCTGAAAGAAGGCTACAGAACCGGCGATATCATGTCCGATGGAAAAACAAAAGTAGGTACGACGCAGATCGGTGATTTGATTTGTGTGAATATTGCATAGATTACATATATCAGAAAGAAAAGGGGGTTGCAAAAGGCCACCTCTTTTTGATACAATAGTTTATTAAGAACATAGAACAACAAAGAATGGAACAAAACAATAGTTTGTTCAATCATGTCGGGAGAGGACGGAAAAGCAGATGAGAAGTGATACAGTAACAAAAGGAATGCAGCAGGCACCACACAGGTCTCTGTTCAATGCGCTTGGATATACCAAAGAAGAACTGGAAAGACCACTGGTGGGTGTTGTGAGTTCCTACAACGAGATCGTTCCGGGACATATGAATCTGGATAAGATTACAGAGGCAGTAAAGATGGGCGTTGCGATGGCGGGCGGAACTCCGATTATGGTTCCGGCGATCGCAGTGTGCGACGGAATTGCCATGGGCCATGTGGGAATGAAGTATTCTCTGGTTACGAGAGATCTGATCGCAGATTCGACAGAAGCGCTGGCAATGGCACATCAGTTTGACGCGCTGGTCATGATTCCAAACTGTGATAAGAATGTTCCGGGATTGCTGATGGCAGCGGCCCGCGTGAATATTCCGACGGTGTTCGTCAGCGGAGGACCGATGCTTGCGGGGCATGTGAGAGGACAGAAGAGAAGTCTCTCCAGTATGTTTGAAGCAGTCGGATCCTATGCTGCGGGAACGATGACGGAAGAGGATGTCTGTGAATTTGAGAACAAGGTCTGCCCAACATGCGGATCCTGTTCGGGAATGTACACAGCGAACAGCATGAACTGTCTGACTGAGGTACTTGGTATGGGACTTCAGGGGAACGGAACGATTCCGGCTGTATATTCCGAGAGAATCAAGCTTGCGAAGCACGCAGGAATGCAGGTCATGGAGATGCTGAAAAAGAACATCAGACCACGGGATATCATTACAAAAGAAGCAATTCTGAATGCTCTGACCGTAGATATGGCGCTGGGATGTTCCACCAACAGCATGCTGCATCTTCCGGCAATCGCACATGAGATCGGCATGGACTTTGAGATTGATTTCGCCAACGGAATCAGTGCAAAAACCCCGAATCTCTGTCACCTTGCACCGGCAGGTCCGACGTACATGGAGGATCTGAATGAGGCAGGCGGCGTCTACGCAGTGATGAACGAACTGAATAAAAAGGGACTGCTCCATACAGAGTGTATGACCGTGACAGGAAAGACTGTGGGTGAGAATATCAAGGGATGTGTAAACCGCAATCCGGAAGTCATCAGACCGATTGAAAATCCATACAGTGAAACAGGCGGAATCGCTGTGTTAAAAGGAAATATTGCACCGGACGGGAGTGTAGTTAAACGATCTGCAGTTGTGGAGGAGATGCTGGTACACGAAGGCCCGGCCAGAGTGTTTGAGTGTGAGGAAGATGCCATCGATGCAATCAAGAGTGGAAAGATCGTGAAGGGCGATGTGGTCGTGATTCGCTATGAAGGACCGAAGGGCGGCCCGGGTATGAGAGAGATGCTCAATCCCACATCAGCCATCGCGGGAATGGGACTTGGATCCAGTGTCGCGCTGATCACAGACGGACGATTCAGCGGTGCGAGCAGAGGAGCCTCCATCGGCCACGTCTCTCCAGAAGCAGCTGTGGGTGGACCGATTGCTTTGATCGAAGAAGGCGACATCATCAAGATCAACATTCCGGAGTTGTCATTGCAGGTAGATGTATCGGATGAAGAGCTGGCAAAACGAAAAGAAAACTGGCAGCCGAGAGAGCCGCGGGTGACCACGGGATATCTTGCAAGATATGCGGCTATGGTAACATCTGGAAACAGAGGTGCTGTTCTTGAGGTTCCGAAAGTAAAGTAAAAAGGGGATAAACTTTATGCAGTTAACAGGATCAGAGATTGTTGTAGAATGTTTAAAAGAACAGGGTGTTGATACCGTTTTCGGTTATCCGGGCGGAGCAATTCTCAATGTTTATGATGCATTATATAAACACAGTGATGAAATCACACATATTCTGACATCCCACGAGCAGGGAGCATCGCATGCTGCCGACGGGTATGCCAGAGCAACCGGCAGGGTTGGAGTGTGTCTGGCGACAAGCGGACCGGGAGCGACCAACCTTGTGACCGGAATCGCGACCGCTTATATGGATTCCATTCCGGTGGTGGCAATTACATGCAACGTAAATCTCCCGCTGCTGGGAAAAGACAGTTTTCAGGAGGTGGATATCACAGGAATCACACTTCCAATCACCAAACACAATTTTATTGTGAAGGATATTAATTCACTGGCAGACACGATTCGCCGGGCATTTGAGATTGCCCAGACCGGAAGACCGGGGCCGGTTCTGATTGATATTCCGAAGGACGTGACTGGTGTCATCGCGGAATATGAAAAGAAAGTGATTGAACCGGTAAGACCGGATGAAGTTTCTGTCTCGGATGAAGAAATCAATACCGCAGTGGAGATGATCGAGGCGGCAGAAAAGCCGTATATTTTTGTGGGCGGAGGAGCAGTGCTTTCTGATGCCAGTGATGAATTATTCGAATTTGTGAAAAGAGTGGATGCGCCGGTCTGCGATACCCTGATGGGAAAAGGCGCATTTCCGGGAACAGACGAATTGTATACAGGCATGCTTGGGATGCACGGAACCAAAACATCAAATTTCGGGGTCAGTGAGTGCGACCTTCTGATTGTTGTAGGTGCGAGGTTTAGCGATCGCGTGACCGGCAACGCGAAGAAGTTTGCCAATCACGCAAAAATCCTCCAGTTTGACGTAGATCCGGCGGAGATGGATAAGAATATTGTGATCACTGCGGGCGTCACAGGAGATATCAAAACAGTCCTGAAGAAGGTGAATGAAAAGCTGTCGCAGCAATCGCACAAACCGTGGGTGAAACAGATTGAAGAATACAAAGCAAAATATCCACTGTCCTATCATCCGGATGTATTGTCCGGTCCGTTTGTTGTGGAAGAAATTTACAGACAGACAAAGGGAGATGCCATCATTACAACAGAGGTAGGGCAGCATCAGATGTGGGCAGCTCAGTTTTATAAATACAGCAGACCCAGAACATTCCTGACTTCGGGGGGCCTCGGAACTATGGGGTATGGCCTTGGCGCGTCCCTGGGAGCCAAGATGGGTGTCCCGGATAAGACGGTAGTCAATATCGCCGGAGATGGATGTTTTCGCATGAACATGAATGAGATCGCAACAGCGGTGAGACATAATATCCCGATTATTCAGGTAGTGATCAATAATCATGTGCTTGGTATGGTTCGTCAGTGGCAGACCCTGTTCTACGAAAAGCGATATTCCCAGACCGTGCTCAACGACGCAGTGGATTTTGTGAAGCTTGCGGAAGCGATGGGCGCAACAGGCCTGCGTGCAAATACACAGCAGGAATTCAGGGTAGCTTTTGAAAAAGCGTTAACACTCGGGAAACCGGTTGTTATAGATTGTCAGATCGACAGTGATGAAAAAGTGTGGCCGATGGTAGCACCGGGAGCACCGATCAGTGATGCATTTGACGAAGGAGATGTGGCAAGATAGCCGCATAAATATGGAAAAGACCCGAAAAGGGCAGATGAATGGAGGAAGTAAGATGAGTAGAGTGTACAATTTTTCAGCAGGACCAGCAGTTTTACCGGAGGAGGTTTTGCAATCGGCAGCGGATGAGATGTTGGATTATAATGGGACTGGAATGTCGGTTATGGAAATGAGTCATCGCTCGAAGGCATTTGAGAAAATCATCACAGAGGCTGAGGCTGATATCCGTGAACTGATGAACATTCCGGATAATTATAAGGTATTATTTTTACAAGGCGGTGCTTCACAGCAGTTCGCGATGATTCCTATGAATCTCATGAAGAATAAAGTCGCAGATTACATTGTGACAGGACAGTGGGCAAAGAAAGCATATCAGGAAGCGTCAAAGTACGGTAAGGTCAACAAGATTGCATCCTCAGAGGATAAGACATTTACTTATATTCCGGATTGCTCCGATCTCCCGATTTCAGAGGATGCGGACTATGTCTATATCTGTGAGAACAACACGATTTACGGAACAAAGTTCAAAGAACTTCCGAACACAAAGGGCAAGACACTGGTTGCGGATATTTCTTCCTGTTTCCTGTCAGAGCCAATTGACGTGAGCAAATACGGCATTGTATATGGCGGCGTTCAGAAAAACGTTGGACCTGCAGGAATGGTCATCGTGATCATCCGCGAAGATCTGATCACGGAGGATGTACTTCCGGGAACACCGACGATGCTTACATATAAGACACATGCAGATGCAAAATCACTTTACAATACACCACCGGCATATGGAATCTATATCTGTGGCAAGGTCTTCAAGTGGCTGAAAGCTATGGGTGGTCTTGAGGTGATGAAAGAGCGCAACGAGAAAAAAGCGAAAATTTTATATGATTTCCTTGATCAGAGTAAATTGTTTAAGGGTACTGTTGTAGCAAAGGATCGTTCTCTTATGAATGTTCCGTTTGTCACAGGGGATGAAGAGATGGATGCAAAATTTGTGAAAGAAGCAAAAGAAGCAGGTCTTGAGAATCTGAAAGGACATCGTACCGTAGGCGGAATGCGCGCAAGTATCTACAATGCCATGCCGATAGAGGGCGTGGAGGCACTGGTTGCATTCATGAAGAAATTTGAAGAGGAGAACTTATAAGATGTATAAATATCATTGCTTAAATCCAATCGCAGAAGTAGGATTGGACCGTTTTACAACAGATTACGCGCAGACTGCCAAAGTGGAAGAGGCAGATGCCATTTTAGTGAGAAGTGCTGCAATGCACGATATGGAATTTTCAGAGAACCTGAAGGCGATCGGCCGTGCTGGAGCCGGAGTCAACAATATTCCGCTGGAGAAATGTGCAGAAAAGGGTATTGTTGTATTTAACACACCGGGAGCAAATGCCAACGGTGTAAAAGAACTCGTCATAGCAGGAATGCTGCTGGCATCCCGTGATATTGTCGGAGGAATCAACTGGGTACAGGAGTACGAAGAGGACGGAAATATTGCAAAATTGGCTGAAAAACAGAAGAAACAGTTTGCCGGCCACGAGATTGAAGGAAAGAAGTTGGGTGTGATTGGTCTGGGAGCAATCGGTGTTCTGGTTGCCAATGTTGCAACACATCTCGGAATGGAAGTTTACGGATATGATCCATACGTCTCTGTTGACTCTGCATGGAAACTTTCCCGCAGCATCCACCACGCAACCTCAGTGGATGAATTATACAAAGAGTGTGATTTCATTACAATTCATGTTCCTGCTACAGAGGATACGAAGAACCTGATTGATAAAGACGCAATCAGCATCATGAAGAAGGACGTAGTTGTTATGAACTTTGCCAGAGACGTTCTGGTGAATGGCGAAGATATGGTAGACGCACTCGTATCTGGCGCCGTAAAACGTTATGTAACAGATTTCCCAACCCCGGAGATCGCAGGCGTGAAGAATGCAATTGTCATCCCTCATCTGGGAGCTTCTACGGAGGAATCTGAGGATAACTGTGCAGTGATGGCTGTTGCAGAGCTCAAGGACTATCTTGAGAATGGTAATATTCGCAATTCTGTGAACTATCCTGCGTGTGAAATGGGTGATCGTGCCGGAAATGTAAGAATTACGATTCTCCATAAGAATATTCCGAACATGCTGGGACAGTTCACCGCACTTCTGGCGGAGGCAGATATGAATATCGCACTGCTGTCTAACAAGAGCAAAAAAGAATATGCATACACCATGATTGACGTAGAAACGGCCGTTTCTGACGAGGTACAGGAAAAAATCGCGAAGATCAACGGAGTTCTGAAGGTGAGAGTTCTCGCGTAAATACAGTAAAATAATAAATAACGGGCAGGTACATGTTGCACAGGCAAGATGTACCTGCCTTTTTCATATAATGAATACTAATGAAAGAATGTGATATGTGAGAAATGATGAGCGATTTGAAGATGATGCAGGACTATATAGACAAAGGACAGCTGCAGGTTAATGTAGTGTCGGATATTACATCGGCCCCGGTCAGAGATGCCGGTGTGGAAATTTCCTATACCGGTGTGCCAGAGAGTACACTGGAAGAACTCTCCACCAATGAATCCGGGCAGACAGAAACGGTGGAACTGAATACCCCGCCGTTGGAGTACAGTCTGAACCCGGCGGTGGAAGCACAGCCTTATTCGGAATATACACTGAGGATAACGGCCAGTGGATACGAGCCTGTGCTGATAGCCGGAGCGGAGCTGCTGGCGCAGGTCAAGGCGATCCAGAATATCCGTCTCCGCCCGATTTTAAATCCAGAGGAGGGGGAGGAGGTGTTTGTGATCCCGGCACACACGCTCTTTGGAAATTATCCGCCCAAGATCGCAGAGGAAGAAATCAAACCGATTGACGAGAGCGGAGAGATTGTCTTGAGTCGCGTAGTTGTTCCGGAATATATTGTGGTTCATGACGGTTCTCCCAGAGACAATACAGCGACGAATCACTATGTGAAATACAAGGATTACATCAAAAATGTTGCCTCGAGTGAGATCTATGCGACCTGGCCGGAGGATACGATTCGTGCAAATATTCTGGCAATCATGTCCTTTACCCTGAATCGGGTCTATACGGAGTGGTACCGGAACAGTAACAAATTAGGGGTTGAAGGAGACGGCATCTGAATTCCCCGTTTTATTTTATTTGATTATTTGCTATACTATTCTTAAGAGATTATGGGCAGGAAGTGTAGTAGTCTGTAAATATCCGCGTTGATTTCTGAATTGCGGGAAAATTATCTTTGGAATAGAGGGATAAATTATATGAAGAATGAGACAGGAACATTTGAAAATCTGCCTGATGGGGCAGGAACAGAGGCTGGATTAGAGCAGCAGAGATTTCAGATGGTTGTAGACGAACTGAACGCAGCCATCATAGAGTGGGATCAGAAAGGCAGAACTTTCTATTCATCCGCGGCATACCAGAATTATGCGCTCAGCAAAGTCAGCGCCGATGATATTTTGAATAACTGTGGTCCCGTTGATGTGGTACACCCGGATGATATATTGATTTTGCAGGAGTTTTTTGATAAGAGCAAGGCCGGAAAAAAGAAGGCGGAGGTAAGTCTCCGGCTGAAGATGATGGATGGCAGTTTTCACTGGTGCCGCCTGATTGGAATGTTCTACAGAGATGCAGAGGGAGAGCCGTCGAGAACGGTTGGAATTATTATTGACATAAACGAAGAGCACCAGCAAAGTGTTATGCTGTCTTCTCTGCTGAATGAAATTCCGGGTGGCGTTATCATTTACCGTATAGGAGAAACCATTGAGACCGAGTATTTCAGTGATGGGATTCCTGCCCTGACAGGGCACAGAGTGGATGAATACCGTGCATTGATCAATTCAGGAAATGTGTTTCAGACATTTGTGTTCGAGGAGGATTACCTGGAATTTGAACAGGTGGTTAACGAGGCAGTCTCGGCCCGGGGCCCGATTAATTTCACTTATCGTGTAAAGCATAAGGACGGTTCCCTTTCCTGGCTGCAGATATCTGCCTGTATGATACGGGAAGAGGAAGGGGCATTGATCTATTATGCAGTGTTCATGAAACCGTCCGATGAGGCTGCATTATACCGGAATATTGTCGAGAACTCTTCGAACGGGGCTCTGGTAGCGGAACGGAGGACACAAAGACTGCTCTTTGTGAATGAGGCAGTCGGGAATGTACTTGGCGTGCCGTATCAGCGTCTGCAGAAAAAAATCGAACAGGCGGAGAAAATAGCAGAAGAATATAAGCTGCTGAGTGATGAGGAAATCCGTTCCCTGAGAGCGGATGCGTTTAGCGAATTTCACGTGGTATACGATGGGAAGAAGCATCTGCTCATCAATGCAATGGCATTGAACTGGAATGGGATAGATTCTTATATCTTGTATCTGACGGATGAGACTGCCGAGTATGAGCATCAGGTGGAACTGCAGAGCAGCCGGGTTATGCTGGATGTCGCACTCTCCAGTGCAAAAGTCATGGCCTGGAGATATAATGCGTCGCTTCGCACAATAACAGATTCGGGCACCTTCGGAATCATGTATCATATGCCGAAAGTAATCAGGAATATTACGGAAGCTTTCCTGCATACCTGGGGGAAGAGGCTGATTCATGAGGACAGCATAGAGGCGATGGACTGGCTGTTCAAACACAGCTGTGACGGAAAACGGATTGAGAAGGATGTTCGCTGTAAGATACCGGATGGATCAAAATATGTATGGCAGAGAGTGATTTATACGCCGATATTTGATAAGCAGGGAGTCTGCGTAGAAGCCATTGGAACCGCAGTGGATATTACGGAGCAAAAGGAGAAGGAGCAGGCATATGAAGAGCAGCTGAGGCTGAATAAAAGAATGGCACAGGATGCGCTGGCCATCGCAAGCTATAATCTGACAAAAAACCGCATCTTTGAGGCGGAGAGCAGGCATCCCTATTATACACGGATCATGGACTGCGCCACGGCAGATGAGGTGCTGGAGGGGATACGCTCGAATGTCTGGGAAGGTGAGGAATACCAAAGCTTCGAGGCGGTGAAAGACTGTAATGCCCTGCTGAAGCAGTTTGAGAACGGAACAACACATGTTGAAATCAGACATCATCTTCGTGAAAATACACACTGGATGCTGACCAGCTTTGATATGATGGCGAATCCGTATACGGGTGATGTAGAAGCGATAGGAGTGCTTTGGGATATTTCAGAGGCTGTTCGAGCGGAACTGGTGGTGAGCAGGCTCCTGAAGATCGATTATGCGGCCATTTCGACAATTGATACAGAAACTGGCGTAGCCAGACCGTTTAGAGAGAAAGATGCTCCGGAAAGTATTCGGGAATTGGTGAATCTGCAGAAGGTCCATGAAAAAATGGAAGAGGGGATGGTTTCGTTTATCCGGAAATATGCTATGGAAGAAGATCGCGACAGGGCAGTGACAGAAAATTCGCTGGATTATGTGAAAGAGCAGCTGGAACAGGCACTTATGTACGAAAGTCTGTTCTCCGTAAAAACCGGGAACCAGATCATTCATAATCGTGTCGTATATGCTTATCTGGATGAGACGAAGGATACGATTTTGTGTGCGACGCAGGATGTAACCGAAGCATACGAGCAGGAAGAACAGAAAAAACAGGAATTATCTGCAGCACTTTCGGCTGCGGAACAGGCAAATCATGCCAAAACAGAGTTCTTCTCCCGTATGAGCCACGACATGCGGACTCCGATGAATGGGATTCTCGGTCTTACAGAATTGTCTGAGCAGGAGAACGATATAGAGATGATCAAAGAAAATATGGCAAAAATCAGGGAATCGGGGGGGTACCTTCTGAGTCTGATCAACGATACCCTTGATTTTCAAAGGATTGAGAGCGGCAGTCTGAAGCTTAACAACCAGATTGTGTATACGAACACCGTGTTTATGAACATTCTGGATATGATACATCCGGCTGTGGTGGAGAAAGGAATTGATTTTCAAGTGGTCAATCACAACGCACATATGGGCTGGTATGTATATCTCGATCCGGTTCGCATTCGACAAATTTTTATAAATCTTCTTTCCAATGCAATTAAATTTACTCCAACAGGCGGGAGTGTGATTTTGGAGGTTACAAATCTAAGCCGGAATGGGATGATATCTCAAAATTGCATTAAAGTCATTGACACAGGGATTGGCATGAGCAAAGAATTTTTGGAAAATCATTTGTTTGAGCCGTTTGCACAGGAATCCAATGACGTATCTGGATTCTATGCAGGCTCTGGATTGGGGCTTTCGATTGCGAAAAGACTTGTTGAACTGATGGGTGGTCGAATAGAGGTGGAGAGCAGTCTGGAAATCGGAACGACTTTCTCTGTCTATCTGGACTTTCGGAGAGTGGATGCCGGGAGTGCGCAGAAGGAATTGGATGCCAGACAAAGTACGCAGTTTGAATTGGAAGAAAAGCTGGTTGGCAGGAAAGTTCTGCTTGTGGAGGACCATCCGTTGAATGCGCAGATTGCAGGAAAACTGCTTGAAAGAGTAGGCTGTGTTGTAAAGTGGGAAAATAACGGGGCAAAAGGTGTAGCCGCTTTCAAAAAATCGAATCTGAACGAATACGATGTGATTCTTATGGATATCCGTATGCCTGAAATGGACGGCATTGCTGCAGCGAAAACAATCCGGGGACTTGACAGAGAGGATGCAGGATCTGTACCTATTATAGCGATGACGGCCAACGCTTACGACGAGGATGTCCGAAAATCACTGGAGGCTGGGATGAATGCACATTTGGCAAAGCCGGTCAAACCGCAGAAGATGTATGAGACGATTGTTCGGTTTATGTCGGAGCAGGGTGGTGGATGATAAAGCGGACATTCGGAATCTGTGGTTAAACAGGCAATAAAACACCGGCAGCTGCATAAAGTAGTTATAACAACATATTTTCTGATGTGATGCAATGAGTATGCATAATGATGATACAGCGGGCGGATACAGAGTGACCGTATCGTTTGAGGAGGACCCGTGCAATGAGTGGGCGGATGGGGAAACTCTGTCGGAGATCCGTGCGCTCCTGATATTTGAATTGAAAAGACAGCTTCATCTGGGGTAGACGGCACTGTGTTCAGAGTACGCATGCTATTAAGAGTGAGTTCAAATCAGCAGCTGGATGCAGACGGGGACCTCACAATTCAGCGTCAGCTGGTGGCGGAATACATCAAAAAACAAAGGAACTGGATTCTGGACGAAAAAGAATATTTTGAAGGCAGCAACAGCGGCTACAACAATGCTGTTACAGACAGGGCGATTCTTCAGGAAATAAAAAAAGATGCAGAGGGGGGAGAATTTGATATTCTGGTCTGTTACAAAGATGATCGCGTGGGAAGACGCATGTGGGAAGTCGGCGCATACGTCATGGAGCTGAAGAAAATCGGAGTCGACATTTACACAGTGAAAGACGGCTGCATTTCCCCGCAGACAGACGATATTATGGGGCAGATGGTTCTTGCCCTTCGTTATGGAAATGCACAGAAGAGCAGCTCGGATACGGGAATGCGTGTAAAGGATACGGCAAAAAAGCTTGTGCAGGAAGGCCGGTTTGTGGGGGGGAGAGCACCGTTTGGTTACGAACTGGTTTACTCTGGTGAAATCAGCAGACACGGGCGGGCCCTGAAAAAATTACAGATCATATGGGCGCAGGCTGAAGTGGTCCGATACATTTATCGATTATCCATGGTGAAAGAGTATGGTTCCTCCAAAATAGCAAAAGAGCTGAATCTGGATCCTTATTATCACGCAATGGCGCCGAATAGCGACTGGAGAAGCGGAACGGTAACCGGGATTCTGACCAATCCGGTCTACTGCGGCTACATGTCTTACAACCGCCGGGAAAAAAAGGACGGGAGATATCGCACCACAGGCAGCTGTGACCGCTTTTTTTCGGAGAAACAGATCCTGGAGCTCGTGATTATTCCGAAAGAACAGTGGGAGCAGGTTCAGACGAAACGGAAACTTCGAAGTCAACAATATGCGAAGACCCCGGAGAATGCAGCAGCAAATGTGATCGGGAAAAATGACGGAATGCTTGCATTGATTGATGTGGCTTACTGCGGCTGCTGCGGGCGGAAACTCACAAATGGAACGAAGTACAATTACTGGACAATCAAAGAGACGGGGGAGCGGCGGGCAAGCAGATCCGGTGCATACAAATGTCCCGGAGCCTGGGAGGGGGGTCCGCACGAAAACAGTTCTGTATTTCGAGCGGACCAGGTAGAAGCGGCAGTCTTTGAGTCCGTCGGTACATACCTGGAATTCCTGAACCGGGATGTCGAAATCATGGAGGAGATACAGGCGTGTATCCGTGAAAAAGACAGGGAGCAGATCCAACGAACCCTTCGGGTGGAAATGGAACTGGAAAAAATGCAGGAGAAGATTAGAGTGATGGAAACGCATATTCCGGATGCAGTGGCGGGGGAGTATCCGATTTCAGCAGCGGATCTGGGGGGAGCCATCCGAATGCAGAGGGAACTGTGCGCAGAAAAAAAGCGGGAAATTGCTGCATTGAAAAAAGCATGTGGGGAAGAGGCGTGCGGGGAAGAGGCGTGCAGAGAAAAGGCGTGCAGAGAAAAGGCGTGCGAGAAAAAAGAGTATGGAACGAGGCTGACCTGGAAAGATGTTTTTGAAAATGCGGATCATGACACACAGCGGGTAGTGATCAACAAACTTGTCAAACGAATCTACATAAAAAGACAGGAAATCCATATCGAGTTCAACTATCTAAAAAACGACCATCCTGACGGATGATCGTTTTGCATCTGAAATCTGTTTTTGTCCTACCAGTTGGTATAAATATCAATTGTTCCGCTCGCACAGCCGGAATCATATACCTTTCCCATGCCGAGGGAGGTCTCAACAATCGTACCCTTCTCGTAATCGCTGCTGGCTACGCAGATATAATTGTCTGCATCACGAATGGTTCCGTCTGCTGCAACATGGCGTCCCGGGATATTAAGTCCGGTGCCGGGAAGGACGTTCTCTGAATAGTAGGTCTCCCTGTGACCATTGAAGTAAACAACGCCCTTTCCGGGGGTCAACGGATCATCAGAGCCTGTATAATCGGAGTTGCCGGAAGAATCGGATGGAGCTTCCTCAGAAGGCACCTCCGGAGCCGGTGCGGCCGGTTCTTCCGGTGTCTGCTGGGAGACGGTTTCCTGTGCCGGAGCACCCTGAGTAGAAGCGGTCTCCTGCGCTGTCTTATTGCTCTGCGCGGCAGCTCTGGCCTGCGCCTCTTTTGCCTGATTTTCCTGCAGCTGTGCAGTTTTGATCTGTGCGATCTGTGCATTCACTGCATTGATGTCTGTAGAGGTAGCCGCAGCCTTTTGATTCAGTGAATCCTGTTTGGTCTGCAGTTCACTCTGCATGGCTTCAAGGGAAGCTTTCTGCTCGCTCAGGTTGTCCTGCTGTTTCTCGATGGTGGAGCAGGTTGTCTGAAGCTCCACAAGTTTTTCTCTGTCATAGCTGCTGATGCTCTCGATGAAATCAGCACTGTTTAGAAATTCAGAAATGTTTTTGGAGGAGAACAGCATTTCCAGAAGAGAGGTATTGCCGTTCTCGTACATGTACTGGATACGGCTTTTCATCTCCTGGTATTGTCTTGCTTCATCGTTCTGGATAATGGAGAGCTGCTCCTGTGTGCTGATGATGGCATTGTTGGTGTCTTCCACCTGAATCTCAATGTTGGCAATTTCGGTGCTCATATCCAGTATTTCGCCATTGATGCCCTGAAGCTGCTGCTGCAGAGAAGATGACTGATTCTCCAGGTTGCCGGTATCTGTTGCCAGTACCGGAACGGAGGTGGACAAAAGAGCAAGGGAACAAAATATTCCGATATTTATCTGTAGTCTTCGTTTGGATCTTATATTCATAATCTTTATCACTCCTTTTTAGACTGTCTTGTTATTGTACAATATTTTGATGAAAATTACAAATAAACTTTTTATGACGCTGCTTTTCACCTGTTGTATACCTTTTCACAACAGGCGTTGAGTCAAATTTCCATGCTCTCCCAAACCACCTTTTCCACTTTCCTAATTAGATATTTTGGACAAATGTCCCGAAGAAAGAAAACGATTTGTAAAAAATATGTAAAATAATGACATATGAAAGACAAAAATCCTATACGGAAGCAGATAAAAAACATATAATAATATACAAGAAATGGAGCTGAACAAAAGAGAAAATATACAAAACGCACATTTCTCGCGCGCAAAAAAGATAACTATAGTTAATATGTCATGAAAGATGAGGCATAGAAAGGAGAATCTCTATGATTCAGACAAATATAATGGATGTGTTGGAGGCTTTGGAGAGAGATAAGAAGATTTACGATATTTTTAAAAATTGTCCTTATGAGATTTTACGCACCATACAGCTTAAGCGGTATAAGGCAGGAAAATTTGTCCTGGAACAGGGAGTAGTGCATGACACTTTTTACATTATTGTAGAGGGCTGTGCTGATATCTATGTCGAATCCGAGCATGGAAAGAAATACTATCTCAATACATACGAGAAAGGTCAGTATATCGGAGAACTGGAAATCTTTGACCGGGTTCCGTATATGAGCCGGATTGAGTCGAAGGGGGAGGTAGTTGTTCTGGAAGTGGGCAGAGAAAATTGTCTGAAATGGATTCGGAGCGATCAGAATTTCAGCGAATACATTTTGCATACATTGTGCCGTGGAACCTATCGGACCTACCAGAATATGGGAGACAATTCTCTCTACACACTGAAACAGAGAATCTGCCAGTTTCTGATCGACAATACGGATGATGAAGGACATTTTCATGTACCGCTTCATACAGAGACGCTCAGTGAGCGAATGGCAGTTACGCCCAGAAGCGTGAACCGGATTTTGAAACAGCTAAGAGATGATGACGTGATAGAGATAAATAAGACAATGGTGACCATAAAGAACTACGATCAGCTGTTAGAAGAACGATAAAAATAAGGGACAAAAAAAGCAAACACAGTAAGGAGATAAAAACCATGAGCAATCATTTACAACCACATATTCGATGCAGCGAGGAAGATATGGCAAACTACGCAATCCTTCCGGGGGATCCACAGCGCGTGGAACGAATCAAAGAATTTTTGACAGACGCAAGAGAAATCGCATTCAACAGAGAGCACAAAAGTGTTGTGGGATATTACAAGGGAGTCCGTATCATGGCAGTTTCCACCGGTATGGGCGGTGCTTCAACGGGAATCGCCGTAGAAGAGCTACATAACATTGGTGTAAAAGCAATGATCCGAATCGGAAGCTGCGGAGCCCTGCAGACAGGAATCCGCTTGGGAGACCTGATTATAGTAAATGGAGCAGTCCGGGACGAAGGCGCTTCCAAAGCTTATATTGATGATATTTATCCGGCTGTTCCGAACACAGATCTGCTGAATAAAGTAATCGACGCAGCAAAGGAACAAAAATTCCCTTACCATGTAGGAATCGGAAGAAGCCACGACAGCTTCTACACTGACCGGGAAGATGATATTGACGCATACTGGGCAAAACGCGGCGTACTCGGTGCGGACATGGAGACCGCCGCACTGTTCGTCATCGGAGGACTGCGCGGTGTGAAGACGGCATCAATCCTGAATACAGTTGTGGAATATGAAGGAAACCTTGAGGATGAAATCAATCAATATGTTGACGGGGAAAATGCAGTCAGCGATGGCGAGAAAAAAGAAATCCTGACTGCATTGGAAGCGTTTGTGGCAATGGAGCATTCGTCAGAAAACGGAGGAGACAAATCGTGAAAAAGAAATCTTATAACAGTCCCTGGTCCCTGCAATTCAATACTGCGGCCTTAGTACTGATTCCGGCAGCGGTGGGAATCAACTACCTGGGCAAATTATTTGCGGGAGTATTAAAGCTGCCACTATGGATGGATTCCATTGGAACGTGTCTTGCGGCCTGTCTTGCAGGTCCGGTCGTGGGAGCAATCTGCGGAGCGATTAACAACATTATCTACGGACTTACCATGTCACCGATTTCCATGGTCTATGCATTTTCGCAGGCGGGAATAGGAATTGTGGTCGGCCTGATGGCATATTACGGACGAATGAATAAGATCGGCGGAGCAGTTGCTACCGGTATCCTGGCAGGACTGGCAGCCGTATCCATCTCCACACCGTTAAACATTGCTTTCTGGGGCGGAACAACCGGAAATCTTTGGGGAGATGCGGTGTATGCACTGTCGCTGGCAAAGGACCTTCCGGTGTGGCTGGCTTCCTTGCTGGATGAGATCGTGGTGGACCTTCCAGATAAAATCGTGACGGTGATCATTGTCATGGGAATGTACCGCGGAATGCCAAAGAGCCTGCAGTCACTGTATCAAAGCAACGGAAAAATCGAGAGTCTGGATTAGGAGGAGAACCATGAAAAGTATCAGTTTATATGAAGAAAAAAATTCTACTTTGAATCATCTGGATTCCGGCTGCAAGATGCTCTATATGGTGGCAGCAATCCTGGTTCCGGCTCTGATTGGAAATAAATGGGCAAATGTGGCGGTAATTGTACTTAGTATTTTCCTGCTGACCATTTCCAAAGTCCTGAGAAAGACCATTCCGGTTCTGAGTGTTTCAGGAATTGTTATTTTGACTATTGTAATCATTCAGGGAATGTTCCGTGCCGGGAATACCACTGTGGTATTGCAGCTCGGCCCCGCAGCATTCTATAAGGAAGGACTGCTCTACAGTCTTGGAATTGCCCTGAACGTATTTAATATCCTGCTTGCAATCTGTGTGCTGATTTTTACGACAAAGCCATCGGATATGGTGGAGAATTTTATTGAAAAAGGATTTTCTCCAAGACTTGGTTACGTGTTTATCTCCATTTTCCAGATCATTCCACAGATGATGGAGACGATGAACACCATTACAGATGCACAGAGAAGCCGTGGAATGGAGACGGAAGGAAGCCTGCTGGTCCGTATCAAGGCCTTTCTGCCACTGATTTCACCTGTTGTTATGAGCTCGCTGGTGGATACAAAAGAACGTGCAATTGCATTGGAAGTGCGTGGATTTAACGCAAAGACAAAAAAGACATTCTTAAATGAAAGAAAAGTAACGACGACAGATAAAATCATCAATCTGCTGCTGATCGCAGCGGTGCTCGCATCTGTTGCATGGAGGGTAAAATTATGGCTAGGATAGAAGTGAATCATCTGAAATACCGGTATCCTCATACAGAGAACCTGGCACTGAACGGAGTCAGTTTTCAGATTGAACCGGGAGAATTTATTGGAATCATCGGGAAAAACGGATCTGGAAAAAGTACACTCTGCCAGGCATTTACAGGGCTGATTCCAAACTTTTACAGAGGAGCCTACGGCGGAAATGTGAAGATTGGAGAAATCAATGTGCGGGACGTAGAAGTGGATGAGCTGTGCCAGAAGGTCGGCATCGTATTTCAGAATCCATTCAACCAGGTCACGGGATCGAAGCTGACTGTGTACGATGAGATTGCATTTGGTCTGGAAAATCTGGGCCTTACAAGAAAAGAAATGATTCGCAGAATTGATGATGCTCTGGAGCAGCTTGATATTACAAAGTTCCGTGACCGCAATCCGTTCGACCTGTCCGGCGGGCAGATGCAGAGAATGGCAATCGCAAGTATCATCGCCATGAACCCGGAAATCATCATTCTGGACGAGCCGACCTCACAGCTCGACCCACAGGGAAGTGAAGAAGTATTCAAAGCAGTGCAGAGATTAAGTCAAAAAGGAATCACCATTATCATGGTAGAGCATAAAATGGAAAAAATAGCTGCTTACAGTGACAGAGTCATGCTGCTGGATGAAGGAAAAATGATAGACTTTGATACACCACAGAAAATCTTCTCCAGAGATGATTTGCTGGAGCATGGAGTTCTGCCGCCTGCATTTACGAGAATCGGACGTGGACTTGGCCGGAAAAATGCGGCAACAGGTGAGTATCCGGTAACATTAAATGAAGCAAAAGAAGCGCTGGAGGGAATGGCCGTATGATGGGAAGATTAGAAATCAAGGATCTTCATTTCTCTTATACAGAGAATGAAGAGATATTAAAGGGAATCGATCTGGTGCTTGATCAGCAGTCTACAGCGATTATCGGACAGAACGGTGCAGGAAAAACTACATTTGTTAAGTTGTTAAAAGGTTTATTACAACCCACTTCCGGTAAAATAGTGTATAATGGAACTGATTTGAGCAGTATGACAGTGGCACAGATCGCAAAGCATATCGGAATGGTATTCCAGAATCCGAATGATCAGATTTTCAAAAATTCAGTCATCGACGAAGTTATGTTCGGACCGATGCAGGTCGGCATGTCGAAGGAAGAGGCGAAAGTCCACGCGATGGATGCACTTGAGATGGTTGGGATGGAGAAAAAATGCAAGGTGAATCCGTATGATCTTGGACTATCAGAACGCAAACTGATCTCCATTGCAGCTATTCTGGCAATGGATCCGGAAGTCATCATCTTTGATGAGCCAACCATCGCCCAGGATTATGCCGGAAAGAAATGTATCGGCGAAATTGTGGAGCATCTGAGAAACCAGGGGAAGCTGGTGCTTACCATTATCCATGACATGGATTTTGTGGCAGAGCATTTTGACCGCGCCGTTGTATTTGCGAAGGGTGGCGTGCTTCTGGACGGCGATCCGAAACAGGTATTTTCGAGAGCCGAAATTCTGGAAAAAGCGTTTCTGGAGCAGCCAAATGTGACCAGGCTCTGTCATGCACTTGGATACGAAGAAACATTTTTGACGACAGACGATTTTGTGGAATATAAGAAAGGGCAGTAATTATGAAAAAAAGAGTATTCTTGATTGTGTTGGACAGTGCCGGAGTGGGTGAAGCACCGGATGCGGATCAATTTGGTGATGTGGGCTGTGATACATTTGGAACCTGCGTAAGAAGCGGAAAGCTTCATGTTCCGAACATGAGCAGACTGGGACTTTATAATATTGATGGAACATCTTTTAGAAAGGAACAAGAGGATGTCAGCGGGTGTTACGGAAAGCTGCAGGAGCAGTCAGCCGGGAAAGATACCACAGTCGGACACTGGGAGATTGCCGGGATGATTTCCCACCAGGCAATGCCGACCTATCCGAATGGATTTCCCAAGGAGGTCATCGAAGAGTTTGAGGCAATGACCGGGCGGAAGGCACTCTGCAATCAGGTATACTCAGGGACAGATGTCATCCGGGATTATGGAAAAGAGCAGGTAGAGACCGGAGGTCTGATCGTCTACACTTCGGCAGACAGTGTGTTCCAGATCGCGGCACATGAGGAGGTTGTTCCACTGGAAGAACTGTATGATATCTGCAGAAAAACAAGAGCTATGCTGCAGGGGGAACATGGAGTGGGACGCGTGATAGCAAGACCGTTTGTGGGAACCTACCCTGACTATACCCGTACGGTGAACCGCCATGATTTTTCACTGGAGCCGCCAAAGGACACAATGTTAGATACACTAAAGGCGGCGGGGTTGGACACCATCGGTGTGGGAAAAATCTATGATATCTTTGCCGGAAAGGGCGTACAGGAGACCTATGCCAATGAGGGAAATAAGATCAATATGGAGCGGACACTTTCCCTTCTGGAAAAGGATTTCCACGGACTCTGCTTCGTGAATCTGGTAGATTTTGATATGCTTTATGGTCACCGTAATGATATCCCGGGCTATGTAAACGCACTGAATGAGGTGGATGTACAGCTCGGTCAGTTCATGGAGAAAATGGCTCCGGAGGATCTTCTGATCATCACTGCAGACCACGGATGTGACCCGGGCTTTAAAGGGACGGATCACAGCAGAGAGTATATCCCGGTTCTTTGTTACGGCGAGAGCCTGAAAAAAAATGTGAATCTGGGTATGCGCAGCAGCTATGCAGACATTGCACAGACAGTGATGGAGTATCTTGGAGTGGCTTATGAGGGAGACGGAGATAGTTTTTTTGCGGAGATAGAAAAATAAAAAAGAGATAGAAAAATAGATCGTAAAATTGTTGTCCCCGGGTTGTGCAAAAGAAGTCCACGGCCCGGGGATAAATAGTATAAAAGCAAAGTGATTTCGGATATAGAATGTTAACTTGAACTACCTGCCTGGAAAGTGTAAATCTTTGATTGGGTGTAGAATAATATGAGGGTATGTGATAAAATTATAATAAGAATGTAATGAAAGATGTAATGAAAGATCAATTGTTGAAACGAACAAGATAGAAGAAAAACGGTGAGCGATGGGAGCAAAACAAAGTATACTGGTAGTTGAAGATGAGCCGATCAACAGAAGAATATTGCGGAAGATGCTGACAGACAAGTATGAGGTGGTTGAAGCTGAAAACGGTGCAGCTGCACTGACACTGCTGGAAGGTCATCAGGAAAAGTTTGCGGCAGTGCTTCTGGACATCATGATGCCGGTGATGGACGGGTATGAATTTCTGGATATCATCAGACAGAAGAAGATGACAGACATTCCGATTATTGTCATGACGGGTAGCAACGATGTCCAGACCGAAAAGCAAGTGCTGGATGCCGGGGCCTGGGATTTTGTCACAAAGCCTTATAATTCCAAGGTGTTATTCAGCAGACTGAAAAATGCGATTGCGCGGAGCCAGGTATCTGTTTATAAAAGACTGCAGAAATTGGCGGCGCATGATTCGCTGACCGGACTTTACAATCGGGGACGAATGTTTGCGGATACCCGGGCGATGCTGAAAGAACACCCGGATATACCGTTTGTTTTTGTGCGTCTTGATATTGATCATTTTGCACTGTATAACTCTGCCTTTGGCGAGGAAGAGGGCGATGCACTGCTCTGCTATCTTGCGGGCGCACTGAGTGACAGCATCGAAGGGGAAGAACTGATCACCTACGGAAGAATCACTTCGGATGTGTTCGGCGTATGCATGAGCTGCGACGGTGATAAAAAACAGCTGGAAAACTGGGTGTTTCAGATACAGAAACGGTTGTCTGAATACCGGAAGGATTATCTGTTGGAGATCTCAGCGGGAATCTATGTGATAGAAGACCCTTCCCTCAGCGTGGAGGAGTGCTATCTCCGTGCGTCCATGGGTGCGCAGAAATGCAAGAGCCAGTACGGAAAGCATATCGGCTATTATGATATCGGAACGGTGAATAAGACGACGGAAGAACTGACGATTGTCAATGAGATGCAGAATGCATTGGACACGGAGCAGTTTGTGGTCTATTTACAGCCGAAGGTGAATATAACGACGGAGAAGACCTGTGGTGCCGAGGCACTGGTGCGTTGGGTTCACCCGCAGAAGGGACTGGTCTCTCCGGGAGTGTTCATTCCTGTCTTTGAGCGGAATGGATTTATTGCAGCACTGGATTATTACATGTGGGAGCATACCTGCATGATGCTGCGCGACTGGATGGACTCGGGATATCAGACGATTCCAGTCTCGGTCAACATTTCCAGGGTGAGTCTGTACAATCCGCAGGTGATTGAACTTCTGGTCGGTCTGGTCGAAAAATATGGTATCGGCTACAAGGCACTTCAGCTGGAAATCACGGAGAGTGCTTACATGACGGATCCGGATCTGATGCTGCAGACGATTCATACTCTGCGCGAAAAAGGATTTATGATTCTTGTGGATGATTTCGGAAGCGGCTATTCATCGCTCAACACATTGAAAGATGTGGAGGCGGATATCCTGAAGGTGGATATGAAGTTCCTTCCGGTTGGAAATGAAGTCGAGAAGGGCGAAATTATTCTGGCATCCGTCATTAAGATGGCCAACTGGCTCGGAATGGAGGTCGTGGTGGAGGGAGTTGAGACCAGGGAGCAGAAGGACTTTCTGACCGGTGTCGGCTGCAACTACATTCAGGGGTATTACTATTCAAGACCCATTCCGCGGGATGAGTTTGAATCCAAATATATTTTTAAGACTGTGGAGACAGAGGAAAAAAAGGCACCGTTTCACAACGTGACGGTGCTGGTGGTAGATGACATTGAACTTGACCGGACATTGCTGGAGGAACATTTTGCGAGCCGTTATCATATCCACCAGTGTGAATGTGCGGAGGAGGCGCTGACCTATCTGCAGAACCATAAGAAGCAGGTGAGGCTGATTCTTACGGACGATACGCTGCCGGGAATGAGCGGTCTGGATTTCCTTGTTTACTGTCAGAATGATCCGGAACTGCATTTGATTCCGAAGATCATGCTCACGGCGGACGACAGACCGGAGAATCTGGCAAAAGCGTTTCGGTGCGGGGCGTATGATGTCCTCTCCAAACCGCTGGTCTGGGAGATTGTGGACGCGAGAGTTGGTCGCATCATGGACATCAGTGAGCGGTACCGGAATTTCCAGAAATGGAAATACGATGCGGGGGCTTTGAAAGAGAACGAGCGAACTGTGGATTCCTTAGACGCATTGCTCACGAGAGCGGATCATGAGATCCGGACTCCGATGCACGCGATTATTCAGGAAACCACACTGGCGATGAACGGAATGGATGCACAGAATTATGCGCAGGTGGAGGAATGTCTCAAAAAGATCGAACGCTCCTCCCGGCATCTGCTTGAGCTGATCAACGATGCATCCTGACGCAAAAGATCCGCAGCACAGCGATGACAGCGCAGCCACGAATTTGTGTGTGCCTCGGCGTACCGCAACAAAGGGTATGATTTTACGATTACATCGTCCACGGCATTTGATCACAAATGGATTGCAAACCGCAATGTTTATGATACAATATCGGCGATAACCGATGAGCTGTTTGCAAACTATTTGTCCAGACCGAATGTCAGACAGCCGATTCTGACACAGTATTGTGACGGAAGACAGGTGAGTTGTCCCGACTGGATGACCCAGTGGGGGAGTAAATCTCTGGGGGATCAGGGATATGCTCCGATTGAAATACTCCGGTACTATTACGGCGATGATATGTATATCAATATAGCACAGGAAATATCAGGAGTTCCGAGCTCCTGGCCTGGGTATACGCTGGAGGTGGGATCAGAGGGGGAAAAAGTAAGACAGATACAGGAGCAGCTCAATGTGATCGCAGGGGCTTACCCCGCCATCCCGAAGATATCCGTGGACGGCAGGTACGGTCAGGAAACAGCAGATGCAGTCCGCGTGTTTCAGTCTGTATTTGGCCTTCCCGAGACCGGAACGGTGGATTATAAGACATGGTACAAAATATCTGAGATCTATGTCGGGGTATCACGGATTGCAGAATTAGTATGACCTCGCGAAAGAGGTAAAAGAGTGTAACAGGAGAAGAGACAGATGTCCAGACGTCGAAGAAGAAACACAGGCTTGAAAATCATTCTTTTTATCGTTATTGTCTGTGTGACGACGGGAGTGATTTACTGGAAAATGGAACCAGTGACAGATAAGATACGGAATATCGTGAATGAGAAGAGCAGTATTCCGTTTACAGAGAATACGATCGAGGAAAGTGCGGTGGCAACGCAGTATTATTATCAGCAGCTGTCCGAGGACGAGAAGATCGTGTACAAAGAAATCCTCCAGGGTGTGCAGGAAGAACAGGGAGAAATCTATCTGCACACCACAGCGGCGGATCGGGTCGGGGCGGTGTATACCAGTGTAATTTATGATTTTCCGGAATTATTCTGGTGCACCGGGGAGGCATCGACCACCTCCTACAATGATTATTCAGTGATGCAGCCGCTCTATGCCTGCACGGGTGAGACGAGAGAGCAGATGAAGGCCGGGATCGAACAGGCGGCAGATGTGTGCATTTCTGGAATGGATCCAAATGCGGGAACCTATGACAAGGTGAAATATATTTACGAATACATCGTAAATACGACGGATTATGATATCAATGCCGAGTACAGTCAGAATATCTACAGTGTTCTTGTTAATAAAGTTTCTGTGTGTGCGGGCTATTCCAGGACGATGCAGTATCTGCTGCAAAAATGCGGAATCGAAGGTATGTATGTGACCGGAGTCATCAATGAAACGATGGAGGCACATGCATGGAATATTGTGAACTGTGACGGCGGATACTATCAGGTGGATGTGACGTGGGGAGATCCGGTGTTCCTGCAGCAGGAGGAAGATACGGCTCAGCCGGAATCCAACATCAATTACGATTATCTGTGCTGCACGGACAGTGAGATATACAAGACCCATACGGTGGATACAGAAGTCGTGTTTCCGGCCTGCACATCCATGGCGTATAACTATTATATCCTGAACGGCATGTACTACGATACATTTGATGCCGATATCTGTCTGAATGCTATGAACGACACCATCTACAGCGGCGGACCGCAGACGGTCTTCAAGTTTGCCAATGATGAGGTGTATCATCAGGCACATGATATGATAATCAATGATCTTCTGCAGCGTGCAGCGCAGAATCTCCTGCAGAATTATGGCCTGATGCAGACAAATTCTTCTTACATCGACGATCCGCAGATGGATAAGATTGTGATCATGTGGAGCTATCAGTAACCGGGATTCCGGGAACAGTTCTAAATAGTTACAATTATTTATAATAAATAGATGGGAGAATATTGTTGAAAAAGAAAAGAAGATGTTGTATAATCATATGAAAGTTTGAGAAAGAGGGCGCTCTGGAAGAAAGACTCCAAGAGTGCCTTTATTATGCAATACGATAAACAAAGTGAAGGGAAAAGGTGAAAAAATGAAAGCGTTTCTTATATTAGAAGACAGAACTGTGTTTACGGGAACGAGCATTGGCTCCACAAGAGATATGATTAGTGAAATCGTCTTTAATACCTCTATGACAGGTTATTTGGAGGTGCTTACAGACCCTTCTTATGCAGGACAGGCCGTGGTTATGACTTATCCGCTGATTGGAAATTATGGAATTACACCGGACATGGAATCTAAAAAAGCATGGCCGGATGGCTATATTGTTAGAGAATTGTCCCGAATGCCGAGCAACTTCCGTTGTGAGGGTAGCATTCAGGACTTTTTAAAAGCCCAGGATATTCCGGGAATAGCCGGAATTGATACCAGAGCACTCACGAAGATCCTCCGCGAGAAGGGAACCATGAACGGGATGATCACAACGAATGAGAATTATGATCTGGATGAGATTATTCCGAAGCTGGCAGCCTACACGGTTGGGGATGTAGTTTCCAAAGTGACCTGCGAGGAGAAGTATACTATAGAAGGCGAAGGCAAAAAGGTTGCGCTGATGGATTTTGGTGCAAAAAATAACATCGCCAAATCTCTGAATCAGCGTGGATGTGAGGTGACGATTTATCCGGCACACACATCAGCGGACGAAATCATCGCATCGAAGCCGGACGGAATCATGCTGTCCAACGGACCTGGAGATCCGGCAGACTGCAAGGACATTATCAGAGAGATCAAAAAATTATATGACTCGGAGATCCCAATCTTCGCAATCTGCCTCGGACACCAGCTGATGGCACTTGCGACGGGGGCTACCACGCACAAGCTGAAATACGGTCATCGCGGAGGCAATCATCCAGTGAAGGACCTGAGCAACAACAGAGTCTATATTTCCTCACAGAACCACGGATATGTGGTCGACACGGACAGCATTGACAAGAATATCGCAGCTCCAGCATTCACCAATGTAAATGATGGCACGAACGAGGGACTGACTTATGTTGGAAAAAATATTTTCACCGTGCAGTTCCATCCAGAGGCATGCCCGGGTCCGCAGGATTCCGGTTACCTGTTTGACAGATTTATTGAAATGATGGGAGGAAATAAATAATGCCAAGAGACAATAGTATAAAAAAAGTATTAGTAATCGGTTCCGGCCCGATCGTGATCGGACAGGCTGCTGAGTTTGACTATGCGGGTACCCAGGCGTGCCGTTCCCTGAAGGAAGAAGGGATCGAGGTTGTGCTGCTTAATTCCAATCCGGCGACGATCATGACGGATAAGGATATCGCGGACCGCGTATATATTGAGCCACTGACAGTGGAAGTGGTGGAACAGCTGATCAGAAAAGAACAGCCGGACAGTGTCCTGCCGACACTGGGCGGACAGGCAGCATTGAACCTTGCCATGGAGTTGGAGGAGAACGGATTCCTGAAAAATAACGATGTCCGTCTCATCGGAACAACCTCACAGACCATCAAGAAGGCGGAGGATCGTCTGGAATTTAAGACGACTATGGAAAAAATAGGAGAGCCGTGTGCTGCATCCCTCGTCGTGGAGGATGTGGATGCTGGTGTTGCTTTTGCGAAGGAAATCGGTTATCCGGTCGTGCTTCGTCCGGCCTATACACTGGGCGGAAGTGGCGGTGGAATCGCACACAATGTGGAAGAACTGATGGAGATCCTGGAGAACGGCCTCAGACTTTCCCGTGTAGGCCAGGTTCTCGTGGAGCGCTGCATTGCAGGATGGAAAGAGATTGAGTACGAAGTGATGCGTGACAGCAACGGAAACTGCATCACGGTATGTAATATGGAAAATCTGGATCCGGTTGGCGTGCACACCGGTGACAGTATCGTGGTGGCACCGTCCCAGACTCTGGGCGACAAGGAGTATCAGATGCTTCGTACCTCCGCGCTGAACATCATCAGCGAACTGAATATCACAGGTGGATGTAACGTACAGTACGCGCTGCACCCTACTACATTTGAATATTGTGTCATCGAGGTAAACCCGCGTGTGAGCCGTTCTTCGGCACTGGCTTCTAAGGCGACAGGTTACCCGATCGCGAAGGTGGCTGCAAAGATCGCCCTGGGCTACACTCTGGATGAGATCAAAAATGCAATCACGCACAAGACCTATGCAAGCTTCGAGCCGATGCTGGACTACTGTGTGGTCAAAATTCCGAGACTTCCGTTTGACAAATTTATCAGCGCCAAGAGAACGCTGACAACCCAGATGAAGGCAACCGGAGAGGTTATGAGTATCTGTGATAACTTTGAGGGGGCACTCATGAAGGCAATCCGTTCTCTGGAGCAGCATGTGGACAGCCTGATGTCTTATGATTTCACGGCTTTGGATGCGGATCAGATCAGAGAACAGCTGCAGGTAGTCGATGACAGACGAATCTGGCTGATCGCGGAGGCGGTTCGAAAAGGAGTGCCTTATGAAGAGATTCATGAGATCACAAAGATCGACCTGTGGTTTGTGGACAAAATCGCTATTATTGTTGAGATGGAGAATGCACTGAAGCAGCAGAAACTCACGCCGGAGCTTCTGAAAGAAGCAAAACGTATGGAATTTCCGGACAACGTCATCGCACAGCTGTCCGGGAAGACAGAGCGCGAGATTCACGACCTTCGCCATGAGAACGGAATCGTTGCGGCTTACAAGATGGTAGATACGTGTGCTGCGGAGTTCGCGGCTGCGACGCCTTATTACTATTCTGTGTTTGGCAGTGAGAACGAGGTGGAGGAGACCAACGCCAAAAAGAAAGTGCTTGTACTTGGTTCCGGCCCGATCCGAATTGGACAGGGAATCGAATTTGATTTCTGCTCTGTTCACTGTACCTGGGCATTTGCAAAAGAGGGGTATGAGACAATTATCGTCAACAACAACCCTGAGACGGTAAGTACTGACTTTGATATCGCGGATAAACTGTATTTTGAACCCCTTACTCCGGAGGATGTAGAGAGCATCGTGGATCTGGAAAAACCGGACGGGGCTGTGGTACAGTTTGGCGGTCAGACTGCAATCAAGCTGACAGAAGCCCTGATGAAGATGGGCGTACCGATCCTCGGAACCTCCGCAGAGAATGTGGATGCGGCGGAGGACCGTGAGCTGTTCGACGAGATTCTGGAGAAATGTGGAATCCCAAGACCATCCGGCGGAACTGTCTATACAGCGGAGGAGGCAAAAGAGGTGGCATCCAGACTGGGATATCCGGTTCTGGTACGTCCTTCCTATGTACTTGGCGGACAGGGCATGCAGATTGCGATCAACGATCATGACATCGATGAATTTATCGGAATCATCAACCGGATCGCGCAGGATCACCCGATTCTTGTCGATAAGTATCTTGTGGGAAAAGAGATCGAGGTGGATGCGGTCTGCGACGGCGAGGACATTCTGATTCCGGGAATCATGGAGCATATTGAACGTGCGGGAATCCACTCCGGAGACAGTATCTCCGTATATCCGGCACAGAGCCTGACAGAGGCGACAAAACTTAAGATTGAAGATTATACAAAGAAACTGGCTCAGTCTCTTCATGTAATTGGACTGATCAACATTCAGTTTATCGTCTGCGGTGAGGATGTGTACGTGATCGAGGTAAATCCTCGCTCCAGCCGTACGGTTCCTTACATCAGCAAGGTGACCGGCATTCCGATCGTACCGCTGGCGACCAAGGTCATCATCGGCGCGAAGATAAAGGAGCTGGGCTACACACCGGGACTGCAGAAAGAGGCAGATTACATCGCCATCAAGATGCCGGTATTCTCCTTTGAGAAGATCCGCGGGGCTGACATCAGCCTTGGACCGGAGATGAAGTCCACAGGAGAATGCCTTGGTATCGCGAAGACATTTAACGAGGCACTCTACAAAGCCTTCCTCGGAGCCGGAATCAACCTTCCGAAGTACAAGAACATGATCATGACCGTGCGCGATGAAGACAAAGAGGAAGCCATCGAGATCGGACGTCGCTTTGAGAAGATCGGCTACCGGATCTTTGCTACAAGGGGAACCGCCGAGGCTCTGAACGGGGCAGGCGTGAAAGCGATTCCGGTGAAGAAGATTGAACAGGAATCACCAAACCTTCTGGATCTGATTCTGGGACACGAAATCGATCTTGTCATCGATACGCCTCCGCAGGGTGCAGACCGTGCGAAAGACGGATTTGTCATCCGCAGAAATGCCATCGAGACCGGTGTCAATGTTCTGACGGCGATGGACACGGCGAGAGCACTGGCAACCAGCCTGGAGAATACGGATATCACCCAGCTGACGCTGATCGACATTGCAAAAGTACAGTAATGGAGCAGGAAATCTGTTTTTAGGGCTCTGATATTGAAAAAATAATAAAAAGAAGTCTGATCAAAGATGCAGATAAGAAAGCCGCCCGCCAATATGTAAAAAACATATTGGCGGGCGGCTTGTCAGTGTGAGAAGTGCAATTATGCTATGGAATAAGGACTGCAAGCTGTTGGACTGTGCTAGAATAATGAATCCGGCCGGACTGCGTTAAAATAATTCCTGCAGGGCGGCAAGAAGCCGGTCATTATCCTCCGGATTCAGAATACAGAATCGGACATATTCGCCGTTTAATGCCTCGAAAGAAGAGCAGTCCCGAATCATGAGCCCCTTTTTGATGCAGTGTTCGAACACCGCAGATGCTGTGAGTCCTTTTTTTGTGATCTGAATCAGGATGAAATTGGCAGCTGCGTCATATGCCCGGACACCCTGAAAGCTGCGAAGCTTCTGGAGGAGCCGCTCCCGCTCGGACAAAATCAGCCGGCGTGTTCTGGCGATGTATTCCTGATCTTTGAGCATCTGTTCTCCGGCAAAGGCGCCAAGGCTGTTTAGAGACCATGGATTCTGGTGCTCCTTCAGGCGGGATAAAAAGGTCTGGTTGCTTGTCGCACCGTAGCCCAACCGCAGTCCCGGAGCCGCAAAAAACTTGGAGATCCCGCGCAGAATCATCAGATTGTCGTAGTCTGCCACCAGCGACATCGCTGTGATGGCAGAGACGTCTGGGGCAAATTCGGCATAGGTCTCGTCGATCATTACAAAGATCTTCTTCTGCCTGCAGTGTTCCAGGATGGCCCGGATCTGATCCTGGGTGACGGCCGATGATGTCGGATTGTTGGGGTTGCAGAGAATGAGCAGGTCGATGTTGGCTGTGAGATGACTGCACAGGTCATCGAGATCCAGAGAGAAATCGTGTTCTGCGCGAAGCAGATAGTAGTCCTGAACACCACCAACAAAGTCGAGCTCTCTGGAGTACTCAGAATAGGTAGGACCGACGATCAGGGCGTGCTTCGGCGCACGCTGCTCTATGAGCAGAGCAATCAGCTCGGTGGAGCCGTTTCCCACGATGACATGGGATGGGGAGATGGAACAATAGTCGCCGATACACTTCCGAAGAGAAGTGTATTCGCGATCAGGGTAAGTGCTGATCAGATCGAGATTGTCAGCAAGTGCGGTCCGGACAGCGTCAGACAATCCCAGTGGATTGACGTTGGAGCCGAAATTGCGGATAGAAGCCTGGGGAATATGGTAATAGGCAGAGACGGCCTCCAGGTCGCTGCCATGAAAAGCTGGTTTTGTATTCATGTATACAATCTCCTTTGAAATTCTTTTATATCAGCATTGCATGTCACACTGAATTGATGCTATAATCTATTATAGTATGTTTATGGAAAAATGCAATGTGACAAATAATTAAGTAGGTGACGGATATTGAAGAATAAGATAAAACGTTTTTCAAAAGGAGATTTTCAAATTCAAAAACCGGATGTAATATTTCCGGAGACGAGACTGATCCTTCGTGTCGGTGAAGGCGAAATGTATAAAGGGAGCTTCTCGCTGCAGAATCAGCTGGACGGGGACATCAGGGGACTGGTGTATCCTTCCTCTTATCGTGTGCAGTGCGAGGAGCAGGGATTCGAAGGAAATCCGGTAAATATCTATTTTACATATGACGGAACCGGTTTGCTGCCGGGACATGTGGAACACGGAACATTTACCATTGTATGTAACGGCGGAGAGTATGAGGTCGCATTTACCGCGATCATAGAGAAACCTTTCGTTATGACCGCTTACGGCAAGGTGCAGAGTCTGGATGATTTCAAAAAATTGTCTTACCGCGATTTTGCGGAGGCTGAGAAGCTGTTCCGAAGCCGGGATTTTTATGAGATTTTAAAATACGAGGATAAGAGGATCAAAGCGCTTTACGACAACATGCGCAAATGGGAGCTTGACCAGCAGGCGCTGGAGGAATTTCTGGTGGGCTGCAAACAGAAGGAAAAGATATTCCTGATGATGGAAGAAGTCAGCAGGGCTTTTTCGGATGTGACGGAAACCAGAAAAGAGATGCTGACGATCACAAAGAACACGTGGGGCTATCTGGAGATTGACGTTCGTACGGAAGGCGATTTCCTCATGGTGGAGCATACCAAGATCACGACAGATGAATTTATCGGCAGTTCCTACAGACTGGAATACTTTATCCGGAATGTGGCGCTTCACAAGGGCAACAATTTCGGTCAGATCATTCTGGAGACACCGTATGAGACTTTGACTTACGAGGTGGTTGTGGCGAAAGACGTGGTCGAGGATGATGAATATCAGCTTGCGGATATTGAGTATGCCCATCTCCTCAAGAGTTACATCTCATATGAGGCTGGAACGACGGATCTGAACACCTGGGTGGACGATGCGTTGGAGAGGATTGGAAAAATCCGGGAACTTGACAAGACAAACGAGATGTATTTGCTGGTACAGGCCCATATTTTCCTGCTTGGAAACCGCAGGGACGAGGCGAAGCGGGTGCTGGAATCCTACAACTACAACCGGTTTGCAATCGGAAAAAATATTGAGATCAGCTCCTATTATCTGTACCTGACCACGCTGCTCAGCAACGACAATGTGGGGCAGCGTAAGGTTGCCGAGGAATTGTCCAAGATTTACCTGAAGAATCCGGACAGCTGGAAGGTTCTGTGTATGCTGGTCAATGTGGATCAGCAGTATAAGATTTACAGCGAGCGGCTCCGCGTTCTGGAACAACAGTTTTTCGAGGGGGCGCACAGCATTCTGTTCTATATGGAGGCGTATAAGATCTACCGCGAAAAGAGCACGACATTGAAGCGTCTGGGGACGTTCGAGATCCATGTGCTTTTGTTTGCGACGAAATACAAACTGTTGACGAAGGAACTGGCTTTGTACACGGCCAATCTGGCAAGCCAGCAGAAGCAGTTCGACAAGCATCTATACGGCGTACTGGTCGGAGCGTATAAGATGTACGAGGATTCCATGATCCTGACGGCAATCTGTACACTGTTGATCAAGGGCAGTTGTACGGACAACGTGTATTTTATGTGGTACGAGAAGGCGGTGGAATCGGAACTGAAGATTGCACAGCTCTATGAGTATTATATGGCATCCATCAAAGTGGAGCACTTTTCCAAGCCGCTCCCGAGATCGGTCTATCTGTATTTTATGCATGGCAATGCACTGAATTTTGAGAAATGTGCACTCCTGTTCTCGAACCTGATCACCTATGTGGATGACAGCAGTGAGATTTTTGCACATTACAGGGAGTCCATGGAAGAGTTTGCGTTGAAGCAGCTTGAGAAGCGCCGTGTGAACGAGAGACTTCGGATTATTTACAAGCGTTTTCTGGTGGAGGATCTTATGGATCCAGAGCGGATCAAGGCTTTGTACGATATCTGCCATGCGTATGAGATTACGACAAAGGTACCGAATATACAATATCTGCAGGTGATCAGTGACGATGGAACCATTACACAGAAGGTTCCGTATACGGAGAATGGGGCACGTGTGTTCCTGTATTCTAAGACGGACCGGATCGTATGGGAGGGAAAAGAAGGACGTCATTACACGGACTCCGTTCCGTATGAAAGCAAACGATTATTCTACGAACTGCGCTACATGGATATGTGTAAGCGCTATATGAATACGAATTCCCAGGGCGGAAGAGAGAACATTAAGGAAGAACTGACGCTGGAGACGGTGAAGGAGCAGAACATCGAGAACTTCGGGGAGGATGAGCTTCTGGCGCTGTGCAGCAAGGTGATCAGGGAGACCAACTATTCGAGTGACGATTTCCTGACGTATGTGTGTTTTGAACTGTTTAAGAAAAAGCAGTATGACCGGGTCACGCTGACGTATCTGACGAATTTCTTCTGTGGAACGACCTCGGAGATGAAGCAGCTCTGGGGGGAGGCGAAGGAATATGAGATCCACACGCATCCGCTGTCTGAGAGAATCATCACGCAGATGCTTTTCTCGGAGGAGATGTTCGGCGAGGAGGCTATTTTTGAGGAATACTATGCAGAGGGGGCTTATTTCCGCCTGCAGCAGGCTTATCTGAACTACGCCTCGAAGGAGTATGTGGTAGAGAGCAGAAAGATTCACCGCAATGTGATTGACATTATCTGCAAGGAATTTGAGAAGGGTGAGCAGATTCTTGACATCTGCAAGATTGCGGTATTGAAATATTACTCGACGAGAGAATTTAGCGGTTCCTTACGCAAGACGCTGAAAGCCTTTATGCAGGATCTTTGTACAAGGCAGATCTATTTCCCGTTCTTCATGGAATATGAGGAGAACTGGCTGATCGAATTTCAACTGTGGGACAAGACACTGATTGAATACAGAGGGCAGCGCGGGAGCCGTGTGATGCTCTACTACCAGATTCAGAATGGAAATACAGAGGGAGGCACGTATCAGATGGAGAGCCTTGTACCGATGTATGACAATATTTATGTGAAAAAATTTGTACTCTATGCGAGAGAACGGATCAGATACTATTTCAAGGAAACAGTGGACGGCAACTCCTACCGGAGCGATAAGCAGGTATATGAGAAGCGTCCGATGCGAGGGGAAAAAGGCCGCTATGGCAAGCTGAACCGGATGATTCTTGCGAAGGAGGACACAAAGGCGAAGCGCATGGAGGCCTATGCGAAGGAAGAGGCGCTGGCAGCTTATATGTTTGAGCAGTACTAGGAGGTGAACAACTTGGGACAAGGCAATATAGTTGGATATGATATCAATGAAAAGAATTGCCAGATCAGTTATTATAATGACCAGCAGATGGAACCGGAGACACTGGAAGTGGACGAGGACAATTTTCAAATACCTCTGATCATAGGAAAACTGAGGGATACATGGGCGTACGGCAAAGAGGCAAAACGTCTGGTGACGATTAAAGAGGGCTTTACAGCCTCGAAGCTGTATACCAAGAGTATCGCAGGCGAGAAAGTGGAGCTGGGGGAAGAGATTTACGATGCATCAGAGCTTCTCTACAAATTTATCGAGCTGTCGCTGCAGTCGTTAAAAAGAATCGATGGAATCGTGTTCAGCGTTCCAAGTCTGGACGAGGAAATCGCAAAATTACTCCGCGAGATCGGAGAAAAACTTGGGATAGACAAGACGCGTATTTTCATACAGGACTATAAAGAAAGCTTCTGCAATTATCTGTTTTATCAGCCGAAGGAGTTATGGCAGTACGATGCGGCATTGTTTTACTGCGACAGAAATGAAGTACGGGCCTATATGCTGAGGCGTCTGAAGCCGGAGTTCGGCATGGGAAAATCTACGTTTGTGACGGTGGATGAGGTGGCCAGTGCACACATGAAGGAGCTGGCTGCAGTTTACCCGGTGCTGAATGAGGACAAGGCGCAGGATGCCGATATGCGATTTAAAAATTTTGTGGTAAGCGTGTTCGACAAACGAATCGTGTCCTCTGTGTTTCTGACAGGGGAAGGATTTGAGAACAACTGGTACCCGGAATCACTGCGGGTGCTCTGCAACGGGCGCCGGGCATTTATCGGGAACAATCTGTACAGCAAGGGAGCCTGTTATACGGCGTACCGCAATTCCTTTCTTACGGCGGAGGCACCGATCTATCTGGACAACAGCAAGCTTACGGACCGGATCACGGTTCCGATGCGTGTGAATGGCCAGGAAATCTGGTATCCGATCGTATCCTGGGGAGCGCACTGGTATGAGTCCGACAATAGCTGGGAGGTTCTGCTGGAGGATGCGGAGGATGTGGAATTTCATGTGGAATCACTGACGCAGGGAACCATCCAGACAGAGAGTTTTTCACTGGCGCAGCTGCCGGAGCGGAATGAATATTCAGTTCGGCTGCGGGTTGAAACACATTTTCTGGATGAGAGGACCTGCAAGGTGACAATCCGTGATGTTGGTTTCGGGGAATTTTTCCCGGCCACGGATTTTGAAGATTCTAAGATCATTCATTTAGGAGGAAACGATGGGAAGTTTAATTCTTTGTCACAATAGAAAAGCAGATCACGCCTATGAAATCACCCGGATTCACCGCAAAATCTATACGATAGAAGAGTTATGCTATTATTTATGCAACAATCTGTATCTGATCGATTATACGATTATGAATGAACAATTGTGTAACTGGCTGGCGGAGGAGTTGGGGCTGGAACAGCTGGCGGAACGGCTGATTGACATTCTGGCGCGGCGTGGCTCCATCGAGAACTTCGTGCTTGCCATTCTGACGGAATCGAGGATATATGCGGAGACGGAGATGATCCGGATCCAGAACGTACTGGAACGACTGAGAAATCAGAAGGACATAGAGCGCCAGAAGTACAAGGGGGACAACCTGCTCGAGAGCGGAGAGATGGAAGAAGCTATTATGGTATACCGGTCCATCCTGCAGGGTGAGAGAGACGAGACCGTCGACAAGACCTTCTACGGCCGCATTTATGCGGGGATGGGCGCGGCTTACGGAAGACTGTTTCTTTATCAGGAGGCGGCCAATATGTATGACAGAGCATATCATATCTGTGAGGACGATGTGCTGCTGAAGCCATATTTATATGCATCCAGCCGGTACATGTCGATGGAGGAGTACCACATCCTGATTACGAACAACGAAAAACTGGCGGATATCAATGCACAGATGCACATAGAGCAGAAGGAAGTGGAGCAGAATGTGCATATTGAGCCCTCCAGAGCATTGCTGGAAAAATGGAAGAAACAGTATCGGAGAAGTCATATTTAAGCCGGGTGATTCGTTGACATCGCAGCAAAAGTATGATACGATGTCAAGGCAGTTTAGCGTGGTAGAGTAATCCATCGCTAAAAGAATGAAGCGGAGGGCTATTATTTATGAAAAAGAGAATGGTATTATTACTGACAGCAGCTTTAGCGGCAGCTACAATTCTTGCGGGATGCGGCAGCAAGAGCGAGACCACATCCGGAGGTTCCGATGCGAAAGCATCCACGGAGAGTGTTGAGAAGCAGAAGGGTGACACTTTTACAGTGGGCTTTGATGCAGAGTATCCGCCATATGGCTACAAGGATGACAGTGGCGAGTATGTAGGGTTCGATTTGGATCTGGCACAGGAGGTATGTGAGCGCAACGGATGGGAACTTGTGAAAAAACCGGTTTCCTGGGATGCGAAGGATATGGAACTGGATTCTGGAACTATCGACTGTATCTGGAACGGATTCACAATGACCGGACGTGAGGATGAGTACACATGGTCTGAACCGTATATCGACAATTCACAAATCTTTCTAGTGAGTGCAGATTCCGATATTAAGAGTCAGGAAGATCTCGCAGGAAAAACGGTTCTGGTGCAGGCTGATTCAGCAGCATTAGAAGCACTGCAGGGAGATGCAAAGGATCTGGCAGATACATTCGGAACGCTGACAGAGGTGCCGGATTACAACACTGCGGCAATGAACCTGGAGGCAGGTGCAGCGGATGCAGTTGCCATGGACAAAGCAATTTCAGCAAGATATACTGCTGACGGAAAACTCAAAGTTCTGGATGGCGAAATTTCAAAAGAGCAGTATGCAATCGGCTTTAAGCTGGGCAACACGGCGCTGAGAGATCAGGTTCAGAAGACGTTTGACGAGATGGTGGCAGACGGAACTGTGGCAGAGATCGCTGAGAATTACGCATCAGATGATATCCCATCTGCATTGTGCGTTGGGAAATAAGCAGGAAAGCTTTATAAAAAGAATCAGTCAGGCTTAGTCAGCCTGACTTTTTCGATAAAAACAGATACGGAGGACATGAAGGATGAATATAATATCAATAATCGCGCAGCTGGCGCAGGGGATGAAAATATCAATCCTTATTTTTGCGGCCACGCTGCTTTTTTCACTTCCACTGGGACTGGTGGTGGCGTTCGGAAGAATGTCAAAAATCAAAATCATACAATGGATTGCGAAGGTATATATTTCTATCATGCGTGGAACTCCGCTTATGCTTCAGCTGATGTTCGTATATTTTGGGCCGTATTACATATTTGGTCTTCGGATTGCACCGGGCTACCAGATGGCGGCTGTACTGATCGGATTTGCCATCAATTATGCGGCATATTTCGCGGAAATCTACCGCGGCGGGATCGAGTCCATGCCAGTGGGACAGTATGAGGCTGCGAGACTGCTGGGATATAATAAATTTCAGACATTCTTTCATATCATATTTCCGCAGGTGTTGAAACGGATTCTCCCATCTGTCACCAACGAGGTGATCACACTGGTGAAGGATACGTCCCTGGCCTTTGTGCTTGCAGTTGCGGAGATGTTCACAATCGCAAAACAGATTGCATCTGCACAGACATCTATGGTTCCGTTCATCGCTGCTGCGGCCTTTTACTATCTGTTTAACCTGATCGTGGCGGTCGTGATGGAGAGAATCGAAGAAAAATTAAATTATTATAAATAATAAGGAGGGAATGTCATGAGTTTACTGGAAATGAAGCATATTAAAAAGAGCTTTGATGGGCTGGAAGTATTGAAAGACATCTCTCTTACGGTGGAGGAGGGTGAGGTTCTTGCTATTATCGGACCTTCCGGTTCCGGAAAGTCGACACTGCTCCGTTGTGCGACGAATCTGGAGAAGGAGGATGCCGGGGAAATCAGATATGAGGGACAGTTCGGGCTGGTATTCCAGAACTTCAATCTGTTCCCCCACTACTCAGTTTTGAAGAACATCACGGATGCGCCGATCCGCGTTCAGAAAAGAAAAAAAGATGAGGTTTATGCGGAGGCGCGGGAACTTCTGAAAAAGATGGGGCTTCAGGATAAGGAGGAGGCATATCCATGCCAGTTGTCCGGCGGACAGCAGCAGCGGGTGTCGATTGCGCGGGCGCTGGCCATGAATCCGAAAATCCTGTTTTTTGACGAGCCGACCTCGGCGCTGGATCCGGAACTGACCGGAGAGATTCTCAAGGTGATCAAGGATCTGGCGGCGGAGCATATGACCATGGTGATTGTGACCCATGAGATGAATTTTGCAAAAAATGTAGCAGATCATATTATCTTCATGGACAAAGGCGTGATCGCGGAGCAGGGGACACCGGAGGAGGTGTTTGGTTCGGACAACGCCCGTATGCAGGAGTTCCTGGGAAAATTAAATAATGATTAAAGCGGTAAAAGAAGTGAAGAATTTCCAAAAAACAGACTGGACATTAATTAATAAAAGAGATAACAGTCTGTTTTTTATTAGACGTACTTATATGTATACCGATAATAAATTATGATACAGGTTGATGGGAATGATTGCATTTTTGGAAACCTTGTATTATACTTTATACGACTAGAATTTGAAAATCATAGTGATTAAATGAAAAGGACAGGTGGAAACGAATGAAAAAATTAGAACAACTTTACGAGGGAAAAGCCAAAAAAGTATATGCAACAGAGGACCCGGATGTGGTAATCGTAGATTACAAAGATGATGCGACTGCATTCAACGGAGTGAAAAAGGGCACAATCGTAGGAAAAGGTGTAATTAACAATCGTATGACCAACCATGTATTTCAATTGTTTGAAAAAGAGGGAATCCCGACTCACTTTATAGAAGAATTAAGTGACAGAGAGACAGCAGTGAAAAAAGTGCAGATTGTACCGTTGGAAGTAATCGTGCGTAACGTTGCAGCGGGAAGTTTCTCTAAGAGAATGGGAGTGGAGGAAGGAAAAGAGCTTCTCTGCCCTATCCTGGAATTTAGCTACAAGAACGACGATCTCGGTGATCCGTTCATCAATGATGATTACGCGCTTGCACTCGGACTGGCTACACAGGAAGAAATCGACACGATCAAGGCTTACACGAAGAAAGTAAATGAGATCATGAAAGCTTATTTCCTTCAGGCAGACATGAAACTGATTGACTTTAAAATTGAATTTGGTAAAGACTCTGCAGGAAAGATCATTCTTGCTGATGAAGTTTCACCGGATACCTGCAGACTGTGGGATGTACATACGAATGAAAAACTCGACAAAGACCGTTTTAGAAGGGATCTTGGCAACGTTGAAGACGCTTACAACGAAGTCTTCAAGAGGTTAGGCATTGAATAAGGAGTTTCCGAAGATGAGTGATTTTGAAAAAGTAACCACCGGAATGGGCGAAGAATGTGGTGTGTTTGGTGCTTATGATATGGATGGAAATGATGTGGCATCCTCCATATATTATGGGCTGTTTGCCTTACAGCACAGAGGGCAGGAAAGCTGTGGTATCGCAGTGACGGACACGAACGGACAGAGAAAGGTTCTCTCGAAAAAAGGACTTGGTCTCGTCAATGATGTGTTTGACGCAGAAGTACTCCAGAGTCTGAAAGGAAATCTCGGAGTGGGGCATGTCCGCTATTCGACAGCGGGAGGAACCAGAGTTGAGAACGCCCAGCCACTTGTCATCAATTACGTAAAAGGAACATTGGCAATTGCGCATAACGGCAATCTGGTAAATGCGATCGAACTTCGCAAAGAGCTGGAGTATACCGGGGCAATTTTCCAGACGACCATTGATTCCGAGGTGATTGCTTATCATATCGCGCGCGAACGACTGAATGTGACGACTGCGGAGGATGCCGTGAAGAATGCGATGATGAAGATCAAGGGTGCATATGCACTTGTGGTCAGTTCACCGCGAAAGATGATTGGAGCGAGAGATCCTCTTGGTCTGAAGCCACTTTGTATCGGAAAGAGAGACAACACGTATTTTCTTGCATCTGAGAGCTGCGCGATCGCGGCAGTGAACGGGGAGTTCGTCAGAGATGTACTCCCGGGGGAGATCGTAAGCATCACAAAGGATGGCGTGGATTCAGATATGAGTCTTGCAGTTTCGGCAGAGAAACAGGCGAGATGCATTTTTGAATATATTTATTTTGCCAGAACGGACAGCACCATCGACGGCGTCAATGTTTATCATTCCCGTATTGTGGCGGGAAAAGCGTTGGCGGAATCTTATCCGGTTGAAGCAGACCTCGTGGTTGGAGTCCCGGATTCGGGGCTGGTTGCCGCCAAGGGATACTCAGAACAGTCCGGGATTCCTTATGGCATGGCGTTCCACAAGAACAGTTATGTGGGAAGAACGTTCATTAAGCCGACCCAGAGTGCCAGAGAAACCAGTGTGAAGATCAAGCTGAATGTGATCGAAGAAGTCGTAAAAGGAAAGCGGATCATTATGGTGGACGATTCCATCGTGCGTGGAACGACCTGTGCCAATATCATCAAGATGCTGAAGAAGGCGGGAGCAACCGAGGTACATGTGAGAATCAGTTCACCGCCGTTTCTGTATCCGTGCTATTTTGGCACTGATGTACCGTCCAATGAACAGTTGATTGCACATTCGCATACAACGGATCAGATCCGGGAACTGATCGGCGCAGACTCACTTGGATACATGGAAGTAGATAAATTAAAAAACATGGTAGGAGATTTGAAGTTCTGTGACGCATGTTTTACAGGAAACTACCCGATGGAAGTGCCGAATGAGGACATCAGTCAGGCATTTGAATAAAAAACATAGTTCTTATATGGGGACAGGGTTAACCCTGTCCCTGATTTGAAAGGAGAAAAAAATGACAACAGACAGATACGTAAGCCCCCTTTCCGAGCGGTATGCAAGCAAAGAGATGCAGTACATTTTTTCGCCGGACATGAAGTTTCGGACATGGAGAAAGCTTTGGATCGCACTTGCGGAGACGGAGAAGGAATTAGGGCTGAACATTACAGAGGAGCAGATCGAAGAACTGAAAGCGCATGCGGAAGATATTAACTACGATGTGGCAAAGGAACGGGAAAAACAGGTACGTCACGATGTGATGAGCCACGTGTATGCATACGGGGTGCAGTGCCCGAAAGCCAAAGGAATCATTCATCTGGGAGCGACCTCCTGCTACGTGGGAGACAATACGGATATGATCGTGATGGCGGAGGCGCTAAAACTGGTAGAGAAAAAACTGGTCAATGTGATCGATGAGCTTGCGAAGTTTGCGGACACAAACAAAGCACTTCCGACGCTGGCATTCACACATTTTCAGCCGGCGCAGCCGACAACTGTCGGAAAGAGAGCTACGCTCTGGATGCAGGAGTTCATGCTGGATCTGGAGGATCTGGAGTATGTGCTTGGCAGCCTGAAGCTTCTGGGCTCTAAGGGAACGACCGGGACACAGGCAAGTTTCCTGGAACTGTTTGACGGAGATCAGGAGACTATCGATAAGATCGATCCGATGATTGCACAGAAGATGGGCTTTGCGGAGTGCTATCCGGTATCGGGACAGACCTATTCCAGAAAAGTGGATACAAGAGTGGTCAATGTTCTGGCAGGTATTGCTGCAAGCGCACACAAGTTTTCCAATGATATTCGTCTTCTTCAGCATTTGAAAGAGGTGGAGGAACCATTTGAGAAGTCACAGATCGGTTCCTCTGCGATGGCGTACAAGCGAAATCCGATGAGAAGCGAGCGGATTGCATCTCTTTCCAGATACGTGATGGTGGATGCACTGAATCCGGCAATCACATCTGCAACGCAGTGGTTCGAGAGAACGCTGGATGATTCAGCAAATAAGCGTCTCAGTGTGCCGGAAGGATTCCTCGCGATTGACGGAATCCTGGATCTTTGTCTCAACGTGGTGGATGGTCTGGTGGTTTATCCGAAGGTTATCGAGAAACGTCTGCGTTCTGAACTTCCGTTCATGGCAACGGAAAACATCATGATGGATGCAGTAAAAGCCGGTGGTGACAGACAGGAGCTTCATGAGAGAATCCGTGAGCTTTCCATGGAGGCGGGCAAAAATGTCAAGGAAAAGGGATTGGACAACAATCTTCTTGAACTGATAGCGGCTGACCCTGCATTCAACATGTCACTTGAGGAACTTCAGAAGACAATGGATCCGTCCAGATACACCGGACGTGCAGAAGTACAGGTGGATGCATTCTTGAAAAACGTTGTGAACCCAATGCTGGAAGACAAGAAAGAGCTGCTTGGAATCAAGGCAGAAATTAACGTATAAAGTGAGACCGTAAAAGAAGAAGGGCGGGGAGTATCCGCCCTGTTGGAGGTAATTATGGTAGTAGGAATTGTAATTCTGGTTATTGTGATTGTGATTGCAGTATGGCTGGTCGGTGCTTATAATGGATTTGTCACATTGCGCAACAAGTGTGAAGAAGCATTCTCGGCAATGGATGTATCCCTGAAAAAGAGATACGACCTGATCCCTAATTATGTGGAGACAGTAAAAGGATATGCAAAGCATGAGTCTGAAACGCTGGAGAAAGTGATCTCAGCGAGGAACGCAGCGATGAATTCCACAACGCAGGAACAGCGTATCGCCAATGAGAATATACTGTCTGGTACGTTAAAGTCCCTGTTTGCTGTGTCAGAAGCATATCCGGATCTGAAGGCTAATCAGAACTTTCTGCAGCTGCAGGATCAGCTGCAGCGCATCGAGGAAGAAATTGCCGGATCCAGAAGATATTATAATGGTGTAGTGAACAAGTTCAATACGAAGACGGAGATGTTCCCGGGCAATCTGATAGCAGGCATGTTTGGGTTCAAGAGAAAGCCTTTGTATGAGGTGAATGATCAGGCAGAGAGAGAGAACGTAAAGGTTTCTTTTTAGAGACTGTTGTTGAGGTGGGAGATCAATGTCGATTAGAATGAGAATGAACAAAAGTCCGATTATAATCTGGCTGGTTGTGTGGCTGCTGCTCTCCAATCTGAGTGGTGTAGTCGAGGCGATTAGCGGTAACGGCAGCACAGTGACGCAGGATGAAAGCATGATCACAAATGCTTACCATACAGAAATTACGGTGAAAGAGGATCAGAGCTATGAGGTGGCGGAGAAAATAGACGTCACCTTTTATTCCGCGCGACATGGGATATACCGTTATATTCCGAATGTCGGTATGGCAGTCTCTGCTGGTGAAGACGAAAAAACAGAGCGCATTCCGTACAGAGCCTCCGTTGTTCTCGGAAAAAGTGACCAGCCGGTATCAGAGAGTACGGAAAACGGAAATAAAGTATACAGGTTTGGGGACGAGAACCGCATGGTGAGTGGGAATCAGACGTACAGTTTCACTTACCATGTCACACCGCAGTTTCAGGCAAAGGAATACAATAATGCGTATTACAATGTGTTTCCGACACAGTGGCAGAATGCAATTCCTTCGGGGAGCAGTTTTTCGATTGCATTTCCAAAGGATTTTGATCAAAGTAAGCTGAAATTATATTACGGGACATTCGGGGAGACGAAGAATGCAAAAAATATTCTGACGCTCACGTGGAAAGAGAATACGCTAACCGGCGTGCTGAACCGGGATCTCCAGTTCGGAGAGGGAATTACATTCTTCGTTCCGATGAAAGCGGGTTATTTTACACAGACGCACCAGATAAAAGGAATAGAATGGCTGATTCTGATTCCTGTGGCCGTAGTTTTTCTGATTCTGTTGATCCTGTTCCTGATGTTTGGAAAGGATGAGACGATCATTTCATCGATCCAGTATCAGCCGCCGGAGGGGCTTGACAGCGCGTCGGTAGGTTATATCATTGATGGATCCGTTGAAAATAAGGACCTGATATCTCTGATCATTTACTGGGCTGACAAAGGATACATCGGCATAAAGGAACAGTCATCTGACAATCTGGTTCTGGTAAAGAAGCAGGATCTTCCTTCCAATGCACCGAGCTATCAACACACCTTATTCAATCGTATATTCGAAAATACAGAGAAGCGCGATCTGTCTACGCTGAAATATAAGTTCGAGGGCACGCTTGAGATGGCGGGAAAACAGTTGAAGAATTTCTTCCGAAACGGAACGCAGGATGCAATATATACTACATCTTCAAAGGTGGCGCGGGCGGTGGCACTTGTACTTTGCACGCTTCCAATGGCGTATTTTATGGCAGTGACCAGTCTGCTGTCTTACACGAGCGTATTCAGGATTGTACTGCAGGTGATTCTCTGGATCGCACTGCTGGCCGGAGTGGTCATATTCTGCAGAGCCATTGACCAATGGTATACGACCAGTGGAAAAATGCGCAGAGCCAAGGCGGCGACGGCATTGGGAATCTGCTTTATCTCGGCGGCACTGTACACCGGCAGTTACATTGTCCGTGTGCTGCAGGGAGAAGTATTCCAATATATCTGGGTGTTGGCCGTGGTTCTGATTCTGACGGCATGTATGGTGATTCTGACAGGCTTTATGAAGAAACGGACCGCGAGATGTATTGAGTGGATGGGAAGGCTGACAGGACTGCGTGACTTTATCGAGACAGCAGAATTGGATCGGATGAACGAATTAGCCAATGGCAATCCGGAATGGTTTTACCATATTATTCCGTATGCGTACGTGTTTGGACTGTCGGACGTATTTGCGAAAAAGCTGAAGGAACTGTCACTTCCGGCTCCACAGTGGTATCAGCCATACCATCAGTATACTTTTTTTGATTATTATCTGTTCAGCAGGTGTATGAGCCATAGTCTGAACAGCACGGTTTCCACGCTTACCGTTCCACAGCCCCAGAGCACGGTATCTTCCGGCGGCACAGGAGGCACAGGCAGCTTTGGAGGAGGTTTCGGAGGCGGAGGCTTTTCGGGAGGCGGCTTCGGCGGAGGCGGAGGCGGCAGCTGGTAAATGAAGAATAAGAAGAGTGCTGTGATCTGCAGCACTTTTTTTCGACTTATGAAAAGAGAATGGAAACAGGAGAGATATGAGATGGAGAAAACAATTCATTTGAGGTGTGCATTTTTCGTTATGGCATGTTTCGCGTATCTGCTGATGCCGGGGAGTGTATTTGGAGATGGACTGGATTATAAGCTTTTTCACGAAGTGCATGTGAATTTGAAAGAAAAACACAATCATACCAGAAAATTGACAGACAGCAATGGGCGGGACCTCAATTTGAATGATGCAGATTTAAAACAGTATCTGGCGGATCAGCAGAAGAAAAGGCGGGGCGAAGAGGTAGTTGTAGCGGGAATGCCGAATAAAGAGACAGATTTGGTAATGCCGGTCAGCGAAGCCAGAGCAGATGCTTATAATTCGACAGACAACAGGAATGTGGCAGAAACAGAAGGTATGCCGGATCTTATAAATGAGCTGGAAACCGAAGTCCCTGCGAATACTGTGGTGGCGGAGGGAACGGGAGGAATACCGTCTTCTGCAGACGGGACGGAAACAGAAGACAATTTGGAAAATATCGACATGCCTGGAGCAGGTGAATTTCCGGACATTGACGCACCTGTGAATGGTGGGACAGAGAAGGAACCGGCAGAGGTTCCAGATGAAATCAGAGCAGGTTTTCAATTTGATGAAAATGGGAAACTGATTCATTATTACGGCGGAGACTGCAGTGTGGATGAAGGATATCTGGAAATTCCGCCGGACCGATGCAGTGGGATAGCCTTTGGCGCGTTCAGCGAGTGCGAAGACATGATCACAGAAATTTTTCTCCCATCAAGTATCGCGGAGATTGAGGCAGGAGCATTTACCGGACTGGAATCTGTAGAGTGGATTGAAGCGGAGGCGGGAAACGTATGCAGTGTGGATGGCGTTCTGTTTAACGGAGACGGAACAGAAATTCTCTATGTTCCGAGCGGGCGCACCGGAGGATATGATGTCCCATCGACTGTAAATCGGATTCATGATTATGCGTTTGATGCGACTGGTCTCTCCATCATAGATATGAGAAACTGCAGTATGGTACAGTTGGGCAGCAAGATTTTTGGAGAGGACAGCGGAGAGGGAATCATGGTGTATGTGCCGGAGGAAAATTACGACTATTATGAGACGGCGTTTGCAGCATATCAGGTGACTTTGGAAGGAAACGGACATGAGTAGCGCACTCGTTGCAGTTTGCGTTGTTGTCTGGACAGTTCTGGTCATACTGACATCGTATTCCATCTGGCGAGCGGATCTGCTGGTCTGTCTGCTCGTGGATGGTGCAGTATTCTGGGCTCTGACGAAAAGCAGCTATTCGGACATGAAAATATTTCTGTATCTTATTCTTATTATCACGCTGTGGACATGGATGAGAAGTGTCTCTTCCAGCAAGATTGTAAACCGGGGGATGGCCGTGACGGCGGTGGCAGCGATTCTTCTGTTCCTTGTTGTTTCCGGTATAGTCTGCGGCGATTGGGGCAGAAAAATTGTCACAGCGGCAAAACGGGATGTGAAAGAAATAATCAGCGTCTGCCGTTATGGGAGAAATCATCCAGATGCGGCGTGCCTTATGAACGTCAAAGTTCCGGTGGGTACAACGCTGTATTTGAAAAGTAAAATCGATACAGTATACAAAAATGGGTGCTGGAGCGAGGTTCCGGATCCGATCATCACCCGAAAATATGCCGGGATGGATGCGTATTTCCATAAATATGGGTTTTCTCCAGAAACACAGTTGTCAGAATATCTGGAGGATTCCGGTGTGAAGGGACGGGAAAAGATTGAGGTTACTTACAGTGGACTGAACCGGGAAAAGCTGTATATTGCCAATCATGTCACGGCCGAATCTTTTCAGGAGCTGGCGGGCGACTGTTTTGTGGATCAAATTCCCACCACGTCAGGTCTGATTGGAAGAGATCATTTTTCCTATCAGGTGACAGAATGCGATATTTTAGAAATGTACCGCATGAATGAGCCGAATCCGGAACCGGGGGCAGATACAGAGTCAGAAGCAGAGACAGAATCGAAATCAACAGGTGAGGGATCGGAAAAAGCTTACCGCAGGTGTGAAATGATATACCGGAATTATGTCTATGATACCTGTCTGCAATTACCCGCAGAATTTGAAGAGCATTATCCGGAAGAAGAACTGGCTGTGCTGGGTGGAAATACAGTCGCTGAGGCGGTGGAGTCTGTGCGTGCTTATCTGCAGGATGTAGATGAACACGTCGGAAAAGAAGAGTGGGTGACGCATGCGGTGTGGCTGCTGCGCAGATGCGGAATCCCTACAAGATATGCGAGCGGATATTACCTGCATGCCCCGGAGGATGGCTCGGAAACGGCAAGTATTGCAGTCGACCGGACGAACAGACACGTCTGGGCTGAGATTTATCTGGATGGAATCGGTTTCGTTCCATTTGAGGTGATTCCCGAATACTATGCGCCGGATCGGGAGACAGCAGACGCCGCTGCGACGGCACAGGCATCTGTGCAAAAGAGCGGGGAGCCGGAGATGTTTTCCGAAGGAAATGTGAAGAGCAGGAATCGCCGTATCATTATCTCGGGCTTTATAGGAATTGCCGTATGCATGTTCTTCGTTGATTTCTGCATTCAATATTTTTACAGAAGAAGGCTTTACAGTGAAAACGTGATAGAATTTGCCCGATTCATGGACAGAAGCTTGGAAAACGTGTTAAAATGTGATAAAGTAAGTGGTGATTTTCAAAAGATGATTCATACAGAAATCTGGATTCGTGAACAATTTGGAACTGTGGCAGCGGAAGCGTTTTTGCGCATCAGAGAATATCTGAACTGTGTCCAGTTTAATGAAAAGGAACCGGAATACCTGCGGAAGGAAACTGTCCGGGAGGATTTGCGAAGACTTTATTCTGTAACATCCAGAGAGATGAGGATTGTGAGAAAGGTGAGGATGCGTTTTCTTGGACGCGTCCAGTGATGGAGGATTGAGGCGATGAAAAGTGGAAAGAGGTGCAGAATCATAGCAGTTGCACTTGCTTTATGCATGTCGGCACCTCTTGCCGGCTGTGAGGCGCTGATGGAGCATGAGGTGATAACGGAAGAAAGAACAAAAGGAAAACCCGAGTATCGAGGATTTGACGATCTGCCGGTGGAATATAACGGACCTGCAGTCGTACAGGATGGGGGCGTTGTGATCAAGGACGGAGGAATTGCGGATGGTGTTGATCACTGGAATGAGTTCCTGAAGAAGACGGAGGAGAAGACGCCGTGCAGCATCCGGATCATGCAGAGAGTCAATCCGGAGAATCTTATTTTGCGGGATGTCATTTATGATGGAAACACCTATCGTCTGATTATTTCGACGAACCCGGACAAGTATGATTATACTTATTCGTATTTATACGATCTGAGGGGGAGAAGGAGCAAAAACTCCAGATTGTCCCGCGTCGTATTCCTGACCAACGAGAAAGATGCGAAGTTTGAGGATGTGATCGGCAGCCTCGGGAAAAATGAGGAGAGCCAGAAACTGAACTTCCAGCTGCTGTTCCGCGAAAATTAAACCTGGTCCTGGTTGAAGATTATGCGCGTATGCCTTATAATGAAATAAAGAGAGGATTCGAGAAGACATAAAAACTATTAGTTTTCCGATGCTTTTGTGGTTTTTCACGGAGGATCAAAAACGTGGTTAGGAGGGTGGCTTATGTTAAAATCAAGTTTGCTTAAGATGTTGGAAGAGAGTAAGTATACGGTAGTGCTCAGTGGCGTTGGAATGGTGTTGGAAAATGGCTATTCGACACTCAGGGACAGTGACGATTCCTATGAGATCGAAGAAAAATATGGCTATTCCGTCGACGAACTCTACTGCAGCGCATTGTTTAATACGCGTCCGGGGCTCTTCTTTGAGTTTTACCGAAATGAGATACTTTCACAGATTGACATTCCGCCGGGAGATGGATATAAATTCCTGGCTCAGATGGAGAAAGACGGGCTGGTGGATGCAGTCATAACAAGAAGAGTATTCGCACTGCCGGAGCGGGCGGGATGTAAAAATGTGGTGAATCTGCACGGAACAGTGTACGATAATTATTGCCCGAGCTGTGAAAGGACATTTCCGGTAAGCTATATCAGAGAATCAAAAAAAGTACCGCTCTGTCCAGACTGCAATACCACAGTCAGACCCAAGGTCTGTCTGCTCGGTGAGATGGTGGATAACGCGCAGATGACGAGAGCAGCGGAGGAAGTGGAGAAAGCGGATGTCCTGCTTGCGCTGGGCACGAATCTACATACCCCGCTCTGTAATCAGATGATTCAGTATTATGATGGTGATAAGCTGATTCTGATTACTAAGAACAAGCATTTTTCGGATAAGGCGGCGGATTATGTGATATACAGCAGGGTGGATGAAGCTTTAAAAACTTTATTGTACAAATAGGAAACACTGAATTTATAAGGCACCAGAGTCAGAAAACAGAAAGATTACAAAACAGAAAGATTATAAAACAGAAAGAATTGGAGAACTATCATGAGTAAAGTAAGAACAAGATTTGCACCAAGTCCAACAGGAAGAATGCACGTTGGAAACCTGAGAACCGCATTGTATGCATATTTGATCGCAAAGCATGAGGATGGATGCTTTATGCTGCGTATCGAGGACACCGATCAGGAACGGTTTGTGGACGGCGCTCTGGAAATTATCTACAGAACACTGGAGAAGACAGGACTGGTTCATGATGAAGGCCCGGACAAAGACGGCGGATTCGGCCCCTATGTACAGAGTGAGAGAAATGCATCCGGGCTTTATCTGAAATATGCAAAGCAGCTTGTGGAGCAGGGAGATGCCTATTATTGTTTTTGCGACAAGGAGCGTCTGGATTCTCTGAAAACTTCTGTATCTGAGGATGGCACGAACATTGTTGTGTATGACAAGCACTGTCTTTCACTGAGCAAGGAAGAGGTGGAGGCCAATCTTGCGGCAGGAAAGCCATGGGTGATCCGGATCAATATGCCAACGGAGGGCACAACCACATTTCATGATGAGATTTACGGTGATATCAGCGTTCCGAATGCGGAGCTGGATGATATGATTCTGATCAAATCGGACGGATATCCAACCTACAATTTCGCCAATGTTGTTGATGATCATCTGATGGAAATCACACACGTTGTCCGCGGAAATGAATACCTGTCCTCAGCACCGAAATATAACAGGTTATATGAGGCGTTCGGGTGGGAGGTTCCAGTGTATGTACACTGTCCGCTGATCACGGACGAGACACATAAAAAGCTCAGCAAGCGCTGCGGTCATTCTTCCTATGAAGATCTGATCGATCAGGGATTTCTGACGGAGGCTGTGGTCAATTATGTGGCACTGCTTGGCTGGAGCCCTGCAGATAACCGCGAGATATTTACGCTTCAGGAGCTTGTAGAGGCGTTTGACTATCATCATATGAGTAAATCACCGGCAGTGTTCGATCAGGTGAAACTCAAATGGATGAACGGTGAGTACATCAAGGCGATGGATTTTGAAGAATTTTATGAGATGGCAGAGCCGGTGATCAGAGAAGTTATTACCAAAGATTATGATCTGAAGAAAATCGCAGGCCTTGTGAAGACCAGAATAGAGATATTCCCAGACATCAAGGAGCAGATTGATTTCTTCGAGGAACTTCCGGAATATGACACAGCAATGTACACACATAAGAAGATGAAGACGAATGCGGAGACATCTCTCGAGGTGCTGAAGGAAGTGCTGCCACTCTTTGAAGCGCAGGAGGATTACAGCAATGAGGCATTGTTTGCGACACTGAAGAGTTATGTTGAGACCAAGGGCTGCAAGAACGGCTATGCGATGTGGCCGGTTAGAACCGCAGTATCCGGTAAACAGAGCACACCGGGCGGCGCGACAGAAATCATGGAGATCCTCGGAAAAGAGGAGTCCATCAGACGAATTAAAACAGGTATTGAAAAGCTCAGCTAGTTGATCGGTAATTAATAGAAAGAGGTATTCATGAGTTTAAATCAGGCTCAATACGAGGCAATCGTCCATAACCAGGGACCTTGCCTCGTTCTTGCTGGTCCCGGATCGGGAAAAACCCTGACAATTGTAAAAAGAATTGAATATTTGATTAAGAAGTATAAAGTGAGGCCCGAAGATATTCTGGTCATCACATTTACAAAGTATGCTTCTGTGGAGATGAAGAAACGGTTCCGGTATCTGATGAAGGACGAGCATGTCCCGGTAACGTTTGGAACCTTCCATGGGATTTATTATGGAATCTTAAAATGGGCATATGGCTTCGGACCGCAGAATCTGCTCTCGGAGGAGGAGAAGTATGCACTTCTTCGATCCGTTTGCGAACAGATCGACGCGGAGGATCTGGGAGATTCCGCAGATGAAAAAGAATTTCTGCAGGATATTGCTACGGAGATCGGCAGAGTGAAGAACAATCTGCTTGAAATCGATGAGTTTGTATCCACGGTGTGCAGGCCGGGAACATTTCGCGAGATATTTCGTATGTATGAGGAGCGCAGAAAAAAAGAAAAGAAAATCGATTTTGATGATATGCTGGTGCTGTGCTATCAATTGTTCAAGAGCAGACCCGATATTCTGAAAAAATGGCAGGAAAAATTCAAGTATATTCTGATCGATGAATTTCAGGATATCAATCAAGTGCAGTACGACGTGATTAAAATGCTTGCAGCACCGGAGAACAATATGTTCGTGGTCGGAGATGATGACCAGTCGATTTATGCATTTCGCGGTGCGAGACCGGAGATTATGTTCCGGTTCAAAGAGGATTATCCAGATGCGAAGGAGCTTCTGCTGAATGTGAATTACCGTTCGACACAGAATATCGTGAATCAATCTCTGAAGGTGATTGGCAATAATGAGACAAGGTTTGTCAAGAAAATCGAGGCTGAGAAAGAGAAGGGAGAGACTGTTCATGTTCAGGAGGTGCGAGATCCCGTGGAGGAGAGTCTGTACGTGATCAGCGAGATTCAAAAAAAGACTGCGGAGGGGATTCCGCCTGAAAAAATAGCGGTCCTGTTTCGCACGAATACGGACGCTGGTGCACTGGCAGAGACGCTGCTTGAGCACAATGTGGAATTTCAGATGCGGGAGCATATTCACAATATCTATGATCATTTTGTGGGAGAAAATATCAAGACTTATTTTCAGATGGCAGTCGGTTCGAGACAGCGCAGGGATTTTCTCGCAGTCATGAACAGGCCAAACCGCTATATTGGAAGAGACAGTCTGGAATCAGGGCCGGTATCGTTCGAGAGTCTTCGCAGATTTTACTGTGATAAAAGCTGGATGCAGGACCGGATCGATCAGTTTGAACTGGATCTTCGGATGATGAAGAAGATGGCGCCCTATGCGGCGATACAGTATCTGCGAAAAAGAGTAGGCTATGATGATTTCCTGCGCGATTATGCACTATACCGCAAGGTCGACAGAAAAGAATATATGGAAGTGCTCTCCGAGATTGAGGAACGGTCCAAATCCTTTGCCACGCTGGAGGAGTGGATTTCCCATGTGGAGGATTACAAGGCAGCGCTTCAGAGCAAGGCCAAAAACAGGCAGGAAGCCCAGCGGGGAATCCATCTGATGACAATGCACGGTGCGAAGGGACTGGAGTTTGACACGGTGTTCGTGATTTGTGCGAACGAGGGGAGTATTCCCCATAAAAAGGCGGTCCTGCCGGAAGAAATCGAGGAGGAGCGAAGACTGTTCTACGTTGCGATGACCAGGGCAAAAGAAAAACTGATCATCTCTTACACAAAAAATAAAAACGGAAAGGATTGTAATCCTTCCCGTTTTGTAGATGAATTATTTGTCGGTGTCTGATTCTTCTAACTCGTCATATTCCTGTGCATCCAGCCATTCGTCAAACTTGTCTGCCGCCAGTTCGTACTCGTCATCGTCCTCGATATTTTCCAGATCGGGCTCGCCCGGAGTGCTCTCTGAATAGCGGTAGATGTAAACTTCTCCGGACTGGTTCTCCTCCCCATCTTTATCCAGTGGTAAAAGTGCAATATATTCGTGCTCGCCAGCCTCGTAGATGGTAAGAACGGCACATTCTAATTCTTCATCGTTGTCTAAGGTGAGTGTAACCGTAATTGCTTCTTGTTCGCTCATAATTTTTCTCCTTTTCTCATGTATTTCTTTAACTCTATCAAATATGTGGCAGAATTGCAAGAGAAAAACAAAGTGAATCTATTGACAATACCTCAAAACAAGGTAGAATAAAGTAGTGGTATTATGTACGAACGAATAAAACGGAGGTTTTTATGAAAAAAAGGCTATTGAGCATATTTGTTATGGCTATGCTTGTGAGCTCCATTTTGTGCGGCTGTAAAAAGAATGTAGGCACTTCGGAGGACAATGCAGTTGTCGAGGAAAAGGATGATGAAGAGGAGTCGGAGGATGTGAGCCTCACATTTGGTTATACATGCATTGATATGTCAAACCCATATTTCCAGGCATTACAGCTGGCAATCCAGACGGAACTGGAAGAGAAGGGGGATCGGCTGATTTCATTCGATGCCGCTCTGAGCGAGGAGACACAGCTGAAACAGATAGACACATTCATTGAGAAGCGGGTGGATGCGGTTTTCCTCTGCCCGGTCGACTGGGAGGGGGTCACACCTGGTCTCGAAAAATTAAAAGAGGCAGGGATTCCGATTATTAATATCGACACAGAGGTGAAAGAAATCGATCTGGTGGATGCATATGTCGGATCCGATAACAAGAATGCGGGGTATGTATGCGGGGCGAATCTGGTTGAAGAATATCCGGAGGGCGGAAAAATCATTGTTCTGGAGTGCCCGACAATGAACTCGATCAATGATCGGATCACCGGATTTGAGGAGGCGATTGCCAACAAAGGGTTCGAGGTGATTGCGAGAGAAGATACGCAGGGAGATCTGCAGGAATCGATGGATGCGACAAAAAGGCTGCTTGAGAAATACGATGACATTGACGCCATTATGTGCGGTAACGATCAGACGGCTATCGGAGCACTGGTTTCCGTTCGAGAGGCGAATCGCCGGGGGATTTTGATCTACGGTGTGGATGGTTCACCGGATCTGAAAAAGGAACTTGTGAAATCCGATACCTCTTGTGCCGGAACAGGGGCACAGTCCCCGGTGAACGTGGGACAGACTGCAGTAAATGTAGCACTGGCAGTAATAAATGGAGAACCATTTGAAAAGACGACTTATGAGGAGACTTTTTTTATCGATAAGGATAATGTGGAGTTATACGGAACAGATGGCTGGCAGTAGAGAAAGGACATAATCATGAAAAGAGCGCAAGGATATCCAACTCCGTTAGGTGTTTCAAAAAGGGAGAAACGTGTTAATTTTGCAGTGGAGGCAGTGCAGGGAGAGGCGTGCGAGCTGCTGCTGTACAAACAGAATGAGAGTACTCCATTCCAATCCTACGAAATGCCCGAAAAAAACGGAATTGGCATGGTGCGCTTTCTGGAACTGTCAGACTGGGATGAACAGATCGTCTCATATCAATATAAAATGGGAGAGAAGCTTGTTGTGGATCCTTATGCCAGGGCGATCGCCGGGAAGGGCAGCTTTGGCGCACAGCCTGGCGAGGAACTCCGCGGAGTGGTCGGCGCAGAGTCCTATGAGTGGGAGGGGGATCGGCCGCTGCAGCTTCCCTATAGTGAGATCGTGGCGTATTCACTTCATGTGAGGGGATTTACAAAGCACAGCTCCTCGGGAGTGAAACACAAAGGCACGTTTTTGGGAGTTGTCGAGAAGATTTCTTATTTGAAGGAGCTGGGAATCAATCAGATTCACTGTATGCCAGTCTATGAATTTGAGGACTATCAAAAGAATTATGTAAACTACTGGGGCTACGGATCGGCGTATTATTTTGCACCGAAAGCATCCTACAGTGCGACCGGTGATCCGGTCCGGGAATTGAAGGATATGATCAAGGCCTGCCACAGCGAGGGGATAGAGGTGATCTTGGACCTGCCCTTTGACCAGGGTACTCACGGGCAGATGGTGGAAGCCTGTCTTCAGCATTATGTAATAGAGTATCATGTGGATGGATTTATTCTGAATCCGTACAACGTTCCGATGGAGAGTATCAGACAGAATCCGCTTTTGAAGCGGACCAAGATCATGACAAAGGACGATGGATTTCAGAATGCAATGCGCAGATTTTTAAAGAGCGATGAGGGGACCGTTATGGGAGCAGTCTGGGCGCTCCGGCACAACACAAAGGATGATGGGAACTTTAATTATATAACGACGCACACCGGTTTCACACTGGAAGATCTGGTGTCTTATGACGGGAAACACAATGAACTGAACGGAGAAAAAAATCAGGATGGCCCGGATTACAATTACAGCTGGAATTGCGGTGCAGAGGGTGTTACCCGCAGAAAAGGCATTCTGGAGCTTCGCAGAAATCAGGTGAAGAACGCATTTTTTCTTTTGCTGATGGCGCAGGGAACTCCTTGTATTCTGGCGGGAGACGAGTTCTCCAACACACAGAAGGGCAACAACAACGTGTATTGTCAGGATAATCCGACAGCCTGGCTGAACTGGAGCAGACTGAAGCGGAACCCGGAGCTGTTTCAGTATGTAAAGGCATTGATTGCACTTAGAAAAGAACATCCTGTCCTGCACAGGGAGTCAGCACTTTTGGGGCTGGATACCATTTCCTGTGGGATTCCGGACGTATCATACCATGGTGAGAATGCGTGGCAGATACCGTCCGAGATCTCGAGCAGACAGCTGGGGATTCTTTATTCGGGGGAAGATGTGAAAGATGATGACTGCTTTGTGGCCTATAATATGCATTGGCTCAAGCACTCCTTTGCACTGCCCACACTGAGCCGGAAACGAAAGTGGTATCAGGTTACAGAGACAACGCAGGGCGTATTCGAGAAACCGAAGCTGCTGAAAAACCAGAAGGAACTGGAAGTAAAGGAACGCACGATCGTGCTGTTAATAGGAAGGTAAGAGAGTTGAAATCTATGAATGTATTGCAGCATTTTCATACAATTACAAGACATAAACTGCTGGTGATGAAGGAGTGCTTTCAGGTGGGACTTTATAAGCAGGGACTCCTTCATGATTTATCCAAGTATACCTGGACAGAGTTCAGTGTGGGGTGCAGATATTATCAGGGGACGAGGAGTCCGAATAATGCAGAGCGGGAAGTGATCGGGTATTCTTCGGCATGGCTGCATCATAAGGGGCGCAACAAGCACCATTATGAATACTGGATTGATTACGGAACGGACGGGGACGGAAAGATGGTCGGGATGGAGATGCCGGTCTGTTATGTGGTGGAGATGTTTTTGGACCGTATCGCGGCCTGTAAGATCTATATGGGGAGCGCGTATACAGACGATGCTCCGCTGGATTATTTCATGAAAGGAAAGGGCCATTATCTGATGCATGAGAAGACAGAAGATTTACTGGAAAGTCTGCTTCGCATGCTGGCGGACCAGGGCGAAGCAAAGACTTTTGATTTTGTGAAAAATGTACTCTTAAAATGTGAGTGATCATTTGTGTTATTTTATTCTGGATAATAGAACTGCTTGTCGGTGATATTATCCAGAACTTCTTTTAAGAACTTTCTGGCGAGGAATCTGGCCATAGGAAGATTCATATCCAGATAATTTCCACAGTCTTTCGCTGCAGCACCAGGGACGTCTCCCGAAAAATCCGCGATAAAATGAAACATTTCCTTTAACAGATCGACGATATCTCTGGATTCATAGTCTCCGGTCAAAAGCAGATAAAAGCCGGTACGACAGCCCATTGGGCCGAAATACAGGATCTGAGAGCCAAATCGACTGTGATTGCGAAGAAATGTGGCGGCTAGATGCTCGATGGTGTGCGTCTCTGCCGTATTCATGACTGGTTCATCGTTCGGGCTGGTCATGCGGATGTCAAAGGTCGTGACCGTTGTGTTTCCGACCGGATCTTTTCTGGAAACATAGACTCCGGGTACCAGCTTAATGTGATCAATGGTGAAACTTGTAATTTTTTCCATAAGAATACTCCTTTTTGTTTTTTTCGGGGATAGATTTTTGATTGGGGACGTACAAATGCAGCAGCATTTGTACGTCCCCAATTGATGGTTCCCTGCATCTGACAATGCGGGGATCTCTTTAGTTGTCTACTTCGTCCATGGTGTAGGTCTGGCGTTTTCTTGCCATCTCATCACTCTCAAGATACTCGTCGTAGGTGGTGATCTTATCGATCAGTTTTCCGCCCGGAACAATCTCCATGATACGGTTTGCAGTTGTCTGAACAATCTGATGATCTCGTGAAGAGAAGAGCAGGACACCTGGGAATTTAATCATACCGTTGTTTAATGCGGTAATGGATTCCATGTCAAGGTGGTTGGTTGGCTCATCAAGAATCAGGACGTTTGCACCGGAGATCATCATCTTGGATAACAGACATCTGACCTTCTCGCCTCCGGATAATACCTTGAGACGTTTGACACCGTCCTCACCGGCAAAGAGCATACGGCCCAGGAAACCACGCACATAGGTGACATCCTTGTTCTCGGAGAACTGGGTCAGCCATTCTGTGATGGTGTAATCATTGTCAAATTCTCCGCCGAAATCCTTCGGGAAATAAGCTTGTGTTGTGGTGATTCCCCACTTGTAGGTTCCCGCGTCCGGCTCCATCTCGCCGCTCAGAATCTTGAAGAGCACGGTTTTCGCCAGCTCATTACCGCCGACGAATGCGACTTTATCCTCGCGGTTGATCGTAAATTCCAGATTATCCAGAATTTTGACACCATCGATGGTTTTGGAGAGACCTTCCACGGAAAGGACTTCGTTACCGATCTCGCGGTCCGGACGGAAGTCGATGTATGGGTATTTACGGCTGGAAGGACGGATGTCATCGAGCTCGATCTTCTCCAGCGCTTTTTTACGTGAGGTTGCCTGTTTGGATTTGGAAGCATTTGCGGAGAAGCGGGAGATGAAGTCCTGCAGTTCTTTGATTTTGTCTTCCTTCTTTTTGTTGGCTTCCTTCATCTGTCGTACAATCAGCTGGCTGGATTCATACCAGAAGTCATAGTTGCCGGCAAACAGGGAAATCTTGCCATAGTCGATATCTGCAATCTGTGTACAGACTTTATTGAGGAAATAACGGTCATGGGATACCACGATAACCGTGTTCTCAAAGTTGATCAAAAATTCCTCCAACCATGCAATCGCATCCAGATCCAAATGGTTGGTCGGCTCATCGAGGAGCAGAATATCCGGATTACCGAAGAGTGCCTGCGCCAGGAGTACCTTTACCTTTTCGGCACCGGTCAGATCCTTCAGATATTTGTAGTGGAGGTCCGTGTCGATTCCGAGACCGTTCAGAAGTGTTGCGGCATCTGATTCCGCCTCCCATCCGTTCATGGTGGCAAATTCACCCTCCAGCTCGCTGGCTTTCATACCATCTTCATCGGTGAAGTCTTCTTTGGCGTAGATGGCTTCTTTTTCTTTCATGATCTCATAGAGTCTGGCATTGCCCATGATAACCGTATCCAACACCAGGTATTCGTCGTATTTGTAATGATCCTGCTGCAGGAATGAAAGACGCTCTCCGGGTGTAATGATAACTTCACCGTTGGTGGGCTCCAGATTCCCGGATAAGATCTTCAAAAAAGTAGATTTTCCGGCACCGTTGGCACCAATCATACCGTAACAGTTTCCTTCTGTAAATTTAATGTTCACATCCTCGAACAGGGCTTTTTTCCCGACACGAAGCGTGACGTTACTTGCACTAATCATGTTTCTATTCTCCTTACTTTCACTGGCGGCAAAGCGGACGCGAACCCCCGTTTTACCACGTATTCATGACGTCCCGGCAGATGCTGCATTCAGGCGGTCATAATCTGATTTTCCATTGTTTATATTACCATGCAAACAGTACAATAGCAAGAAATTAAGAGAAAAATTCATTTCCCGGTTTTCTAAAAAATAAAAACAGTATATAATAGAAGCCAGAAAGTGAGGAATTACATATGGAAAAGGCAACGTTGGTTTTAGAAGGTGGTGCAACAAGGGGCGTTTTTACAGCAGGGGCCTTGGATTATATCATGGAAAAGGGACTGTATCTGTCACATGTGATCGGTGTTTCTGCGGGATCGTGCAATGCAGTGAGCTATGTTTCCAGACAGATTGGAAGAACAAGAGACTGTATGATCCACAAGGAGAAGGAGTTAAACTATTATTATGGAATCAGAAAATCCATAAAAGAAAAGAGTATTATGAATATGGATATGATTTTCAATACATATCCCAATGACCTGATTCCGTTTGATTATGACACCTATTTCAATTCGGAGATAGACTGCAGGATGGTGGCGACAAACTGTATTACCGGGAAGGCAGAGTATATGGATGAACGGTCAGACCGGGAAAAATTTATGAAAATCTGTCGTGCCTCCTGCAGCATGCCGCTGGCGTGTCCGATGGTGAATATCGATGGAGTTCCCTATCTGGACGGCGGAATCGCGGATTCCATCCCAATTGAGAAAGCACTGGAGACGGGCAACGAAAAGACGGTAGTGATTCTGACGAGAAATGCGGGATATAGAAAAAAACGGCCGGCGGAACCGGTCGTCAGACTGTATCGCAGGGCGTACAAGTCGTATCCGCGATTTGTACACACCCTGATCAGAAGAAATTATATGTATAATCAGGAAATAAAGCGTGTGAAAGAACTGGAGCAGGCGGGACGAATCTTTGTGCTCCGCCCGGTGCTGCCGACAGTATCCAGACTGGAGAAGGATACACAAGTACTGACTGATTTCTATAACCATGGCTATCAGCTCATGGAGAAGGAATATGAGAACCTGTTAAAATATCTGGAAAAATAAGGAGGAGAATTATGTATCTTTTCGATCACCACATTGCAACAAAGAGTTCGCAGCAGATGTCAAAGGTCACGGATATGGTCCGGGAGGATATTATCAAGAGCGGGGTCCGCAGCGGAATCGTTGTCGTTTATTCTCCACACACGACGGCGGGATTTACCATCAATGAGAATGCAGATCCGGATGTGGTACATGACATGCTTCTTGGATATGAGAGCGTGTTTCCCACACACTCCGAACATTACCGTCATGCGGAGGGAAATTCTCATGCGCATATGAAGACTACGGCATTTGGCCCATCACAGACGCTGATCATACATGATGGTGAGCTGATACTCGGAATGTGGCAGGATTTGTATTTCTGCGAGTTCGACGGACCGAGAAACCGCAAGTTTTTCGTGAAGATCATCGAGGGATAAACCTGCGGTTTTGGAAAATCGGAACAGAGTCACCCGCAAGAGATTAATAGTCGATTTTTTCCAGAAACAGACCCTTGGGGTCGCAGGCTTCTGCAGGCTGCTCAGATCCCAGAAAGATGGAATCGATGGTGTCGGCCTTGCGGTTTCCGGCGCCGATATCGAGCAGTGTTCCGATGATCAGCCGCGCCATGTTGTGGAGAAAATCGCTGGCATGTATGGTGATCTGGGTTTCACCGAAATCCTCGTAGATGTCGATGTCGTAGATCTCACGCTTAGTGGATTTGCTCCGCTTTGCGGTGGTGAAGTTTTTGAAATCGTGTTTTCCGACCAGGAGGAGGGCTGCCTTTTTCATGGCTTCGGTGTCTGGTTTTTTGAATGCATAGTAGGTATATTTCCGCTCAAATACGCTCGGGACATCCGAGGTGAGGATGCGGTACATGTAGGTACAGCCTCTTGCGTTCAGTGCGGCATGAAAACGCTCCTGCTCATCGGTGACCTCTAAAACGGCGATATCCATCGGAAGATACCGGTTCAGATAATGTTTGATCTCGATTGGTGTGATCTGCGAGGAAGTCTTGAAGCTTGCAGTCTGGGCATGAGCGTGAACGCCGACCTCTGTACGACAGCCGCAGAAAAGTTCAGGAACCTCGCCGGTCATCTTCTGCAGGACCTCGGTGATCTTGTTGGAGACTGTGTTGGCAGATTCGCCTTTTCCCATGCGCTGCCAGCCCTGATAGCGGCTGCCGTCATATTCTATGGTAAGTTTGATATTTCTCATTTGATACTCCTGTTCTGTGTCAGACTATGACACGCTGTGTACTGGAGGTACGGTGGGGAGGTACGATCCAGTTTGCTATGGATAATAGATGGAGCAGATGCATCGAAACGGATCTCGTTCGCGGCATCTGCGCAGGCACTAAGGTTCCGCCCACCTGCGGTGGATATCCTTAGTACAATTAGTGAAACAAATCATTCACTTTACATGAACACTATACATGAAAAATGCCGGGAAGACAATAAAAGAATGCTTTCAGGGGGCGCAGAGCACCTGACGGCAGACAGTTAATACCCGTGTTACTTATATAAAATTAAAAAAACAGGGAGTAAATCAATTATGACAGAACGAAAAGTAGTAGATTCCATGACAGAGACCATCCACATGATCCGGCCAACTCATTTAAACAGTGCGGGACGGCTCTTCGGAGGCACACTCATGCAGTGGCTGGACGAGGTGGCCGGTCTGGTTGCCAAGAGGCACACCCACATGAATGTGATAACGGCGTCGGTAGATAATCTGAAATTCCTGCAGGGCGCTTATGCGAATGACATGGTCGTCATTATCGGGAAAGTGACGTTTGTTGGCAGAACCTCCATGGAGATAAGGGTGGATACGTACCGCGAGGATCTAGAGGGGATGAGAAGGCCGATCAACAGAGCCTTTTTCACCATGGTTGCGCTGGACGAAAACGACAGACCCACGGAGGTGCCGCGTCTGATTATCGAGACGGAGAATGAAAAGGCAGAATGGGAGTCTGCGCAGAAGAGACGTCAGATGCGTCTGACAAGAAAGGAAGAAGGGTTTTAGGCCTTCTTCCGGAAGAAAGAGTGAACGAGCTGGATTGTTTTGTCAATTTCAGCCTGTTCTTTTTTTGATTTCCCTTCTTTTAAGACAGAAAAGATCAAGTCTATTTCGTCTCCTGTAAAATGTATCTTCTGTTTGTTTGCATTTCCAATCAGTGACATCATGATGGGTGCGAGCTCTTTGCCGGACTTGCCGTCCGCCTGTTTTGCTGCCATTTTGATCAGTTCTACTTTGATGGGATCCATATCCTTCAGTGTGGGATGGTTCAGCCATTCATTCATCGTCAGCATCATCTCCTTTCTGTTCATGATTTTCATCTCCGGAACCTTCCCCGAATGTCTGGAACAAATCCGAGAAATTTGAAAAGTCCGGGAAATTGCCAAAATCCATATCCGCTCCATCAAAATTTTTAAATAGCTCCATGGTCTGGAGCATACTCATGATCGAATCGATGGAATGGCTCTGCCCGGGGTCCAGATAGGGGCGGATCTGTTCCAGCATATCTGTGAAAGACTTTTTGGGGGACCCAAGGCTCTGAATCTGCATGACTGCTTTTTTGTCAGAGTATAACTGCATGGTGTGCTCTAACTCGAAGAACTTGATGGCCACAGCGATTCCCCGTTGGTTTGTCAGCGGAAGAAAGGGGAGAAGGAGTTTTATCATTTGAAGGTCAGAAGAAACGACCAGATGGTCAAAGGGCGCCATGAGTCTTTTATATTCCTCAGCCATAAGTTCCTCTCAAGGATAACGTTGTAAATATATATGCATCTTCAGCGGGAAAAATGATTGATTTTTGCGAAAACATGAAATGCAGGAATGAGATTCGATGACTTTTTATTTTTGTCGGCATATAATATAGTAGGATAAAAGAAAAGAGATGAGTATATGTGAAGAGATTAATCATAGATGGGAATGCCGTGTACGAGATTGATGAAGAGTGTATGCTGAAGAAACGCTTAAAGGAGGAGGAACAGAAAAATACAAAGAATACAAAACGAGGTGGGAAAGAGAAGAGGGAGAGGCGGTAACGGAAGACGTTCTGCAAGAATGGGAATCCGCGAAGACATTCTTCATATTCTGTTTTCTTTATATATCAAAAAAAGATGCAGCAGGTTTGCTGCATCTTTTTTGTAGAAAACTAACAGCCACATCCGCCGCCGAATGAGTCACCGCAGCAGAGCAGAAGAAGGATGATCCAGAGACAGTTGTTGTCTGATCCACAGCCACAATCTCCACCTCTCGAACCGCATCCGCCATTGCCACAACCGCCACAGCAGAAGAGCAGAATAATGATCCAAAGACATGAAGAGCCACCGCCGAAGAGTCCGCCTGAACTACATCCGCATCCACAGTCACAGTTTGTTGCACTTAATTCACTCATGTTAAAATCCTCCATAAAGATTTCTTTATTTACAGTTTATAATATGTGGCAGGGCTTGACTGAGTTTTTGTTTTTTCGTATTTTTTGAAAAGATTTATAAGGCTCCTGTTCCAGCGTTGAGGAATAAAAACTTTTCGCAATAAAATAACCAGAATCTAAGCAGGAGTACCTCTTGTGCGGTAAAATATAAGTAACAAATTTTTCGCACAGGAGGTTTTTACGAATGACAAAGAAAGAAAAACGTGAACGAAAGAAACAGGACCGTGGAATAGTTGATTTTATGATGGTTACAAATCATTTCTTTCATTATTTACAACAATGGATCTCGGAAATGAACGATCCAAGAGATTCAAGTTACATCACGTATTCGCAGACTGATCTTGGGTATATGGCGATTCTCAAAAATATCTGCGGACAGCATACAATGAGAGAAATGGAAGAAAATTTCAATCATGAG